>JBJMKB010000093.1:0-20540 GCA_045806045.1 Gaiellaceae bacterium | reverse complement strand
GAAGACGATCTCCCTCAGCAGTGTTCATGGCTTAACCACCGAGGGCTGCGTCGGCGGCGGACTGGACGGCAGCCAACATGCCGTCGATCGTCTCGCCTCCGGCGAACACGGACGCAAGCTCATCGTTCGCGAACGTGGGCACGTTTCCGAACCCGGCCGGGAAGACCCAAGCCGTCGAGAACGGTGCCTCGTCGAGGAATATTTGACTGCCGGCTGCGGGGGTGACGTCGTCACGGGACGGCAGGGCGACATCGCCCGCGATCCAGCGTTGCATTCCGTCGCGGCCGGTTAGATAGGACAGAAGCTCCCAGGCGGCTTGCTTGTGCTGCGATGCAGCCGCGATCGAGTAGGAGGTAGTGAAGGCGAGGTTGCCGCGACGCTTCCCAGTGAGGAGCGGGTGGATCGAGTATTCGAGCGGAGCCGCGACCGTATCGAGCACGGGGCGAAGCCAGTGTCCCTCGAAGGCGATCGCAACCTTTCCGTCTGCGAATGCCTGTCCACACCAGCTCGAGCCCAGTGAGTCGGGCAGCGCGCCCGAGCGCTCGACGCTCCTACGGTCGGAGGCGTCAACTCGTCCCAAGGAGGAACTCATGAAGCATCTGACGCTCTTCGTGCTCGCTCTCGTGCTGACCGGTACCGCAACGGCCGCGACGACGACGCTGCACCTCACCGAGAAGCAGACGTTTCAGCGGTACGTCGATAACGGCGCAAAGGGCGAGAGCCCGGGCGACATCCGCACGTTCGGCGGCACGGTGTTCGACCAGGGCAAGAGGGTCGGCCACGATCGCATCCGTTGCGTGGTCGCAGCGAAGTGCGATGCACAAGTCTGGATCGTGGGCGGATCGCTGATCGCCAAGGGGTTCGTCGGCGGGCAGCGGTTCACGGCGAAGATCACCGGCGGCACCGGCCGTTACGCCGGAGCACGCGGAACAGTGACGGTCGTCGGCGGCCCGGTCACGCGCTACACCGTTCACCTCGTCGGCTGAGCGTCAACGAGGTTCGGGAGAGCCCGCTGCGGCGGGCTCTCCCGGCGAGGCGAGGAACTCGAGCAGCAGCTCGTTGACGCGCTCCGGCTGATCGAGCTGCAGCCAGTGGCTCGCGCCGTCGATGCGTTCGTACCGCCACCCGCCGGCGACATGTTGGCCCGATGCCTTGATCGGCGCTTCGAGCAGGTAATGGTCGCCGCTCGACCACAGACCCATCGTCGGGGCGGCAACCTGCGGAAAGGCGCGCTTCGGCACCAGCTCGCGCTGCGGCAGCACGTTCGCGCGATACCAGTTGAGCGCCGCGGTCATCGCGCCCGGCCGCGAAAGGTCGGCGATGTAGCGCTCGACGTCGCCGTCGCCGCGCGTCCACTCGCGGAGGAGCTTCCAGTCGTCGCGCGGGATCACCTCCTCGGCGAGCCCCTCGAACTGGAACCAGAGCATGTACCACGACTTCTCGCGCTGCTCGACCGTCGGCTCCTGCGCGTCCGGATGACCGACGGACATCGCGACGAGCTTCTCGACGCGGTCGGGATGCAAGCCGGCGACGACCCATGCGAGGCCGGCGCCCCAGTCGTGCCCCACGACGTGCGCGCGCTCGATCCCCAGCGCGTCGAGGATCGCGACGACGTCCGCCGCGCTCGTTGTCATGCGATACGCGTCGACCTCCTGGGGCTTGTCGGACTCGCCGTAGCCGCGGAGGTCGGGCGCTATCGCGCGAAAGCCGGCGCCGACGAGCGCGGGAATCTGCTTGCGCCAGACATGCGACGAGTCGGGGAAGCCGTGCAGGAGGACGACGGGCGCGCCATCACCCTCGTCGCGCACGTTCAGCGCCAGTCCGTCGGGAGTCGTGATGCGCATCTAGGTGCGAGCGTAGAGCACTGCGCTGCCCCGCTTGCCGACCGGCTCGATCACGCCGAGGGCGCGCAGGCAGTACGCCATGCGCTGGGCGAGGCGCCGGTCGATGCGACTTCCGGCAGCGAGCTCGGCCGTGTCGAAGGTGTCGGCGAGCTCCGGCAAGAGGGCGGCCGCGTCCGCCGCGTCCCGGATCAAGACGGCGCCCTCGACCTCGACCAGGGAGCGGCCGGCCACCACCCAGCCCCGACGCCGGTACGCCCGGCCCGCGCGGAAGATCCGCAGCTCGTCCTGGTGAGTGAGCAGAACCTCGAGCTCGAAGTTCGGATGAGCGAGGAGCGCCGGGATGCTCACGAGCCGGTCGAACACGTCGTGGAGGCAGCCGTGCCGGGGCGAGCGACGCGAGGACAGCACCTCGCCCGCATCCGAGAGGCGGACGATGCGACGCGTCACGGCGACCGGGGCGACGAGCCGGACGCGATGTGCGTCGACGAGTGCCGCGAGCTTGCGCCGCAGCGGCGTGAAGCCGCCGGTCTGGAACTCCACGAGCAGCTCGCCGCGCACGAGATCGACCACGTATCCGTCGACCTTCTCCTCGAGCAGGTCGCCGGGCTCGCGGTACCACTCCTTGAGCTGTGCGTGGAGCGCTCCCTCGTTCAGCGTGCCGATCACGCAGCGGTGTTCTGCGCGCGACCAGCGAGCTCCTTGCGCACGACAGGCGCCACCTCGGTGCCGAAGAGCTCGATCGAGCGCATCACCTGCGCGTGCGGCATCGTCCCCACGCTCATCTGCGCCAGGAATCGGTCGTGCCGGAACAGGTCGTGCTGGTAGAGGATCTTCTCGATCACCTGCTCCGGATTGCCGACGACGAGCGCGCCACGGAGCGTGCGCAGCGCGTCAAAGCTTTGGCGCTCCATTGGCGGCCAGCCACGCTCGCGCCCGATGCGGGTCATCATCTCCGCGTAGCCGGGAAAGAACTCGTCGGCCGCGCGCTCGGCCGTCTCGGCGACATAGGTGTGCGAGTTGATGCCGAGCGGCAGTCCCGGGTGGCCCGACTCCTCGGCCGACCGGCGGAAGAGGTCGACGAACGGCGTGAACCGCTCCGGCTGGCCGCCGATGATCGCGAGCGCCATGGGCAGGCCGAGCTGCCCTGCGCGGACCGCGGACGCGGGAGTGCCGCCGACCGCGAGCCACACCGGGAGCGGGTCCTGCACGGGGTGCGGATAAACCGCGTGCCCATCGATCAGCAGCGTGCGCCGGATCTCGATCAGGCGGTCGAGCTTCTCCTCGAACAAGCGGTCGTAGTCCTTGAGGTCGTAGCCGAAGAGGGGGAACGACTCGATGAAGGATCCCCGCCCCGCCATGATCTCGGCGCGACCGTTCGAGATCAGGTCGACCTCGGCGAACTCCTGGAAGACACGGATCGGATCGTCGGAGCCGAGCACGGTCACGGCGCTCGTCAGCCGGATCCGCTCCGTGCGCGCGGCGATCGCCGCCAGTACGACAGCAGGCGCCGAGACGATGAAGTCGGGCCGATGGTGCTCCCCCACGCCGAACACGTCGAGCCCGACCTGCTCTGCGAGCTCCGCCTCCTCGAGCAGCTCGCGCATCCGAGCAGCGCCGTCCTGCCCGCTCAGCTCCGCGAAGGTGTAGACGCCCAACTCCATCGGAGCCACACGCTACTCGTGCCCGCGCTGGAGGCGCTCAGACGAGCTCGCGGGCGCGCGCCAGCAGCGCCGCCTCGGCGGACGCCTCGCGCTCCCGTGCAGCCTCGCTCCACGACTCGTTCGCCGCCAGGGTCGAGTCGAGCCCCGCGAGCATCGAGTCCATCGCCGCTTGCGACGAGGAGCCGATCTGCAGGCGGGCCTCAGCGCACGCAGCGGGGTCGAGCGCGGCACGCAGCGTTCCCTCGCCGAGCTCGACGGGCGTCCCGAGCACGGCCTCGGCAGCCGCAGAGAGGCGCGCGGGCGTCAGCGCCGACGGCGGCTCTCCCGCCTCGAGGAGGTCGCGCACCGCCCGTCCGACGACCTTGTGCGCGCTGCGGTAGTCGAGGCCGCCCTCGAGCGCGAGGACATCGGCGACGTCGGCGGCCGTGACAAAGCTCTCGCGCGCGATCTGCTCGAAACGCGCCGTCCGCAACTCGATGCCGTTCAGCACGGACGCGGTGAGGCGGGCGACCGCGACCGCATCGTCGAGCGCCCGAGGGACGGTGCCGTTCAGAAGGTGGAAGTGATCCGTACGAGCCGACCCCGTGTGCAGGGTCGCGAGTGCAGCTGCCAGGTCGCCGGCAGCCTGTCCGGCCTGTGTCCGGATCGCCGCCAGCGCGTACGGGTTCTTCTTCTGCGGCATCAGCGCGCTCGCGCGGCTGTGCGCATCGCCGAGCTCGACGAGCCCGAACTCCTGGCTCGCGTAGATCTCGAAGTCCTGACCGAGCTGGCTCTGGTGCGTGGCCGCGATCGCGAGCGTCGCGAGAAGCTCCACGTAGACATCCGTCTGCCACGCCGCGTCCTTGGCATGCTCGATCAGGCCGTCGCAGCCGAGCAGATCGGCGAGACGCGTTCGATCGAGTGCCCAGCGCGAGCCTGCGCTGCCACCGGCGCCGGCGACGCTCGCCCCGAGAGCCGTGTACGACGAGCGCGCGCGCTCGGCGTCCCGCAGCGCCGGATATGCGTACGCGAGGAGCAGGTGCCCGACAGTGGTGGGCTGGGCCGGCTGCAGGTAGGTGTAGTCGGCCGCGAGCGCGGCTCGGGTCGCGCCGGCGTGTCGCGCGAGCGCGGCGACTTGGTCGGTGAGCGCGTCGTGCAGCTCCCGCGCAGCTGTTCGCGCAGTCAGACGGAGCCCGACGCGAAAGGCCTCGCGGCGTGGACGCCCCGCGCTCAGCCATCCCGCCGCCTCCCTACCCACTCGCCGCTCGAGCTCGGCCTCGCGCGCGTTGAAGGCGTCGCCGAGCGACGGGTCCCACGGGAACTCGTCGCCCGGAATCGCGTGCAGCTCGAGCAGCCCTCGCACGAGTGCCCGTGCGTCGTCGCCGGCCAGATCACCGCCCTCGACGAGGGCGACCGCATGGGCCAGATCCGCGAGTGACATGCCGCGGGCGAGCCGCGGCCCGTGGGCGCTCTCGGCGGCGTAGGCGGCCGTCACCAGCTCGCCTGCAGCACCGCCCCGCAACCGCCCGCCTCGGCCGAGCTCCTCCATCTCCGTCATCACACGGAGACTAGACGTCCGCACGTTCGGTATTCAGTGCCGTCCAAGGCGCCAGAGCACGGAGGGAAGCTTCCCCTGCCGGCGCCGCGCCGACTTCACCTCGTGACGCTCGTCGCGCTCCTCGTGCTCACGCTGCTTCGACGCACCGGTCGTCACCTGCAGCTCGCTCGGCCGCTTGCCGAGCTGCCGCGCCATCCGCGCAAGCTTGCGCCGGTACCGGTTGTCGCCCTCGACTTCCTTGCGCATGACCCGATGCTTTCGCGCCTGAGAGCGGTGAAACCGGTGAGGCCCCTAACCCCCCAGTGGTCGCTTGCCGGGACCCCACCGGCCTAGATAAGACGCATTCGGAACGAGGTGGTTAGCCGTTCAAACGCCGATAGAGCCGATCGACGAGATCCGGCATGGCTTCGAGCTTTTCGGTGATCACCCGAAGCCGGTACTCGCGGAAATACTCCGGATCGACGTCCAGCGCCGCGGCGAGGGTCTCGACGACGTCATTCGAGGGGACGGGACGGTTTCCGTGCACGAGGTGATTCAGGTAGCCGGCGGACAACCCGGTCTTGGACGCGAGGGCGCGATAGGTGACGCCGGTCTCGTTCATCAGGCGCTCGACCGCGGGCCCGAAGCCCTCGGATGCGTACCGCCGCCGCTTTGCCATTACCCGACCTCCTTGCCCAGGTCGGCAACATTGACACGTTTCTCGTCTCCGGTCGCTCGGTCGCGGACGTCCACGGCGCCGTCCTCGAGGCTCTTCTTGCCCGCCGTGATGCGGATCGGGATCCCGATCAGGTCGGCGTCGGCGAACTTCTCACCGGGCCGCAGGTCGCGGTCGTCGAGGAGCACGTCCAGGCCCGCGGCGTCCAGGGCAGCGGCCGCCTGCTCGCCCACCTCCTCCGCTCCCTTGATCACGACGACGTGAACGTCATAGGGCGCGATCGACGCGGGCCAGACGATCCCGCGCTCGTCGTTGCGCTGCTCGACGATCGACGCCATCGTCCGCGCGAGGCCGATGCCATAGCTGCCCATGATCAGGGGCTTCTCCTGGCCGTCCTCGTCGACGAACCGCGCGCCGAGTGGTTCGGAGTACCTGGTGCCGAGCTTGAAGATGTGGCCGACCTCGATCGCGGTCTCGAACCGGAGCCGGCCGCCGCAGACGGGGCAGGTGTCGCCCTCGTGCGACTGCCGCAAGTCGGCGAAGCGCGGCTGAAAGTCTCGACCGGCCTCGACGCCGCGCAGGTGCCAGCCATCGCGGTTCGCGCCGGCGACGAACTGGCCGTGGCGCAGCGCCTCGTCGGCCACGACCTCGCCGCTGAAGCCGACGGGGCCGAGCGAGCCCCCCGAGGCGCCGACGGCGGCGCGAATCTCGTCATCGGTGGCGGGGCGCGAGGGGCGGCCGAGCGCCGCATCGAGCTTCGCCGGCTCGATGCGATCGTCGCCGCGCACGAGCGCGAGCACGACGGTGCCATCGTCGGTCGTGACGGGCATCGCCTTCGACGTCGCGGCGACGTCGATCACGAGGAACTCGGCGAGCGCCTCGCAGGTCTTCACGCCGGGTGTCTCGACCTCTTCGGTCGAGACGAGCGCTTCCGGAAACACGGGTGCGCGCGCAACGCCACGCGCGACCTCCAGGTCGGCCGCGAAGTCCCCGTTCTCGCACGTGACGAGCGTGTTCTCGCCGGCGCCGGCCGGCGCCAGGAAGTCCAGTGACTCGCTGCCGCCCATCATCCCCGACTCCGCCTCCACGCCGTACACCTTCAAGCCGACGCGCTCGAAGATGCGCTCGTAGGCCTCGCGCTGCAGCTCGAAGCTCTTGTCGAGACCCTCGTCATCGCGGTCGAACGAGTACGCGTCCTTCATGATGAACTCGCGCAACCGGATCAGGCCCTTGCCCGGGCGCGGCTCGTCGCGTTCCTTGATCGCGATGTGGTAGAGCATCTGCGGCAGCTGCCGGTAGCTCTGCAACTCGCGTGCGTGGAACGTCACCGTCTCCTCGTGCGTCAGCGGCAGCACGTAGTCGGCGCCTTTGCGGTCCTTGAGGCGGAACATCTCCTGGATGTAGTCGCGTCCCGTCTGCTTCCAGAGCTCGAATGGCGTGAGGACGGGCATCAGCATCTCCTGCGAGCCGATCGCGTCCATCTCCTCGCGGATGATCTGCTCGACCTTGCGGTGCACGCGCCAGCCGAGCGGCAGGAACGTCCAGACACCCCCGGTCACCTGGCGCACGAAGCCGCCGCGGACGAGCAGCCGGTGGTTGGCGGCCTCCGCATCGGCGGGGTCGTCGCGCAGGGTCGGAAGGAAGAGCTTGGAGGCCCGGGCAATCATCGTTGTCCGGGCAGGCTACTCGAGCGGGATTGCCGAGGCCTCGGCCATCGCCAGCGCCGCCGGCTTGGCCATCTTCAAGCGCTTCGGGCGGAACATGCCCTCGGCGATCCACCTGTCGATCTCGTGAAAGAGCTCGTCGACGAGGATGTCGCTCGAGACCTTCTTCAACACGCGACCGTGCGCATAGACGAAGCCGACGTCGCGGCCGCCTGCGATGCCGAAGTCGGCGTCTCCCGCCTCGCCCGGCCCGTTCACCGCGCAGCCGAGCACCGCGACCTCGAACGCCTCCGGATACGTCCGCAGCCGTTCCTCGACGCGCTCGGCCAGCTGCTGCACGCCGACGTTGTCGCGCCCGCAGCTCGGACACGCGATCATCACCGGGCCGCGCTCGCGCAGACCGAGCGCCTTCAGGATCTCGAACGCGGTCTTGACTTCCTCCACCGGGTCGGCCGTGAGCGAGACGCGAATCGTGTCGCCGATGCCGTCGACGAGCAGCGCGCCCATCCCGACGGCGCTCTTGATCGACCCCGAATACGGCGTCCCCGCCTCGGTGACGCCCAGGTGCAGCGGGTATGGCACCTTCTCGGCGAGGAGACGGTAGGCGCGGATCATCGTGGGCACGTGGCTCGACTTGACGGAGATCTTGAAGTCGCGGTAATCGAGACTCTCGAGCAGGCGCACCTCCTCGAGGGCCGCCTCGACGAGCGCTTCGGCCTGATCCTGCTGCGCGAGCTCCGCGAGGTGCTTCGGCAGCGAGCCGGAGTTCGCGCCGATGCGCATCGGGATGCCTTTGGCCTTCGCAGCGCGCACGACCTGCTCGACCTTGTCGGCGCCCCCGATGTTGCCCGGGTTGATGCGCACCGCCGCGACGCCGGCATCGATCGCACGGAGGGCGAGGCTCGCGTTGAAGTGGATGTCGGCGATCACCGGGATCGGCGAGAAGCGCACGATCTTCGGTAGCGCGTCCGCGTCCTCGCTCTTCGGAACCGCGACGCGGACGATCTCGCAGCCGGCGCTCGCGAGCGCGGCGATCTGCGCCGTCGTCGCCTCCACGTCGTGCGTCTTCGTCAGCGTCATCGACTGGACGACGGGCGGTGCCCCGCCCCCGATCCGGACGCCGCCGACCGTTACCGAGCGCTCGCTGGCCACGAGGCCAGGGTACCGGCTCGCCTTCCGGGCTAGCCGCCGCCGCCGAAGAGGTCGTTGCGGAGCCCGAAGTACATGAGCACCGCGAACAACGTCAGGCCGACGGCGCTATAGCGCATATAGACCCCTTGCGTAAACGTCCGTCCGCGCACTTTCTCGACGAGGGCCATCACGATATGGCCGCCGTCGAGCGGGAGGACCGGCAGCAGGTTGAGCAGACCGAGGGCGAGGCTGATCAGGCCCAGGACGGAGAGAAACGAGCGGAGGCCCTCGCGCCAAGCGGCGGCCGACACGCGCACGATGCCCACGGAGCTCGAGACCTGGTTCGTGTCCTTGCCGACGACGAGATGGCTGATCCCGCGCGCGTTGTCGCGCATGATTGCCCACGTCAGCTTGTTCGCGTCGACGAACGCGGCCGGGACCGACTCGCCCGGGCCCTCACGCGTCTCGATCGCGATCCCGATCCGGTAGGCGCCGTTTCGCTGCTCGGCGCGGACCGGTACGGAGATCCTGCGCCCGTGACGCGAGATCAGCAGCTGGAACGAGCGGCCCCCGGTCGCGCGGATGGTCTTGGGGATCTCCTTGGGCGGAACGCGCCGGCCCGCAATGGCGAGCACGCGATCGCCGGCGTGCAGGTGTGCGGCCGCCGCCGGCGTGCCCTTGACGACCTGCCCGATCACATTCGTCTCGCGGGTCATCGACACGACGAACAGCGCCGTGAAGAGGAGGATCGCGAAGACGAGGTTGACAGCGGGCCCCGCGAAGATCGCGACCAGCCGGCGCCACGTCGCCTGCCGCCAGTACGCGTCGGATGCCAGCGAGCCTTCGAGCTCCTGCCAGGCGCGCGTCTCGCCGAGCTCCGGCTGGAGCTGCATCAGCCGCTCGCGCGCCGCGGCGTAGTCTCCGCGCCCGATCGAGGCGTCCAGGTTCTCCAGCTCGGTCGCGTGGCGTTGAGCCTCGAGCGGAGGCAGGAGCTTCTGCAGGTCGCCCGGGGACGGCCTGTTCATTCCGGGAATCTTCACGTAACCGCCGAGCGGGATCGACCCGATCCCGTACTCGACGCCGCCGCGCTTCTTCCGCACGATCGGCGGCCCGAACCCGAGGTAGAACTTCCGCGGCGTCATCCCGACGGCCCGGGCTGCGAAGAAGTGGCCGGCCTCGTGGATCATCACGAGCACGGCGAGGCCGACGATGGCGGCGACTAGGCCCATGCCAGCTCCGCGCGCGCGCGCTGATCGGCCTCGCGCAGCTCGTACAGGTCCCGCGCCGGCGCGCCGTCGACGCGCCCGAGCACGTCCTCGACCTGCGCGGCGATGTCGAGGAACCCGATCCGGCCTTCGAGGAATGCGGCAACTGCAACCTCGTTCGCCGCGTTGTAGGCGCACGGATACGTTCCGCCCTTCTCCCCCGCCTCGCGCGCCAGCGCGAGCATGCGGAAGGTCTCCACGTCGGGCTCGAAGAACTCGAGCGGCCCCGCGGTCAAGTCGAGGGCGGGAACCGACGTCTCTGCGCGCTCCGGATACGTGAGCGCGTAGGAGATCGGCACGCGCATGTCGGGGTAGCCGAGATGAGCGATCGACGCACCGTCCGAGAAGCGCGCGACGCCGTGCACGATCGACGTCGGATGCACGACGACGTCGATGCGGTCGTACGGCACGGCGAACAGAAAGTGCGCTTCGATGACCTCGAGGCCCTTGTTCGCGAGCGTGGCCGAATCAATCGTGATCTTCGGTCCCATCGACCACGTCGGATGTGCGAGCGCTTCGTCCGGCGTCACGTCGGCGAGCGTCTCGCGCGTCCGGCCGCGGAACGGCCCTCCGCTCGCGGTGAGGACCAGGCTCTCCGGCTCGCCGAGCCGCACGCACTGGAAGAGCGCCGAGTGCTCGCTGTCGACGGGGATGAGGAGGCCGCCGCCTCGCTCGCGCGCTGCAAGGGCAAGCTCGCCCGCGGCGACGAGGCTCTCCTTGTTGGCGAGCGCGAGCGTCACGCCGTGCTCGAGCGCCCACATCGTCGCCGGCAGGCCCGCAAAGCCGAGCGTTGCGTTCAGCACGACATCGGGCTCCGCGTCCTCGAGCAGTGCGGTCGGATCGCCCCCGACCTGCGTGAGCGGCGCGAGCCCGTCGATCGGCACCGAACCGCTCGTCGCCGCCACGAGCTCGAGCTCCGGCCGCGCGGCGATCACCTCGCGCGCCTGGCGGCCAATCGAGCCTGTTGCGCCCATGAGCGCGACGCGGGTCATGGGAACAGTGTGCCCACCGACCCTGCCCTTGGCGTATCCGGGCGAGTCGAGAGTGCCGGATCGCCGAATTGCGCTGCCCGCCGCACTCAAGTCACAACCGTGTCGCACCGATAAACCGTGGGTGGACGACGGATTGCAGGTGGTCCGTGCCGGCCTCCGTCGACGGACGCGACGATTGGGACTCCTCTACGTTGCGCTGGCGCCGCCTTTCGGCAGCTTAACCGCGGTGCTGTCGCGACCTCGATACGGCGTCTTCCTCGGCGTGATCTTCTTGGCGCTCGGCCTGTACGTCCGCTTCGCATACGTGCCCTTGGCGGCGTGGCTTCGGCGTCGCGACCTGTCCCGCTAGCTCTGGCCCGCGCAACTGGCGAGTGGGGCGAACACATCGTCCGAACCTGGCTCGCTCGTTGAACCAGGTTCGCGAGTTTCTCTCGGAATGCGCAACGACGGTCGAAACTCTGGAACCTGGTTCAAACCCGGAACCAGGTTCCGGGAGGGTGGGATGCGCGAGTGTGTACCAACACATCGGTCCGAACCTGGTTCGTTCTTTGAACCAGGTTCGCGAGTTTCTCTCGGAATGCGCAACGACGGTCGAAACTCTGGAACCTGGTTCAAACCCGGAACCAGGTTCCGGGACGGTCCCAAAGCGTTTGCGGCTGGATCGCCCGAGGCGTAGCGTCGGCGCGTGCGCACCCTCGTCCGGATCGTCCTCGTCGTGCTCGCGCTCGGAGTCCTGCTCACGGTCCTCAACCTGATGTCGCTCTGGCAGGTCAACGACGAGTCGGGCACGTACAGCATGGCGCCGGCGCTCCCGCCATGCGACGGAAAGGTGCTCGTCGAAGGATTCACGTATCGCTTCCGTGACCCGAACCGTGGCGAGATCGTGATGTTCCGCGGGCGCGGCCAGATCGGAGGAGAGATCGTCCCGACCTCGCACGACGCCAACCTGCAGATCAACAAGCGCGTGGCCGCCGTTCCGGGCGACACCGTCGTCGGCAGGGCAAATCGGGTGTACGTGAACGGCCGCAAGATCGACGACATCCCGACCGACCCGTTCCCGCTCGTGCGCCTGGGGAAGAAGCAGTACTTCGTGCTGGGCGACAACCGCAGCGTCTCCCACGACAGCCGCGCGTTCGGACCGGTGCCGCGTGCCGCGATTTACGCGCGCGTGATCCTGAACGTGTGGCCGCTCGGGCGGTTCGGGGTACCGCGCTACGACAAGCACCACGACCCGCCGGGGCTCCTCTGCCCGCAGGGTGGCTGACTCCGCGAGCGGTCGCGTCAGCCGACGAACGCGAGGATCGTGAAGTACGCGGCCGGTGCCGCGAAGAGGAACGCATCCAGCCGATCGAGCATGCCGCCGTGGCCGCCGAGCAGGTTGCCGCTGTCCTTCACGCCCGCGTCGCGCTTCAGGAGCGACTCGAAGAGGTCGCCGGTCGGGGCGGCGATCGCGACCACCGCGCCGAGGACGATCGATTGGGGAACCGTCAGGAAGTTCTGCTTGTAGAGCGCGATGAACGTGACGAAGACGGTTGCCGCGGTGCCGAAGACGAACCCCTCCCACGTCTTCCCGGGCGACGTCGTTGGGGCCATCTTGTGCCTACCCAGCATGCGACCGCCGAAGTACGCGAACGTGTCGCCGGCCCAGACCGCGAGCAGCACGGTGATCAGCGCCAGCCGGCCATCATGCGGGATCTCGCGCAGCAGGACGAGGAAGGCGAGGCCGCCGCCGATCCAGAGCGCGCCCATCACGGTCGCGCTGATCGCTGCAGTCGCGGCGGCGCGTGCGCTGGAGAAGACCTTCAGCACGAACGCGAGCGCGAAGGTGGTCAGCACGCCGCCGACCATCCAGTCGATTCCGGACAACTGCGCGCCGAGCAGCGCCAGGATCGCGCCGATGTATCCCGCGGGCGCGAGCGGCGCAAGCGCGCGTGCCATCAACCAGTACTCGTGCAGCGAGAGCAGGGTCGCGATGGCGACCAGCGCGAACAGCCACCAGCCGCCGACGTACACCGCGCCGAGCACGATCGGCAGCAGCACCAGAGCGATGACGATGCGGTTCCAGAAGCTGCTCATCTGCCGCCGAACCTTCGCCGCCGCGATGCGTACTCCGCCAGCGAAGCACGCAAATCGCGCTCGTCGAAGTCCGGCCAGAGCTTGTCGACGAAGACGAGCTCCGTGTACGCGAGCTGCCAGAGCAGGAAGTTCGAGATGCGTAGCTCACCGCTCGTGCGGATCAGGAGGTCGGGGTCGGGCAGCTCGGGTGCATAGAGGTTCGCCGCAAAGACGTTCTCGTCGATCTCCTGCGCGTCGACCCCGCTCTCGACGATGCGGCGCGCGGCCTCGACCAACTCCGCGCGACCGCCGTAGTCGAAGGCGACCCAGAGGTTGAGTCGCGCATTCAGCTCGGTGCGGTCCTCCATCGCGTCCATGCGGCGGCGCAGATCCTCCGGCGCACGATCGCGGCGGCCGATGAAGTGCACACGCACGCCCTGCTCGGCGAGATCCGGCAACTCGCGCTCGATCGTCTCGGCGAAGATCTGCATCAGCGCGTCGACCTCTTCCTCCGAGCGCGACCAGTTCTCGGTCGAGAACGCGAACACCGCCAGGTCGTGAATGCCGATGTCGATCGAGGCTTCGACGATGCGGCGCACGGTGCGTGCGCCCGCGCGGTGTCCCGCCGCGACCGGCAGTCCGCGCCTGCGGGCCCAGCGCCCGTTGCCGTCGAGGATGATCGCCACGGACTGGGCGACCTCGGGCAGAGCCGGCTCGGCGACTTGTCGAAGCCGTGAAAGCGTGCGAATGCGAGAGAGGAGATTCACGGAGGCCCTGGGTACCGCCTAGACCTCCATGATCTCGGCCTCTTTGCGCTTCAGGAGATCGTCGATGCGCGAGACGTGCTCGTCCGTGAGCTTTTGCACGCGCGTCTCCGCGCTGCGCTCGTCGTCATCGCCGACCTCCCGGTTCTTGACGAGTTCCTCGAGGTGCTTGATCGCGTCGCGCCGCACGTTGCGCACCGCGACGCGGCCCTCCTCCGCCATCTGGCGCACGAGCTTCACGAGCTCCTTGCGCCGCTCTTCCGTGAGCTGCGGGATCGGCAGCCGGATCAGCTTGCCGTCGTTCGACGGCGTCAGGCCGAGATCGGATTCCTGGATCGTCTTCTCGATCTGCTTGATCGAGGAGGGGTCGAACGGCTGGATCGTCAGCATCCGCGGCTCGGGCGAGTTGATCGTGGCGAGATTCTTGAGCGGCGTCGGCGTGCCGTAGTAGTCGATCGTGATCCGGTCGAGCAGTGCGGGGGTCGCGCGGCCGGTGCGCACAGAGTTGAAATGCTCGTGCGTCGCCTCCACCGACTTGTCCATGCGCTGCGTCGCATCGCCGATGAAGTCTTCGATCACCGTGCGGCTCCTTCCGTCGAGATGGCGGGGGTGGAAGTGGCGGGGGTTGAGATGATGGTGCCGATGTTCTCGCCGTCGGCAACGCGGCCGATGTTGCCGGTCGCCAGCTCGAACACGTGAATCGGGAGCCGGTTGTCCATGCAGAGCGACAAGGCCGTGGTGTCCATCACCTTCAATCCTCGCTCAATTGCCTGCAGGTGGGTCAGCTCCGGGATGAGCTTCGCGTGGGGGTTCTCGCGCGGATCCCCGTCGAGGACGCCCTCCACCCCGTTCTTCGCCATCAGGATCGCCTCGGCGCCGATCTCCAACGCGCGCAGGGCCGCCGCCGTGTCCGTCGTGAAGTACGGGTTGCCGGTGCCGGCCGCGAAGATGACGACGCGCCCCTTCTCGAGGTGGCGTACCGCCCGGCGCCTGATGTACGGCTCGGCCACTTCCTGGACGTCGATCGCCGAGAGGACGCGCGTATCGGCGCCGTTTCGCTCCAGCGACTCCTGGACCGCGAGCGCGTTCAGCACCGTTGCGAGCATGCCCATGTAGTCGCCGGTCGCGCGGTCGATGCCCTGCTCCCGCGCCGACATTCCCCGGTAGATGTTCCCGCCGCCGATCACGAGGGCGATCTCGAGCCCGCCGGCCCGCACCTGGACCAGCTCCTTCGCGAGCTCATCCAGCGTGCGTGCATCCAATCCGTACTCCTGCGAGCCCATGAGGGACTCGCCGGAGAGCTTCAGCAGGACCCGGCCGAACGCCACCTAGCCGACCGCGTACCAGGCGTAGTCGATCAGCTCGATGCCGCGCTCCTCGAGATACCGCGCGACCGTTCCAGTGAACTCATCCGCGCGGTACCAGATCTGGTCCATGAGGACCGCCTCCGCGTAGAACTTCTTGTTCAGCTGGCCCTCGACGATCTTCTCGCGGACGTTCTCGGGCTTCGAGAGGACCTCCTCCGAGTTGGAGAGGATCTCGCGCTCGGCGTCGACGAGCTCCTGCGGCACCTCGCCGCGGTTGGTGAACGTCGGCCGTGCGAAGGTCAGGTGCAGCGCGAGGCTCCGCGCCGCGGCCGCGTCGCCGCCCTTCGTGTGCACGAGCGCGCCCACCTTGTTCGCCGGCGAGTGCACGTAGTACGAGAGCGTCTCGTCGCCCGCCGCCTCCATCCGCTTCGCACCGGCGACCTGGATGTTCTCGCCGAGCTTCGCGGCGAGATCGACGCGCTCGTCCTCGAGCGATGCGGCGTCGCCGCCCTCGAACACCCTCGTGAGCACCTTCTCCGCATACGACAGGAAGTCGGCGTTGTTCGAGACGGGCTCAGTCTCGCAGCCGATCGCGGCGATCGCGCCGACGTTCTCGCGCACCATCACCCCGACCTTGCCCTCGCTGGTCGAACGATCCGCACGCTTCGCGGCCTGCGCCATGCCGCGTTCGCGCAGGAGCTTGACCGCGTCGTCGAAGTCGCCCTCCGCCTCCTGCAGCGCGCGCTTGGTGTCCATCATTCCCGCGCCCGTTGCGTCGCGGAGTTGCTTGACCATCGCAGCCGTGATCTCGGTCGTCATTCGGCACCCGCTTCCGTGGTCGCGGCTGGTGCCTCGGCGACCTCGCCGGGCGACGTCTTCTCGTACTGCGGATCGTCGGCGACGTCGTCGGCCGGAGCTTCGGCCGCAGGCGGCTCCTCGTCGCCGGTGCCGCCGTTCTTCGAGCTCCGTGCATTCAGCTCGGCGGCCGTGACGCGCTGCTTGCCGGCCTCGATCCCGTCGGCGATCGCCTTCACAACGAGCGCGCACGAGCGGATCGCGTCGTCGTTGCCCGGAATCACGTAGTCGGCTTCGTCCGGGTCGCAGTTCGTGTCGACGAGAGCGATCACCGGCAGGCCGAGGCGCTGCGCCTCGCGCACCGCGAGCTGCTCCTTGCGAAGGTCGACGATGAAGATCGCCTCGGGCTGGCGGCGCATGTCTGCGACACCGCCGAGGTTCGCCTCGAGCTTCTCGAGCTCGGCCTCCATCGAGATGCGCTCCTTGGCCGGCAGGAGGTCGAGCTGCGACTCGGTCTTCAACGACCGCAGCTCGTGCAGCCGCTGGATGCGGTCGGAGATCGTGCGCCAGTTCGTCAGCAGCCCACCGAGCCAGCGGTTGTTGACGTACGGCATGCCGACACGGCGCGCCTCGTCGCGAACCGAGTCCTGCGCCTGCTTCTTCGTGCCCACGAACAGCACGGAACCGCCGCGCTCGGCGATCGCCTTGGCGAAGTTGTGAGCCTCGTCCAGCAGGTCCTGCGTCTGGGTGAGGTCGATGATGTAGATGCCGCCGCGCTCGTTGAAGATGAAGCGCTTCATCTTCGGGTTCCAGCGGCGCGTCTGGTGGCCGAAGTGGACGCCGGCCTCCAGCAATTCCTTCATGGAAACGACGGGCATGGGAGCCCCTTTCTGCGGTTTGATTGCGGTTCGCCGGCGGCGCCAGGGTGGAAGCCGGCACATCGCCGACCACCGTCCACCGTGGGATCCCGCCGGGTCGGAGGGATGAAAAGCCCTGCAATGGTAGCCGCTGCCGTCACCTTTCCCGGCGACGACGAGTCCGCCGTGCTGCTCCTCGAGGCCGACGCACGCGCCGGCGAGCGTCTGATTCTCCGTCTGGCCGACGGGATCGATGAGCTCAACGAGCTCAAGCGATCGAAGCGATGAACTGCGCGAGGTCCGGAGGCAGCTCCGACCGGGTCTCGATCCGAGCGCCCGTGATCGGATGCGGAAAGGCGAGCTCGGAGGCGTGCAGGAACTGCCGCGTCAGTCCCGCGGCCGGCACGCCGTAGGTCGGATCGCCGACGACGGGGAGGTCGATCGCGGCCAGATGGACGCGGATCTGGTGCATCCGCCCGGTCTCGAGCCGTACGCGGAGTAGCGCGAAGTCGTCCAGGAGGCGCTCGACCTCGAAATGCGTGATCGCCTCGCGCGGCGAGTCGGACTCGAGCGAGATGCGCGTCGGATCGCCGCGGTCCCGGCCGATCGGGGCTTCGATCCGGCCCGTTCGCGACCGCGGACGGCCGACGACGAGCGCCATGTACGTGCGCTCGAGCGCGCGCTCGCGCACGAGCTCCTGCAGCCGCTCGAACGCCTCCTCGCTCCGTGCGACAACCATCAGCCCGGACGTGTCGCGATCGAGCCGCTGGACGATCCCCGGCCGCTCAGGGTCGCCGCCGGCGAGCTTGCCGGCGAGCGCGTGGACGAGCGTGCCGCTGCGGTTGCCGGCACCCGGATGCACGACGAGCCCCGCAGACTTGTCGACGACGATCACGTGCTCGTCCTCGTACGCGAAACGCGGCTCCGGCGGCGGAGCGACGTCGGGGGCCGGCTCGGTCGCCTGGACCTCGACGTCCTCCCCGCCCTCCAGCCGGTAGCTCTTCGGGCGCGCGATCCCGTCGACGAGCGCACCGGCTTCGACGGCACGCTCCGCGGCCGCCCGCGACCCGAGATGCGAGGCCAGGAACCGGTCGAGACGCTGGCCCGCCGATTCGGTAGGGACCTTCACCGCGCGGCGACGTCGAGCGTGCGCCGCGGCGGAGGCGGCGTGCGGTCCGTCGCGACGAGGGCGACGAGGAGGATGCCGACGCCGACCACGATGAACGTGTCTGCGAGGTTGAAGGCCGGCCACCACTTGATGTCGATGAAGTCGGTCACGTGGTGCAGGCGGATGCGGTCGACGAGGTTCGAGACGCTCCCGCCGATCAGTAGCCCGAGTGCTGCCGGCAGTACCGGGTGACGCGAGCCCGAGCGCGCGAAGAATGTGAGCATCCAGATGACGGCACCGGCGGTGACGATCGTGACCACGGCCGTTGCGCTCGCAAAGAGCCCGAACGCGATGCCGGAGTTCTGCACGTGGTGGATCGACAGCGGCCCGATCACGTGGACTGAGTCGTCGAGCGCGAGCGTCCGGGTCACGACGTGCTTCGTGACCTGGTCGGCGACCACGGCGGCGAGGGCGACGGCTCCCAGCCCGCCCCACTGCCAGGCGCCTGCCGCGAGCGATCGTTCGGCGACGGAGACCGGGGTGAGCTTCAACCCGCGCGGCGCTGGTCGTCGATGCAGAGGCGCACCCAGGGGATCGCCTCGAGACGCTCTGCCCCGATCGGCTTGCCGCAGACCTCGCAGATGCCGTACGTGCCGTCGTCGATCCGCTTCAGGGCCGCGTCGATCTCGTCGAGCGTCTGGTGCGCGCCTTCCTCGAGCCCTTCGTCGAGCTCGCGGTCGAAGGTCGCCGTGGCTGTGTCGCCGAGGTGGTTGTCGACTGCGCCGTCCGTGATCTCACCGAGCTCCTCCGCGATCGTGCCGGGGTTCTCGCGCTCGAGGAAGCCGACGGCGCGCTCGAGGCGCGCTCTCTCTTCCTTCAGCCGCTTCCGGTAGCGCTCGGTGTCGATGGTGCTCACGTGGGCTCCTCTCCGGCATCGCTCGCCTCGGCGAGCCGCCGTTCGATCTCGTCCGGGCGCACGCCCGCCAGCGCGACGGTCTTGTCCCGAGACGCGTGTCCGGAAACGATCCGGACGTCGCTTTCGCGCAGCGAGAGGGTATCCGCAAGCAGCTTGACCACGGCTGCATTGGCCCTGCCGCCCTCTGGTGCCGCGCTCACGCGCACCTTCCACGCGGCGCCGTGCCGTCCGACGATCGTCGAGCGCTTGGCGCCCGGCGAGACGCGGAGCTGCAGCCGCGCGGTCACATCTTTCAGATTACGGAGTCCATCAGCCCCACGCGAAGTCGCGGCCCGCCCACGGGCCTTCATCCTCGTCCGCGATCTCCGGCAGCGGCTGCATCGGCGGCAGCTTGGGAGGATCGACGGCCTCGAACTCGCGTGTGTCCTGGCGCTTGGGCCAATGCTCAGGTTCGGGCTGGGGCTCGCCCGTCGCCGGCAGCTCGCCTCGTGTCTCCTCGACCATCCCGAGGGCCGCACGCAGCAGCGTCTCGACGCGACGCGCCTCGGCGAACAGCCTCTCACGCTCGGTCTGCGCGCTGCGCGTCACCGACCGCGCCTCGTGATGTGCCTCCGCGACGATCAGCTCCGCCTCGCGCTTGGCGGCTTCCTTCGCGTCGACCGCGGCACGTTCCGCGGAGACGAGCGTCGAGGCGAGGAGCGACTCCCGCTGCTTGACCTCGGCGAGGACCTTCTCCACGTCCTCGAGCTTGTCGGCAAGCTCCCCGCGCTCGCGCCAGACCTCCTCGAAGCTGTCGGCGATGTCCTCGAGCAGCTTCTCGGCCTCGTGCCGCTGATAGCCGCCGAACATGGTGCGGCTCAGCTTCACGTGTCTCAGCTCAACCGGCGTGTAGCGCATACCTCTCCTCCTTAGTCAAAGCGTCCGAGAACCGAGTTCAGGATCGTGTCGAGGGCGATCAAGGCGAAGACGGCGACCATCGGCGAAAAGTCGATCGCGCCGGCAGAGAGCGGCAGGATCCGCCGCCAGAATCGGAGGTACGGCTCGCACACGTCGTAGAGGAAGCGCTGGATCGGCCGCAGCGAGTACGGCAGCTGCACCCAGGACGTGAGGATGTAGGCGAGGATCGCCAGGATGTAGACGGCGACGAAGACGTTGATGAACGTCTCGACCGCGCTGATCGCGTCGAGCAACATGGCGGCCCTTTCGCGGTCTGCGGCCCGTTTCCTGGGTTTTCGTATCCTGGCGGCATGCGTCGGAAGCTCATCGACTGGACCGTCACGATCGCTGTCGCGATCGGCATCGTCCTCGTCTTCGAGGCGGAGGTGGCGAAGCCCTACCGCATCCCCTCCTCGTCCATGGAGCCGACGCTGCACTGCGCGAAGCCCGGCGACTACTGCCGGGGCTCGTCGAACGACCGGATCATCGCCAACCGACTCGCCTACGACTTCGGCTCACCACAGCGCGGCCAGATCGTCGTCTTCAAGGCGCCGCCCCGGGCATCGGCATGCGCGCCCGGCGACGGCGGCACCACCTTCGTGAAGCGGCTGATCGGCCTGCCGGGCGATCGAGTCTCCGAGCGGGACGGCGTCGTCTTCGTCAACGGCACGCGGCTGCGTGAGCCGTACGTCGCTCCCGCGCTCCGCGACCGGGAGACGGGCGCGTGGCCGGTGGTGGCGGCGGGCCGCTACTTCTTCATGGGCGACGACCGCGCGCATTCCTGCGACTCGCGCGTGTGGGGCACCGTCGCGCGCGGCTCGCTGATCGGGCCGGTGCTGGCGACCTACTGGCCGCTCAGTCGCATCGGGCTGCGCTAGCTGCTCGCGGCGATCTGGGCGTTCAGCTTCGACAGCTCGAGCTCCGACCTGTCGATCATCTGCGACAGATCGGTGACCAGGACGCGGTCGACGATGTTGTCCGCGGCCTCGAACGCAGTCTGGGCCGTCCGTCAGGCATCGATATTTATGAAGAGCTTGGTGTTTTTATTTAGTT
>JBJMKB010000092.1:0-6098 GCA_045806045.1 Gaiellaceae bacterium | reverse complement strand
GCGGACCCGGCCGCTGTGCCGCACGTGCGCACCGAGGACCGCGATCCGGTGCGTCAACCTCCCCGGTACGCGCACCGCAACGACGAGGCCGATCCTCATGCGCACCACGACTCCGCGCGCCGACGGCTGAGTCGCCGTGAGGAGCACGATCGCCGTGTGGTCGCCCGGACGCGCGCGGAGAGGCCCGCGCGACGACACGACGAGGGCAGAACCGCCGCGGCCGACCGTCAAGGCGAGCGGCCTGACGGAGATCCAGGGCGCGGCGTCTCCCCGTCCGGCGATGCGCGGCCTTCCGCGAAGGTCGAGACCGAACCCGGCGATGCTCGCGGCGACCCGGAGCCGGCCGCCTCCGGTCGCCGTGACATGGACGACCTGGCGGCCTCCCGCGGGCAGCACGACGTGGGTCGGCGCGGCCGAGAGCGTGACGCGGGCCGGCGCGGCGACGTGCGCCGCCCCGAGCGCCACAGCGAGGGCGAGCGCGACGATCACCGACCGATCACCGTGTACGTGACCGACGCCGTGTAGTGCCCAGGAGCGACCGCCGGCACGGCCGGGACGAAGGCGAAGCTCGTCGGCCAGACGTCGCCTCCGGCGGCGCTCGCCGCCGCGGTCGTGCCGAGCAGGAGGTCGGTCGCCGGCGCGATCGGCACGCCGACGAACGCGCCGCCAGCCAGCGGCGAGGCGAGCTGCGCGCCGGTGGGCGCTGAGGCCGAGATCGCCAGGGGCAGGTCGGAGGGCGTGAACGCCACGCGATGCACGCTCAGCGCATAGCCGGTCGCCCCGGTGCTCGTCACGGTCACGCGTTCGCTCACCGGCGCGGGGGTCGAGCCGACGCCGACGCTTCCGAAGCTCAGCGCAGCGCGCTCGAGCGTGAGAGAGAGCGACGGCTGGACGTCGACGTCGACGCTCGCGCTCTGCGATACCCCGGATGCGCTCGCGCCACCACAGGGCGACGCCGTCGCGGAGGAGTTGCGCGGAGCGGGAGTCGCGGCTGTGAAGTCGGCTGCGTTGGAGTCGGTGTCGGTGCACCCGCCTGCGGCGCGAACCAGGGCCGTCGTGCTGCTGAGCGCGGCTGCCGCGGCCGAGCCTTCGTAGTCCGTCGCCGAGCCGTAACCGACGAGGTCGCGGACGGTCGCGACGGCCGAGCAGCTTCCTGCGGCGGTGCCGCAGGTGAGGGCGGTCGCGTCCCGCACGAGCGCCACCTTGCCGCCGCTCGCGGCGAGGTTCGTCGTTCCGGACGCGTCGGCCGCCGGCAGGGCAGACCCCACGGCGCCGGCCGACGCCAGCTCGACGAGGTAATGGCGCCCCGGGGCGACGGTCCCCGCGAGTGCCGTCGGCGACCACGAGGTGGACGTGCCGGGCGCGTACTGCACCGACCATCCCGTCAGGTCGACGGTCGAGCTGCCGCGATTGAAGAGCTCGATGTAGTCGTTCGCGAAGGTGGCTCCGGCGTTCCCGCCGCCGGCGAAGATCTGGCTTAGGACGAGGTCGGGGGACGAGGCCTGGGCTGCCGGCACTGCGAGCAGCACGACGGCGAGGAGGACGAGCAACGACGTGCGAGTACGGTTCATTGGGCGGCTCCGTTTCGACGAGGGAATCTGTGCCCGTCCTTGCTATCGAGCCGCCGCCGCAGGCGAAAGTGTCCTTTTTCAGTTGGCGCGCTTTTGGCGCAGACACGTTACGAAGCTGTGTCGGCCACGCCTTCCGGGTCGGACAGGCGCAACCGGGTCGCGGCGACCGCAACGGCGGCCGCGACGAGCGCGAGGACGACGAACGAGACGCGGAGGTTCGTCACCTGTGCGACCCCGCCGACGAGCGGCGGCCCGACGAGCAGGCCGAGGTAGCCGATCGTCGTCACCGTCGCGACGGCGGTGCCCGCGTCCGGGCGGCGCGCCGCGAGCCCGAAGACGATCGGCGCGTTGAGCGAGACGCCGGCTCCGCCGATCGCGAAGCCCAGCAGGCCGATCGGCGCGTTCGGCGCCGCGGCCGCCAGGGCGCAGCCGAGGGCGCCGAGCAGGGCGCCCACTCCGAGCAGCGCGCGATCGGAGAAGCGGACAGCTGCTTGGCCGAAGAAGCGTCCCAGCGCCATCGACGCGCCGAAGATGCCGGGGCCGAGGCCGCTGACGGCGGGCTGGGCGTGCAGTTGCCGTTCGAGGAAGAGCGCGCTCCAGCTCTCCATCCCGCCTTCGACGACGAAGGCGGCCGCGCCGACGAACCCGATCAGGATCAAGCCGCGCGCGATCCGGATCCCCGCGCTCGGCTCCGCAGGGACCCTCGCGTCGTCCGTGACGACGGCGAGGCCGGTGAGCGCGATCAGCACCGCGACCGCGACCAGGATCGGCTCACGCCCGAGTCCCGCGCTGCGCGCGAGCCCGGCGCCCACCGCGCCCACGAGGATGCCGACGGAGTAGATGCCATGCGCGAGCGGCATCAGCCGGCCGCCCGTCTCGGTCTCGATGCGGCCGACGTTCGCGTTGATGCCGACGTCGACGAGGCCCGAGCCGATCCCGGCGATCGTCAGCGTGACGATCAGGACGGGCAGCGAGGTCGCGAGGCCCGGCAGCGTCGTCCCGATCGCGAAGACGCCGCAGCCGATCGCGACGGCACGCGCGCCGAAGCGCCGCACCGCGGGCGCCGCGAGCAGGAACATCGACGGGATCGATCCGACCGAGACGAACAGCATCGCGAACCCGAGCGCCCCCTTCGAGGCGTGCGTCGCCTGTTGCACGCTCGGCAGCACGGCGGCCCACGCGCCCCAGAAGAGCCCGAGCGCGAGGAACCCGGCGAGCGTGGGGTTACGCCGCGGCGTGCCCGAGACGATCGGGCTCCCACGACGCCCAGCCTTCGTCCCACCAGCGGCGGCCGGCGTCGAGCTCGGCGGTGAGGCGGGCTGCTTCGCGTCGGGTGGCACGTGCCTGATCTTCCGTGAAGCGGCCCTCCTGGACGCGGAGGTCCAGCAGCTCGTCGTCCTTCAGCTGCCACGTCCCGCCCGCGGGGATCCAGATGTCGAGCTCCAGGTCCTGCGTGTCGTAGCCCTCGGGCGTGCGGCGGAACGGCTCCTGGAAGTTGACGTACCAGCCGTGGAACGCACGCTCGGGGCCGTGCCAGAACACCCAGATCGCGTACGCCTCGCCGGGCCGCTGCAGCATCAGGACGCCGTGCCCCTGCCAGCCGGGACGCCCGGCCCACGGATGCACCTCGGGGCCCGGCGGGAACTCGAAGGACGTTCCTTCGGCGATGTACGTCGCGAGGAGCTCCGGTTCGTCGCGCACGACGGCCACCCGCACCTGCGCCCACGGCCACCCGTCGTTGCGCACCTCGCGGCGCAGAATCGTGTCGCCCTCAGACCACATGCCAGTCCTCCGGGAGCGGCAGCGGCCCCCACCCCTCTGGGGGCCGCCAACCCTCCCAGCCTGTCGGCCACGGCCGCTCGGCGATCACGCGCTCGCCTTCCGCGCGCGCCGCCGTGGCCAATTCCTCGTCGAAGATGCCGAGCTCGAGCGCGTGTGCGAGATCGTCCTCGTCCTTCCACGCCCAAGCTCCGTTCGGCTCCACCGTCACGTCGAGCGCCCAGTCCGTGGTGTCGAAGAACGAGCCGCGCACCGCGAGCGGCGCCTGCAGGTTCACGTACCAGCCGACGAGCTGCCAGTCGAGGTCCCACCACACCTCGACCGTGTGCGACTCGCCGGCGCGCATGAAGCGCAGTACGTGGTGGCCCTCCCAAGACCAGTCGAACGCCGGTGTGTCGCTCGCCCAGACCTCGAGGTAGTTGCCGGTGAGGGCGCGCTTCATCAGCTTGCCGCGCGAGCCCGGCGCGACGTAGATCCCGTGACGGCCGTCCCACTCGCCCACGTAGCGGTGCGGCCAGCACCACCGCACGTTCCCGCGATAGATGCTTCGCAACAGCACCGGATTGCCCACCCGCACGTGCGCGACTCTAGGACCTCCGGGTTAGGGTCTTGTGAGATGGACGTATCGGTTGTTGTCACGGTGTTGAACGAGGAGGGCGCGGTCGAGGAGCTCTACCGCCGTGTCGCGGCGTCGCTCGACGGCGCCGACTGGGAGGCGATCTTCGTGGACGACGGGTCGACCGACGCCACCTTCGCGCGCCTGCGTGCGCTGCACGAGCGCGACGCGCGCGTACGCGCCGTCCGCTTCAAGCGCAACTTCGGCCAGCATCCGGCGATGCACGCCGGACTTGCGCGCGCACGGGGGGACCGGATCGTGACGATGGACGGCGACCTGCAGAACGAGCCGGAGGACATCCCGAAGCTGCTCGCGGCGCTCGATCGTGCAGACGTCGCGTCGGGACGGCGTGTCCAACGGCGCGACGCGCCGAGCCGCACGATGCCGAGCCGCGTGATCAACGGCCTCTTGCGGCGTTTCACCGGCGTGCAGATCGCCGACTTCGGCTGCGCGTTCAACGGCTACCGCCGCGGCGCGATCGAGCCGATGCTCGGCGCGATCGGCCGGCAGAAGTTCACGAAGGCGCTCGTGCTCTCGAGCGGCGTGTCGGTGGAGGAGGTGGACGTCTCGCACGCGCCGTCGAGCTCCGGGTCGCGGTACTCGCCGCTTCGCCTCGTCAGGCTCGCGCTGCACGTCGTCGCCGGGTTTTGGCCCCAGCCGGTGCAGTGGATCGGCGTCACCCTCGGTCTCGTGTGCACGCTCGCCGCGGCCGCGATCGGGATCTACGGCGTCGGCTACTGGATCGCGAACAGCGACTTTCCCGGGCCGCTCTTCGCCGGAACAGGCATTGTTCTCGTCCTCGGCGTCCAGGGATTCGTGCTCGCGCTGATCGGAGAGTCGCTCGGCAGGATCCAACGGGACGTCGAAGGCAGGCCGCTGTACACGATCGAAGAGGAGCTATGAAACGCGTTCTCGTCACAGGTGGCGCGGGGTTCATCTCGTCGAACTTCATCCGGCATCTCCTCGCCGAGACCGACAACGAGGTCGTGACGCTCGACGCGCTCACCTACGCCGGCAACCTCGAAAACCTCGCCGACGTGATGAGCCACGAGCGGCTCTCGTTCGTGCACGGCGACATCCGCGACGCGGGACTCGTCCGCGAGCTGATCGAGGGCGTCGACGTGATCGTCAACGCGGCGGCCGAGTCGCACGTCGAGAAGTCGATCGAGCACGGTGCGTCGGAGTTCGTGACGACGAACGTCGAGGGAACGCAGATCCTGCTCGACGCAATCCGCGTCACGCCCGTCGAGCGGTTCATCCTCATCTCGTCGTCGGAGGTGTACGGGACCGCGCGTCATGCGCCGATGGACGAGGACCACCCGCTCGAGCCACGCTCGCCGTACGCGGCGACCAAGGCGGGCGCCGACCGGCTGGCGTACTCGTACTGGACGACGTACGACCTGCCGATCGCGATCGTGCGCCCGTTCAACAACTACGGGCCGCGGCAGCATCCCGAGAAGGTCGTGCCGCGCTTCATCACCCAGGCGCTCGACGGCGAGCCGCTGACGGTGCACGGCGACGGCCATGCTTCGCGCGACTGGCTCTACGTCGACGACGACGCGGAGGCGATCGTCGCGGTGATCGACGCGCCGATCGAGCGGATCGCAGGCGAGGTGATCAACGTCGCGACCGGTGTCGACATCGCGGTCGCCGACATCGCCGCCATGGTCCTCGACGTGCTCGGCAAGCCGACGGACCTCATTCGCCACGTGCCCGAGCGGCTCGGCCAGGTCGACCGCCACATCGGCTCGACCGAGAAGGCGGCACGGCTCCTGGGCTGGCAGGCGCGCACCGGGTTCGAGGAGGGGCTCCAGCGCACCGTCGCGTGGTATCGCGACAATGAGGCGTGGTGGAGAGCCATTCTCGCGCGGGAGTCCCGCGCCTACTCGTCCTAGGGGCCGGCCCGGCACAGCTCGGCCTGCTCGAGGCGGCGCGCCGGCGCGGGCTCTGGATCGCCGTCGTCGACCGCGATCCCGCCGCGCCCGGGTTCGCGTTCGCCGACCGCCGTTGCAGCCTCTCGACCGAGGACGAGCCGGCGCTCGAGCGCCTCGTCGGCGCGCTGGAGATCGACGGGATCATCTCGCCCGGCACCGACTGGCCGGTCGGCGTCGCCGCGCGGATCGCCGAGCGCG
>JBJMKB010000091.1:0-4480 GCA_045806045.1 Gaiellaceae bacterium | reverse complement strand
GAGGGCCCGTTCCCGATGGAGACCACCTACGAGTGGGAGGACGCGGGCGCCGGCGCGACGCGCATGACGCTGCGAAACCGCGGCGAGCCATCGGGCTTCGCGAGCGTGGCGGCCCCGCTGATGGCTCGAGCCATGCGGAGGGCGAACGAGGCCGACCTGCGGCGACTCAAGGAACTGCTCGAAGGTTGACGCAAGCCCGGTTCGGGCATGACGTTCATCAGGCATGGGGGGATTTCGAGTTGGGCTAGTCGCGGCGTTGTCGTGCGCGCTCGCGGCGGCGCCGGCCGCAGCCGATCCGGCGAGCGGTCCGCGCGAAACCGTTGACCAGACGTACACGACCACGGTGCCGGGCGCTGCGTCCGGCCTGGGTTACTCGGGCACCTACCACGCGGCGAACGACCCGAAGGGCAGCCCGCCGTACATGCGGCAGATGACCTTCTACCCGCCGAGCGGCGCGGTCTATGACACGTCAGCGCCGGATGCGTGTACTGCGACCGACCTGGAGCTCGAGGCGCGCGGGCCTGCGGCGTGCCCGCCGGGCAGCATCATCGGCTCGGGGACGACCTCGGGGATCATCTACGAACCGGTCGCGCACTCGTTCGTGTTCGATCAGTACAGCCATCACCTGGACATCGTGAACAACACCGGGGAGCAGGTGATCCTGGTCGAGTCCGAGGGCTGGACGGTGGTGCGCGGCAAGTACCAGCCGGACGGGTCGGTCGTCTTCCACAGCCCGACCTGCTTCCCGGCGCCGCCGGCGGGCGGGTGTCCCGACGATTACGTGCTGCAGCTCGGCACGACCTCGACGATCGGTGCGTACACGCGTAACGGTCGCAACTACTTCACGACGCCGCCGACGTGCCCGGCCGAGGGCTACTGGACGACACGCATCCACTTCGAGTGGGCAGACGGCACGACCGACGACGTCGCGCCGCACGAGCCCTGCGCCTAGCGGTGGTGCCGGTGCGGCACGTCGTCCACCATCGATTAGCGTGCGCAGATGCTCATCTCGACAATGAACGACCTGCCCGGCTACGCGATCGAGGAGGTCATCGGCGAGGTCTATGGCCTCACGGTCCGATCGCGGAACATCGGCTCGCAGATCGGCGCAAGCCTGAAATCGCTGGTAGGCGGGGAGCTGAAGGGCATGACGAAGGTGCTGGCAAGCAGCCGCGACCAGGTGACCGAACGACTTGTCGAGGAGGCGGAGGCACGCGGAGGGAACGCCGTGCTCGCGTTCCGCTTCGACACGTCCGAGATCGGAGGCACCTGGACCGAGATCTGCGCGTACGGCACCGCCGTGAAGGCACGCAAGCTGTAGCGCCGCCGCTATTGACGCGAAAGCGGCGAGTGCTCAGAGCGGATCTGCTCTGAGTGCTTCGCGAAATCGCGTCATTTAGGGCCTACCGCTTCCGGACGAAAGCGGAAGCCGAGCCTGCCTAACTTCGCGGTTGCGGGCCGGCGGCGGACGCGGCCGTTAGTCCAAGTGCTCTCAGAGCGCCGCCCTCAGTGAGGTGGTCTTCGCAGCGCAGGATGCGTCCGTTCCGTAACCACAAGCTGTGGTACAGCTCGCCTTCGACCGGCGTCTCGGCATCGCGTCCCCGCGCCTGGAACGACGTGTGAAGGAACACCCGAACGTCATCAACCGGCACGAGCTTCAAGACCGTCAGTTCGTACGAGCCCCAGGTCTCTGCATAGTTCATGTAGAACGCCGCGATCTCCGCGAGGCCGTGGCGCGGCTGGGCATCTGGGAATTTGCGCACCGGGTAGTAGTCCGCGTCCGCGTCCCAGCATTCGGCAACCAGCGCTCGTGCGCCCTCGGGTGTCTCAACACGCCCGAATTGACCCGTCCATTGCCGGACGTTCTTCACGTTCTCCTCCGACACTTGTCATTGGAGTATCGCGGCCACTGCTGCTTTGGACGAGGAGCAGCAGTCCGGTTGTCCGTCCGAGACAAGTGGGGACACGGCCGACGCAACACGGGGCCTGGCCCCCTGTTGCACGGACGAGCGGACGCCGTGTGTCCCCAAAGACCAAGGTCTGACAGACCTGTGAAATGGGTGACAACCGACCATGTGCGGGTGTTCGGTACCGATCTCCGCGAGCGACTGGAGAGCGCAGGGTTCCGCGTGACCGTCGAAGACGCGGCCAACCTGGGTGCACGGGCGGGCGAGAAGTACGGATTGCAACCAAACGAGGCACCCCTCCGCAACGACCTCTACCGCTGCGAGCGCTGAGCCTGGGGCGTTCCGCTTTCTGGTACTGCCAGTAGAGGATCTCGCGGCCCGTCGGAGCGAGTCGAATCGGATCCCGCTGTGCTCGTCCAGGACGATCTGCTCTCGAAGTGGTCCCTCAGCCCCGCAACTAGCGGAAAACACAGCTTTTCCGTCAGGGGCGGCGCGTACTTTGCGACTGCCTAGTCATGCGAGACAGGGAGCGAAAAACAGAGATGCCTCTCTGCTTCATCGAACCAGAGCAAGCTATCCGTGTAGTGGCCGAATCCATCGGCAGAGAAGCCCGGCGCCAGCTCCTCGGGGAGATCGTGCACGCCTGGGTGGATGAGATCCCCGATGACGAGCTTGTCGTCCACTACGCAAAGGCGGTCGAGGACCTCGACGAGGACGACCTCTCGATGCTCGCCGCCTGGCACGCATCGCTGGAGGTCGGTCACCCGGTCGCCAACAAGGAGTTCCTGCTGAAGGCGTTCCCAAGCCTCGGCGACAACCGCCGCGAGGCGCTGAAGATTGCAGCGGGCTTCCGCGGGGACGACGCATTCGCCTCCGAAGTGGCCACCTGCGACGCCGTGATCGACACGGTCGTGCCGTGGCTGTCCGCGGAGCGCCAGGTAGAGCTGGCCCAAGAGGCGGTAGAGCTCTACTGCTGGGATCGACTCGGTTCCGACAACTAGGCCGCTAGCGGCACTAGCCGCGGTCGTCTTGATCAGCGGATGCGCCGGATCCCGCGCCACTGAGACGGGGCTGTCGCACGGTCCCAAGACTTCGTCTGGACAGCACGCGCGGCCGACCGCGCACTTCGCTCACAGCGGCTTTCCTGGGCCAGCCCATGCTCACGACGCTGTCGTCACTCATGTCAGCGATGGCGACACGATCACTCTCAGCGCCATCGGCAAGACACGGCTGATCGGAATCGACACGCCCGAGGTCTTCGGTCAGACCGAGTGCTACGGCCGCGCCGCGTCTTCGTTCACGAAGCGAACGCTGCGGGTCGGCACGCACGTTAAGTACCGGCTTGGGGTCGAGGATCGGGATCGGTACGGCCGAGCGCTCGCATACGTCTGGCTCGCCGACGGGCGCATGTTCAACGGCCTGCTCGCCGAAGAGGGCTACGCGACGCCATTGACGATCGCGCCGAACGTCGACTACGCCGGCCGCTTCCTGGCAGCGGCGCGCCGAGCGCGAAAGGCCGAGCGGGGGCTGTGGAGCCCACGGACCTGCAACGGCAAGAACCCACAGAGCCCGGCGGCAAAAGCCGACCACGACTGCGCCGACTTCAAGACCCACAAGGAAGCACAGGCCTACTTCGAAGCCCACGGCGGCAGTCCGAGCAACAACGTCGAAAACCTCGACGGCGAAGACGGCGACGGGCGCGTCTGCGAGACGCTGCCCTAAGGCCCGTCGACAGCCGCGCGGATCTCTGGGATCGCCTGCTCCGGCGACTGGTAGTGCACGGCTCGCATTCCCAGCTTCGCCGCCGTCTCGCAGTTCACGTCGACGTCGTCGACGAACACGCACTGCTCGGCGCGTAGCCCGTCCCCCAGTCGCTCGAGCGTCAGCTCGTAGATCTCGGGGTCCGGCTTTCGCATTCCGACGAATGCGGAGTCCACGACCTCGTGGAAGATCTCGTCGACCGGCAGCTTCGCCCTCCAGAGCGGCTCCCACTCGCGCACGTTGTTGGTGAGGATCGCCATCCGCAGGTCGCGCCCGCGCAACTCGCGCATCAGCGCGATCATCGCTTCGTTCGGATGCAGGTGCGAGAAGTAGACGTCGCGGAAGCCCTCGAGCTGGATCTCGTCCGGCAGCTGCGCCTGCACGATCGCCGTGAACTCGTCCTCCGTGATCTCTCCGCGCTCGAGTTCGTACAAGGGATGCTCTCCGCGCTCCTCCGCGGCCCGCTGAAGCGCTTGCCCCAGCACTCCGGGGTCAGCGCCCACTTTCGCGTTCCAGCCTGCAAACGCCTCCCACAGCGGATTCGTGAGCACGCCGCCGAAGTCGGAGATGACGGCGCGGATCTGGCTCACGCGGCTGCCGGGGCGGGCTCGCGCACCGTGAGCTCGTAGAGCCCCGTGCCTTCGCGGTGCTCCATCTCCCAGTCCAACACCGCCGCATGCACGTCAAGCCCCTCGAGCGCCAGCGACGCACCGGCCGTCACGCGCCCGAACGCGCGCCGTGGAAAGTCCTCGCCCGGCAGCCACAGCTCCAGGCTCGACTGCCGCGGGCGACCTTCGCCGTCGTAGATCGTC
>JBJMKB010000090.1:0-25840 GCA_045806045.1 Gaiellaceae bacterium | reverse complement strand
GGCGAGTCGCAGCTCGAGAGCGACCGGCGGACGGCGCGGCGGCGCATCTCTTTGCTGAAGCGACGGTTGAAGGAGCTCGAGAAGCAGCGCGCCACCCGGCGCAAGGAGCGTGCGCAGAGCGAGACGCCGACGGTCGCGCTCGCGGGCTACACGAACGTCGGGAAGTCCACGCTGCTGAACGCGCTCACGGGTTCGGACGTCTCGGTCGAGAACCAGCTCTTCCACACGCTCGACCCGACGACGCGCGGCTTCGAGCACGAAGGGCGCCGCTACCTCGTCACCGACACCGTCGGGTTCATCCGGCGCCTGCCGCATCAGCTCGTCGAGGGCTTCGCGTCGACGCTCGAGGAGACGCTCGTCGCCGACATGGTCCTCCTCGTGACGGACGCCTCGGCATCCGACGAGGAACAGGACCGCCAGCGCGAAGCCGTCGGTGACGTGCTGCACGAGATCGGCGCGCTCGACCTGCCGCTCGAGCTCGTCCTGAACAAGATCGATCGGGTCGACCCGCTCGGGCGCCGCCGCCTCGCGAATCGCTTCCCGAGCGCCGTGCAGGTCTCCGCGCTCACGGGGGAGGGGCTCGACGAGCTGCGGGAGCAGCTTGCGCGCCGGTTCGAGGACCGGTGGGAGCGCGTCCGTCTGCTCGTGCCCTACGAGGACGGCGGGAGGCTCTCGGAGCTCTATGCACTCGGTACGCCGATCGAAGAGCGCGAGGACACACCTGACGGCGTGCTCGTGATCGCGCGCCTGCCGCGGCGCGAGCTGCCGCGGTTCGCGCCGTTCCTGATCGCCGACTCGAGCTCGCATCGGGAGAGCGCCTGATCGAGGTTCAGATCAAGAGGCTGCGGGACGAGGCGGTGGTACCTGAGCGTGCCTACGCAGGCGACGCAGGCCTCGACCTCGCCGCCTGTGAGCAAGTAGAGCTCGCGCCGGGCGAGCGAGCGCTCGTCCCGACGGGTCTCGCCGTCGCGATCCCGGAGGGATACGCCGGCTACGTGCAGCCGCGTTCGGGCCTCGCCGCCAAGCACGGCATCTCGATCGTCAACACGCCCGGCCTCGTCGACTCCGGCTACCGGGGCGAGCTGCGCGTGAACCTCGTCAACACCGACCCCCGCGAACCCTTCGTCGTCGAGCCCGGCATGCGCATCGCGCAGCTCGTGATCCTCGAGCTGCCGGAGGTCGAGCTCGTCGAGGTTGACGAGCTGCCGGCGAGCGAGCGCGGCGTCCGCGGCTTCGGCTCGTCCCGCCACTGATGGAACCGCGCATCCGCGTCAGCGCCATGCTTCGCTGGCAGGGCCGTGTGCTGCTCTGCCGCCAGGAGAAGCCCGGGAAGGAGTACTGGCTGCTGCCGGGTGGCGGCGTCGACGGCGGCGAGTCGCTGATCGAGGCGCTCCGCCGCGAGCTGCGCGAAGAGGTCGGCGTGGAGGCGGACGTGCAGTTCGAAGGCCCGATCGCGATCTGCGACTCGATCGCGCCGAAGGGCCAGCTCCTCGCGCGCAAGCACGTGGTGCACATCATCTTCGCCGCCGACCTCTCGCACCGTTCGCTCACTGACGTCGAGACCAAGGACGCGGCGGTGAAGGGCGCGCGCCTGTTCTCAGCCGACGAGCTGCAGGACGTCGTGGTGCATCCACCGATCAAGCGGTTCCTCGAGCGCTGGCAGCCCGGCGATCCGGCGGTGTACCTCGGCGCGCTCTGGGTGCGTTAGGTCTTCGATCAACCGCCGCTGATCGCGGAGATCACGTCGACACGCGAGCGCGCGTCGATCGGCGTGTCCAGCTGCGCGCGCTCGCGGTCGACGTAGACGTGGATGTGACGCCGGATCGCCGGTCCCGGCTCGCAGAGGCGGTCCCGCAGCCCCGGCCACTGCACGTCGAGCTCTCCGATCGCGTCGTCTACGGTCGGTGCGTCGACGTCGAGCCGTCGCGGCAATCCCGTGAAGAGGGGCGTCAGCGTCATCGGCAAGTGCACGTCGGCCATCAGTCGAGCACCGCCACCGAGACCGACGAGATGGGCGGCAGGTAGCTCGCGATCTCCGCCCACGACTCGCCGTCGTCGGCGCTCGCGAACACCTGGCCGGTGCTCGTCCCGAAGTAGTAGCCCGGCACGTCATACGTGTCGGCCGACATCGCCTGGCGCAGGACGCCGAGGTGGGCATCCTGCTGCGGCAGACCGTTCCGCATCGGCGACCAGCTCGATCCGGCGTCCTGCGTGCGCCAGACGGCCGCCTGTCCGTCCGGCATGGTGCGGCCGTGGCCTGGGTCGAGCGGGACGACGAAGAACGTGTCGCGGTCGTGCGGATGAGCGGCGGCCGCGAACCCGAACTCGGTCGGAAGCCCTTCGGTGATCTCCGTCCACGACTGTCCGCAGTCGTCGCTGCGGTGCATGCCGACGTGGTTCTGCTGGTACATACGGTCGCCGTCGGCCCGCGAGCGGACGAGCTTGTGAACACAGAAGCCGACCTCCTCGTGCTCACGGGGCCAGTCGGCGCGGAGGCCGCGGTTCCGCGGCGCCCAGGTCGAGCCGCCGTCGGTCGTCTCGAAGGTCCCGATTCCCTGGACGATCGCCCAGAAGCGGTCGGGGTCGTCGGCGTCCGCCTCGATCCCGGAGATGCCGAGGTGCCCCGGCGGCTGACTGGCGGGATCGTCCCACACCTCGCTCCCCGGCTGCCCTTCCAGGTTGGTGAGGAGCGACCACGTCTCGCCGTCGTCGCGGCTCTCGAAGATGCCCGGCATCTCCACGCCGACCCGCACCCGGCCCGGGGCCGCGGAGAGCGTCGAGACCTTCGACAGCTTCTTGCCGCCGTCGTCGTACTGCAGCCCCTCGCTCGAGTGCGTCCACGTCTCGCCGAGATCCTTCGAGCGCCAGACCGCGGAGCCGTGCCAGTCGCTCGCTGCGGCGGCGAAGATCGTGCCCGCTCCGTCGACGACGGCGTGGTAGACGGGCCAGGCCTCGCAGAAGGGCCCACGCAGGGCCCAGTCGCGCCGGTTGGCGTTGCTCTCGAGCAGGAAGCAGCCCTTACGGGTCCCGATCACCAGCACTGTTTGCGGCACGATCTCTCCTCACTTCGACAGACGGTTTGACGATTCTGCCCCTTGAGACTCGCCGAGGCCAGGAAAGTCATCGCTCGGCTCAGAACCTGCCGCCGCGCGCGCGGGCCCGTGCCGCGGAGATCTCGTGCGCGTCGCGCTCGAGCTCGTCGGGGAGGGGCTCGAGGTCGGTCGGGCCGCCGGCGTGGGCGAGCGCGTCGGCGAGCAGGCGGTCGGCGAACCACGGGTTGCGCGGCAGGAGTGGGCCGTGCAGGTACGTCCCGTAGACGCGGTCGCGGCGGCAGCCCTCAAAACGCGAGGCCCCGTCGTTCCCGAATCCGGACAGGACGCGTCCCAGCGGCTCTGCACCCTCGTCGAGCATCGTCCGTCCCGCATGGTTCTCGAAGCCGGCGAGGCTTTCCCCGGCCCATGCGCAATCGAGGAGGACGTCGCCGATCATGCGCCGCTTCCCCGCGACGGTGACGAGCGGGAGCAGCCCGATCCCCGGTAGCTCCACGCCGGCTACATCGGTGTAGGAACGACCGAGGAGCTGGTATCCGCCGCAGACGGCGAGAAAGGCCGCACCGTTCTCGACCGCCTCGCGCAGGGCGCTTTCCTTGGCGACGAGGTCCCCCGCCACGAGCGCCTGCTCGCGGTCCTGCCCGCCGCCGACGTAGAAGAGGTCGATCTCGCCGACGGGAACGGTGCCGTGCATGTCGATCGCGCGGATCTCGAGCTCGTGGCCGCGCGCCCGCGCACGCTGGGCGAGCACGGCGATGTTGCCGCGGTCGGCGTAGATGTTCAGGTAGTCGGGATAGAGATGACCGACCGTGAGCAGGCTCATGCGCCGTTCTCCCAGTAGTTCGTCACGTGCCCGCGCCCCGCGACGATCTTGCGCAGCGCGAGCATCGCAGTGTAGGTGGGAAGGACGGTGAGCTCGCCGCCGGCCGGCGTGAGCGCGAGGCCGCGGTCGAGCGCGGCTGCGAGCGGCGAGACGACCTCGATCTTCAGCCGCGGTAGGCCGCCGTAGGCGGCGCGCAGCGCGAGCTCGGCCGCGCGCGTGCCGGTCGCGACGAGCGTGTCGAGCCCGTCGAGCAGCGGCTCGAAGTCGACGTCCCAGATCCATGAGACGTCGCGGCCGTCTGCAATCGCGTCGTTCAGTGCGATGACCGCGACGCGAGGCGCCGTTCCCTCGACGAGCGTCCGCACTGCTTCGTTCGCGCCCGCAGGATTCTTGATCAGCAGCATCAGCAGCCGCCGATCGCCGATCGCGATGCGCTCGAAGCGCCCGAACGCGGCAGAGAAGCGCTGCAGCCCGGCGGCGACGTCGTCGAGCGGGACGCCGAGCGTCAGTCCCAGCGCCGCGGCACCGGTCGCGTTGTAGACGTTGTAGAGCCCTGGCAGCGCGAGCCGCACACGCGCATTCCCTTCGGGGGCGTCGATCGTGAACGACGCGCCGTCGAGGCCGTGGAGCTCGATGTCGCGCGCGGCGACGTCGAGCCCGGGCCGTGCGTGACCGCAGTGCGGGCACCGGTAGTCGCCGAGGTGGCCGACGTAGGCAGCGGCGTACTCGTAGGGCGTCCCGCAGCGCAGGCAGTACTTCGAGTCGGCGGCGTGCTGGAGGGTCTCCCGTGCGAGCCGCGGGTCGTCGAGTCCGAAAACGCGTGCGCCCCCGTGCACCCGCGCCAGATCGCCGACCTGGGGATCGTCGCCGTTCACGACGAGCTGGGCGTCGGGCAGCTCCTCGACCGCGGCGCGCCACCGTGCCGCGACGATCTCGAGCTCGCCGTAGCGATCGAGCTGGTCGCGGAAGAGGTTGCCGAGCAGGAGGGCCTTCGGCCGGGTGCGCCGCGCGATCTCCGGCAGCGCGCCTTCGTCGACCTCGAAGAGCCCGAGCTCGGCGTCGCCGGCGGCGAGGAGGGTGGAGGCGATCCCGGAGACGAGGTTCGCTCCCGAGCTGTTGTGGGCGACACGCACCCGCTTCTGCAGGATCTCCGCGACCATCGCCGTCGTCGTCGTCTTGCCGTTGGTTGCGGAGACGAGGACGGACCCTTGCGGCAGGCGGCGTGCGAGGAGGTCGATCGCGCCGGGATCGAGCTTCCAGAGGAGCTTCCCCGGGAGCGTGGTTCCGCCGCCGCGACCGGCCGCGCGCGACAGCGCGCCGGCCGCCCGCAAGGCCGCCGACTCGAGCGCGAGCGGGATCGGAGGACGCATCCGCGAGAACGCTAGCGGCCGATCCCTCGAAGGAGGGAACTTCCCTCGCCCTCACCCTTCGGGGGGACGTAGAGCCACCTGTTCCGGACGTAGGTTCCGCCTGTTCGGGCAATCCCCCTGCGGCAAACAGGGTGCCCGGTGGAACTTGAATCTGCGGCACGCGCCTCGGCGCGGAATAGGAGAGTCGATGTCTGAAATGAACGAGCGCGGGGCCCGGGCGGAGCGCGGTAGCGCCCTCTGGGGCACCGGGGGCCGAGGCGGCGATCGCTCCAGTGTTCTCTGGGGCAAGGGCGGCCGCGGTTTCGTCATGACGTGCGTCCTGGCGCTCGCCCTGACCGTCCCCATGGCCGCGACGGCAGGCGCGAAGAGCGCGGCCGGCTCGCGGGCACCCATCGGCACGAGCTTCATCGCGCCGAGCCTGTTGAACGCGACGGGCAGGGTCGACGTGATCATCCAGAGCTCGGGCGGCGTCGCGGATGCGGCGGCCAAGGCCAGGGGTCTCGGCGTCTTCCAGAAGGACGTCAAGCAGCTGGCGCTGATCGGTGCAGTCGACGTGACGGTTCCCGCCGCGCAGCTCAAGAAGCTGCAGAACGTGGCCGGCATCGTCGTTACGCCGAATGCCGACGTGAAGGTCGCCGGAACGACGGGCGGCGTCGGGTCGGACCAGCTCTGGCCCTTCGAGTCGGGCAACGCGCCGCTCTGGGGCGCCGACATGGCGACGTACGTGGGCAAGACGCCCGCGATCGCGGTCGTCGACTCCGGCATCCAGAACCGCGCCGACTTCGGCAACCGCATCGTCGCGAGCGTCAACCTGTCGACGGTTGCGGGCAACAGCTCGATGGACGATCAGCGCGGCCACGGCACCTTCGTCGCCGGCATCGCCGCGGGCGCGTCGTCGGATCTCACAGGTGCCTCGCCTGGGGCGCCGCTCGTGTCGATCAAGGTGATCGACCAGAACGGCCTGGCGAAGACGACCGACATCATCAACGCCTGCCAGTGGATCCTGGACAACAAGGCGAAGTACAACATCCGCGTGGCGAACTTCTCGCTGCACTCGGGCTATGCCACGAACTTCTATCTCGACCCGCTTGATCGCGCCGTCGAGAAGCTCTGGTTCAACGGCGTCGTCGTGGTCGCTGCTGCCGGGAACTACGGCATCAGCACGACGCAGGCCTCGGGCGTCAAGTACTCGCCGGGCAACGACCCGTTCGTGATCACGGTCGGAGCGATCGACCTCGGTGGGAGCATGCGCTCGAACGACGACGCGTCTGCACCATGGTCGGCATGGGGCTACACCTACGACGGCTTCTTCAAGCCGGAGGTGTCGGCACCCGGCCGCTACATGGTCGGACCGGTGCCTCCCGGGGCGTCGCTGACGGTCCAGAAGGCGGCGAACATGGTCGGGACCGACAGGATCCAGCTCTCCGGCACCTCGTTCGCGGCTCCGATCATCGCGGGCACGGTCGCCGACATGCTGGCCCGCCATCCCGACTGGAATCCGGATCAGGTCAAGGGCGCGCTCATGCAGACGGCTCGTGCCGTCCGCGTCGGCAACCCGAAATCGGCCGGCCTCGGCGAGGTCACGGCGACCCGTGCCGTCACCGCGAAGGTGACGCCGAACCCGAACCTCGGCCTCGAGCGCTTCGTGACCAGAGGCGGCGACGGTTCCATGTCGTTCGACGCCATGAGCTGGTCGGACGCGGCGCGGGCAAGCATGTCGTGGAACTCGATGTCCTGGGCGGATCAGTCCTGGAGCGACCAGTCCTGGAGCGATCAGGCCTGGGCCGCGATGTCGTGGGCCGACATGTCGTGGTCGGACATGAGCTGGGCTGACATGAGCTGGGCCGACATGAGCTGGGCCGACCTCTCACAGGAGGACGCCGCCGAGGGCGACGACGTCACCGGCAGCGCCGGTTACCTCGCTCCGGACGACGTGGCGGCCGCGGCCGCCGCCGACCCGAACCTCGCGGTGCCGGTCGACGGGCTCGCGCCTGTTGTGGTCGGCGTGTCGGCACCAGTGGCACTCCTTCGCTAGCGGAGGCCAACAAGGACGAGCCGAGGGCCCGCGCGAGCGGGCCCTCGGCCGTTCGTGCAGTCACCCGTCCGGGGGAACTGCAAAGGGCGCCCCCGAATGGGGGATGAGAGGGGCTCCGCGACGGCCGTAACGTCCGACAGGTAGTGCTTTCTGCGGGCCCCGCGCGAACGCGGGGAAGGAGACGTTTCTGATGAGCGCGATCCCGGGCGACGTCCGGCTCGAATCGGAGAACCGTGGTGAGCGGCTGCTGCCGCTGTCCGCCCAGATCTACGGCGCCATCGTCGGGGTCGCAGCAATCGCGGTCGCGGTTCCTCTGGTCCTCAGGCTGAGCGCTCACACGCACGGCTGGGCGATCTTCGGCGTGCTCGCTGTCGGCGCCGCCGCGAGCCACACCTACACCGTTCGCACCGCCAAGAATTCGTCGTTCCACACGTCGTGGGTCTTCCTGATCCCGGCGGCGATGCTGCTTCCGCCCGAGCTCGTCGCGCTGATGGGCGTCGTGATGCACATTCCCGAGTGGCTGAAGGAACGCTACGCCTGGTACATCCAGAGCTTCAACATCTGCAACTACACGCTCGGGAACCTCGCGACGTGGGGCGCTGCAACTCTCCTGCTCCACGCCAACGGGCTGTTTCCCGACGACAAGCTTCGCTGGGCTGTTGCAGGGTTCGCGTCGTGCGTGGTCGCCGTCGCGGCCAACCACGTCGTGCTGGCGCCGATGATCACGCTCGCCCGCGGCCACTCGCTCCGCGAGGCGGACGTGTTCTCGTTCGAGAGCCTGTCGACCGACTTCATCGTCGCCTCGCTCGGGCTCGCCGTCGCCGCCTTCTGGAGCGTCAACCCGTGGCTGATCCCCTTCGCGATCGCGCCGCTGCTCCTGATCCACCGCTCGCTCGCGATCCCGCAGCTCCAGGCGGAGGCGCGCGTCGATCCGAAGACAGGCCTCTACAACGCGCGCCACTTCGCGGTCGTGATGCAGGAAGAGCTCGGCCGCGCGCAACGGTTCGAGCGGCCGATGTCGCTGATCATGGCCGACCTCGACCTGCTGCGCGACATCAACAACACCTATGGCCACCTTGCCGGCGACGCCGTCCTCCGCGGCATCGCCGAGGTGTTCCGGCAGCAGCTTCGCCACTACGACGTCCCGGCGCGCTTCGGCGGCGAGGAGTTCTCGATCCTGCTGCCGGAGACGCCGCCGGACCAGGCCTTCGACATCGCCGACCGGATCCGCAGCGCGGTCGCGCGGAGGCTCTTCGAGGTCGAGACCTCGAGCGAGCCGATCCGCGCCACGATCTCGATGGGAGTCGCCGGGTTCCCCCGCGACGGCCACGACATGAACGAGCTCGTGCACCAGGCGGATCTCGCCGTCTACCGCGCGAAGCTGCAGGGCCGCAACCGCGTGCTGGACGCCTCCGACGAGCCGCTGCTCGCACAGCCCGAGAAGCGAGGCCCACGTCTCGTCTCGCTGCCGGTGCAGTCGCCCGACCCCGTCCGCGCGCTGCCGCCCGCGACCGAGATCATCCCCGACGTCGAGCGTCGCGCCGCCTCGCGCCCCCACAACCCGCCGGCCCCGCGCTTCTTCGCCGTTCCACGCCGGCTGGCGCTCCTCGTCGGCCTGGTCGGCGCCCTCGGCACCGCTGCCGGCATCGTCGCGGCGATCTTCGGCAATTCGCAGGACGTGGTCGGGCTCGTGACGATCGTCGTGCTCGTCGGCCTCGGGCAGGTGCTGTCGCTCGAGGTGGAGGAGACGGGGTCGATCTCGGTCAGCGCCGTCGGCGCTCTCGCGGCAGCTGCGATCGTCGGCCCGCGTGCGGCTCTCGCGCTCGCCCTGACGATGTCGGCGGTCGAGTGGAGCGCGCGCCGCGCGGTCTTCCACCAGCTGCTCTTCAACGTCGGCGCCCTCTCCCTCGCCTCGCTCGCCGCCGCCGCGATCTTCTCGGTGCATATCTCCGGCCCGATCGGCACGGGCATCTTCGTCGCCTCCGGTCCGCTCGCGGGCCTCGTGTACATGGTCGCGAACATGGGCCTCGTCTCGATCGCCGTCGGCGTCGAGGGCCGCGAGAGCCCGATGCGCGTCTGGCGAGAGCGGTTCGCCTGGCTCGCGCCGCACTACGCCGTCTACGGGTTCATCGCCGCGATCATCTACGAGGCGTACAAGCCGATCGGCGCCTGGTCGATCGTCGTCTTCGCGCTCCCGCTCTTCCTGATGCGCAAGACGCAAGAGGCCTACCTGAAGCACACGCAGCGCTCGGCACACAAGCTGCGCGAGGCGGCGGAGACGATTCAGTCGCAGAACGTCTCGCTGGAGCAGGCGAACAAGCTGCTCAAGGAGCGCTCGACGGCGGCGATGGAGTCGCTGTCGGCGACGGTCGACGCGCGCGACGCGTACACGGCCGGACATTCGCGTCGTGTGCAGCAGCTCGCGCTCGCGATCGGCCGCGAGCTGGGCCTCTCACACGCGGAGCTCGAGCTCCTCGGGCACGCGGCGCTCTTCCACGACATCGGCAAGCTCGGGATTCCGGACGCGATCCTGCTCAAGCCCGCGAGCCTGACCGACACGGAGTGGGACGTCATGGCAAGCCACGCGGCCGAAGGCGCCTCGATCATCAACCGCCTCGGCTTCCTGAGCGACGCCGTGCCCGCTATTCGCCACCACCACGAGCGGTTCGACGGCCACGGCTATCCCGACGGCCTCGCGGGCGAGGACATCCCGCTGGGCGCTCGGATCATCCACGTCGCCGACGCGTTCGACTCGATGCTGACGACGCGCGTCTATCGCCCGGCCCGCCCGGCGAACCAGGCGCTCGAGGAGCTGCGCCGGATGGCCGGCTCCCAGTTCTGCCCGCGCTGCGTGGGCGCGCTGGAGGCGATCGTCGACGCCGAGGTCGGCGCCGGCGGGCAGCGCCAGCCGTCCCTCGTCACCTAGAGAACTAGCGCGCACTTGCGCTTTGTCTCGTTCGCTCTACCATTCTTGCCATGGCGCGGAAGCCCTACCGGGCCGTCGAGCACATCGATCCGAAGGCCCTCGCGGAGTTCCAGGCCGGCATCCGCCGGCGCTACACCGACGAGCAGATCCTCGAAGCGCTGCGCGCGTCGGCGATACGGCTCGGGCGGTCGCCGACGATGAAGGAGTTCGCCGCCGACCCGGAGGCGGACATGCATCCGCAGACGGTGATCGAGCACTTCGGCACCTGGAACGCGGCGAAGCGCTCGGCCGGCCTGATGCCGCGTCGGTTCGCGACGCGTGAGGAGCTCGTCGCGCAGCTGCGGCGCCTCGGCGACGAGCTGGGAAGAACGCCCACGGCTCACGACATACGCCTTCGCCGGGGAACCATGCCCTCGGCTTCGCTCTACTGGCATACGTTCGGGTCGCTCGCGACGGCGCTGCGCGAGGCGGGCTTCGACGTCGCGGTGGGGGAGGAGCGACTGGAGCGCGCGCTCTCGCAGGGGAGCGTGCTCGCGCGCCGGCTCGGCCGGCTGCCGAAGTTCGGCGACTGGCAGGCGGCGCGCCGCGCCGACCCGTCGCTCCTCACCGAGTGGCAGGTCTACCGGATGTTCGAAGCGCGACGCGGCGCGTGGGCGACGTTCCAGTACCTCGTGCGCGAGCGGCTGCTCGAGGAGGGAGCGGTCGTCGGGGGCGACGGGACGGTCGGCTGATGGCCGCCGGGGCGGTCAGGCCGCCAGCGCCGCGAGGCGGCTGAGGCAGACGGCGCGCTCGTGCGGGGCGCGCACGGACGGCAGCGGATCCGCCTCGTGGTACTCGAGGTCGGGCCGGAAGCGCTCCTCGCGCACGATCGCGCCGTCACGCAGGGCGAGGAGGCGGCCCTCCTTCAGCTCGCGCTTGCGCAGCTTGAGCGCGCAGAACTGCTCGAGCACCTCGAGCGCGACCTCGGTCGAGGCGAAGAAGACGCCGTCGCGTCCCTCGCCGACCCAGAGCGGGCGGCCGCTGCCGCGCGCAACGAAGACGACGCCGAGCTCCCGCTCGTCGAGCCAGCTGGTCGCCATCGCGCCCCGGAGCCGTTCGAGTGCGCGCGCGTCGTTCCGTGAATGAGCAGCGAGCGCGAAGATGGCCTCCGAGTCGACCGTCATCCGCGGCTCGGCGCGCGCGCAGGAGTGGGGGGCGAGCAGCTCGTCGTCGTTCGTGATGATCCCGTTGTGGATCCCGACGACCGGGCCGTGCCGGACCGGGTGGTTGTTCGCGGCGATCGACGGATGACCCTTCGTGTAGTCGCGGACGTGGACGAGGAGCTGGTTGGCGCCGTCGGGGACCGAGACGCGTTCGAGGAGCGCCGAAGCGGGCGTCCGTTGCTTCACGACCGTCGCGTAGGTGTCGGCGGGGGCTCGATAGGCGTAGCCGACGGCGTCGGCGCCCCGTTCGGCGATCGCTGCGAGCAGCGCCTGCGTGGCCAGCGTCCGTCCCACGCCGGAGCGCGAACGAAGGCTGTATCCCGCAATCCCACACATAACTCGATCCTAGGTCTACAGACGGAGACCGCGTCCCCGTTGTTGGGGATTCGTGACGACTCTTTACATCTCAAGGCAACGGCTCCTCCCGCCGATAGGTACCGGGTGGAACATCCGGCTCCCGAGCCTGCCCTTGACGCCGAACCTGCCGAGCCCGCCCTCGAGCTGCTCCCGGCGCTCGACGTCGTGGACGACGTGGAAGTCGAGGAGGAGCCGGACAACGCCTTCCTCACCGAGAACGAGCGGCTCCAGACCTCGGACCCGCTGAAGCTCTACGTCCGCCAGATCGGCGACGGCCGCCTGCTCACGCCGGCTGAGGAGCGCGAGCTCGCCCGGCGCAAGGACCTCGGGGACGAGGCCGCCAAGCGGCGGCTGATCGAGTGCAACCTGCGCCTCGTGATGTCGATCACGCGCAACTACACGAAGGCCGGCGTGCCGCTGCTGGATCTGATCCAGGAGGGGAACATGGGCCTCATCCGCGCGGTCGAGAAGTTCGACTACAAGATGGGCTACAAGCTCTCGACGTACGCGACGTGGTGGATCCGCCAGGCGGTCACGCGCGCGCTCGCCGACCAGGGCCGCACGATCCGGCTCCCGGTGCACGTCGCAGAGCAGGTGCGCCGCGTCATGCGCTCGCGCAGGCAGCTGACGCAGAAGCACAACCGCGACGCGACCGTCGAAGAGATCGCGAAGGACTCCGGCTTCACCGAGCAGCGCGTCCGCGAGCTGTTCGACCTCGTCGAGGATCCCGTCTCGCTCGAGACGCCGGTGGGGGACGGGGAGAGCATGGTCGCCGATCTGATCGAGGACGTGAAGTCGGAGTCGCCCGACGGCGCGCACGCGATCCACGCGCGCTCGGTCGAGCTCGGCGAGGCGCTCGAGCTGCTCAACCCGCGCATGAAGCATGTGCTGCTCCGCCGCTTCGGCCTGGACGGAAAGCCGCCCCAGACACTCGAAGAGGTCGGCAACGATCTCGGCATCACCCGCGAGCGCGTCCGCCAGCTCGAAACGCGCGCGTTGCGCGAGCTGCGCACCGTCGCTCCCGGCTTGCAGCTCTACCTACAGGCGTAGCGCGAGCCTCGCCGCGATCGCGCGGTAGCCGCGCTCGTTCGGGTGGATGCCGTCCGGCGCCATCAGCCTCGATGTCAGCCAGGTCGACGTGTTGATGTAACGGACGCGCGCCGCGCGTGCGGCAGCGGCGATGCGACCGACGAGGTCGCGGTAGCCCGCGACCCGGAAGCGCGGCGGCATCCAGGGTGAGAGCACGATCGTCTGCGTTCCCGAGCCGCTGAGCCGCCGAAACAGCCGCCTGGCGGCTTCGGCTACCTGCGCGTTCGCGAAGTTGCCGTAGTCGTTGATCCCCCCGGCCACGACAACGACCTCCGGATCCTGAGCGAGCACCGCCGGCAGGCGCTGCGCAAACGTCGCGTGGCCGGCGCGGTTCAAGAAACCGGTGCCGCTGACCGCGTCGACGCGCACGTCCCAGCCCTTCGCCCAGCCTGCCCGGTAGGCGTAGCCGGGCGGCGCGGCACCCCCGACGCCGAGGGTGTACGAGTCGCCGAGGAACAGCGCTCGCGGGGCGGAGTCCGGCATCGGGTCGGCCGACGTCTCGCCGCGGATCCCGGACAGCCTCGCGCCGAGCCCGAGCTCGAGGCCGACCCTGTGCGTCCCGCTGAGGGTTGCGCGCAGCTCGGTGCATCCGTGCCCGCCCACGTGAGTCGCCGTGGCGACGCGCCCGTCGATCCGCACCCGCACGACGGCGCCGCTTCCCTCCACCCACGCGCTGAACGGTCCCGTTACGCGGAAGGCGGCGAAGAGCGGCGAGCTCGTGCGGGCGCCGAAGGAGCCGTCCTGCCGACGCTCCGTGACGGCACCGAACATGGTCGTGGCGCTCATGCCGCGGTGGGCGCAGGCGATCTCCGACCGCACCGAGACGGGGGTGGACGATGGGGCCTCACCTGTCCAGAAGGCGAACCAGCCCGCCGCCGCGGCGGCGAGCACGAGGAGCGGCATTCAGGAGGTGTACGCGACGGCTTCCATCTCGTGCAGCGTCGCCAGGCGCTTCAACGCCTCCACCTCGATCTGGCGGACGCGCTCGCGCGTCAAGCCGAGCCGCCGCCCGATCTCCTCGAGCGTCTTCGGCTCTGCGTCGTCGAGCCCATACCGCAGGATCACGACGGCGCGATGGCGGTCGGGGAGGGCCTTCAGCGCGCCCGCGAGCGTCTGCGAGCGGAGCGAGTCCTCGACCTGCTCGTCGGGGAGCGGCCCGTCGCCGGGCACGAAGTCGCCGAGCACGGCGTCGTCGGCCTCGCCGACCGGGGCGTCGAGCGAGGTCGAGGCGCGCGCGGCCGCCTTCACCTCTTTCGCCTGCTGGAGCGGGAGGTTTGCCTCGTCGGCGATCTCCTCGAGCGTCGGCTCGCGGCCGAGGACCGCCCAGAGTTGGCGCTCCGCGCGGTTCATCTTCTGCATCCGCTCGACGATGTGCACGGGCATGCGGATCGTGCGCGCCTTGTCGGCAAGCGCGCGGGCGACCGCCTGGCGGATCCACCAGGTGGCGTAGGTCGAGAACTTGTAGCCCCGGCGCCAGTCGAACTTCTCGACCGCGCGGATCAGGCCAAGCGTCCCTTCCTGGATCAGGTCGAGGAACGGCAGCCCCTGGTTGCGGTAGTTCTTCGCGATCGAGACGACGAGCCGCAGGTTGGACTGGATCATCCGCTGCTTCGCCTGCGCGTCGTCCTGCTCGATCTTCTTCGCGAGTGCGACCTCCTGGGCGGCGGTCAGGAGCGGGTGCCGCCCGGCCTCGCGCAGGAAGAGCTGGAGCGCGTCGGTCGTCGTCTCCCAGGATATCTGCAGCGGCTCCGGCGCGGGCTGCGGTTGCGGGGCCGCCTCGCCGTCTTCGTTCACGTCGAGTACGACGTCGATCTGGCGCGCTTCGAGTTCGCGGTAGACGGCGTCGATCTCGAGCGGGTCGAGGCTCAACGGCTCGAGCACGTCGTTCAGCTCGGACTGCAGGACGTTCCCGCGTTCCTCCGCGGCGTCGACCAGCTGCCGCAGGTCGTCGCTCAGCAGGAGGATGTCCGTCTCGGCTGGCACGCAGACAATTCTTAGCCACTGCCACGTCGGTGCAAACCACCCGTTTCAGGGGTTGTTCAGGCCCCGTGCTGAATGCACAGGAAGACGTGTTATGGAAAGTTGACCGAGAAATGGCCGTTCCCCCTCCCGCGCGGACGTGTCCCGAAGGGCCTACCACCGGGGTCAGACCCCGGTCATGTCCTGCGCGGCCATCGACCGCCGGCTAGTCGGGACGCCGCGACGATGGACGGTCGCCACAAGGATCCGCTGCTCGTTCGACGGTTTCCGAGGCCGGCGGCTTCGATCCGGGTCTGACCCCGGTGTGACCCTTTCGGACAGTCGCGGCGGGTCAAGCTTCGGCAGGTTCTGCACCGTCGGGCCACGTCCACCGGTCCGACACACCCGGCGTCGCATGATCCACAGGATTGTCCCCAGGCCGCCGCAAAAGCCGTGGAAATGTGGACAATTCGCTGTGCGCAAAATGCAGCAATTTCGCGACGGACCGGTCTTGCGAGGACCTGTCCGAGGTCGTATGTTCCCTCGTGCACCGAGCACGGAGCGCGAGTAGGTCGAAGCCGCTCCCGAGGGCCGTAGGCGGAAGCCGAAGGTTCACGGGAGAGGTGGACGAAAGCGCCACCGGCTCGGTGAATTTCTGGTCCGACCCCCTTTGGAGCACGCAGCACGAAACGCTAAATCGGGCTGCGCTCAGGGAAGTCTTCGCAAATTGCAGGAAACCGCCGCCGAAGCCTCTTGTGCATGTGCGCGGGAGGTCGTATGTTCCCTCTTGCACCGAGCACGGAGCGCGAGTAGGTCGAAGCCGCTCCCGAGGGCAGTAGCCGCAAGGCGAAGGTTCCCGGGAGAGGTGGACGAAAGCGCCACCGGCTCGGTGAATTTTTTTTTGGTCCAGCGTCGAAGCGGTGATGCTCGACTACGGCGCGGGCGTCTCGATGGCGACCGCGCGGCGCATGATCCGCGTGCCGGGAGGCGCACCGGCTGTCGTGCCGGGTCGATAGCATCGCGCCTCGATGCACCTTCGGCCGCCGTCGATCGACCACGGGATCATCTCGTTCCTCTGGGCCCTCTTCTTCGGGCTCTTCATCTGGATCGGCGGGCGCGCGGTGGGCTACGGCAGCGCCGTCTCCTTCATCACCGGCTGCGTCGCCGGCTTCCTGATCTTCCTCTTCGTCCGCGTCTACGGCGAAGACGAGCCGCGTCGCCCCTGAGGGCCCGCGAGCCCGACCACGAGCAGGCGCGCGAGCTCACGCCCGAGCTGCTGCTCGAGGCGCGCGTACGCGCTCGGCCGCTCGTCGGCGATGGCGGCACAGTGGACGAGGAGCAGCCCGGCTCCCCGCGTCGGCTGCGGCTGAAGGACGCTCATAAGACCCGCTCCACGTATCGGCGTGCGACGACAGCGCAGAATCCCTGGCGGGAGGGAACGCTCTACTCAAGTGCGAGACGGCGCGCGTCGAAGGAGCCCGACCAGAGCTCCGCGTGGAACTCGTCCACCGTCGTCGCGACATCTGCGTCGAAGACGTGCTCCACCACTCCCACGTCGCGATCGTTGACGAACGGCACGTCGACGTGCGCGCGCGAGACGAGGTTGATCGACACCTTCCCGCACGCCGGGCAGCGCACGAGGAGCCCCACCCGGTCACCCGACGCGGCGGGCGCGAGCAGCTTGAACGCCGAGGGGAACACCGGCCGCGGCCTTTCCTCCGGCCAGCAGAAGAAGCTCCACGGCCACTCCCCCGCCTTGATCCTCGCCGCCGCGAGCTCGCCGAGCTCCGTCCCGAGCGCCTCGACACGCGACGTCATCAGGTTCACGAACGTCGTCGAGTCCTGGAGGCCGAGCGGCGCCCAGTCGAGCTCGCCGTGGGTGACGAGCGCCGGGTGGTCGCCGCCGCAGCCGCAGTCGAACTCGATGCGATAGACCGAGGGATGCTGCGCGCCCGGCAGCTGCTCGAGCCGGCGGAAGTGCGACAGCCGCACTCGGGTCTCCCCGTGGATGGGGCAGCTGAACGTGTAGGACGTCGTCAGCGTGTCGTACATGGGGAAAGTCCTACCCCACGTATCGGACATTTACGGCAGGGACTCGAGGAATCCGAGGAAGTCCTCACGGATGCCCCAGTACCCGTGGAAGAAGACGAGCGCACCGACAGTGCCGCCGGTCGAGGGACGCACTAATAGGTGATGAGGGCGTGCACGTCGGTTCCCGCGAGCCGCTCGCGTCCCCCAAGGAACGTCAGCTCGATGATGAAGCACGTGCCGACAACCACGCCGCCGAGCTGCTCGACGAGGTTCTTGATCCCCTCGACGGTTCCGCCCGTCGCGAGCACGTCGTCGTGGATCACGACCTTCGCCCCGTGCGGGATCAGGTCGGGATGCAGCTCGAGCGAGTTCTGGCCGTATTCGAGCGCGTAGGTCACGCTCACCGTCTCGGGCGGCAGCTTCCCCGGCCGGCGCGCCGGCACGAAGCCGACGCCGGCCTCCGCGGCGATCGCGGCTCCGAGGATGAACCCGCGCGCCTCGGCGCCGACGACGAGGTCGCAGTCCTTCGCCTTCACCCAGTCGGCAAGCTCAGTCACCGTCGCGCGGAGCGAGTCCGGGTCGGCGAGCAGCGGCGTGATGTCCTTGAACCCCACGCCGGGAGTCGGGAAGTCGTCGACTTCCCGGATCTTCGAGCGCAGGTCGGTCACTGTGCGAAGTCTCGCAGGTCGCGCCAGAAGAGCAGCGACGACAGCTCGCTCGCCACGTCGGCGAGCTGCTGCAGGTCGTGCAACGCCTGTTCGCGGCGTTCGCGGTTGCGTCCGCGCAATGCTGGTGCGAACAGCTGCTCGATCAGCGCCGACTGCCGGCCGGTCGCGGTGCGGAACGTCCGCAGGTTGCGCGGCCCGACGCCGTAGCGCGCGAGCTGCTCGCACGTGGCTGCGACGTCGACGTCCGACTCGAGGTAGCGCTTGTCGCGCGCAGTGCCGACGGGTGCCAGCAGGCCGAAGTCCTCCAGCTCTTTCGCGAGCGTCTCGTCGATCCCGGCGCGCTCGCACAGCTCGTCGAGCGAGATCGTCTCCTCCTCCGACCCGAGCGCAACCGGCCGCCGGCGCTTCCGCTCCTTCATCCCCGGCGCGTCGAGCTCGTCGCGGATCACGCGCAACGGGAGGAACTCGTCGCGCTGCAGGCGCAGGATCGTTTGCAGGCGCTCGAGGTCCGACTCGCTGAAGAGCCGGTAGCCGCCCTGCGTCCGCCGCGGCGTGAGTAGCCCCTCGTCCTCGAGGTACCGGATCTTCGAGATCGAGATGTCGGGGAACTCTGCCGTGAGCCGGCGCACGACCTCGCCGATCCGGAGCAGGCGCTCGCGCTGCTGCGGCAGATGCTGTTGCTTCGCAATGCTCGTCATGCGATGAACGTCATCCGGTACTTGCCGATCTGCAGCTCGTCGCCGTTCTCGAGCGGTGCGTTGTCGATCCGGCGCCGGTTCACGAACGTGCCGTTGAGCGAGCCCTGGTCTTCGACGTGGAACTTGCCGTTCTGCTCCACGAGCACCGCATGGTTGCGAGAGACGGTGACGTCGTCGAGGAAGACGTCGCAGTCCGGCGAGCGTCCGATCCGGGTACGCTCGCCGTTCGGACGGAAGCTCTCCCCCGCCCTGCCGCCGCCCGCGCGCACGACGAGCGCCGGCCCCTCGAGGCCGAACTCCTCGTGCTCGAGCTCGCCGACCTCCTCGGGCGAGAACGTCTGCGTCGTCTCGGCCGCGTGCTCCCCCTTGGTGAGAAGCGCGCCGCAGCGCGAGCAGTAGTTCGCAGCCTCCGGGTTCTGGAAGCCGCACTCCTGGCAATAGACGATCGACATCAGCCGGGAGGCGCGGCCTTCCCCGTCAGGATCTCCGTCAGCCGGTCGACGTCGACCTGGTCGAGGACGCTTCGGCCGCCGGACTTCTGCAGCCGCGCGACGAGCTCGGCGCGCAGGATGTCGATCTTGCCGTGCAGCAGGCGGCGCTGATAGCTGACCTCGCGCTCCTGCTGCTCGAGGTCGTCGATCAGGCCTTTCAGCTCGTCGTCCTTCAGCGAGCCGAGATCGGGGAGCGGTTCCACGGTGCCGCCTTTCGTCGCGGTCGAGGGGATAACCTGATTCCAGCAGAGCCTGCCGGAACCGTCAACCTCAGCTTAAGGGTTCAGGCCCATTCGGTGTTCAGGCCCGGGCGCCGATCTCCTCCCGCTCGATCACCTCGGTGACCAGCGTCCGGAGCTCGCTTTCGAGCTCTTCGGAGGACTCGGTCGTGTCGCCCTCGGCGTAGAGGTGGATGACCGGCTCGTCGGCGTCGGGCAGCACCTGCACCCAGCCGCGCTCGTCGAAGATCTTGATCCCGTCCGTCACGTCGACGTCGCCGTCGGCGTAGCGCTCGTTCAGGACGCGCATCACCGTGCCCTTGAGTGCCCACGGGCACTGGAGCTGCCGGTGGATCAGCGTCGGCCGCGGCAGTCCTGCCACGAGCTTGGACAGGGGCTGCTCCGAGGCGGCGAGGAGCTCGAGCAGCTTGCAGAGCGAGGCGATCGCGTCGTAGGCCGGGAGGAAGTGCGGGAACACGTATCCGCCGCCCGGAGCACCGGCGAAGACGACGCCGTCCTCGGCCGCTGCCTGCGTCAGCCCCGCGAGCGAGGCCTGTGTCCGCACGACCTGCAGCCGGTCGCCGACGACCTCCTCGACCTGGCTCGTCGCGGTCACGGGGACGGCGATCGTCCCGCTCCCGCCGGCGTCGCCGATCAGGCGCAGGAAGAGGAGGAGTGCCTGGTCGGGGCGGATCTCGCGCCCCGTCTCGTCGATCAGGAACATCCGCTCCGCGGAACGGTCGAACACGGCGCCGAAGTGCGCATCGACCGGCTGCACGAGCCGGCGCGCCTGGTCGATGATCTCGCCGAGCCGGACAGGCGCCGAGCTGGAGTCCGATTCAAACGGGTGTGCCGTCACCGACTCCACGCCGAGCGGGCCGAGCAGCAGCGGAAGCACGTAGCTCGCGGCCGAATAGCCGTAGTCGACGACGATGCGGAATCCGCGCTCGCGGATCGCCTCCTGGTCGAGCTCGCCGAGCAGGTCGCTGGCGTAGCTCTCGCGTGCGCGCGCCGGATAGGAGATGCCGCCGACGTCGCCGAACGGGACGCGCCGCAGCTCCTGCCGGATGAAGTGCTTCTCGATCTCCTTCTGCATCGCGCCCGACAGTGCGACGCCCGGACGCTCGAAGAGCCGGATCTGCACCGCCTCCGGGTCGGTCGTAGACGCACCGACGTGGAACGCCGCGTCGTAGCCCTGCGTCTTCAGCAGGTGCTTGCCGACCGGCGCCGGCAGCGTGCGCAGGTCCGCGACCTGCACGCCCGTCGAGTTGAGGCCCGAGATGAGCGCGCGCTTGATCATCCGGTAGGCCGGCGCGCTCTCGCGGCTCGCGACGACGCGGCCGCCGCGCTTCAGCGACGTGCCGAGCGCAGCGCCGAATCGGAGCGCGACGTCGGGTGTCAGGTCGACGTTGACGAGCCCGACGACTCCGTCCTGCGCGAATACGCGTGTCGACGCGCGCGATTCCCAGATCAGGCTCTCGTGGATCTGCGCCCCGTACTCGACCTCCTTGTACGGGTAGATCCGCACGCCCGGGAAGACGACCGCCTGGTCGCCGATCGTGACCTGGTCGCCGATCGCGACGCCTTCGTGGACGCGCGCGTGCGGTCGCACGTCGCAGTTGCGGCCGAGGATGGCGCCCTCGATCACAGTGCTGCGGCCGATGTAGCACGACGCATCGATCACCGACCGCGATACGCGCGCCCGTTCGCGCAGCGTCGTCGCAGGGCCGAGCACGGTGTACGGGCCGACCGAGGCCTCGGGCGAGATGCTGCAGTAGTTGCCGACGAAGGCGGGTCCCTCGACGCCCTCGACGTCGTCGATCTCGACGCCCTCGCCGATCCACACGTCGCCGCGCAGCTTCAGCCCCGGGATGTCGAGCCGTACCTTCTCGTCGAGCGCGTCGAAGTTCGCCTGGCGGTACTGGTCGAGGTTCCCGATGTCCTGCCAGTAGCCCTCGCACACGTAGCCGTAGATCGGCCGGCCCATCTCGAGCAGCAGCGGGAAGAGCTCCTTCGAGAAGTCGTACGGGCGGTCGGTCGGGATGTGCCGCAACACCTCGGGCTCCAGCACGTAGATGCCGGTGTTGATCGTGTCGGAGAACACCTGGCCCCACGAGGGCTTCTCGAGGAAGCGCTCGACGCGGCCGTCCTCGTCGGTGACGACGATCCCGAACTCGAGCGGGTTCTCGACCGACTTGAGCCCGATCGTGACCGCAGCTCCCTGCTCCTTGTGGAACTCGACGATCTTGCCGAGGTCGATGTCGCAGAGCGCATCGCCCGAGATGACGAGGAACGTGTCGTCCAGGCGGTCGCTCGCAAGCCTGACGGAGCCCGCCGTGCCGAGCGGGCTCTCCTCCACCGAGTACTCGACGTTGAGGCCGAGGCTCTCGCCGTCGCCGAAGTAGGAGCGGATCGCCTGTGGCAGGAAGGCGACCGTGATCACGACGTCCTCGAAGCCGTGCTCGCGGAGCAGTTCGAGGATGTGCTCCATGCAAGGCTTCCCGACGATCGGGACCATCGGCTTCGGCTGGTTCGAGGTCAGCGGCCGCAGCCGCGTCCCCTCGCCGCCGGCCATGACGACTGCTCTCATGCCAGCACCTCCCGCCTTGCCTTCACCACGTATTCGCCCAGCGCGACGAACGCGAGGACGAGACCGGTCCAGAAGACCCAGAGCGGCCACGCTGTGCCGTTGTGCGTCACCATGATGAACCCCAGGGCCGCGTAGAGCAGCCACGTTGCTGCTTTGCCGAGGAGGTTGACTTGAAACTCGTAGCCGTGGCCCATCACGATCGGCGTCGCGACCAGTGTGATGAGGTCGCGCGCCGGGATGAGCAGCGCGAGCCAGGGCAGGCGGCCTGCGTGGATGAGCAGCACCACTGCCGCGTCGATCATCAGCCGGTCGGCGAGCGGGTCGGCGATCTTGCCGAAGCGCGACTCGACGTGCCACCGGCGCGCGAGGAAGCCGTCGACCTGGTCTGTGACACCCGCGATCCCGAAGACGATCGCCGCCGGCCACGATCGCCCGCCGTCGCAGGTCGTGATCAACCAGACGAAGACGGGAATCAGGAGGATGCGCGCGATCGTGAGCGCGTTCGGAAGACGGCGGCGGGTCACGGTGTCAGCATATGCCGGTGCTGACCCTCCCCGGATTCGTCGATGCCCATTGCCACGCGTTCCAGCGGGCGCTGCGGGGGCGAGACCATGGCGGGGACTTCTGGGCCTGGCGCGAGGAGATGCTGGCGCTTGCAGCGTCTCTCACGGTCGAGGACGTGCGGCGCGAGTACGTCGACGTCTACCGCGAGCTTCGGGCCAACGGCTACACCGCGGTCGGCGAGTTCCACTACCTCGGCCTCGACGAGGGGCGGGCCGCGGCGGAGGCGGCGAGAGAGGCCGGGATCGAGCTGACGCTCCTGTATGCCTGCTATCTCCGCGGCGGCATTCCGCGGTTCCGCCAGGAGTCCGTGGCCGACTACCTGCGCGAGCTCGAGACACTCCGCGGCGAAGGGATCCGCGTCGGGGTCGCCCCCCACTCCGTTCGTGCTTGCCCCGCCGGCGCGCTACGCGAGCTCGGGAGGTATGCGAGCGAGCACGAGCTCGTGCTGCACGTCCACGCGGACGAGCAGCCGCGCGAGATCGACGAGTGTCTCGCGGAGCACGGCGTGCGGCCGATCGAGCTCCTCGAACGAGAGGGATGCCTCGGGCCGAGGACGACGGTCGTGCATGCGACGCATGCCGACGGTCACGAGCTCGACCTCCTCCGCGACGCCGGCGCGCGCATCTGCGTCTGTCCGACCACGGAGGCGAACCTCGGCGACGGCTTCCTCCCCGTCGCGCGTGTCTGCCACCGCGAGATCGGCATGTGCATCGGGTCGGACTCGAACGTGCGGATCGACCCGCTCGAAGAGCTTCGCGAGCTCGAGGGAGTCGCGCGGCGCCAAACCGGAAAGCGCAGCGTCATCTCGCTCGACGCGCTGCTCGGTTTCGGTTCGGACGAAGGCGCAGCGTCGATCGGCCTGGACGCGTGGCCGGATGCAGTCGTCGACCGCTCGCATCTCCAGTTGCGAGGCGTCGAGGACAGCGGGATCTACGGAGCGCTCGTCTTCGGCTGCAGCGGCGACGTCTTGCGGAAGACGTCCGACCAGTAGGCCGTGCGTTCCAGGTAGGCATCTTCCGCCGCCATGCCGTGCAGCCCCCAGGCTCCGTCGTAGGAGAGATAGCGATAGCGGCCGCGGCGATGCGCCGGTGCAGCGGGCTCGATCTGCGTGCCCTCGTGCCACTCGTTGAAGGACGTGATCGTCACGCGGTCGGCTCCGCTTGCGATTGCCGTCGTCCACATCGCGTCGTAGGTCGCGCCGGCGCGCCGCCGCTTGACGATGGGATCGCCACTACCGCGCCGCGCGTCGTATCCGGGTCCGACCGACGGCGCGCACAGCAGCTGGTGCGCGTGGGCCTGGCTGCACAGCCGCCGGAACTTGTCCGCGCTGTAGACGACGATGTCGTAGGTGTAGACGCCGTCGAAGCCGCTGGCGGCGGCCCACCCGACGAGCGCCGTCTGCGCGAAGAGCGTCGACCCGCCGGCGTGCAGCGCGGGCTGAGCAAGCAGCCAGTCGCCGCTGGGCAAGTCGGTGGGTCGATAGACATAGAAGGTGCGGATGCCGAACGTGCGGAGGTATTCGAGGTCGGCGACGGTCCCGGCGACGGTGCGGCCGGTGTAGGGCTCGAGGTGCACGGCGACGGTCACTCCGGCGGCGTGCGCGGCGGCCACGACAATGGGCAGCCGGCGGTCTTCCGCAGACCCGCGCCCCCACCAGGAAACCGCGATCTCGTCGATCCTCGCCGCACGGATCTCGTCCATCTGCGCCGCGACGACCAACCGGTCAGATGACGAGTAGAGGCCCTGCGCCGGGTAGTAGGCGGATGCGATGTCGTCGGGCGGTGTGTGCCCGCGCTGGGCCCAGTGGTCGAAGGCGCCGTCCCTCGACGCGGTTCCGTACCACGAGTAGTAGAACGCGGACACGCGCACGCCTGCCTGCGCCGTCGCAGGCAGGAGCAGAGCGAGGACAAGAGCAAGGAGAAGTCGCCGCATTCCGGGGGGCCTGCGCGATCATCTAGCACCGCGAGCGGCCGGACAAGGTCTGGACGGCTCATTCGTATTCCACCTAACGGGGGATGCCTCGTCACCCGTCGCGGCCGATGACCGCATGACGGCAATGGAAGCTGCGGCCAAGAGAAGGTTCGGCGACATCGTCGTCGAGCGCGGACTGATCGACCAGCGACAGCTCGACGAGGCGCTCGCCGTGCAGCGGGAAGTCGGCGGCAAGATCGGCGAGATCCTGGTCGACATGGGATTCATCACGCGCCTCGCGCTTGCCGGAGTGATCTCCGAGCAGTGGGACGACCTGCGCGTGACGGCGCATGCGCGGAAGCTCGTCGAGCCGCAGGCTGCCCCACCGTCTGCCGTCGGAGCGACGGTCGTCGAGATCGCGCTGCGCGAGCGGTTGGAACAGATGGCGGGCGAACTCGTAGCCCGCGACCAGCTGATCGCCGAGCAGGGCGCGACGATCGCGGCGCTCCTCGCCGAGCGCACCGATCACGCGGCATAGTTCAGGCGGCGGCGGTGATCGTGATTCCGCCGCGTGCCTTCTGGCGGAGCGTCACGTGCACGGCCGTTGCGTCGAGCTCGAGCACCGCGGCGACCTCGTCCCGGATCTGGACGGCGAGCGCCTCGCAGAACGCGCCCTGGTCGCGGAAGCGCGACAGATAGATCTTCAGCGACTTCGACTCGAGACAGAGACCGCGCGGCTCGTATGCAATCGTCGCCGTGTAGAAGTCCGGCTGGTTCGTGATCGGGCACATTGCCGTCAGCTCGTCGCTGACCATCTCGACCGTCGCGACGCCCGGGTTCGGGAACGTTTCGAGTCCGGCGTAGGCATCGCTGCCGGCGTGTCCGAGTGCGACGAACTCCTGCTCCATGCCTCGTAGCCTAGAGAAGCTTCGCGACGCGGCCTTGCGCGAGCACGAGCGTCGGATCCGTTTGCATGAGTGCGATCAGCCGGCGGCCGAACGGCGTGGACGAGTCGGGCGGGCGAAGAAGCTCGCGCGCGCGATCGCTCACGTCCTCCCCGTCGTCGGCCGCGAGCACGAGGTCGTTCAGCGGCTGAAGCCAGCCGTAGCGGAGCTTGTCCGAGACGAGCTGGAAGAACTCGGTGTTCGTCATCGGCCCGTGGATGCGCTCGACGTTCTTGCGCTCGGCATCGAGGAGCGCCTTGTGAAGCGACCGCAGGCTGGTCACGAGCTCCTCGTTTGCCATCCAGCGACGGTAGCGGCGCAGCATCCGCGAAACGGCGCGACCCGCGGACGCGAAGTCAGCCGCCTCACGCGCAAAGAAAAAGCCCCGCTCGCGGGGCTTTCAGTCGGGGCGCCGAGATTCGAACTCGGGACCTCTAGTCCCCCAGACTAGCGCGCTAACCAGGCTGCGCCACGCCCCGCGACGAGAGGCAAGGTATCAAGCCGTTTCTCGCAACGCCGAATATCGCTCTCCCCCGCCCCGACACGGCGAATCAAGCTAATTATTGCCGATGTTTGTCAGCGTTGGCAACAGGGATGAAGAGACCCGCCGCCGGCTCGGCCGGATCACGTCGAGCTCTTCGGGCGTGAGGACGCTCGCGCAGGCGATTGCGGATCGCGCGCGCCCACTCTAGGTTGCGGTCGTGGCAACTCTTCCCGACCTCCCCTACCACGACGCAGAGATCCTTCGCGTCTACCTCGACCGCGAAGGGCCAACAGTGGATATTGACCTCGAACTCATCGCGCAGCTTCCTGAGGCGAGGGTTGTGCGCCTGCGGTTCAGTGATATCTCGGAGGTTGAACTGGGCGACTTCAACGGGCAAAACGTGCTCTTCGACCTCCTGGCCGAACCGCTG
>JBJMKB010000089.1:0-63016 GCA_045806045.1 Gaiellaceae bacterium | reverse complement strand
GATCTCCTTCACGTCCTCCGCCAGCCGCATCAGCAGATCCCGTCCGCGCTCCGGGTGTGTCGTCTCCCGGCCGCGGAACATGATCGTCACCTTGACCTTCGCGCGCTGGTTGAGGAAACGCTCGACGTGGCCTTTCTTGGTGTTGTAGTCGTGGATCCCGATCTTGGGCCTGAGCTTGATCTCCTTGACGTTGATCTGTGTCTGGTGCTTTCGCGCGAGCTTCGCCTTCTGCTCCTGCTCGTACCGGTACTTCCCGTAGTCCATCACCCGCGCGACCGGCGGGTCGGCCTGCGCAGCAACCTCGACGAGATCGAGGTTCTTCCCGTAGGCGTACTCACGGGCATCGTCCGTCGTCTTGATTCCGAGTTGTTCTCCGTTCTCGCCGATCAGCCGAACCTTCGGGACACGAATCGCGTCGTTGATCCGCGTCTGGGGCTCGGGACGGCGCGGCGGTTCGAATCCGGAACGCCTGCGCGGCCTCAAATGCTGTTCACCAAGCTCGTGTTGACCTCCTCATAAATGACGAAACCGCTGGGGGGCAGCGGCGGAGGATCTCGTCAACCTGTCGAGTGGAAAGCACAGATTGAACCTCCGAAGCGTGAGCTAGGAGGTGAGAGACGGTTCCGCCCCTACTTGCCAGGGATTCAGGGTAGCAAGTTTTGCCCGGAAATCAGCCAGCGAAAGGGTGGTCTGCTCCCCGCCGTGCTCCCGGATCGCGAGGGAATCGTCCGACTCCTTCTCGCCGTAGACGACGACGAACGGGATCTTCTCGACCTCGGCGTTCCGGATCCGCTTGCCGACTGTCTCGGCGGAGTCGTCCACCTCGACCCGGTACGGGCCGAGCTTCTCCGCCAGGGCGTGCGCCGCAGCGCGATTGCCCTCGCCGACCGGAACGATCCGGATCTGGACCGGCGCGATCCAGAACGGGAACGCCCCTGCGTAGTGCTCGGTCAGGATGCCGATGAAGCGCTCGAACGAGCCCATCAGCGCGCGATGCACCACGTAGGGAACGTGCTCGGCGTTGTCGGCGCCGACGTAGCGGCAATTCAGCCGCGCGGGCTGCTGGCTGTCGAGCTGGATCGTCCCCATCTGCCACGAGCGACCGAGCGAGTCCTTCATGTGCAGGTCGATCTTCGGGCCGTAGAACGCGCCGTCGCCCTCGTTGATCGAGTACTCGAGGCCGCGCCGGTCGAGCGCAGCCTTTAGCGCGCTCTCAGTGAAGTCCCACTCCTCGTCGGTGCCGAGCCGGTTCTCGGGGCGAGTCGAGAGCTCGAAGCCCGACTGCAGATCGAAGAGGTCGTAGATGAACTTCGCGTAGTCGAGGCACGCGAAGATCTCGTTCTCGATCTGCTCGCGGGTGCAGAAGATGTGCGCGTCGTCCTGGGTGACGTGTCGCACGCGGGTGAGGCCGTGCAAGGTGCCCGACGGCTCGTTGCGGTGGAGCGGTGCAGCCTCGGCGTAGCGCAGCGGCAACTCGCGGTAGCTGCGCAGCTTGTCTGCGAACAGCACCATGTGCCCCGGGCAGTTCATCGGCTTGATCGCGAAGAGATGATCCTCCTCCGGAATCAGGAACATGTTCTCGCGGAACTTTTCCCAATGTCCGGACCGCTCCCAGAGCACCTTGTCGAAGATCAGCGGGGTCTTCACCTCGACGTAGCCACGCCGGGCGTCCTCGCGCCTGCGCATGTCCTCGAGCTCGTTCCAGATCACCATCCCCTTCGGGTGCCAGAACGGCGAGCCCGGGGAGATCTCCTCGAGATGGAAGAGGTCGAGTTGCACGCCGAGCTTGCGGTGATCGCGCTTGCGGGCCTCCTCGAGCCGCTCGAGATACGAATCGAGATCACCCTGGCTGTAGAACGCGGTACCGTAGATGCGGGTGAGCTGCTTGTTCTTCTCGTCGCCGCGCCAGTACGCGCCGGCGAGGCCGGTCAGCTTGAACGCCTTGATCGGCTTCGCGTTCTGCAGGTGCGGGCCGCGACAGAGGTCGGTGAAATCGCCCTGGCGGTAAAGCGAGATGTCGCCCTGCGCCGAGTCGACGAGCTCCACCTTGTACGGCTCGCCTTCGGCCTCGAAGCGCGCGCGCGCATCGTCGCGAGAGATCTCTTCGCGAGACCACTCGCGGCCCTCCTTGATCTCTCGCTTGACCTCGTCCTCGATCGTCGCGAGATCCGCTTCGGTGATCGGCTCCGGGAAGTCGAAGTCGTAGTAGAAGCCGTTCTCGATCGGCGGTCCGATCGCGACCTTCACCCCGGGATGCAGCCGGCGAACCGCTTCGGCGAGCAGGTGCGCGGCCGAGTGCCGGAGCACGTAGAGCGCGTCGGGGTCGGTCGAATCGCGGGTGGTGAGGAACTGGATCCGCTGGCCGTCGTGCAGCGGCGCGCGCACGTCCTGGGTGGAACCGTCGGAGCGGACGAGCACGGCCTGCTCCGCCAGCCTGGAGCCGATGGCGCGCGCGGCGTCGAGCCCGGTGGCGCCGGCTTCGAGCTCGAGCTCCGAGTTGTCGGGAAGGACGACTTTCACAACGCACCTCCTGCGTGTCGAGAGAAGAAGATCAGGAGGTCGCCTGCGTTATGCCGCGCGCGATCCGGCGACCGAAGGCCGCGCGCGGCGCAGCGTCGTCGTCGTCCGGGTCGCGTTCATCGCTCGAAGGGTAGCGACCGCACGTGAAGCGCGCCACTCTTCTGCTGCTCGCGTTGCTCCTCACCGGTTGCGGCTCCGCGGGCGGCCACGTCGCGACGACAGCGGACCCGCGAGGGGACGATCCACGCGAGGCAGGCGCCGTGACGGGGCAGGTGCTGAACGCGTTGGTCCGGGAGCGGCCCGACGAGATCGCCGTCACGCGCGCGGGGACCGGCAGCGGCCCCGTCGCATTTCACGACAGCGCGGGCTTCGAACAGACCGTCGCCGCGTTTGCGCACGACACTCGCGAGCAGCCGGTGAAGGTGGTCGGCCTCCCCGGTGCCGTCGGTTTCCGCATCGCGCACAAGCAGGCACAGGCGTCGCTCGAGCGCTGGAACCGCGACTACCTGCGACGAGGCGCTTACGTCTTCCGCTACGTGAACACCCAGGGGTACAGCAGCGGCCGCGATGCCATCCTCGTGCTGCCGACGCGCGACAAGTGGGCGGCCGTGCGCGCTGCCGCCGTGAGCGGCGCCGGGAGCTACGGGATCGAGACGCCCGCCGTCGTCGAATGGCTCCAGAAGCTCGACAGCTGGCACCCCTTCACCATCTATGGCGTCGGCGCCGACTTCGTCGAGGGACGCTTCGCTTCTCCGCCGAGCGGGCAGGAGGTAGTCCTCCTGGCCCGGTCGATGTACCGCTTCGACCCGGACATCGTCGACCAGGGCACCGGCACGGTCGAGGCGCTGGCGGGCGAGCTCCAGTCGTCCGGGACGCTCTATCTGTGGTGGGACTGAGAGGAGGACTTGATGGAAGAGCCCGAGCTGGATCCCGGCGGCGAGCCGCCCGAGGACGACCGCAACGACGAAGTCCAAGGCTCACCCGTGCCCGACCCGACGCGGGAAGCGCCCGACGCCGACGACATTCCCCAGGCAGACTGACACCGGCGGAACCTCACGAACCGGGTTCCGGCTCGAAGCGCATGAGCACCCACGGCGCGGTGTGATCCTCGTCGGGCTCATGGCGCGAGACCTGGACGAAGCCGGCGCTCCGCCAGCCGCGCAGCGCGCGCTCGTTCCATTCGTATGGGTCGACGGTGACGTACTCCCAGCCGGCGTCGAGCAGCGACCTCGCGAGCGCCCGCGCGGCGTCCGGCATCAGGCCGAGCCCGCGCGCGGCCGGGATCAGGAAGCCGTCGAGGCCGCCCCGCCGCGGGCCGTGTTCCTCCCACCAAGACTGCAGGTAGCCGATGGGCTTGCCATTCGACTCGACGATCCACGCGTCGACGGGCTCGCGGTGCAGCCGGTCGAGCATCTGCGCGCGCGTGAACGTCTCGCCGTCCCAGTACCTCGACGTCTCGGGATCGCCGTGCCAGCCCACGAGCAGGTCGACGTCGTCATCCGTCGCCGGACGCACGACGGTCATCAGTCCACGGACGGGAAGTCCCACATCACCGCCTCGCTTCGCAACCCGCCGCGCGACTCGTAGAGAGTGTTGGCCGCGTCGTTGTCCGTCTCCGCGAGCACGAACGAGGCCGCGGCGGGCGCGGCACGCTGCAGTTCGGTCAGCAGTCGCGTCGCGATGCCCTGACGGCGGTATTCCTCCTCGACCTCGAGCTCGTAGACGAAGAGGATCGTCGGCGCACCGTGCCGGCGCGGCAGCTCGTACCCGAAGGCGAAGCCGACCGGCTCGTCGCCGTGGAATGCCGCGACGAAGATCGTCCGCTCGTCGGCGAGCAGCGCGGTCTGCGGCTCGCGCTCGGCGACCCGGCGCACGACGTCCTCGTCACCGATGCCGAGGCGCCGCACCGTCGTTTGCATCGGCTTCGCCACGGGGACAAAGCCTATGACCAAGAGCGAAAGGGGGCCAGGTGCCAGGTAAGCGAGCGAGCGTCAAGAACGAGAAGCAGTACGAGGCGCTGAAGGACAAGGGGATGTCCAAGGAGCGTGCCGCGAAGATCGCGAACTCTCCGAACGCGTCGAAGCACGGCGGCGAGAAGTCGCATTCGGGTTCGTCCCGCAGCAGCTCGAAGCAGGGCGGAACCCACGCGCAGAAGGTTGCCGCGGGCCGCAAGGGCGGCAAGGCGACCGCCAACAAGAGCTAGGAGGCCGCATGACTCAAATTCGTGAGGTCATGACGAAGAATCCGCGTGCAGTCCGCCCGGACGACACCGTCGTCGACGCGGCGAGGCTCATGCGCGACGAGGACACGGGCATCGCCCCGATCGTCGACGGCGACGGCAAGCTCGCCGGTGTCATCACCGACCGCGACATCGCTCTGCGCGTCGTCGCGGAGGAGCGCGATCCGCGCGCGACGAAGGTGACCGACGTCGCGTCGCAGAACCTCGTCACGGTCGATCCGCAGCAAGACCTCGACGAGGCGCTCCGGCTGATGGAGCAGCACCAGGTGCGCCGTCTGCCGGTCACCGAGGAAGACGGCAAGCTGGTCGGCATCCTGGCCCAGGCCGACGTCGCCCGGCACACCGACCCGAGGCGAACGGGCGAGCTCGTCGAGGAAATCTCGGAATAACCGGACATTCGCGCACGCGCCTCTTGCATCGGGCGCGTGCGCGTCATATATTTCAGATCCCGTTGAGTGCGGAGCGCGAGTAGGTCGAAGCCCCGCCGAGTGACTGTTGAAGGCGCAAGCCCAAAGCGGCCGGTCGGTTGGGTGGACGAAAGCGCCACCGGCTCAGCGGGATATTTTTTTGGACCGGATTAGGATCGGCGCGTGGATTTCGAGCTCTCCGACGAGCAGCAGCTGATCCGGCAGACCGCGCGCGCGTTCTGCGACGCCGAGGTCGCGCCGTACGCAGCCGAGTGGGACCGCGCCGAGACGATCGACCGCTCCATCGTCGGGAAGCTCGCCGGGCTCGGGTTCCTCGGGGCGGCACTGCCCGAAGAGCACGGCGGCATGGGGCTCGAGATGACGTCGTACGCCTTGCTCGTCGAGGAGCTCGGCCGCGCCGACTCCAACGTCCGCGGGATCGTCTCCGTCTCGAACGGCCTCTACGGCAAGACCGTCGCCACGTGGGGGACCGACGAGCAGAAGGCGCGACTCCTGCCACCGCTCGCGGCCGGCGACGCGCTCGGCTGCTACGCGTTGACCGAGCCGGGCGCCGGCTCCGATCCGGGCAGCCTCGAGTCGCGTGCCGAGCGCGACGGCGACGGTTGGGCGATCAGCGGCCGGAAGATCTTCATCACGCTCGGGTCCTGGGCGGCACACGCCCTCGTCTTCGCTCGCACCGGAGACGCAGGCCCGCGCGGCATCACCTGCTTCGTCGTCCCCACCGACGCCCCCGGCTTCGAGGCGCGCCCGATCAAGGGGAAGCTCGGCCTGCGCGCGCAGGACACCGCCGAGCTGTTCCTCGACGGCGTTCGCGTCGGTGACGACGCGATCGTGGGCGACCTCGGCGGCGGCTTCAAGGTCGCGATGTCGGCGCTCGACCACGGACGGATCTCGCTCGCCGCTGGGTGCGTCGGGATCGCCCAAGGCTGTCTGGACGCATCAGTCGCGTACACGAAGGAGCGCACGCAATTCGGGCGCAGCGTCGCCAGCTTCCAGCTCGTGCAGGAGCTGCTCGCGGACATCGCCGTCGAGACGGAAGCCGCGCGCCTGCTCGTGTGGCGTGCGGCCGCCGTCGCGGATCGCGGGGAACGGCATACGGTCGAGGCGTCGTACGCCAAGTACTTCGCGAGCGAGGTTGCCGTGCGCGCGGCGAACGCGGCGGTGCAGGCGCACGGCGGCTACGGCTACGTCGACGAGTATCCCGTCGGCAAGTACCTGCGCGACGCGCGCGTCACGACCCTTTACGAGGGGACGAGCCAGATCCAGAAGCTGCTGATCGGCCGCGCGCTGACGGGGGAGAACGCGTTTGCCTGAGATCGGCCCGGCGGCCTGGCGGATCCCGCGCGTACAGTCCGCGGGGATGACCCTGGAGCGCCCGCAGATCGAGAAGCCCGAAGGCGACATCCCGTTCGAGCGCGGGATCGAGGACGTGGTCGTCGGCGAGGGCGACGAGGCGACCGCCGGCAAGAAGGTGACCGTGCACTACGTCGGCGTTGCGTTCCGAAGCGGCGAGGAGTTCGACGCGTCGTGGAACCGCGACCAGCCCTTCGACTTCAAGCTCGGCAAGGGGCAGGTGATCCCCGGCTGGGACCAGGGCGTGCAGGGGATGCGCGTCGGCGGCCGCCGGAAGCTGACGATCCCGTCGGCGCTGGCGTACGGCGCGCGCGGCGCCGGCGGCGCGATCGAGCCGCACGAGCCGCTCGTGTTCGTCGTCGACCTGCTCGGCGTCGGCTAGAACCGGTACACGGCGCGCAGCTGCTTCAGCGTCTGCGCGGCGATCAGGTCGCCGGCTGCAGCCGTGTAATGCACGCCGTCGGGCAAGCGCATGAGCGTCAGCGTTCCGTGCACGCGGAGATACGGCGCGTAGCGGCCGTGGAAGTCGTCGAGCAGGTGCCAGGTGTCGACGAACGTCGACTGCTTCGCGTGCTTCTTCGCGACCGCTTGAAGAATGCGATTCACGACGGGGAAGCTCTTCTTGAAGCCCGGGCCGTCGGGGATCGGCAGCCCGAGCCAGACGACGTAGATCCCTCGCGCGTTCAGCTCGCGCGTGACGCCGTCCACCCGGCGGCGGTACTCGGCGATCCACGACGCACTGCCGAACGGCCCGACGTGAGCGCCACCCATGTAGTCGTGAGCGTCGTCGGCGCCGAACGAGAAGACCGCGACCGCCGGCCGCAGCTGCGCAGGCACCTGCTGGATGCGCGCGAACCAGTTGTAGAGATCGGTGCGCGCGAGGCCCGTGGAGAGGCGGCTCTCGACGCCGACGACGTCGACTGCCGGGTTCGCCACCCGCTCCAGCGCCTGGCCGGGAACCTCGGCCAGCGAATCGCCCGCAACCCAGATCCGGAGCGGCCGGGCCGCCGTGAACTCCGGCTTGCGCGGCAGAGCTCTACCCGTGTGCCGCGGGGGTGGTAGAGGACCCGCCGGCGGCGGCAGGGTGAGGTGTACTTGCGTATCGATCGTGTCCTCGTTCTGCCGGCCGAGCGCGATCTGCAGCTCGTGCCGCGGCGTCGTGAGGTGGAGCGCCCGACTGATCCCGGCTAGCGGACGCGTCACCGCCAGCGCCACGTCGCGCTGGAACCCCGCCGGCTGGATCTGCGCCTGCTTGCGGAGGCCGTCCGCCTGGAGGAGCGCGCCGAGAAGCAGCCCGAAGAACAGGACGAGCACGCCGCGCGCTGCCGAGTTGGCCGGGATGCGCATCAGAAGCGGAAGTAGATGAAGGGCGCGACCCCTTCGGGACCGAGGGTGTTGATCAGCATCAGCGAGACCGCGAACGCAGAGGCCTGCGCGGGCAGCGGCAGCCGCTGGAAGCCGCGCAGCGTCGCGCCCACGACGCCCGGTCGCACGTACTGGCCGGCGATCCCAACGACGATCGCGAGTACGACCGATGTCGTGACGAGTGGCGACGGTCTGCCCCACGCCGTGAAGAGCCGTGCGAGCACCTCACCCGCGCGCCCGAAGGAGTCGGCTCGGAAGAAGATCCACGCGAAGCAGACGACGTGGAACGTGATCAGGCGACCGAGCCACTTGTTCGGGCGCCACCCCGTCGCACGCTCGAGGGAGAGACCGAGGCCGTGGATGCCGCCCCACACCACGAACGTCCACGCCGCCCCGTGCCAGAGGCCTCCGAGCAGCATCGTCAGCATGAGGTTGCGGTAGGTCAGCAGCCGGCCCTTGCGGTTTCCGCCGAGCGGGATGTAGAGGTAGTCGCGCAGCCAGCGCGAGAGCGTCATGTGCCAGCGCCGCCAGAAATCCTGGAGCGACACTGCGGCGTACGGTGACGCGAAGTTCTGCGGGAACTCGAAGCCGAGCAGGAGCGCGACGCCGATCGCGATGTTCGTGTAGCCGCAGAAGTCCGCGAAGATCTGCACGGCGTAGCCGTAGGTCGCAGCCAGCACCTCCAGCGACGAGTGGCGGTTCGGCGCGGCGAAAACGTCGTCGACGATGTGCGTCGCGAGGTGGTTCGCGATCACAACCTTGAGGAAGAGGCCGCTGACGATCAGCACGAACGCCCTCGAGACGTCCACCCGGCGCGGGTCCCTCGGCTGCTCGAGCTGCGGGAGCAGCTCGCTCGCCCGCACGATCGGGCCCGCAACGAGATGCGGGAAGAACGCCTGGAAGACGGCGAAGCGCGAGAACGACGCCGGCACGAGCTCGCCGCGGTACGTGTCGACCACGTACGAGATCGCCATGAACGTGTAGAACGAGATTCCGACCGGCAGCACGACGTGAGCGATCCACGAAGTGCCGATCAGGTTGTCCGCGGAGCTGAGGAAGAAGTTCGTGTACTTGAAGTAGCCGAGGAGTCCGAGGTCGAAGGCGACGGCCAGGGCGAGGAACGACTTGCGCGCTGCAACGGTCTGCGAGCGGTGGATCGCCACCGCCAGCGCGTGGTTGACGACCGTCGAGGCAGCGAGCAGGGCGACGAACCGCCAGTCCCACCAGGCGTAGAACACGTAGCTCGCGAGCAGGATCCACGCCCGCCACGCTCGCTGATGCCGCATCAGCGCCCACGACACGGGGAGCACGACCATGAAGAAGACCGCGAAGGTGACGGTCGGGAAGAGCACGCGCTAACGCTACGACTTGACGCGCAAGGTGAGGCGTTTCGTGTCGAACGTCGAGGAGGAGTCCTTGACGCGGACGTCCAGCACGTAGGCCCCAGCTTTCACCAGCGGCTTCCCGATGATCCGGCCGTCCGCCTCGAGGTGCAAGCCCTTCGGCGCTCGGGCGAGCAGCGACCAGCGGTACGGCGCGAGGCCGTTTGCCGCGGCGAGTCTCACGACGTACTGCTTCCCGTGCCGCGCTGCGGGAAGCGCGGCCGTCTTGACGTGCACCGGCTTGAGCGCGACGCCGTCGTCGACGAGCGTGGTGTGAATCAGCGTCGCCATGGCCTCGGAGCCCGGGGCAAGCAGGTGCAGCCCGTCCCCCTGGAACCAGTCCGGGTGGCTGCGCGAATAGACGTTCCAGTCGATCACGCTCAGCTCGGGATGATTCTTGGCGGCCGCGGCGATGTCGTCGTTCATGTTGATGTACGGGTGGTGTGCCGCACGGAGCGTGAGCCACCACACGTGCTTCACGCCCGCCTCCTTCATGGCCGCGAGCGCGTTCTCGATGTTCTGCGCGTACTGATCCTCGAAGTCGTTGTAGCCGACTGCGACGACGATGTTCGGGCCGAGCTTCGAGCCCATCGCCTTCACGAGCTGCACGACGTTCGGCGGGCGGACGCCGCCGATCGGGCAGCTGTCCTGGTCGACGCGACGGCACGGCGCAACCTCCAGGTCGAGATCGACACCTTGCCGCAGGATCGCAACCGCACGGTCGTCGCCCGGGATCGCATCCGCGACTGAGTCGCCGATCAGCGTGACGTGCGGGAGGTCGCGTGCGCCTGCTTGCGCGCCGGAGACGCCGGACGCAAGAGCGAGTGCAACGAGCATCGAGACGACGACCCCCCTCATGCGCCGCCGATCCTAGCTAGCCGTCCTCGAATCTCGCTCGGTGCATGAATTTCGTGCTGCACCGCACTTGCAGGAGGCCGCGTTCCGTCGTACATTGCGGCTCCCGTCGGGCGCGGAGCGCGAGTAGGTCGAAGCCCCGCCGAGCGACTCAGGCGCGCGCAAGCGCGAATGGGCCGGTCGGAGAGGTGGACGAAAGCGCCACCGCGCCGACGGGATTTTCTCTTGGTCCACAATGGCGCCGGTGGGGAAGCGTCTCTGGCTCGTGCCCTTGTTCGCGCTCGCGCTGGCCTGGGCGTCTGTGATCGAACTGCCGGGGCCGAACCAGAACGCGCACCTTGCGCTCGTCACGGCGATCACCCACGGAACGCCACGCATCGATCCGTATGAGCGCTGGACCCGCGACGACGCCTGGATCGACGGGCACTTCTACACCGCCAAGGCGCCCGGACTCGCGCTCTTCACCGTGCCGTACTACCTCGTGCTGAAGGCGACGGGGCTGCTCGTTCACGGCCCGCCGTACCGCGTCCCGTGGCCGCGCGCGGAAGCGCGCGCGATGCCGCACACGGCACCGTGGCAGGTCGCGCTCTGGGGAGCTGCACTTCCGTTCTTCCTGCTGCTCGTCCTCGTGCGCACGACGGCGGAGCGTCTCGTGCCGGGTTACGGGACCGCGGCAGCCGTGACGCTCGGTGCGGGCAGCCTCGCCGCGGTGTTCGCGACACTGTTCTTCGACCACGAGTTGTCGGCGCTGCTCGGATTCGCCGCGTTCGCCGTTCTGTTCCGTGACCGGCGTCGCCACGCCGTGTGGGGCGGGCTCCTCGGCGGGCTCGCGGTCGACGTTGAGTTCCCACTCGCGCTCGTGGCGCTCGTGCTCCTGTTCTACGCACGCGACCGGCTCAGGTACGCGCTCGGCGTCGCGATCGGGATCGTGCCACTGCTCGCGTTCAACACGTGGGCGGGCGGGCGGCCGTGGTCGCTCGCCTACTCGCGGGCGGTGATCGAGCCCGGCAGGAGCGGGCACGACGTGATCGGCGCGAACTCGCACGGGTTCTTCGGCCTCGGGATGCCAAGCCTGCACGCGCTCGTCGACCTGCTGCTGACGACGAAGGGTCTCCTCGTGCTCACGCCCGTGTGGGCACTCGCGGCCTACGGTCTCGTCGTGCTCTGGCGCCACGGCGCCCGCGCGGAGTCGGCTGTCGCTGCTGCCGTCACGATCCTGTTTCTCCTCTACAACGCGGCGTACTACCTCCCCTTCGGTGGCTTCAGCGGCGGCCCTCGGTTCCTCGTCCCGATGATGCCCTTCCTCGCGCTCGGCGTCGCAGCTGCGTGGCGGGAGCTTCCCGGCCCGACCCTGGCCCTCGCACTCGCGTCGATCGTTGTGACGACGGCATCGATCCTCGCCGACCCCATGCTCGTCAGCGAGGACGTCGGGACGATGTTCCACCGGATCGAACGTGGCGGCGACGTGAACGGCCCGTTGCCCTCGACCGTCCTGCACTGGCTGTGGAGCGACACGACGATCCCGCTTCTGCTCGTCGCCGCCCTCGTCGGCGCGGCCGTGCTCCCGGTGCTCGTACGCCGTTTGACGAAGCGGCAGGCGCTCCTCGGGCTCGCTGCGCTCGCCGCGTGGCGTGCCGCGTACACCGGCGCGCCCATCCTGACCAGGGCGAGTCACCACCTGTGGCCGTTCGCCGTCGCGCTCGCGCTCGTGCTCGTGGCCGGACTTGCCCTCGCGGTCCGGGGCCGCTACATCGCGGCCGCGCCGGCACTCCTCGCGCTCTTGCTCGTGTCGAGCCACATCGCCGGACACCCGCGAATCGCGGCCGCGATCGTCACCGTCGCACTGGCCGGAGTCGCTGCAGTCGCGGTTCGACTCTCACGAGCAGCAACGCCAGCAGTGCGATGAGGACGAGGTTGCGCACGACCAACAGGACGATGTCGCCGCGCTCCATGTGCAGCACGACGTCGAGGTAGGGCACCGGATACCACACGTTCGTCAGGACGAGCGCGGCGACGAACAGCGCCGTTGCACGCAGACCGACGAGCGGGACGAACGGGAGCAGCCAGAGCAGGTACTGCGGCGAGAGCACGCGTCCGAACACGACTGCCGTGCAGAGCGTCGCGGTCCACGCCAGCACGAGCCCTTCGCGCGAGCGGACGAGCTCCGGAGCGCGGCGCCAGATCGCGATCAGCGCGGCGAGGAAGAGCACCGTCGTCAGCAGCGCGAGAGCGAGCCCGGACGAGCCGCCCAGCCCGTAGGTGTGCGCTTCGGGGAGGACGCCGACGGAGACGATTCCGAACGAGTGCGCAAGCAGGGCGAGGCTCGCGAGCGGCGTCTCGATCTGAAGGTGGCGCCCCACCTGTTCGTGGACGCTGGCGATCACGCCGTGTGGCGAGAGGACGAAGAACGGCAGGACCACGGCCGCGCACGCGACGACGAACCCATAGAGCGCGCGGCGGCCCGCGGCGACGAGCAGCAGCGGCAGGAGCAGGACGGGATACAGCTTCACCGCCGTGCCGAGACCGAGAGCAGCCCCCGACCAGCCGTACCGCCGGCGAAGCGCGAGCTCGAGCGCGATCAGCGTCAGCAGCATCGGCAGCACGTCGAATCGCTTCACCGCGAGAGGCCCGAGGAGGAGCGGCGCCAGCGCCACGACGAACGCGGCGCGTGGGCGTTGCGCAAGCAGCAGGATCGCCGCCGCGAGCAGCGCGAGCATCGCCCAGGTGAACCTTGCGGCGTAGGTGTGCTTCGACGGCGAGCCGAGAGCCGGCGTCACGATCGCGGCGAGCGCTCCCGGCGGATACTCGAGCTTCACGTCGCGGTAGGGCACCGCGCCGCGGACGATCTTCGTCGCATAGCCGTAGAACACGTTCAGGTCGCCGCCTTCCGGCTCGACGCCGAACGCGGGCACCGCGGCGGTGGACAGGGCGAGGAGGACGAGCGCGATCGTGGCGGTGAGGCGAAGACGGAACGGCATCTGCGGTAGCGATAGCATCGAGCGGTGGCCGGACGTGCGCTTGCCGTGGTCGTCGCACTCGCCGGGATCGCCTTCGTCGCCCTTCATTGGAGCGACGGCTACCAGTGGAAGCCGGACAGTCTCTTCTACGAGGCGCAGTTGCTGCGCGTGCAGGGGACGCCGAAGGACGAGGCGTTGCGCCGCGTCTTCGGAGGGCCGCTTGCCGCGGCCCGGGTGCGCGAGGAACGCGCGGAGACACCGCCGGCACGCCGCACGGTCGCGAGCCCTGCCTGGTACCGGTACTCGGAGCGCTTCTACGACCGCCGCTGGCTCGTGCCGGCGCTCGGCGCCGCGATCGAGCCGGCGTTGGGAGTCGACGCGCTCCGCGCCGTCTCGCTCGCGGGCTACGTGCTCGCGGGGCTGCTCGTATATGCCCTGCTCGCGCTCCGTTTCCGCTCGTGGATCGCAGCCGTGGTCTCGCTCGGCGTGCTCGCGCTCGGGCCGCTCCGCTACTGGTCGTTGCTGCCGCTGACCGACAGCTTCGGCGTCGCGCTCGAGACGGCCGCGCTCGCTGCGGCGCTCCTCGCACTACGACGGCCGCGGCCGTGGCTGCCAGTGTTCGCACTGGCGATGCTCGCGCTGTCGTTCACACGTGACGCGACGCTCGTCGTCGTCGCGGGACTGGCGTGGGTCGCGCTCCGCGAGCGATCGCGAAGGGCGCTCGCAACGCTCGCGACGGCTGTCGCCGCCTCGCTCCCCGCGCCGCTCCTCTTCGGCGCGCCGGCCCGCGAGATCGTCGCCTACACACTCAATCAGTTCCGGCCGCCCGCGAGCGCGTCGTGGTCGTTCATCCGCAGCCGCTACGTCGACGGCGAGAAGGGCCTGCTCAAGGACGACCTGACCTACCTCGTCCACCACCCCTACGTCGGCCTCTTCGCCGCCGGGGGCATCGTCGCCCTTTATGCGATCCGAAACGACGACACGCCGACCCGCCTGATGCGCGGCGCGCTCGTCGGCGCGATCCTCCTGCTCCTGCTCTCGCCGAACTACACAGCCCTCCGGCTCGAGCTGCCGCTCGTTCCCCCCGCGGCCTGGGGGCTCGCGCTACTGCTTCACGCGATAGGGCGCCGAGCGCCACGCCGCCCACTTCCAGTACCACGCGGGTGGCTTGCGCGGCGCGGCGGCGGGGCGCGTGCCTGACGCGTGCTGCCACGCGTAGAGCTCCCAGGCCCAGCGCGGTAGCTGCCGGGGCAGACCGGTCGGCCGGTTCGACGGCACGACCACGACGGCCTTCGACGCGATGCTCGCGTTGCCCGCGAGGTCGACGGCGCGGATGCGGTAGACGGTCTGGCCGGCGGGATGGAAGGCGCGGACGATCACGCGGCGCACCGTGCCGGCGACGTGCGCGGACGGGACGCCGTCGAGCAGGACGTCGTAGCGCACGACCGGCCCTGCGTTGTCCGTCGATCCCTGCCACGTCAGCCTGAGCGCGCCCTTCACGAACCTGCCGGAGACGGCATCCGGACGGCTCGGCGGCACCGTGTCGGCAAGCAGCCCGAAGAACCCGGGGACGAGCGTGTCGATCTCGATCGTGCCGTCGGCGAGCAGCCGGTAGCCGGCGTCGATTCCGGCCGCGGCCTTCGGCAGCGCCTTCCACGTCGTCCCGTCGGTCGAGAAGGACGGAGAGAGACCGCTCGCCGGAACGGCGAGATGCATGGTGACGGGAGCGCCGAAGCGGGTGATCGGCGTGGATGTCTGCGAGTCCGTCGCCGAGAGCTGCACGGCGTACCCGTTCGGCGAAGGCGGCTGCGACGCCGTCAGCGTCACGACGGCCGCGGTCGAGAACGAGCCGCTCGTCCACGTGGCGGTCGCCTTGCCGTCGCCCGAGCCGACCGAGCCCGCCGGCGGAGGCGGCGGAGGCGCCGGCGGCGCCGCCGGGGCAACGACCGCACCGTCGACGTAGTTGCTGTCGATGTTGATCGTCACGCCGCCCCACGTCTCGTTGTGGCCGCCCTTGTACTGGTGGACGCGCTGGTGATTCGTCCAGAGGCTGTCGCTGACGTACGGGTCGCCGAAGACCGCCTCGACGCCGTTCCAGTTCGCGATCCAGATCGCGTCGGGCAGCGACGCACCGAGCGTCGATACGTCACGGACCGTCGACGCGGCGCTTCCGTAGAGACCGGGTACGAAGGACTGCGCGCGGAGCTCGTTCACCCATCCTGCGACGAACGCCTGGACAGCCTTCGTGCAGGCGCTGTTGTTCGCCGGGTAGCCCTCCATGTCGAAGTAGATCGGACTGCCCGAGGGTAGGCCGAACTTGGACGACGCGAGGCCTGCGGCGTCGTCGGCCGCCGCGCCACCCTGCGACGCGGCGGTCGTGAGGTTCGTCGAGATGCGCTGCAGGCGCGACTGGCTCACGCACGGCGCCTGCAGACCGACGTACAGCGGCAGCAGGTTCCAGCCCATTCCCACGCTCGACGCGATCCAGGATGCGGAGAGGTTGCCGTCACGGCACGCGCGGTTGACGCCGCCGAGGTACACGCCGACCGCGCGGTACGGCGACGCCGACCACGCCTGCAGCGCCTTCGTCGAGGGTGCGGTGCACGCGTCGAAGCCGTAGCCGGTGAAGACGCCGGCGGTCGCCTGACGGGGCGCGGCGGAGCCCGCCGGCGTGACTGCGAGCAGCACGGCGGCGAGTGCAACGGCGAGAGACCCCCCTCTCACGCCCGGCAGTCTGCCGGACAATCGTTAACGCGCCGTGATGTAGTCCGTGAGGTACTTGATCTGGAAGTCCTGCTGCTTCGACTGGAACTTCACCAGATCGCCGATCGAGACGACCGCGACGACGCGGCCGTCGTCGACCACCGGTAAGTGCCGGATCCGCCGATCGGTCATCAGCGCCATGCATTCGTCGACGGAGGTCTCCGGCCCGATCACGATCAGCGGCGAGGTCATGATCTCGCGCACGGGAGTGTCCTTCTCCGTTCGTCCCTCGAGGGTCACACGGCGGAGATAGTCGCGCTCGGTGACGATCCCCTGGATGCGGCCGTCGACGACGACGAGCAGCGAGCCGACGTTCGCCTCCACCATCTGCTTCACCGCGTTCAGCACCGAGTCGTCGGCGTCGACTGTCAGCAGGTCGCCGGGCTTCTCCGCGAGGATCTCCGACACGCGGTGCATCGGGAGTGAGTCTACGCGGCGAGCGGCGCGGGCACGAGCCGACGCCGCAGGAGCGTCAGCAGCACCCCGGCCGCGATCGCCTCGTTCTTGCCCCAGAACTGGCCCCAGAAGAAGGCGGTCGACGAGAAGGCGAGCGTCAGGAACACGTAGCTGTCGACGGCGTTCCCCACCGTCGCGCTGAGCGCGACCCCGAGGGTCAGGTTGCGATTCCGAAGCGGCGTGAAGACGAGCGCCTCGATCGTCTCGCTGATCGTGAACGCGACGACGCTCGCGACCGCGATCTTCTCGAGCGACGTCCAGCCGGCGAGGTCGCCGACGAGCCACGAGAGGAGGCCCGACGCGTAGACGAGGGGCATCGTCCAGCGGAGGCCGGCGAGCTGCTGCATCCAGTCGCGAAGCACGAGCACCGCACCGATGCAGAACACACCGGCAGGCGCCTTGTACGAGGTCAGCGGGACGCTGACGACGTACTTCGAGGCGAGCCAGTTCGCGAGGATGACGAGGCCGACGAAGGCGACGGCGAGTGGGAGGAGCGCCTTCGGCACGCGCTTCAGAGTAGAGACTCGCCGCGGAGCCACGACTGCACGGCGGCCCGCACGGCATCGAGGTCGGTGCGGAGGCTGTGGTCGGCCGCAACCTGCACGACCGTCCGCCCCGGCGCGGCGGGCGGCATGCCGAAGTGGTCGCGCACGCCCTGGACGACGAGCGTCGGGACGCGCACCGCGTCGAGCTCGGGCAGGCGGCTCGGCCGCCCCTGCGGGGGCTCGAGCGGGAACGCGAGGCAGAGCACGCCGGCAGCGCCGGTCTCCGCCGCGGTGCGACACGCGACGCGCGCACCGGAGGAGCGACCGCCGGCGACGAGCGTCAGTCCGCGCAGCTCGCCCGCCTGCAACAGCTCGGCGACCGCCGTCCAGGCCGCGTCGAGTTGCTTCGCCGGCGCCGGAGACCGCCTGCCGGCGACCCGATAGGGCTGCTCGACGAGCGCGACGCTGAAGCCTTGGCCGAGCGCGGCCTCCGCCGTTGCCGCGAGATCGGGAGCGGTCACGCTTCCTCCGGCTCCGTGCCCGAGCAGGAGCGCACCCCGCGGCCGCTCGGTGCGGCGCAGGTGGACACGCGCCGGACCGTGCGGCGTCTCGAGCTCGAGCGCGTCGCTCAAGCGCGTTCGAGTGAGGCGAAGCCGCGCAGGTCGACGCACGTCGTCGCCCGCACCCTGACGAGCACCATCAGCAGGCCGTGGCAGAAGCTGCAGCGGACGACGGTGCCTGGCGCGCGAACGTACACCTCGGTCTCGGCGAGCGGGCCGGACGCGCCGCAGGTCGCACAGACGCCCGTCGCGGTCGTCTGCTCGGAGCCGAACACCTCGACCAGCTGCCCGGCGATCGCGTTACCGTCCAGCCCGCTTCCGGTGACGAGCTCAGGCACGGAGGAGCTCCTTCACAGCGGGCGGTGCCGGACACCAGGACGACATCAGGTCGTCGACGTCCCAGCCGAGCGCCCCCGCCCCTGCCTCGTAGGAGCTCTGCAGGAACGCGAGCAGCGTCCGCTTGGGGTCGGCCGCCGTGCGGACGGACTCGTAGGGCAGCCGCGCGAGCGAGCCTCCGCCCTGGTCGGCCCAGAACGCGTCGCTTGGATGCAGGGCTCTCTCGCGCAGGCCGGCAGGCTCCGGGGCCGCGTAGGCGTAATACGTCGGCTCGCGCACGTTCGGGTCGCCGGGCCAGAACCCGAACGAGACGACCTCGTGCGTGTACGCCTCCTGCGTCACCGAGTCGGCGCCGGCCAGCGGCGGAGCGCGCTTCCCGCCGAACCGCGTGAGGGCGAGGTCGAACGAATGCCAGAAGAGGTGCACCGGGCTCGTCTTGCCGCAGTACCAGCCGGCGAACTCCTCGAGGATGGTGTCGGTCCAGTCGAGCGCACGCCAGAGGCGGATGACCGCGTCGGCGTCGTAGGACGCATGCTCGCGGTCGTCGGGAAACGGCGTCGTCATCGGCAGGCCGAATGGCGACTCGCGGATCGGGACGTCGACGTCGAGCTGCTTCAGCATCGTGTGCAGCTGCTCGTCGAACGCCGACACGGACAAGCCCTCGACGAGCGGGAACGACTCGACTGCGCCGCGGTTCGTCCGCACGACGAGCCGGTGGTCGACGAAGTCGAACGCGATCTCGAAGGTCACGCCGTTCCGCGCGTGCAGGCGGCGCGTCGTGAGGCCGCGCACGTCGACGTAGAGCGCGACGTGCCACCAGTGGTTTCGCGGGGCGCTCGCGGCCATGCGCACCTTGCCGACGATCTGCACCCAGAGGTGCAGCGTGTTCTTCGTCGGCTCCCACTGCTCGAGCGGGAGCGCGGGCAGCAGCGGTACGTCAGCCACCGGTCGGCCCGAAGCGCTCGGTCTTGATCCGCGCCGGCTCGTGCCCGAGGTCGACGAGGGCGCTCGCCGCGACCTCGACGAACGCCGTCGGGCCACAGACGTAGACGAGCGGCCGCTCGCCCGGCGGCCATGCGATCTGCTCGAGGATCTCGCGGTCGATCCTGCGACGATAGCCGCGCCAGCCCTCCGGCCACTGCCGCGTCAGCGCGAAGCGGATGTCGATCTCCTCGAACGCGGCGAGATGCGCGAGCTCGTCCCGGTAGATCACGTCGTCCAGCGAGCGCGCTGAGTAGAGGAGGCGGATCGGGACCGCGCTCTCGGTTGCCGTGTGGTGGCGCAGCATCGAGCGCAGCGGGACGATCCCCGACCCTCCGGCGAGCAGGAGCAGTGGGTCATCGAGCGACTCGTCCCAGACGAAGTAGCCGCCGACCGGGCCGCGCAGCTCGAGCTCGTCGCCCGCGCCGAGCGTCCCGGCGAGGTACGGCGAGACCTCTCCGTCGGCGATGCGCTCGACGGTCAGGACGACGTAGCCGTCCTCGGGCCCCGACGCGATCGAATAGCTGCGCTGCGCCTGGTATCCGTCCTCTGCCGTCAACCGGACGTCGACGTGCTGGCCGGCGCGGTGGCCGGGCCAGTCGGGGACGTCGAGCACGATGCTGCGGGCGCCGGCCGTCTCGTCGATCAGCTCGATCACGCTGCCGAGCTGCCAGGTCAGTCGCCTTGATAGCGCTGCTCGAGCCAAGGATCTCCGTAGTTGTGGTAGCCGTAGCCCTCCCAGAACCCCGGCTCGTCGTCCGCACGCAGGCTCAGCCCGCGCACCCACTTTGCGCTCTTCCAGAAGTACAGATGCGGAACCAGGAGGCGCGCCGGCCCGCCGTGCTCCGCCTCGAGCGGCTCCTCGTCATAGGCGTAGGCGATCCACGCCTTGCCGCCGGTCACGTCCGCGAGCGGAAGGTTCGTCGTGTAGCCGCCGTCGCTGAACGCGACGATGTACTCCGCGCTCGTCTCGACGCCGTCGAGGAGCACGTCGAGCGAGACGCCGGTCCACACCGTGTCGAGCTTCGACCACTTCGTGACGCAGTGGATGTCGACGGTCACCGTCTCGCTCGGAAGCGCCTGCAGCTCCTCCCAGCTCCACGACCGCGGCTCGTCGACCGCCCCCTGGACGGTGAAGCTCCACGAGTCGAGCGGATGATGGGGCGTCGGCCCCGCCGACAGCACCGGGAAGTCGTCGGTGACGTACTGCCCGGGCGGGACGCGAGCCGGATCGACCGACTCGCGCCTCCGCCCGGTGAAGCCACGTGAGATTCGCGCCACGAGCCCGGCCCCTCAGACGAACCGCCGCACGAACGCGAGCGCCGTATCGGCGACCTCGCGCCAGCCGCTGTCGATCACGAGCGCGTGGCCGCGCCCCTTGATCTCGACGATCTCCGTGACGTTCTCGTTTTCCTTCTGCTGCTTGTACGACGCGTTGGCGATCGCCCACGGGACGGTGTTGTCGTTCTCCCCGGAGATGATCAGGAGCGGCCCGCGGTCGGGATTCTTCGTATCGACCTTCGCCTCGGTCCACGGATTGAGGTTCGCGGCGGCGGCCTGGAAGAGCGGCTCGCCGGAGCCCGGGACGGCATAGGTCTCGTACAGCTCCTTCGCTTCCTCCTCGCTGACGGCGTTCGCGAAGCCGAAGCGGAACTGCTCGAACGTGAGCGGCACCGCACGATTGCGGTTCGCCGGGTTCTTCAGCGCCGGCGCCGCGGCACGCAACGCGGAGATCGGCAGCGGGAGCACCCCGCGGAACGGCGCCGGGTCGATCGCGACCGACGCTGCGGCGAGGCCGCGTCCGGCGATGATCTGCGTCAGCAGCCCGCCGAACGAGTGGCCGATCACGATGGGCTTCTTGTCGAGCTCGCCGATCACGGCGGCGACATGGTCGGCGATGTCGCCGATGCCCTTGTGGGCGAAGACCTCGGGATTCGCGTTTCCTTCGGCGACGGTGTCGGGGTCGTCGGGCCAGTGCGGCGCGATTGCGATGAAGCCGTTCTCTTCGAAGAGCGCCGCCCAGCGGTCCCAGCTCGACGGAAGCAGCCAGAGACCGTGGACGAACGCGACCGGCATCAGGCCGGACGCATTCGCACGCTCGACCTCGGCAGCCTCGTGCTCGTTGACGGTCGATGTATCCGATGCTGTTGTGGCCATGCGGGTTCCTCCTTGGGGATGTGAGCGAACTCTCGTGGGTCGGGGGCGGTGCTCGCTTCGGTCAGATGACTGTTCAGCGCACGTGGACCTGGAATCGCCGCGACTCGAAGGCTTTGCGCCCCGTGTCGCCCCGCGTGAGTCCGAACGAGAGCGTTGTGGTCCCGGTGCCCGTCGCCTTGAACACGAGGACGACCGTGGTGCCGACGTCGGCCTCGCCGACCTGCGCGATCACGCCGGCGTTGAAGGCACGTGCGATCCGCCAGACGCGGCCGTTCGCCCTGTTCGGCAGCGAGACGGCGACGAGCTCGCCCTTCTGGGTCTGGATCACCGATGTCGGCCCGGACGGGAGCGGCCCGATCGGTGTTGCGCTCGTGGGTGCGGCGAGCGGCGCCGCCGCGAGCGTGGCGGCCATGACGACAGCGATCGCCGCGGCCGTCAGTCTCGGAGTCCGGTGCATTCCAGCCTTTCGGTCGGGGTCGGGAGGAAGCTACGCGGCGGCCGCGTCGCCTCGCTTCCGTCGCGTGACTGCGCTGCCTGACTGCGCTGCCTGACTGCGCTGCCTGACTGCGCTGCCTGACTGCGGGCTTACGCGGTCGCGAGCTCCTCGATCGCGTCGCGCAGCTGACCGCGAGCCGTTACGCCGAGCTTGGGGAAGATCCGGTAGAGATGCGAGCCGACCGTTCTGTGCGAGAGATAGAGCTTCTGGCCGATCTCGCGGTTCGTGAGGCCGTCCGCCGCCATACGTGCGATCTGGAGCTCCTGCGGGGTCAGCTGGTTGCGCGTGTCCACCCTCCGGCGCCGCGCCGTCTCGCCGGTCGCCCGAAGCTCCTGCCGCGCCCGCTCGGCGAACGCGCTGATCCCGAGCGCCCGGAAGGCCTCGTCGGCGCCGCGCAGCGGCGAGCGCGCTTCGGCGATACGCCGCCGTCGTCGGAGCCACGCACCGAAGGCGAACAGCATGCGCGCCCTGAGCCCGGGCCAGGCGGGAAGCTCGTCGGCGAGCGCCGCCCGGAAGAGCGGCTCGGCATCCGCGTCGTCCGCCAGCACGGCCCGCGCGTAGCTCACCTGGGCCTGAAGCATCGATGCGCCTGTGCGCTCGGCCATCGACTCCACCTCGGTGAGGAAGGCGCGAGCCTCGTCCGCGTTCACGTCGTCGTGAACCGCGGCATCGGCCACGTCGCACATCACCCAGCCGCGGACGAACGGGTGGAATGCGATGTCCTCTGGATCGAAGATCCGCCGGAGGTTCGCGTATGCGTCGTCAAAGCGGCCGTCGACGAGCGCCGCGTGACCGCGGACGATCTGCACGAGGGCGAGCATCGGGTTTGCCCGCATCGGGAGGAAGACCTCCTCCGCCTCGTCGGCGAGATCGAGCGCCGCCGCGGGGTCTCCGTTGTCGACGGCGAGGAGCGCGCGCACCATCGACACGGCCGTCGACCAGAGCGCCTGGCCGGTGTCGAGCGAAAGCCGTTCCGCCTCCGCCCCGGCCGTCGCCGCGAGCGAGGTGTTCGAGACGAGGAACGCGCCCCACGCCTGGTAGTTGAGCGCCTGGGCGAGCAGACCGAGCTGCCCGCCGGCGCGAAAGCCTTCCACGGCGGCGGAGAGGTGCTCGAGCGAGCGGTCCGGCGCCCAGACCGCGGCCAGGGCGCCGCCGAGCATGAGCGAGCTCTCGGGGCTCGTGGGGCTTTCGGTGGTGCGGGCGCCGATGCGCTCGAGCACGGTGGCGCCGGTCGCGACGGGGTCGCTGTGCGCGAGGGTCGAGAGCAGGAACGGGTCGTCCGGCGCGACCGAGAGCCCCTCGGCCGCCGCGACCATCCCGTCGCGGAGCGATTGGTCGGGGTTCGCCCACCAGCAGCGAAGCGCGACCGTGGCCAGTGCCTGCAGCGCCGCCGGCGCATCGCCTGCCGCCGCGAGCTGCTCGGCGGTCTGGATGAAGAAGGGGACGCTCTCCGCGCCGGTCCAGCGCTTCGGGTCTCCGACCTCGAGCACGAACGCGGCTCGCATCCGGTCGAGCGGATCGAGGTCGAGCGACTGCGCCTCTCGCAGGAGCCGCACGGTGACGGCGGCGTCGCCGAAGAGGTAATGCAGCTCGCCTGCGCGGATGAGGAGCTGCCCCCGGCGCCGGTCATCGGCAGCGAGCCCGGCTGCGCGCGCGAATCCCCACCCGGCGACCGTGGGCGCGCCGCGCCTGAGCGCCCGCTCGGCCGCCTCCTCGAGCTGCCCGGCGACCTCGTCGTCCGGGCCGTCCAGCGCGGCCGCCCGGTGCCAGGCGCGTCGGTCCGGGTCACCGTCGTGGACGACGGCCAGGGCGGCATGCGCGGCGTGCCGGTCGGCGACCGGCGCTTGCTGGTAGATCGCCGAGCGGACCAGCGGATGCCGAAAATGCAGCCGCGCACCGTCGAGCGTGACGAGTCGCGCAACGTCTGCGCCCGCGAACGCCTCGACCGGCACGTCCGCGTATCCGAGCAGCGACAGCGCCTCCAGCACCTCTCGCACGCCGCCGTGATCGTCGAGGGCCGCGAGGAGCAGCAGCTGCTGGGTCTCCTTCGGGAGCTCGGAACTATGCGCGGCGAACGCCTTCTCGAGGAGGGCGCTGAGGGGAAGGGGCGCGGCGGGCGAGCGATCCACGTCGCGCGCGATCGCGCGCGGCAGCTCCGCGAGCGCGAGCGGGTTTCCGGCGGCTTCGGCGAGCACCCGCTCGCGGAGGTCGGAGGGCAGATCCGGCGCGCCCGCGTCGAGCAGCGCGGCGGCGGTCGCATCGTCGAGAGCTCCGACCGGCAGGACCGGAAGCCCGGCGGCGGCGATCCGTTCGTCGCCACCGCCGCGGGCCGAGAAGAGGGCCACGATCGGCTCGAGCTCGACGCGACGCGCGACAAACGCGAGGACGTCGAAAGATGCGTCGTCGAGCCACTGTGCATCCTCGACGACGATCACCAGCGGCGAGGCAGCGGCCGCATCTGCAAGCAACTCGAGCGCGCCCAGCGCGATCAGGAAGACATCGGGCGCCGCGTGCTCCCTCATTCCGAATGCGGCCTCGACAGCCGCCCGCTGCGGGGCGGGCAGGCGGCCGAGCGCTGTGAGCGTCGGCGCGAGCAGGCGGTGGAGACCGGCAAAGGGAAGGTGCGCTTCCGACTCCACGCCCGTCGTGCGCAGAACCCGCATGCCACGCGCGAGCGCGAACTCGCGCGCGACGTCGACCAGGGCCGACTTGCCGACCCCCGCCTCGCCCACCAGAGCGAGGGCGCCGCCACGTTCGCCGACGCGCTCGAGCAACTCCTCGATCACGTCCAGCTCATGACTCCTCCCGGGCAGCGTCAGGTCCAGGCTTACCTCCTTGCCGGGTCAAACGACGTCGGTGTCATCGATCTTCCGTCAACGCAGCTTCGGCGTCCAGCCGCAACGCGATACGGTGAGAGACGATGGATGCGAGCCGGGCACGTGAGCTTCTGCAGACCGAGCGCGAGCGGATCGAGCGCGCGCTCGGCCGCGTGCGGCGCGAGGACGATGGTGAGCTGGCGGCACAGTCGGATCCCGCGAACCTCGCCGCCGACCTGTACCAGGACGAGCTCGACGAGGGTTTCTCCGACGACCTGCACAAGCAGCTCGCGGCGGTGGTGCGTGCCGAAGCGCGGCTCGAAGCCGGAACGTATGGCCTCTCGGTCGAGAGCGGCGAGCCGATTCCGGACGCCCGGCTCGAGGCGCTGCCGGCCGCCGAGCGAACGGCGGACGAGCAGCGCGCACGCGACGACCGCTAGAGATTTCTGCGAACATATGTTCGTGCGCGAGGGGACGATCCTCCACGCCGACGTCGACTCGTTCTACGCGTCGGTCGAGCAGCGGGACGATCCGGCCCTGCGCGGACGGCCGGTGGTCGTCGGCCTGGGGGTCGTCCTCGCCGCGAGCTACGAGGCGAAGGCCTACGGGGTTCACACCCCGATGAGCGGGTCGAGTGCGAGGCGCCTGTGCCCGCACGCCATCGTCGTCCCGCCGCGCATGTCGGTCTATGCCGATGCGAGCAAGGCGCTATTCCGCGTCTTCGACGACGCCTCGCCGGTCGTCGAGGGGCTGTCGATCGACGAGGCGTTCCTCGACGTGCGTGGCATGGAGCGAATCGCGGGCACGCCGTCGCAGATCGCTCGCGGGTTGCGTCGTGACGTGCTCGAACGGGTCGGCTTACGCGTGTCGGTCGGGGTCGCACGAACGAAGTTCCTGGCGAAGGTCGCGAGCGGCGTCGCGAAGCCGGACGGGTTGATCGTGGTCCCGCTCGACGGCGAGCTCGCGTTCCTGCATCCCCTGCCGGTCGAACGGCTGTGGGGCGTCGGGCAGGTGACCGCGTCCAAGCTGCACGCGCACGGGATCCGGTCTGTCGGGGAGGTGGCGCGTCTCTCTGAGCAGACGCTGGTGACCATGCTCGGGCGCGCGACGGGCCGTCATCTGCACGCGCTCGCACGCAACCGCGACCCGCGACCGGTGCTGCCGGGCCGCCGTCGCGGTTCGATCGGCTCGCAACGCGCGCTTGGCCGCAGGCCGCGGTCGGCAGAGGAGATCGACGCGACGGTCGTTGCGCTCGTCGACCGGATCTGCCGTCGCATGCGCGCCGCGGGACGCATCGGGCGCACAGTCGTCCTGCGCGTGCGGTTCGACGACTTTTCGCGCGCGACGCGCTCGCACTCGCTGCCTCAGGCGACCGCGCACACGGAGACGATCCTCGAGACGGTGCGATGGCTGCTCGCGCTCGCAGCGCCGCTGATCGAGCGCCGTGGGCTCACGCTCGTCGGCGTCTCGGTCGCGAACCTGCAGCGGAACCGTCCGCTGCAACCGCCGCTGCCGTTCGACGCGCACAGCGACGACGCGCTCGACGCGACGCTCGACGAGGTGCGCGAGCGCTTCGGAAGAGGCGCGATCACGCGTGGCGTCCTCCTCGGCCGCGACGAAGGGCTGACCGTGCCGCTGCTGCCCGATTGATCAGCGTCGCACGGTGACGGTGACGTCGAAGCCGCCGGTGACGGTATTCCCGGCCTTGTCGGTGGCCGTGCAGGTCACGCGCGTCGTGCCGATCGCGAACCGATGCGGCGCGGCGGGCGAGCAGGTGACCGGCACGGCGCCGTCGACGGCATCGAGCGCGACCGGCTCGAACCGGATCATGCGGCCCTTCGGGTTCGCCGTCCGCGCGTGCACCGCCGGCGGGAGGCGCATGACAGGCGGGTCGAGGTCGGCGACGAGCCGCACCTGGCCGAGCACGCTCGGCCGCAGGAACTTCCCGAACGCGACTGCGCCGTCATGGTTCAAATGGACGACATCCTTGAACCATGCCGGGTCGGCGGGCACGGACGCCCAGTCGGCGACCGCGAGCTGGGGCCAGCGAGCAGGTGCCGCCCGGATCTGGTCGTTGATCGTCTGCCAGACGCCCTCCGACTCTTCGAGCGTCACCCAGACGACGCGCTGAACACCGTTCGCGAGCAGCGCCTGCATCACGTCGTCGATCCCGGCCGAGTAGCTGTCGGAGACGTCGTTGTAGCCGACGTCGATCACCACGACCGGCCCGAGGTCGCTTCCGAGCTGGTGGATCACGTCGAGGGCGCTCGGCGGATTGATGCCGGGTGCGTAGGGACAGCCGGGAACGACGAGCTTGCGGCAGCCGAAGGCGTCGCCCCGCACGTCGAGCCCGGCCGAGAAGTCTTGAAAGGGCCCTGGATCCCAGAGGAGCGCGGCGCCGACGGAGTCGGCGATCATCGTCACGCGCGTCGGCGTCGCGGCGGCCGCGGGAAGCGCCAGGGCTGCACAGACAGCTGCACACCCAGCTGCACAGACAGACGCGATCGCGAGCTGCACGGCAAACGCGGCTCGGGCGTTCACGCTCGAAGTATCGTCGACTCTCGGCCGGCCCGTCAGGCGACGACGGCCAGCTCGAGACCGAGCAAGTCCGCGACCTTGCGGATCCGCGGCAGCTGGTGCCCGATCCCGAGCGCCACGTGGTGCGTCGGGCCCTGCTCGCACCACGCGTCGAAGAAAGCGGCCGGCCCGGAGTCGAATTTGATCCGCGAGTTCGTGTTGCCGATGCGGAACGTCGGACCCGGAATGGACTCGCCCTCGGCGGCGACGAGCTTCAGCCTTCCGTCCGCTGTCTGCGTCAGTCCGAGGATCGTCACGGGACCGAGCCGCACCTTCATCTCGATCGAGAGACCCGAGCCCGATTTGCCGTGGTAGAGCTTGAGCGCGCGCGCCACCGGACGCTCGGCCGCGATCGCGAGGTGGCCCGGGCCGTCGTGACCCATGAGGACGAACTCGTCGTCGAAGTCGAGCGCGTAGAACTCCGTGTACGACCCGCCGGCGCCGAGGCGGTCGAGCAGGAGCATCGCGATGTTCGTCTTCAGGTCGCCCTCCCCCGCCGCCGGGACGCCGCGCGCGGTGAGGAGCGAGTTACCGACGATCAGTCCCGAGACGACCTGCTCGGCGACGTTCCCGTCGACGCCGCGGTAGTAGTAGGTCAGGCCGTCGAGGTCGAAGTCGGCGACGAGCGCGTCCAGGCCGGCGGCAACGCGCGACGACCACTCGAACACTTCCGGCGTGATCTCGGCGGCGATCGGGTCGACGCCGGCCTCGGCGAGGTCAAACGTCGCGCGGATCTCCTCGCCCTTGCGCGCGACGGCCGCGGGATCGGCCGACTCGACCCGGGCAATTAGGTCGTCGATCTCGAGCACCTCGACGTGCGCATGCGTCTGCGCGTGCACCTGGGTGAAGTCGGAGTACATGTCGAGCATGCCGGGGTAGGTGTGGCCGAGGAACCCGATGCGTGCCGACCGCAGCGAGCGCACTGCGCGGGCGGCGTCCAACCATTCGTCGAGAACGATCCACGCGGGATCGCCGTCGAGGAGCGTTCCGGTGACGGTGCGGTACGGGATTCGCGCGCGCGTGAACGCGCCGGCGATCTCGGGGACGCAGCAGGCCGAGCAGTTCGCAAGCCACTCGGCCGTCGTCATCGCTTCGTAGTCCAGGGTGCGCGTCGGCTGGAGGTTGAGGACGACGACCGGCGCGTCGACCGCCTCCACGACCGGAAGCACCTGCGACGACGTCGCGTACGTCGCGGTGTAGACCATGACGAGGTCGACGCCCGCGGCAGCGAGCCTCGCTCCCGCGTCGCGCGCCGCGTGCGGCGTGTCCACGAGGCCGGCCGAGACGACGTCGGCGCCCGCCCGCTCGAGGCGCGCCTCGATTCCTTGCTGGTATCCCTCCAGGCGCGCGCGCAGACCCTCGAACTGCGGCCAGTACGCGGCGAGGCCGATCCCGAAGATCCCCACACGAGGCCGCGCCGTGCGGCTCACGCGCTCTCCCCGGCCGCGGCGTGGCGGCGCGCCTCCGCGCTGCGCCAGCGTGCGCGAGCGCGACGGTAGAGCTCGCGGCTGTTCGGGAGGATCACGCTCGCGACGAGCAGCGCGCCGACCACGATGTTCTGGTCCTGCGCAGGCACCTGGTCGGCGGTCAGCGCCGTCTGCAGGCAGCCGAGAACCGCGACCGCGACCACGACGCCGGCGATCGTGCCCCGCCCGCCGAAGATGGAGATGCCGCCGAGGAGGACGATCGTGACGACGAAGAGCTCCATCCCGACACCGGAGTCGTAGCGGGCCGATGCGAAGCGAAGCGACCAGAGCACGCCGGCGAAGCCGCTCATCGCCCCGGAGAGGACGAACAGCCAGAACTTGATCCGCTTCACGCGGATCCCCGCGAAGAAGGCGGCCTCCTGTCCCGCGCCGATCGCGAAGATCGCGCGGCCGAGCGGCGTCGCGTGCAGGACGATCGCGAAGACGACGGCGAGCGCGGCGAAGAACGCGATCGAGTAGGGGAAGTGCGTCCCGGGGATCGGGACGACGCCGATGTTCGTCAGGTTCGCGGGAAAGCCGCCGATCGTGTCGGTGGGCAGGATGCCCTGCGCGATTCCGCGGTACAGCGTCAGCGTTCCGATCGTGACCGCGAGCGAAGGGAGTGCCAGGCGTGTGATCAGAAAGCCGTTGAACGCGCCGAGGATCGCACCGAGGACGACGGCGGCCGCCATCGCCGGCCAGATCGGCCAGCCGTGCTTGAAGAGCTCCGCCATCAGGACGCCGCTCAGGCCCAGGATCGACGCGACCGAGAGGTCGATCTCGCCCGTGACGACGATCAGCATCAGCGGCAGGGCCATGATCGCGACCTCGCCGACGTTCAGGCAGATGAAGAAGAGGTTCGTGGATTGGAGGAAGTACGGCGACGCGTGCGCGCCGTAGGCGATCGTCGCCGCGAGGAGGAGCACGAGGAGCGCCTCCCAGCGGACGACGGCGCCGAGGGCGTTCCAGCGCGGCGGGCGCAGGCCGTCCGGTTCCTGGCCAGGAGCGGACGCCTCAGCCACGCGCCCTCCGCCGCGTGCGGAGGACCGGAGCGACCCGCACCGCGATCAGCCGGTCGAAGGCGATCGCGGCGAGCAGCAGCCCGCCGGCGAGTGCCTGGCTCCAGAAGGAGGACACCTTCACGACGACGAGCGCGCTGTTGATCGTGTTCAACAGCAGTGCGCCGAGCGCCGCGCCGAGGACGGTGCCGCTGCCGCCGAAGATCGCGACGCCGCCGACGACGACCGCGGCGATCACCTGGAACTCGTAGCCGACGCCGGCGATCGCGTCGACCGAGCCGTAGTAGGAGAGCCAGACGGCGCCCGCGAGGCCCGCGATGCCGCCGCTGAGGACGAACGCGAGGAAGACGCGCGCACCGACGGGGATCCCCGCGAGCCGTGCTGCGTCCGGGTCGGAGCCGATCGCGTACAGGTCGCGCGCCGTGCGGAAGCTGCGCATCGCATACGTCGCGATCGCAACGGCGACGATGGCGATGATCCCGAGATACGGGACGCCGGCGATCGTGCCGTAGCCGATCTTGTTGAAGCCGTTCGGCAGCATTGACGCGTTGACCTGGTTGCCGCCCGCCCAGGCGCCGTCGATGCCGCGGATGATGTAGAGCGTCCCGAGGGTCACGACGAGGCTCGGCACACGCGCGACGGTGACGATCAGGCCGTTCAAGGCGCCGCAGGCGACGCCGATCCCGAGCGCCACCAGGAAGACGAGGACGAGCGGGATGTGTGGGTGGTCGCGGAAGAGGACGCCGGTCGCGTATGCCGAGATGCCGAGTACGGAGCCGATCGAGAGGTCGACGTTCCTCGTGATGACGACGATCGTCTCGCCGATCGCGAGCAGCGCGATGATCGCCGCGCTCGCGAGCAACTGCTGAACGCTCGTCGCGCTCAGGAAGAGATGGTTGTCGATCGTCGTCGCGCCGACCACGACGACCAGCGCGAGCACGATCCCGAGCTCGCGAAACCGAAAGAGCAGCTCTGCAAGCGCACGCGAGCTTCCACGCCGGTCCGCGATCGTGCGCTCTTCGGCGATCGACGTCATGCGGCGTCCTCGACGAGACCCGTCGCGGCGTGCATGATCGCGTCCTCGCTGGCGTCCGCGCGTGCGAACTCGCCGGTGACGCGGCCCTCGAACAGGACGACGACCCGGTCGGCCATGCCGAGCACCTCGGGCAACTCCGACGAGATCATCAGCACGGCCACGCCCTGGCCCGCGAGTTCCGACAGCAGACGGTGCACCTCCGCCTTCGTGCCGACGTCGATGCCGCGGGTGGGCTCGTCCACGATCAGCAGCTTCGGTCGCCGCGCGAGCCATTTCGCGAGCACCGCCTTCTGCTGGTTGCCGCCGGAAAGCGTCCACACCGGGTTCGCCAGCCTGCTGTATTTCAGCTGCAGCCGGACGGCCCAGTCCTTCGCAAAGGCGCGCTCGGCACCGCGCGGAATCAGCCCTGCGCGGCGGATGCCGTCCAGCGATGCGAGCGCGATGTTGCGCTCGATCGAGAAGTCCATGATCAGCCCTTGCTGGCGGCGGTCCTCCGGCACGAGCGCGATCCCGGCCGCCATCGCGGCCGTCGGCGACCCCGGCCGCAGCGAGCGCCCGTCGATCTCGACCGACCCTGCGTCCCAGCGGTCGATCCCGAAGATTGCGCGGGCGACCTCGGTCCTGCCCGCGCCGACGAGCCCCGCGAGCGCGAGGATCTCTCCACTCCGCACCTCGAACGAAACGTCCGAGAACACACCCTCGCTGGTGAGGCGGTCGACCTTCAGCACGACGCGTCCGGCCTCGGCCGGCGTCTTCGGGAACAGCGCGTCCATGTCGCGTCCCACCATCGCGCGAATCACCGACTGCGTCGTCAGCTCTTCGATCGGCTTCGTCAGGATATGGCGGCCGTCGCGCATCACGGTCACCCGCTGGCAGAGCGCGAAGATCTCCTCGAGCCGGTGGGAGACGAACAGCACGGCGTTGCCGCGAGACCGGAGCGTCTCGACGATGCTGAACAGGCGCTCCACCTCTGTCGTCGTCAGCGCCGCTGTCGGCTCGTCCATCACGATCACGCGCGCGTTCGAGGTCAGGGCCTTCGCGATCTCGACGAGCTGCTGGTCGGCGATCGAGAGGCCGCGCGCGAGCCGGTCGGGGTCGAGGCGCACGCCGAGCTGCTTGAAGACCGCGGCCGCTTCGCGCCGCATGCGCCTGCCGTCGATGCGACGGAATCGCTTGAGCGGCTGCGCGCCGACGAACATGTTCTCGGCGACGGTCAGGTCCGGGAAGAGCGTCGGCTCCTGGAAGATGATCGCGATCCCCGCTGCCTGCGACTGCTTCGCCGTGTCGAAGATCGCCTCTTCCCCGTCGACGAGCAGGCGCCCGGCGTCGGGCCGGTGCACCCCGGCGAGGATCTTGACCAGCGTCGACTTCCCGGCGCCGTTCTCGCCGACGAGCCCATGCACCTCTCCGCCCCGCAGGTCGATGTCTCCGTCCTCGAGCGCGCGCACGGCGCCGAAGCTCTTCTCGGCGTGCTCGAGGGAGAGGAGTGTGCGGGATGGCTCTGTCACGCTCGGGATCGTACGAGGAGACGAGGGCGCCGCACGCTGCGGCGCCCTCGTTCCGTTCTGCCTAGAAGTTGAACTTGTCGACGTTCTTGATCGTGAAGGTGTACGGCGGCCCGAGGATCACCTGCGGACGGCCGTCCGACCCCTTCAGGATCTTGTACGACCCGAGCTTGCCGGCCTTGAACGTCTCGCCGACCGTTCCCTTGATCGTGCCGTTGGCGAGCGCGGAGACGGCGTAGCCCGCGAGGTACCCGAGGTCCTCGGGGTTCCACAGCGCGAACGCCTTCACCGTGCCGTTGTGGACGTACTTCTTCATCTGGCTCGGCAGACCGAGCCCCGTGAGCGCGACCTTCTTCTTGTACTTGGACGTCGAGAGGTACTGCGCCGCGGACGAGATTCCGACCGTGGTCGGCGACTCGATCCCCTTCAGGTTCGGGTACGCCTGCAGCATGCTCACCGTCGCCTGCCGCGACTGAGCCGGGTTGTCGTTGCCGTAGTAGATCTTGACGAGCTTCATCTTCTTGTACACGGGCTTTTTCAGCTCGAGCTTCATGTACTTGATCCACGCGTTCTGGTTCGTCGCGGTCGACGCCGCGGAGAGGATCGCGAACTGGCCCGAGTAGTTCATGAGCTTCGCCAGCAGCTGAACCTGGCTCCGCCCGATCGTCGCGGTGTCGGCCTGGTTGATGAACAGCTGGCGGCAGTTCACGTCGGAGTCGAACGCGACGATCTTCGTCCCTTGCGCCTGCGCCTGCTTCAGCGCCGGGCACACGGCTTCTGGATCGTTGCCCGCGATCACGATGCCGTCCGCGTGGGCCTGGATCGCGGCCTGGATCGCCGGCTGCTGCGCGGCGGCCGTGTCCTCGGTGCCCGACGAGACGACCTGCTTGTCGCCGAGCGCGGTGGTCGCGAGCTTGCCACCGTGGTCGGCGATCACCTCGTAGGGGTTGAGCGTGTCCTTCGGAATGAAGTAGAACGTCTTGCCCGTCGCCGTGGTGCTCGAGGCGGCGAGTCCTGCTGTCACGGCGACACCTGCTGCGATGACCGCCGCGAGCACAACCGTCCATCTGCGCCCATGCATGCTGGAGGGCTCCTTTCGCGTAAGGGTCTGAACGAGGAACCGGTGCAACGTGCGCCTCCTTCGCACTACCGGGGGTACGCGGCGGTGACGCCGCCGTCGACGTTGACGACATTGCCGGTCGACTTGGCCGACCGGGGGCCCGCGAAGAATGCGATCGCTTCGGCGACGTCTTCGGGGAGCACGGCGACACCGAGCTTCGTCCGACCCTTGTAGAAGGTCTGGAGCTCGTCTTCGCTGACGCCGTACGTACTTGCGCGCTCTGCCTTCCAGTCGGAAGACCAGATGCTCGATCCCTGGATCACCGCGTCCGGGTTGACCGTGTTGACGCGGATGCCGTGCGGTCCTCCCTCTTCCGCGAGACAGCGCGCGAGATGGAGCGACGCGGCCTTCGCGGATGAGTACGCAGATGCGTTGGCACCGGCGACGAGGGCGTTCTTCGAGGCGACGAAGACGATCGAGCCGCCTCGTCCCTGCTCGAAGAGGACGCGGAACGTCTCGCGCGCGGCGAGGAAGTAGCCTCGCGCGAGCACCGCAAAATTCTGCTCCCACTCCTCGAGCGTCGTCTCGGTGACCGGTGCGCTCGTTGCGAGACCGGCCGATGCGACGAGGATGTCGATGCCGCCGTACGCGAGGACCGCGCGCCGCGTCATCTCGACGACCGCATCCTCGCTCGTCACGTCGACGCGCACCGCGACGCTGCGCCGCAGACCGTGCAGCGACTGCAGCTCCTCCGCGACCTCCCGCGCACCGCCCTCGTTCAGGTCGGCGACGACGACGTGCGCCCCACGCGAGGCGAGCATCCGCGCAGCGGCCCGTCCGATGCCGCTCGCGCCGCCGGTCACCAGCGCGACGCGCCCGGCGAGCTCCCCGCGCGGCGGCGCCTGCGCGAGCTTGTAGCGCTCGAGCGGCCAGTACTCGATCGCGAACGCCTCGCTCTCACTCAGCGAGAGAAAGCCGCCGAGTGCGTCCGCCGCGTCCTCGACCGCGATCGCACGGTGGTACAGGTCGCGCGCGAAGCGCGCGCGACCGGCGTCAGGCCCTGAGGTGACGATGCCGACGCCGGGAACCACGACGACGCGCGGTCCTGCCGGATCGATCGGGAACTGCCGCGTCTCGTCGTCGAGGTTCCGTTCGTAGTAGCTCCGGTACCAGTCGGAGTAGCTCGAGACGCCGCGCCTCAGCGCGTCGGCGAGCGCCTCGCCGTCTCCCTGCCGGAGATCCCAGTCGACGACGAGCGGCTTGTGCTTCGTGTTGATCAGGTGGTCCGGGCACGGCGCGCCGACCTGGCTCACCTCGCCGCTCCGCCGCGCCGATGCGAACGCGAACGCTTCCGGGCTCCGGTCGACTTCGAGGATGACCCCGTCGCTGTCCGCGAGGAGCGCGCCGCGAAGTGCGGGGAGGGCATGGGCGAGGAGACGATCGACCTCGCTGCCCTCCCCGAACGCCGCGGTGTGCTGGCCCCCCAGCCCGAAGCGACCTGCAGCCGCTTCGTCGATCGCCCGCGCTGCACGGGACACGAACTCGATCGTCGCCTCGTAGCTCTCCTCCCCGGTCTCGCCCCACGTGACGAGACCGTGCTTCTCGAGCAGGACGGCGCGCGCAGCGGGATTGGACTCGAGGAGCAGCGCGATCCGGCGCGACATGTCGAAGCCCGGCCGCTGGTAGTCGAGCCACACGATCTCGTCGCCAAAGGCCTCCGCTGCGAGCTCGCGACCGCGCGGGCTCGAGGTGAGCGCGATCACGGCGTCGGGATGCGTGTGGTCCACATGCGGCGCCGGAACGAACGCGTGCAGCAGCGTCTCGATCGAGGGGCGCGGCTGATCGGCCTTGATCGCGCTGCGCAGGAGGTAGTCGACCATCTCCGCGTCGCTCATCGCCTCCCGCCCGCGCAGCGGCAGGACGTCGTCGAGCCTGATGCCCGGGAAGCCGGCCGCGGTGATCGTCGCGAGGTCGGTGCCGGATCCCTTGACCCAGAGCACCCGGACCTCGCGCCCTGCGTGGTCGGCGATCGTCTCCTTCGCAGACGTGTTGCCGCCACCCTGGTTCGCGAGCGCGCGGTCCGCGCCGAGGAGGTTCGACCGGTGGGCGAGACCGTCGAGGATCGAGAGGCCGGCGGGCGAGTCCCAGCGGCTCACGGGTGCCGGAATCCCGCGCAGGACGTCGAGCGTCTCGGTCACGCGCACATCTCCAGGTCGGAGCCTGCACCGCTGAGCGCCGCGAACCTGCTGCGCGCCTCGTCCCACCGGGAATCGACGGTGGGCTCGTACGTGTCGAGGACGAAGGAGCGCCGAACGACCTCGCGCCCTTCGGCGAGCGAGGAGATCTCTCCCAGCGCGAGCGCCTGCACGAGCAGGTTGCCGACAAGCGTCGCCTCCACCGGGCCGGCGATCACGGGCCGCTGCGCGGCCTGCGCCGTCCATGCGCACAGCAAGTCGTTGTTCGCACCGCCTCCGAGGACGTGCAGATGCTCGAGCTCGCGGCCGGTCACCCGCGCCAGCAGCTCGACCGACTCCGCGTGCTTGAGCGCGATGCTCTCGAGGATGCAGCGCACGAACGCGCCGTCGTCGCGGGGAACGTCCTGCCCCGTCTCGGCGCAGTAGCGGGCAATGCGCTGCGGCATGTCGCCCGGCTCCACGAACGACGTCGCGTTCGCGTCGATCAGCGAGCCGCGCGCGGGGGCGGAGCGCGCAAGCTCGACGAGCTCGCGGAAGTCGTAATCGCGTCCCGCCTCGGACCACGCCCGCCGGCACTCGTGGAGCAGCCAGAGCCCCGTGATGTTGCGGAGGGTGCGGAACGTGCCGTCGACGCCGGACTCGTTCGTCAGGTTCGCGCTGTACGCGGCGTCCGTCACGGTCGGCGCGTCGCTCTCGATGCCGACGAGCGACCACGTGCCCACGCTGAGGTAGACGGACCGCTCGCCGGTGAGCGGAGCACCCGCGACGGCAGCGCCGGTGTCGTGCGTCGCAGTCGCCACGACCGCGGCTCCCTCGACGCCGGTCTCCGGTCCGCCGACTGCGCCGAGCCGCGTTCCCGGAGACACGACGTCCGGCAGGATCCCGGCCGGCACACCGAGCCGCTCGAGCAGGTCGAGCGCCCACTCGCCTCGGTGCGGGTCGTAGCACTGCGTCGTGCTCGCGTTCGTGAGCTCGGTCGTCTCGCTTCCGCACAGCCAGTGGTGGAAGAGGTCGGGAATCATCAACAGGCGACGCGCCTCGGCGAGTGCACCGTCACCCTCGGTGACCATGGCGGCCAGCTCGAAGATCGTGTTGATCGGGAGGAGCTGGATCGCCGTCCGCTCGTAGAGCTCGCGCGCCGGGATCCGCTCGAGGACGGCGTCGACCGCCGCAAGCCGGCGACGGTCGCGGTAGTGGACGGGGTTGCGGATCAACCTCCCGGCAGCGTCGAGGAGCCCGAAGTCGACGGCCCACGAATCGACGGCGAGCGAGTCGATCTCGGCGTCGCGCCCGGCGCGCCGCAACCCTTCCTCGACGTCCTTGCGGAGGCGCGCCGCGTCCCATTCGAGGACGCCGTCGTTCTCGACGGGCACGTTCGCAAAGCGGTGAACCTCTTCGATGGCAAGCCGGTCGCCGTCGAAGCGGCCGACCGCGACCCGCCCGCTCTGCGCACCGAGATCGACGGCTGCGAGCGTGCGGCTCAACTCAGCCCCTCCGTATTGCGCACCGCGCGGCGCAGGTCGCGCGGCCGAAGCGGCGGCGGCTCGCGCGGGCCGGGATCGGCGGTGACGACCTCGACGCCCGCGGCGCGCCAAGCCTCGACCTCGTCGGCCGGAGCGGCCGAGTCGGTGACGATCCCGTTGAGCGCCTCGAAAGGCACGAATGAGAGAAGCGCGCTGCGGTGCCACTTCGTTCCGTCGAGGATCCCGAAGATCTCCTCGCAGGCGTCTGCCATCTCCTGCTTGATGCGCACCTCGTCGGGGTTGAGGTCCATCAGCCCGCGCTCGAGGCTGAGGCCGCGCGCGCCGAGGAAGCCCTTGTTGATGCGCGTCGTCCGCAGGACGTCGGTGCCGAAGTCGCCGACGAGCGACATCGCCGAGAGCCGCAGGATGCCCCCGGTGACGAGGACCGTGATGCCGGGCGCGTCGGCGAGCGCGGTCGCGACGAGCAAGCCGTTAGTGACGACGACGAGCTCGCGCTTGTTCCGGAGCTCGAGCGCGAGGTAGTAGGCGGTGGTGCTCGCGTCGAGCGCGACGGCCTCGCCCTCGCCGATCATCGCCGCCGCCGCGCGCGCGATCGCGCGCTTCCGCTCGACCTCGAGCCGCAGACGCAGGTCGAACCCGACCTCCGACTGCCCCCGCTGGAGGGCGCGGACGCCGCCGCGGACGCGGGCGACGAGCCCCTGCTGGGCGAGCGACGTGAGGTCGCTGCGCACCGTCACCTCGGAAACCGAAAACGATTCCGCAAGTTCCGAAACCTGAACGGAATCCCGCGTCTCGAGCAGCCGCAGCACGTGCTGCATGCGCGCGTGCTGCGGAAGCCCATGCATATCGCCACCGTCGTCGATAGCGCGCGACCTTACGCCGATCCCAAACGCAAGTCAAGGACCTGTGCGCGCTTTCGAATTGACGAGATTCGAAAGCAGATTCGCAATCCGGCGAGGAATGTGGCAGGCTCGGCGCCGATGGAAGGGAACGAACTGCTCGACCGGCTCCGGCGGCTGGAGATCGAGACGCCGTCGTGGGGCTACGGCAACTCGGGCACGCGCTTCCATGTCTATCCCTGGCCGGGCGCCGCGCGGAACGTCCACGAGCGCATCGACGACGCGGCCCTCGTGCACCGCCTGACCGGCTGCTGCCCGACGGTCGCCCTGCACATCCCGTGGGACGCAGTCGACGATTACGCGGAGCTCCGCCGCTACGCCGAGGAGCAGGGCGTGAGGATCGGCGCGATCAACCCGAACCTGTTCGGCGACGACGCGTACCGCCTCGGCAGCCTCTGCCACCCGGACGCCGCGGTGCGCGCGCAGGCGCTCCGCCACTGCCACGAGTGCATCGAGATCGCCGAGCAGGTCGGGTCGAGGGTGATCAGCCTCTGGCTCGCGGACGGCACCAACTACCCGGGGCAGGACGATCTTCGCGCCCGCCACGGGCGACTCGCCGCGGCGCTCGAGGAGCTGTACGCCGCGCTTCCGGCGGGGACGCGGCTGCTCGTCGAGTACAAGTTCTTCGAGCCGGCCTTCTACAGCACCGATCTCCCGGACTGGGGAACGGCCGCGCTCCTCTGCCGGCGGCTCGGCCCGCAGGCGCAGGTGCTGGTGGACACGGGCCACCACCCGCAGGGCACGAACGTCGAGCAGATCGTGGCGCTGCTCCTCTCCGAGGGACTGCTCGGAGGGTTCCACTTCAACAACCGCAAGTACGCGGACGACGACTTGATCGTGGGCTCGATCGACCCGTTCGAGCTCTTCCGGATCATGCGCGAGATCGCAAGGACGGACGAACCGGAGCAGATCGCGTTCATGATCGACCAGTCGCACAACATCGAGGGAAAGATCGACGCGATGATCCAGTCGGTGTCGAACATCCAGCTCGCCTACGCGAAGGCACTCTCGGTGGACGAGACGGCGCTCGCCGACGCGCAGCGCACCGGCGACGTGCTCGGCGCGCACCGTGTGCTGATGGAGGCGTACGAGACGGACGTGCGTCCTGTGCTCGCGCAACTGCGCGAGGAGCTCGGCATCCACCCCGACCCGGTCACGGCGTTTCGCAACGGCGGTCATCCCGAGCGGCTCGCGCGCGAACGGGGCACGGCCGCGGTCGAGAGCGCGTACGAGAGAACCTGACGCGGTGCGGATCGCGCTCTTCGCCACCTGCATCGGCGACACGATGTTTCCGGAGGCGGCACGGGCGACCGTCGAGGTGCTCGAGCGGCTCGGACACGAAGTGGTCTTTCCGGAGGAGCAGACGTGCTGCGGGCAGATGCATCTCAACAGCGGCTACCACGACGACGCGGTGCGGCTGGCGCGACGGTTCGTCGAGGTCTTCGCCGAGTACGACGTGGTCGTCGCACCGTCGTCGTCGTGCGTGGGCGCGGTGCGCGAGCTCTATCCGCACGCGCTGGGCGTCAGCCACCCAGTCGTCGAGCGCGTCTGGGAGCTCTCGGAGCTGCTCGTGCACCGCCTGGGAGTCGACGACGTTGGAGCCGTGTTCCCGCAGCGCGTCACGTACCACCCCACGTGTCACTCGCTCCGCGTGACGCGCGTCGGCGACGCACCGATCCGTCTGCTGCGCAACGTGCGCGGGCTGGAGCTCGTCGAGCTTCCACGGTCGGAGGAGTGCTGTGGGTTCGGCGGCACGTTCTCGATCAAGAACGCCGAGACGTCCAGCGCGATGCTCGACGACAAGTGCGATTGCGTCGAGGAGACCGGCGCCGACTTCTGCACCGCGCTCGACGCGTCGTGCCTGCTGCAGATCGGCGGCGGGCTCTCGCGCCGTGAGGCGAAGGCGCGTCCGGTCCATCTCGCCGAGATCCTCGCCTCGACGTGACGGCGCCGGTCGAAAGCTTTCCGGCGGCGGCGCGGCGCGAGCTCGCGAACGTCCAGCTGCGCTCGAACCTGCGCAACGCCACCGACACGATTCGCGACAAGCGTGCGCGCGCCGTCGCGGAGCTCCCCGACTGGGAAGAGCTGCGCGAGGCCGGGCGCGCGATCAAGGCGGACGTGCTCGCACGGCTCGACGAGTACCTGCTGCAGTTCGAGTCCGTAGTCGAGGCCGCGGGCGGCCATGTGCACTGGGCGCGCGACGCGGCGGAGGCGAACGCGGTCGTCACCGGCGTCGCGCGCTCGCACGGCGTGACCGAGATCGTGAAGGTGAAGTCCCTCACGACCGACGAGATCGGACTGAACGAGGCACTCGCCGCCGAGGGCATCCACGCGCTCGAAACGGACTTCGCCGAGCTGATCCTCCAGCTGGACGGCGACTGGTCGTCGCACATCCTCGTGCCGGCGATCCACCGCAACCGAACGGAGATCCGCGACCTCTTCGCGCGCACGATCGCGCCGGGAATCGAGTCGAACGAACCGCGCGACCTGGCGGAGGCCTCGCGTCGCTATCTGCGCGAGCGCTTCCTCGACGCGAAGATGGCCGTCAGCGGCGCCAACTTCGGCGTGGCCGAGACCGGCACGATCTGCATCGTCGAGTCCGAGGGAAACGGCCGCATGTGCACGACGCTGCCGCCCGTGCTCGTGAGCGTGCTCGGCATCGAGAAGCTCGTGCCGTCGTTCGCCGACCTCGAGGTCTTCCTGCAGCTGCTGCCGCGGTCGTCAACCGGCGAGCGCATGAACCCGTACACGTCGATGTGGACCGGCCCGACGGCGGGCGACGGCCCGCAAGAGCTGCACGTCGTGCTGCTCGACAACGGCCGAACGCGCGTGCTGCGCGACGACGTCGGCCGCGCGGCGCTGCACTGCATTCGCTGCAGCGCTTGCCTCAACGTCTGCCCCGTCTACTCGCGCACCGGCGGTCACGCCTACGGATCGGTGTACCCGGGCCCGATCGGCGCGATCCTCACGCCCCAGCTGATCGGGATCGAGAACGCCGCCTCGCTCCCGTTCGCGTCGAGCCTGTGCGGCGCCTGCTACGAGGTCTGTCCCGTCAAGATCGACATCCCGAACGTCCTCCTGCACTTGCGCCGCGAGGCCGTGCGCGTGAAGGCGGCGCCCGCGGAACGGCTGGCGATGCGTGCGGTCGGCTGGGTGTTCGGGAGCCGGACGCGGTTCGTCCTTGCCCAACGCATCGGCCGGTTCGTGCAGCGTCCGCTCGTTCGCAACGGCCGGATCAGACGTCTTCCGCCTCCGCTGGCCGCGTGGACGCGCACCCGCGACCTGAGGCCGCTCGCCGGCGAGTCGTTCCGCACGTGGTGGCGACGGCGGCGATGAGCGCACGCGCGGAGATCCTGGCGCGCATCGGCGAGATCGAACGGGCGCCCGCCGCCCCGATCGCGCGTACCTACCGTCACGCAGGTGAGCTCGGCGCCGCCGCACGTGCCCGCTTGCTGGCCGAGCGGATCGCCGAGTACCGCGCCGAGGTTCGCGAGGTCGCCGCTCGCGGCGTGGCCGGAGCGATCGCGCTCGCCTGCGAAGCGCATGGCGTCGTCCGCGTCGCCGTGCCGCCCGGCCTGCCGCACGAGTGGCGACCGAGCGGGGTCGAGGCGATCGAGGACCACGGGCTGACGCCGCGGCAGCTCGACGCGCTCGACGGCGTCGTCACCGGCTGCACGGTCGCGGTCGCCGAGACCGGCACGATCGTCCTCGCCGGCGGCGCGACCGAAGGCCGCCGCGCGCTGACGCTCGTGCCCGACCTGCACATCTGTGTGATCGGCGCGGAGCAGATCGTCGAGCTGCTGCCGGAGGCAACCGCCGTTCTTGCGCCGCTCGTCGCGGACGAGCGCCGGCCGCTCACCTACATCTCCGGTCCGTCGGCGACCTCCGACATCGAGCTGAGCCGAGTCGAGGGCGTCCACGGACCGCGAACACTGATCGCACTGATCGTCGGCGAGGAGGAGCAGTGACCCAACGCAGCGCGTTCGTCCTACGGGTGCGGCCGGACAAGATCGACGAGTACGTCGAGGCGCACCGAAACGTCTGGCCGGAGATGCTCGCGGCGCTCCGCGAAGCAGGCATCCGCAACTACTCCATCTTCCGCTCCGGCAATGAGGTGTTCGGCTACTTCGAAGCGGACGACCTGGAGGCGGCCGCCGAGCACATGGAAGCGGAGGACGTCAACGGCCGCTGGCAGGACGCGATGGCAAACCTCCTCGAGGAGCGCGTGCCCGACGAGGGACCGGTAACGCTCGAGGAGATCTTCCGGCTCGACTGACCGGACGGGCGGCGAGTTCTAGAGCCGCGCCGCGACCGTCAGCTCGAGCGCCTCGACGAGCCAGCTCTCGAGCGGCGCGGCGTCGTGATCGGCAGCGGCGTGGAGGTCGACGCGGACTCGGCCGTGCTCGCGATAGACCGTGAGCGAGGCCGGCACGACGGTCAGTCCCGGCTTGAACGACGCACGCAGGAGCACGGCGGACGACGTGTCGACGACGCGTTGCGGCGATGCGACCGCGATCCCGGCGAGCTCCGCCTCGGCGCGCGCGAGCCAGCCGTCGACATCCGCGCGGTCGACGTCGGTCAGGTCGCAGAACGCGACCGTCATGCCGGCGCTCCGCTCTTTGCCGAGAGGTCGGTGAGCGCAGTCTCGAAGTCTGCCGGCAGCACCTGCGGCACGCCCGATTCCCCGCCGCGGACGATCGCGGCGACCGCCGCCTGCTGGCAGAGCGCCTCCAGGCCGGCGCCGGAGAAACCGCCGGTGCGCGCGGCGAGCCCGTCGAGGTCGACGCCTGTGACGGGCATCGGCTTCGTCATCGCAGCCAGCATCGCGCGGCGGCTCTCCCCGTCCGGCAAAGGGATCTCGAGCGTGCGCGAGAGCCGCCCGCCGCGCGTCAGCGCGGGGTCGAGCCGGTCGGGGCGGTTCGTCGCCGCGAGGACGAAGACGCCGCGGTCGCTGCCAAGGCCGTCCATCTCCTGCAGGAGCTGGTTCAGCTGCCGGTCGTATCCCGCGTCGTCGTTCTCGCCGCGCGCGGCGCCGAGCGCGTCGATCTCGTCGAGGAAGACGATGGCCGGGGCGGCGGCGCGGGCGCGCTCGAAGAGGCGCTTGATCGACTGCTCCGACTCGCCGGCCCACTTGCTCGTGACGTCGGCGGCGGAGACGGGAAAGAACGAGCAACGGGCCTGTGCTGCAAGCACCCGCGCAATGGTTGTCTTGCCGGTGCCGGGCGGGCCGACAAGCAGCGCGCCGCTTGGCGGCTCGACGCCGAACTTCCTGGCCTGCTCGGGGTCCTCGATCGTCGCCTGCAGCGCCTTCAGCTCATTCTTCACCTGCTCCGGCAGAACGAGCCGCTCCCAGGTCCACCCGTCCACGGTCGGCCGCTCGACGCCGCCGAGTCCCTGGAGCGCCTCGAGGAGGTGCGCGGTCGAGACCGGCAAGGAGGTCTCCATCGCCTTCAGCGCGGCCGCGCCGACGGCCTGCAGCAGCGCGGCGGCGGTGAGTCCGTCGCTCCGAGCTGCGATCGCGTCCAGGTCGAGTTGCGGGTCGGTGGGCCGGCCGGCGAGCGCGACGGCGAGTATCGCGCGGCGCGCGCTCGCATCGGGGAGGCCGATCTGGAGCTTTCGGTCGAATCGGCCGGGCCGGACGACCTCGTCGTCGAGCGCGTCGAGATCGGAGGTCGCAGCGACCACGACGAGCCCATGCACCGCGCGCGCCCGCTCGAGAAGCGTGATCAGCTGCTCGACGAGAGGGCTGCGCCGCTCGCTGCGGCGCGCCAGCTGCTCGAGCTCGTCGACGAACAGGATGCACGGGACGGCCTCGACGGCAGCGGCGAAGGCGTTGGTCAGCTTCTGCGGGTCGGAGCCGATGGCCACAGGCGTGATCTCGACGAGCGCCAACGCGAACTCGCCGGCGAGTGCGCGCGCGAAATGCGTCTTGCCGACGCCGGCCGCGCCGTGCAAGAGGAGGCCGTTCCAGTCGATTCGGTATTGCTCGCTGCGGTCCGGGAAGGCGAGTACGAGGCCAAGCGTCGCCTTCGCCTCCTGCTTGAGCTCGTCCATACCGCCTACGTCGGCGAAGCTCGGCAACGACTGCGGCGGCGCGGCGGTGGTGGCGCCCGGATCGCCCGGCGGCGCCGCAACCGTGACGCTCGAGTGCGAAGCACGGCGCAGCAGTGGCTGGATCTGCTCGCAGAGCTCGCGGGCGGCGGCGCCTGGCGCGCGCTCGATCTCCGCAGAGCCGCCGGTGCCGACAATCGTGATCTGCGCCCAGACGAGCCCGCCGTCGTACTGGACGGCGGTCAGCTGCGCGTACTCGAAGTTCTCGTAGTGGAGCCCGAAGAGCCAGCCCTTGTCGAGGAAGAGCAGCCGGTCCGCCGTCGCGACCAGGACGCCCGGCTTGCCGCGGAACCACCCCTGGACGATGGAGACGACCTCCTCGCCCGGCTGGAGCAGCTTCGGCAGCTCGCGCAGCTCAGGGAGCGCGAGCTTCCCGCGCACGCCACCGACCGTGACCGGATCCGCAGACATGCGGTGGCTATCGGCACGACCCCCGCCCGGGCTTTAGGGCCACCGGTGTGGGTGGAGGTCACGTGCTCCACCCACACACCGGGGCCACCGCGAGAACCGACGCGCCCGTGTCATCGACGGGGCTACGCGCGACGGCGCGACGCCGACTTCCGCGAAGACGATGCCTTCGACCGCGTGGTCGAACGCGACGTGCTCTTGCTCCTCGCCTTCGTGCCGCTCTTGCTCCGTGCCTTGGTGCCGCTCTTGCTCCGTGTCTTCGTACCGCTCTTACTCCTCGCCTTCGTGCCGCTCTTGCTCCGTGTCTTCGTACCGCGCTTGCTCCGCGTCTTCGTACCGCTCTTGCTCCGCGTCTTCGTGCCGCTCTTACTCCGCGTCTTCGTGCCGCTCTTGCTCCGCGTCTTCGTGCCGCTCTTACTCCGCGCCTTCGTACCGCTCTTCCTCCGCGTCTTCGTTGCGCTCTTCCTCCGTGTCTTCGTACCGCTCTTGCTTCTCGCCTTCGTTGCGCTCTTCCTCCGTGTCTTCGTACCGCTCTTGCTTCTCGCCTTCGTAGCGCTCTTCCGCCGCGCTGTCGTGCTCTTCGTCTTCGCTCTCGTCTTTGTCTTCGCCCTGCTCTTCGTCTTCGCGCCACTCTTCGTCTTCGAGCTGCTCCTCTTCTTCGCACTGCTCTTCGTCTTCGTGGCGCGCGACGAGGAGCGGCGCGCCCGGCGCTGCCGGCCCGCGTCACGCGACTCGCCCGATTCCCCATCGCCGCCGCCGTCCTCCTCGCCGTTCCCCAAGAGCTTCTTCGCCACGACTGCCGCCGCGGGCACCGCAAGCCCGATCGCGGCGCCCGCGACAACCTTGGTCGGAGTCGACAGCCCTTCCTGTTCTTCTTCTTCTGCCATGGTTACCTCCTCGCGGAGCGCGTTGCCGCCGAACCGGGCGAGCCTGCGCGTCGCTATTTCGCGTCGTTGAACGCCTCGATGAACTTCGGGACGATTCGGTCGCGAAGGATCTCGGGCCCGTGCGTCGCGACGTACTTCCCCGCGGCCTCGGCGGCTTCCTCGGCCATCGGAATGATGGTGTCCGCGGCGGCATCCCAGCTCGTTGCCGCTGCCGAGGCGAGGATCCCCTGAGACCCTCCTCCGCTCTTTCGCTTCGACGGCGACGAGCTACTTCCGCCGTCCCCGTCGCTCGAGCTGCCGTCATGCGAGCGGACCTTCTTGACCGCGTAGGTCGCGGCACCCGTCGCGGCCGCGGCCGCGGCGGCCTTCAATGCGGCGCTCCCAGCACCACTGCCCGATCTCGTCTGCTCTTGATCTGCAACTGCCATCACTGCCTCCTTCCTGGTTTTACGACGACGACGCGCTGCTGGCTTGCGTCTTCGCCGGACTGCCGCTGGACGACTTCCTGCCACTGCCGCCGAGCTCGCTGAGCCGCGACATCAGCGCGTCGTTGACGCTGCTGAACGTCTGCGCCGCGTTGTCGGCGTGCTCGCTGATCTCGTCTGCAATCTGCATGAGACGCTCGAAGTCCGTGCCGTTCTTCACCTCTTTGCGCATCTCGTCGACGAGGTTGTCCAGGTCGTCTGCGAGGCGCTCTACGTCTTTGACCGATGCCATGTCTTCCCCTTTCCGTCGTCGTTCTCGCCTGGAATCCGCAGCGCGCTAGAGGAGGTTCCCCAGAGGCCCGAGATTCAGGTTGAGATCGCTGTCGCGAAGGCCGAACTCGGCCTTCAATTCCTCCATCCGCTCCGCCAGCCTCATGAACGTCTGGCCGAGGCGCTCGACTTCGTCGTCTCCGAGCGTGCCCTGCTCCATGCGTCGCAGCGCTTGCCGCTCCATCAGTTGCCGCAAGAGCTCCACGAGCGTCAGCACGAGCTGGGCGAGGCCGCGCTCGACGTTCTCCGGATCCGCGACGACACGACGCGGGAAGACGTCCCCGATCTCGTCGAGCTGGCGAGCGAAGGTCTCCACGTCGCCTCCCGCGACAAGCAGCCGATCGAGCTCACTGGTGTCCGCCGTCACCATCCGCCTCCGAAGCTGTAGGGCGCCCACGGTCCCGTGCACACGACCGATGCCTCGGGATGCGACGCCGCAAACCGCCGCACGCATGCCTCGACCGCTCCGACCTGCGAGCGCTCGACCAGGTAGCACCTTTCCCCTCCCGCGGAGCCGACCGAGGCCCGCGTCAGCGCTTCGAGGTCTTCGTGCAGCTGCGCCGGACCGGCGAGGCTCTCGAGCCGGCCGCGCATGTACCCGGTGCCGTTCGCCGCCGGCGCGACGGGCGCAAGGGCCTCTGGTACCGCCAACCGCACGCCGACCTCGACGCAGTCGCGCACGCGCTCGAGCGCGAGACGAAGCTCCTCGATTCGCTCGGCGATCGCGCCGTCCAGGGAGACGTCGTCGGCAAACGTCTCGCCGAAGCGAACGGGCAGCACCGCCGACGCGCATTCCATCAGCGCTTCCACGACGAGGCCGTGGAGGACCGCGTCCTGCCGCGGGTCGCCCGCCGGCGCCGCCGATTCGACGCTCACCACGGCGCTCAGATCGCCGAGCCGGTGAGCGGCGAGCCGCGCGCCACCGACGCCGCTCACGTCGGGCAGGCGGTCGAGCCGGAGCGCAAAGGCGTAGACGCGAATCACGGGTTGCCCTCCATTTGCAGGCGGTCGAGCGTGCCCGCAGAGGCAAGCAGCACGCGCAGGCCGACGTACACAAGGTCGACGTCGGCAACCGACAGGACGATGTCTCCCGTCAGGACGACGCCCTTGTTCAGCACCCGATCGACCAACTCGACGAGCGTCACCTGATCCTGCAGAGGTTGCTCGAGCACGCTCATGACGTCTCCCGCACGTCCACGAAGTTGTACGGCGGCCACGGTCCCGTCACCTCGAACGTGACGCCGTCGTCGCGGTGCATCGCCTGGAGCCGCGATGCCTCTGCGGCGAGCCCGTCTCCCCCGCCGTCGACGAGATACGCCGCGTTCAAGATCATTGTCTCCTCGCGCCCACTCAACTCTGGAGGCTGCGGCCGGTTGGCCACGCCGTCGACCGCGCACGCGATGAGACGCGCATGCGCAACGTGCGCAATCTCCGACAACCGCGCGGCGGCCGTGCGCGCCTGCTGCTGCTCCTTCAACCGGTGCTCGAGATAACCGCGGCCCGACGATCCATCGGCCGTCGCACCGGCGAGAGCGGCTGCCAAACGGTCAGGCTCGGCCCACGCCTTGACACCGATCTCGACACGACCCCGCACGCGCTCGAGCGCCGCCACCAGCTCTCGATGACGGTCGCGCAGCAGGGCGCGGACACTCTCGAGCTCGCGGTAGATGGCTCCGAAGCGGAAGGGAACGACCGCCGTCGCCGCCGCGACTCGTTCCAGAGTCCGTTGATGCGCAAGAGCATGCTGCTCGAGCCACACGCGGTCGTTGAGCCGTTCCGCCAGCTCCTCTTCGCCGTACTCGGAGAGCGGAACCGCCGTCACGACCGCGGCGAGCGGTCCCTCCGTGACGAGGCGAGCTTCCGTTCCGACGTCGAGGTCGCCCGCATCGACGACGCCGTAGAGGTACCAGGCTGTGAGCGCCTGCGCGGTCGTCATTCTTCGCCGTCCTCCAGCCCGCTCGCGGCCTCGAGCCGCCGAATCCTCTGCTCGAGCTCGTGGTCGCCGTTTCGGCCGCGCGTCAGAAACGGATCGCCTTCCCACCAGTCGATCCCCATCTCCTTTGCCTTGTCGGCGGAGGCGATGAGGAGACGAAGGCGGATCGTCAGGAGCTCGATGTCGAGCAGGTCGATCTTGATGTCGCCGGCGATCACGATCCCCTTGTCGAGCACGCGCTCGAGGACGTCCGCCAGCTGCGCAGGACCGGCGCCGCCGCGCGGCTGCGCCGGTCCGCCGCCGGTCGTCAAATCGGTGCGCGTCATCCAGCTCCTCCCCCTCCGGCCTCGGACCGGTGATAGCGCCGCGTCCGCTCGAAGCGCATGAGACGGCCCTCGCCGTCGAGCTCGACTTCGTACGTCGCGAGCACGTCCGTCGAATCGGGGACCCGCCTGACCTCGACCACCTCCAGTCCGACGACCCAGCCGGAGGCGCTGCGCCTGACGGACGAGACCGCTTCCGGATCGGTGCCGCGAAGCTCGCGCAGGCACTCCCGCGCGCGCGCGACGATCGAGCGCAGCTCCGACGGCGATGCTGGATCGGGCTGTTCCTCTTCGTCCTGCTGTTCTTCCTCGTGTTCCTCCTGTTCCTGCTGCTCCGCGGCGACCGGCTCGTCCTGCGCGCGCTCCTGCTCGGGAGCGGCCTGCGCGTGTGGTGCCTGCGCATGGCGTGACTGGCGCCCGTCGCTCTCCGACTCCTCCTCCGCCGTGTCGTGCTCCTCGTGCTCGTCGCGCTCGTCGTCCGACTCGTGACGGCGCGCGACGAATGCGCGCGCCGCGCCGACCGCCGCCGCCACGGCCGCGGACGAGGCCGCGGCCTTGAGCGCGTCGCTCAGCTGGAGATCGTTGCCGTCCTCCACGGCCTCCGACTGGCCTTCCTCCCCACCCGTCCGCCGCCGGCGCTCGCGGCCGGCCGCGCGGCGATCGCGCGGATTTGCGTCGCCGCTCACGGCGCGCTCACCTCGCTTGCAGAAGTCTCCAGCCGTTCGAGCAGCTCATCTTCGATCTCCTCGTATTCGGCCTCGCTCAACTCTCCGCGCTCGAGCGCCGCCTCTGCTTCGAGCAGCAGCCTCCGGACCGACGTCTCCTCGTCGAGCTCGCGTTCGGCCTGCTCCGCGAGGCGCTCGGCGATCCAGATCGTCCCGCGCAGGGGCGCGAGAGGCAGGAGCAGAAGACCGGTGAAGATGCCCACTCGAGTCAACTTCCCCGCGTCGCGTTCAAGGAGACAAAGCTGTGCGGCGGCATCGGCCCGACGAGATCCAGGCGGAGGCGCGCGGCGTGGCGCCGCGCGAAGTCCTCGGCCGCGCGCTCGAGGGCGGGAACCGCCCTGCGTTCCACGAGGAACGAGGCCCGAAGGACCTCGAGCTCCTCGCGCTGATCCTCGACTCGAACCTCGACCGCTCGGCTCGAGAAGAGCGAGACGATCTCGTCGGCCGCGGCCGCGCGTTTCGCCGCGACGGCGCGCGCAACGGCCTCCCCGAGCTCGACGAGACGAGGGTCGCCCGCGAACGTGTCGCGCGTCGCGTCACGCAGCGCGGCGATGCCGCGGTCGTCGCGAACGACCTCGGCGAGGATGTCGGGCTCCGAGAACGCGGCCCGAACACGTAGCTCGGCGAGACCCTCCACGCGCTGCAGCAGTCCGACGAGCTCTTCGTAGCGCGACGCGAGCAAGTCCTCGACATCCCGCTCGGTCTCCAGCACCGTCCCGAATCGCAACGGCACGACGGGCGCCGCGGCAAACGCGTCCTGCAGCACGGCCGAGTGGCGCAGCAGGTCACGGCGCTTCGCCCGCAGCGGCGCTCCGCTGACGGCGCTGATGATGGCAGCGAGCTCGCCGTGCTCGACGGTGGCGACATCGTTGTCGCCGATCCCTCGACCGCCGGTGCTACGGCCGGACCAGGTCAAGCCATAGACGTAGACGCCGGTGACCGCGCTCACTGCCATCCCTCAGTCCTTCTCCCGGTCCTTCGACCGTTGCCGATCCCCGCCGAACGCCTCCTTGGCGCCTTCGAGCATTCCCTTGTCCTTGTCCTTGCCCTTGCCGTTGTCGCTACCACCGTCTCCGCGAAGCTCTTTCAGGCCGCTCGTCTCCGACTGGCTCAGGTCGAGCCGGTTCACCGCCTCCGCGAATCGGAGGTACGTGTCGACGCTGGCGATGACGATGCGCGCGTCGATCGTGATCAACTCGATCCCGATCACCGCGACGCGCACGTACGCATCGATCACGAGTCCCTTGTCAAGGATCAGGTCGACGACGTCGGCCAGGCCACTCGGGCTCGGTGCGCGCTGCAGGTAGTTCGACGCGGTCCCTTGTGTTGCTACGGCCATCTGTCCTCCTAGCGTTTCGTGGTGGTCTTGCGCCGGGCCGCCCGAGCCTCGGCCCGCTGCGTGATGTGACGCTCGAGCTCGTCCGGGGACAAGTCACCGTCGTGCCCGCCGCCGGACCAGTGCGGAACGACGTCCTTCGCGCGCTGCGCCAGTCCCTCGGCAAGCTCGCCCGCGCCGCCGGCAACGGACTTGGCCCGTTCGGGGATCTCCGCCTTGACATCGCCGGCGCCTCCGGCGATCTTCTTGAGTCTCGGCAGGAGCCTTTGCTCGAACACGTCCGGTCCCTTCTTCGCCGCGTAACCGGCGGCGGCGCTCGCCGCAGTCGCGACGATCGGCATCAGCGCCTTGTGCGCCAGCCGCCGCGTCAAGCTTCCGTTTCCGTTGGACTCGCTTGGCATCAAGACCTCCTTTCCGCTGCGCGGGCAGCGGTCGCTTCGCGCAGGCAGCGCCTCGCGCTAGGAATCGCCGTCTCCGTTGTGGTGGACGCGTGAGGCGATCTCCCGCGCCGCCGCCGCGGCGGCCGTGAGTGCCGCGGCGCCCGCCGCAGCCTTCATCGCCGTTCGCAGCGTGTCGCTATCGGGCTCGAGCTTCTCCTCGGCGCCCTCGATCACGCCTTCCGTCGCTTCCTTGGACACGCCCTCGGTCAGCTCGGGAAGCCCCGCCAGCTCCGTCTGCGTGAGATCGAGGCGGTTCACCGCCTCCGCGAACCGAAGGTAGGTGTCCACGCTTGCGATCACGATCCGCGCGTCGATCGTGACGAGCTCGATTCCGATCACCGCCACCCGGACGTACGCGTCGATCACGAGACCCTTGTCCAGGATCAGATCGACGACGTCCGCCAAGCCGCTCGGGCTGGGCGCGCGCTGCAGGTAGTTCGACGCGGTTCCTTGTGTCGCGACTGCCATCTACGACCGTGCCCCCGCCGACTCGCGCCGTCCATTCCGACGGCTCTGCCGATCGGTTCGATCGCTCTCGCGATCCCGACCCTCGTCCGACCCGCGCGCGTCGTCGTCTTGACGGCCGGGCTGATACTCGATTCCCTCCGCCTCCTGCAGCTCGCAGTGCGCCTTGAAGCGCGCCAGGTCGGCCTCGACCGCGCGCTTCACGAAGCGGAGTCCCGAAGCCATCTTCTCGATCATCCCGGTGGGCTCGAACTCCATATCGATCATCACGCGGGTCAGCTTGGTGTCGAGGCGGTGGAAGGTGACGACGCCGTAGTGCGACATCCCGCTGGTCGTCTTCCATGCGATCCGGTCGTTCCTTCGCCGCTCGGTGATCTCGCCTTCCCACTGGCGCTTGCTGAACCAGATCTTCTCTTGCCAGCGGACCTTGTCGTCGTCCTCGCGCTCAACGCTGAGGACGCGATGCATGAACTTCGGGAACTGGTCGAACTTCGTCCATTCGTCATACGCGGTCGCGACGGGGACCGCGATATCCGTCCACCGCTGGACCGGGAGCCGGCGCGTCTTCTTCTGCCCGGATCCGCCACCGCCGCCGAGCGCCTTCGAGGCGACCTTGCCGACGACTCCCCCACCGCCGCCCAACTTGGTCTTCGCTCCCTCGGCAGCCTTCTGGCCGAGCTCCTCCGCCTCGCGTTCGCCCTTCTGCTCGGTCGCGTCCGTCAGCCGGCGGACGAGATCCGGACCTTTGGAAGCGGCGACCGCTCCGACCGCGCTCAACGCGGCGGGTACGAGGACCTCCCTCGTCTTCAACGCGTCGAAGATCGACCCGCCGGACTGGTCGCGACCGTTCGCTTGAACATTCTCGTTTTCCTCGGCCATGTCATCACCTCGCTTCCTGCTCGTCGTATCCAGATCCGGCGTCCCGACGCAGCCACCGGTAGACGGCCACACCGGTCGCCGTGCCGGCGACCGCGGCAGCAGTCGCCGCACGCGCCCGCGATGGGCGCTCGCCTGCGAGGCGCGTCCCCGCCGTGCGAAGGGCGCTACTCGTCACGTCGGGGACCACCGAGGCTCGGGTCTTGCATCAGTCACCCACCCCTGTCGCGACCCTCGACAACCCGCTGAAGCGAATCTCCCATCGCCTCAGTGGATATGCATGTTCACGCCCACAAGGATCAGCGGCCACAGCAGCGTCGCGAGGACAGCCGAGAGCACCGCCTTGAGCGTGTGCAGATTGGACCAGTAATGATGTGTGGCGGCGACGATGCCGCCTGCGATCAGATAGAGGGCCACAAACCAACTGACGCCGAAGCGCGGCCCTACTGTTGCCGTGCGAAACATGCTTCCCTCCCTACCGCTGGACTCTCAGTCGAAACGTTCGAGAGGACCCCACGGTTACGCCGTGCGGAGGTGCGTCGGTTAGACGCGGACGATCACGCGTTGCACGAGGACGTCGCTCTGCTTCGCGACTGCGAGGTCGTGCGCACGTCGCCGCGCCTCGTCCGCACCCGGCCGGCCGAGGCAGTCGAGGGTGTCCGCGAGGTCGACGAGCGCCTGGATCTGCAGGATCGTCGCGTCGGTCGGCTCGAGCAGCTCGACAGCGCCGCGCGCGAGCTCTTCTGCAGCGTCGCCTTCCCCGCGCGCCGCCAGTATCTGAGCCTGAACGGAACGCCAGTTCACCTGCGCGTCGACGTCGTCCGGGTCGGCGAGCTCTTCGGCGAGCGTCGTGTGGTCCTCCGCTTCGTCCGCGCGACCTTGCAGCCAGAGTGCACGCGCCAGCAGTCCCGCGAGCGTCGAGAGCACGTAACGCTCGCGCAGCTCTTCAAGGACGCGGAAACCTCGCGTCAGCTCGCGCTCGGCATCGGCCGCATTGCCCGCGAGCAGCTCCACCCGCGCCGACTCCAGCACCACCGAGGCGGCCTCGACCCGAAGGCCAAGCTCCTCGAACAACCGCCTCGACGCGGCGCACAGCTCGCGCGCCAGGTCGAACTCGCCCCGCATCGCCTCGAGGTGCGCCGCGACGCAGAGGACGGCGGCTTCGGCCTGACGGTCGCCTGCGACCCGTTCGGCGACCCGGGCGCACCGTTCGAGGGCTTCGCCGACGGGTGTCGGGCCGTACGCGGAGGTCAGCGCGTAGGCCGTCGACGCGCGGCGCTCCTGGCGGATGTCGTTTCCCAGCCGCGCATGCTCGATCGCCTTGCCGAGCGCCGCCGCAGCGCTTTCGTACCTGCACGCGGTCCCATCGACCCAGGCGAGCAGCCGGAACGCGCGAGCAAGCGTCACGTGGTCGTCGACCTCACCGGCGGTTGCGATCACGTCGTTGGCGGTTGTTCGCGCGGTTTCGCTCCAACCTTCGGTCTCGCCCGAGAAGAGGCGAACGAGCTCGCCGACGACCCTGGCACCGCCGGCTCTCCCCGGCTCTCCGATCGCCTCGGCCTGGCGCTGGGCTGACTCGACGACCTCCGCCGCTTCGCCGAACTCGCCCACCTGCATGAGCGCCTCGGCGAGGTCGGGTGCGACCGTCAGGCGGCCGAGATCCGCGTCCGGCAACAGGAACCTCGCGCGCCGAAGCAGCGTCGCGGCCGCCGGCATGTCGCCGCGAACAAACGCGCGACGTCCCGCCGACGACAGCCGGCGCGATCCGTCGCGGCCCAGCGCCTCTGCATGGTCGTCCGACGGCGCGAGCTCGAGCAGGAAGCGATGCGCCTGCTCGAGGTGGTAGCCGAGGATCTCCTCGAACTCGATCGCGCGGTCGCCGTTGACCGCGTCGGCCCACTCGACGAACCGCTCGTGCAGCGTCGCGCGCTGTCGCTTGAGGAGCGTCTCGTACACGGAGTCGCGAATGAAAATGTGGTGGAATTGGTGGAACTTCTCCTCGGTGCTGCGGTCGGTCGACGGCTGGAGATATTGCAGCCCCGTCAGGCGTTCGACGCGCTGCTCGACCTGTCCGTGCACGAAGTCCTCGCTCAGCTCGGCGACCGCCGCCAGCGGAAAGACGTGGCCGATCACCGAGGCGGGATCGAGCACCGCCCTGTCCTCGCGCTCGAGGTTGTCGATCCGCGCGCTCAGCAGCGCGTAGATCGTCGGCGGGACCCACCCGGCAGGCAGTCCGGCGAGGCGCCAGCGCCCAGCATCGAGCTGCAGCGATCCGTCCTCCTGGAGCACCGCGACGAGCTGCTGCGCATACAGCGGGTTGCCGTCCGCTGCGGCCACGATCTGCGCGAGGCCCTCTTCTGCGAGCGGGCTCCCGAGCAGGGTCTGGACCATCTCGGCCGTCTCGGCATGCGTGAGGCGCTCGAGGTTCACGATCCTGCTGCCGGTCAACGACGGCCGCCGTTCGAGAACGTCGGGACGCGCGGCGGCGACCGCCAGCACGGGAGCATCCATGTTCGGGATCGTCTCGAGCAGGTCGTGCAACGTCGGCTCCGCCCAGTGGAGATCCTCGATCACGAGGACGACCGGCGACCTGTCTGCGAGGAGCTCGAGCATTCGCCGGAATCCCCAGAAGAGCTCTGTGAGGGGGATCGGAAGGTCGCTGAGACCCATCAGCGCCGAGAGGCGATCGACGACGTCGGTGTGACCCGCGCCGACGAAGGTGCGCAGCTTGGCGACCGCGGTGGCGTTCGAGTCGCCGTCCTCGGCGAGGCTCGCGGCGCGAAGCGCCTCGATGAGCGGCCAGAAGGTGATGCCCTCGCCGTAGGAGAGGCACCGGCCGCGCAGCACGCGCGCCGCGCCGAAGCTCCCGACCAGCTCGTCGAGCAGCCGCGTCTTCCCCACGCCGGCCTCGCCGAGGACGAGAACGCTGCGGCCGGTGCCGCTTGTCACCGCCTCGTCGAGCACGCTGAGGACCTGCGCGATCTCTCCGCTGCGACCCACCAGCACCTGCCGCTGTGCGAGCGGTTCGTTCGCGAAGGCATCGCCGATCGAAACGAGCCGGTATGCGGGCACGGGCTCGGACTTCCCCTTGAGCGTCAACGGCTCGACCGCTTCCACCTCGACGACGCCCCGCACGAGCCGGTACGTGAGCTCGCCGATCAGGGTCTCCGTATCGCCCGCAGCCTGCTCGAGCCGTGCGGCGACATTCACCGCGTCGCCGGTGACGAGACGCTGCTGCGTCGCCGCGTCGCCCGCGACGACCTCGCCCGTGTTGACGCCGATCCGGTTCGCCAGCGTCACCCCATAACGCTGCTCCAGGCCCGCGTTCAGCGAACGCAGGCCGTCCTGCATCGCCTGCGCGGCTCGAACTGCGCGCAGCGCGTCGTCCTCGTGCACGCGCGGCAGGCCGAAGACCGCCATCACCGCGTCGCCGATGTACTTCTCGATCGTGCCGCCGTGCCGTGTGATCGCCGCGCTCATCACGTCGAAGTAGCGAGCCATGACCTCGCGCAGCGACTCCGGGTCGAGCGCCTCTCCGAGGTTCGTGGAGCCCTTCAGGTCACAAAAGAGAATCGAGACGAGCTTGCGCAGCTCTTGCGGCGGAGCGGCCGCGACGAGCGCGGTGCCGCAATAGCCACAGAGTCGAAACTTGGCCGGATTCTCTTCGCCGCAGTTGGGGCAGGTGATCACCGCCCTTTCCAGTGTAGGCATCTGACACGCGAGGCTCTAGCCGGGCTTGCCTTTGTTGCTCAGGTGTGATCTGCTGGGGAAGGTGCAACTGCGGCGTCACCGGTGACAACACCGCCGGTCAGAGGGTTAGGCATGAGACGTTTCGGCCGGCAGAGGCTGGCTTTCATGGCGATCGTGTGCGCGGCGATCGCGGTTTGCGCTCTGCCGGCGGGCGCATCGGCGCCGGACATCGTGCCGACGGTCGCCGCGCTGATGGTCGGCGCATCGGAGACTGATCCCACAATCATCCCGGTGGTCACGAAGGGTCAGACGGCCGCGTGGCGCATAACGGTGTTCAACAAGGGTGGAAACACCATCAACCACCTAAAGCTCATCGACTCCGTGGACGTCGGCTCGGTCCTCACTAGCAACGATCCCACGGTCCTCAATACCGACAATCCCGCGTGCGTCGGATCGGCGTCCTCGTTCACCTGCAACCTCCAGCAACTCGCACCGGGGGACACGTTCACCGCCCGCCTCGCGTTCACGGCACCGGCCGCCGGAACCACGATGACGAACACGCTGAGCGGGAGCTACGACCCGCAGACGCCGAACCTGACGAACCAGCGCAACACCGATACTTTCGTGGCGGAGCCGAAGACTGCGCAGCTCGTCGCGACCTCCGCCGGCTCGATCAGCACCTACGGCCTGCCGACGGTCAACGACGGTCTGATCGGGACCGACCCGCTCTCGCTGACGCACAAGCAGCACACGGACGTCGACCTGCCGGCGACGCTCGCGTCGGGCTTCGGGACGCCCGTGCAGTTGAGCGAAGGCCCGGCCGGCCCGGACAGCCCTCCCTGCGCGGCGTGCGTTCCGTACGAGTCGCGCATCTCGATCCCCGATTCGACCTCCACCAACAACCCGTTCACGAGCAGCACGCCGTTCTCCTGGTCGATTCAGGTCGACGGGACACTGGTACCGTCGGGCTACAAGCTGCGCGGGATCTACCACGACGGGACGTTGCTCCCGCTCTGCTCGGTGCCGCCGATCTCGACCGCCGTGCCGATCTGCGTCTCGACGCTCACGCAGGACAAGAAGACGAAGACCGTCTCCGCCAGCGGCTTCGCGACGACCAACGGCGTGTACCGGTTCGGCTAGACGCGCCGGAGACGTTCAGGGATGTCCCTGAACGTCGGGGTGTCAGTATCGGACCGTGCGGCGGCGCGTCCTGATCGTCGACGACCACGCCAGCTTTCGGCGGCTTGCCGCGCGTGTGCTCGAGGAATCCGGTTTCGCGGTTGTCGGCGAAGCCGCGGACGCGGCCGCGGCACTCGACGAGGTCGAGCGTCTGCAGCCCGATGTCGTCCTCCTCGACATCATGCTTCCCGACCGTTCGGGGATCGCCGTCGCACAGGAGCTCGGGCGCCGGGCTTCGCCGCCGCGCGTGGTCTTGACCTCCAGCCGAAGCAGGTCAGACTTCGGGACGACGTTCGAATGGCCGATCGGATGCAACTTCGTGCCGAAACACGAGCTGAGCGGAGCGGCGCTCGCGGCCGTCCTGAGACGGCCGTGAACCGGCCGCTACCGGGCTGGCTCGTGCCGGCGGCCGCGGTCGCGGTCCTCGCGTTGCTCGCGGTGGACGTCGCGCGCGCGCTCGACACCGGCATCGCCGACGCCGGACTCGCGTTCTTCGCGCCAACGGCGTGCATCGGGGTCGCTGCCGCGCTCGCGGTCGGGCGTTGGCCGGAGCGCCGGAAGATGGCTGCGCTGATCCTGCTCTGGCTGCTCGTCGGCGTCGTGGGCGATCTCGACTGGGACTGGCCGGCGTCACGAACCGCGGCAACGCTCGCGGTGCTCGCCTTCGGGCTGCAGCCGGCTGTCTATACGCACATGGTTTTCGCGTATCCCGCCGGTCGCGTTCGCGACCGGCTGGAGCGCGCGTTCGTCGCGTTGGTGTACGTGGTCGTTCTGCTCTGGATCGGCTTCCCGCTCCTCTTCGCCAGCCAGCAGGACTGCACGGGGGACTGCTTGCCACGCGTTCCGTCACTCCTGTTCACGGGCGTCACGTTCGACTTGGCCCCGGTCGGACGAGCGTTCGCGATGCTCTTCGTCGCACTCGGCCTGGCCTTCCTCGCAGTCGCGGCTCGCCGCGTGCGTGCGACTCCGCCGGGCGCGTGGCGCACGTTGCTGCCGATCGCCGCTGCCGGCGCGTTCGCCGCCGCCGAGTTCGTCGCAGCGAGGATCGCGTTCCTCGGCGGCTGGCGGCAGCTCTCGGGGCCGCTCGACTGGGCCGACCGCGCGAACACGCTCATCGTGCCTCTGGCGATCTTCGTGGGAATCGCGACGATTCGACGGCAGCGCGGACCGGTCGGCGACCTGATCGTCGAGGTCGGATCGATCGAGCCGAGCGAGATTCGCGCCGCGCTCGCGCGAACGGTTGGAGACCCGTCGCTCGAGCTCGGGCTCTGGATCTCGGATGAACAGAAATTCGTCGACGAACACGGCGTCGAGCTGGAGCTGCCGGAAACGGGGTCGGGGCGCGCGTGGACGCCTATCGGCTCAGCAAACGAACCGCTCGCCGCGCTCGTGCACGACGAACGACTGCTCGGCCAGCGGCCACTGCTCGAGGCAGCTGGTTCCGCCGCGCGGCTTGCGCTGGAAAACGCGCGGCTGCAGACGGAGCTTCGCGTGCAGATCCGCGAATTGCGCGCTTCGCGAATGCGCATCGTCACCGCAGCCGACGCCGAACGGCGCCGGCTGGAGCGCGACCTCCACGACGGGGCGCAGCAGCGTCTCCTCGCAGTCGGTCTCGCGCTGCAGTTGCTCCGCGACAATCACGGCGATCCACAGCTGCTCACCGAAGCCGAAGCCGAGCTGCAAGCGGCGCTGCACGAGCTGCGCGACCTGGCCCGCGGCATCCACCCGTCGATCCTCAACGATCAGGGGCTCGGGCCCGCGATCCGAAGCCTCGTCGACCGCGCGCCCCTCCCGATCTCCGCAGAGGTCAGCGACGAGCGGTACGGACAGTCCATCGAGGCAGCCGCCTACTTCGTCGTCTCGGAAGCGCTCGCGAACGTCGCAAAGCACGCGCACGCGCGCTCGGCGCAGATCTCCGTCTCGCGGCTGAACGGACACCTCGTAGTCGAGGTCTGCGACGACGGACGAGGCGGCGCCGCCGCGGCGTCCGGCAGCGGGTTGCAAGGATTGTCCGACCGGGTCCGGGCGCTCGAGGGCCGACTCACGATCGAAAGCGCCCGCGGTGCCGGCACTACCCTCCGCGCCGAGATCCCGTGCGTGTCGTCGTAGCCGACGACTCCGCGCTGATCCGCGACGGCCTGCGCCATCTGCTGCCGACGCACGGAGTCGAGGTTGCCGCGACGGCCGCCGACGCCGCCGAGTTGCTCGAAGCGGTCGAGCGGACGCGGCCCGATGTCGCGTTGATCGACATTCGGATGCCGCCGACGCACACGACCGAGGGGCTCGCTGCGGCGGCGGCGATCGGCGCCGACTGGCCGGAGGTCGGTGTACTCGTCCTCTCGCAGCACGTGGACGCCGACTACGCGCTCCGCCTCCTCCGCGAGCACCCGACCGGCATCGGCTATCTCCTGAAGGAACGCGTCACTCACGCCGCGACGCTCGTGGACGCGATTCACCGCGTCGGCCGGGGCGAGTCGGTCGTCGACAGCGAGCTCGTCGATCTCCTGCTCGCGCGCGCGGCGGCACGGCGCCGCGTCGACGAGCTCACCGAGCGAGAGCACGAGGTACTGGCTCTCCTCGCCGAGGGCCTTACCGATCGCGGTATCGCCAACCGTCTCTGGGTCACGCCGAAGACCGTGGAGACACACGTCCGGCACATCCTGGCCAAGCTCGCGCTGCCGGCGGACACTCGACACAACCGCCGCGTCCTCGCCGTCCTCACCTACCTCCGGGACGACCGCGCATAACTCTTCGCGGTCCGTCAGAACGTGCACTTGTCGCTGCCGAAGACAGCTTCGGCGATCAGGAGAGTGCGTTGTTCGGCGATCGCGGACTTGGTGGCGCGAACCCAACGCTTCACGTCACCCGCAAGCGCAGCGCTCACCTGCTCGTCGAACACGGCGACCTTCGCCGCGAGAGTGCCCCGCACTCGAGTCCATGCCTGAGTGCTTGCGGGGGGAAGGCCGAGCCCGACAAGCTTCCGTTGCACTGCACGCAGAGTCGGGCGGGGATTCCCGGGACCGCTGAAGAACTGACCGACGTTCAGCAGGGTTGCGCGATCCGGGCGCAGCGGATCGAAGTTTTGAAACGGAAACGGCGGCAGCTTCGCGATCTTCGTGATTCCGTCTGCGCAGATCGCGTTGGCCTGGCGCACGAAGGTCCTGTTCGCGGCCGGCCGCGCGACGACAGCGGTTTGGATGGTGACGCCGGGACGCGGTGTGACCGTCGCCAGAACGAGTGATTCCGTATCGCCGAGATCGCGGGGAAACAGTCTCCCGCGCGCACCCCGGTAGCGACCCTCGGTGCCATAGAGCGACCACGAGTGAACGGCATCGCTTGCCCGAGCCGGGCCGGCGAAGGACAGACGCCCGTCGAGCGTCTTTCCCCATCCCGAGCACCGCTCCCGTGCGTCGTCGTTCGGGAGGCTCTCGACCCACCGGCACTCGAACGCGAACTGGCCGATGCGATGTCCACCGGCGTCGCGGAGAGACCCGCTCGCGATCTGGCGATGCCCGACCTTGTTCGCCGGCGGCCCGGTCGTGCTCGCGTGTTCGAACACGGCATCGAAGAACAGCGTCTTCTGCCGGTCGTTACCGGCAGCCGTCCGGAAGCCTGCCGCGAGCCCGACGAAGAACAACAACGTGATGACTGCGACCGCGCGCATCCCATGCCCCTCTCTCTTGCTGTAGCTGGCAGAGGACGACGGTACGACCGCCCTCGCGCAGCGTCGTCAGGGCAATCCCTTGAGCCGATGAGGTTCAGGGATCTCCCTGAACCGCGCGCTCACGCGTCAGACGAAGTGGACGACGGTGCTGCCCGCGTCGGGCAGCGGCAACGATTCCGCCTCGGCGATAACCGCCTCCTGCGCAGCGCGCGACAGCCGTCGCCAGAGCTGGATCGTCACCGTCCGCTGGGCTCGTCGCCACGTGCCCGCGACCTCGCCTGCGACAAGAAGCGCACCGGGCCATACCCGCGGCGTCCACAGCTCGCCGCGCCGTCGAGCGTCCGGAACGAGCAGTGCACGTCCCTCGCGCGTCGTGTGCAAGGTGTAGCTGTCCCCGCTCGGAAGGAGTCGCGCAGCGGCTGTGGCCATCGGCGCTTCGCGCATCGTGGATTCGTCGCGCGCGAGCATGAACGCGTCGCCCGCCGGCGTACGCACCGGGACCAGGTCGGTGCCGAGGTCGTCGAACGCGCGAGCCGCCGCCCCGACGCCGATGCCCGCCCACTTACCGAACGCCTCCGGTCCCGCCGGGCCGTAGATACGCAGGTAACGGCGAGCCAGTTCGAGCCTGGCCTCCGCGTGAGCGATGTCCGGTGGAGGGACGGTCCACACGACGGGCCGCCGAGCACCCTCCCACCGAATCGCGAGCCTGCCTGTCCAGGCGGCGTAGCGGAGCATGTTCCCGTGGACCCCCAGCGCCTGCCCGGCGTCGTCGTACCGCATTCGTTCGCCGCCGAGGAGGACGTGCAGGCGTTCAGCAATGTCCTCCGCTGTCTGGCGGGTCCTGCCGGCGTCCGGGAGCCTGCCGAGCGTGAACACCGCGAGGTCGGGGGCGGCCACGACGTAGACCTGGTACCTCGGCCCCCACACCTGTACGAGGGAGGAGTCGGCCCACGCGGTCGGCCCGGCACCTTCCACCCGTGCGTGGATGGAGAGGAGCGCGGCCCGCGGCATGCTGTCCTGAAGACCGGCCCACGCCGCACGGCGCAGTGAACGTCGCCCCGCTGGGAGTCGCTGGTCCAGCGCTCCGACGCGCCGTCGGAACGCAAGGATCTGCGGGCGGGTGACCCTCAACGGCGTCGTCACACGGATCGTTGCAGCCGCAAGGCGAGACCGCGGGCTAGCGTTTCGTATTCAGGGCGACCGCCGAGCGAACGAGAGCCTTCAGAGCCTGCTCGTCGATCTCGTCGCCCTCGCGAAAGTCGATCGCGCGCCTGGTGTTGCCTTCCAGGCTCGAGTTGAACAGGCCGGAAGGATCGGGCAGCGACGCGCCCTTGGCAAAGGTCATCTTGACGACGCTCTTGTAGGTCTCGCCGGTGCAGATGATCCCGTCGTGCGACCACACGGGAGTCCCTCGCCACTTCCACTCCTCGACCACCTCGGGGTCGGCTTGCTTGACGAGACCACGGAGCCTCGACAGCATCTCGCCGCGCCAGTCGTCCAGCTCCCTGATCCTGGCGTCGATCAACGCAGACGGCGAACCGGAATCCTGCGGGGCGTTCTTCTTCACGGCACCAGCGTAACCAGCTCCGGAATCAATTTCCCGTTGGTCACGCTTATCTCGAGCATTGTCCGCGCGGGCGCGGAGCGCCGCTCCGTCGGTGACCCCGGGTTCAGGATCCATACGCCGTCGTGGCGCTCGACCTGCGCGACGTGCGTATGCCCGTAGACGATCGCGTCGCAGCCGGGAAACCGAGCAAGCAGCCGCGCCTCCCTCCCCGCCCTAGGTCCCGGGATGTGGACCATCCCGATGCGCACGCCGTCCGCTTCGACGACCCGCTCCTCGGGGAGCTGCGCGGTGACCGCGTGCTCGTCCATGTTCCCGTAGACCGCTTCGACCGGCGGCCCGAGCGCCTGCAACTCACGGAGAAACGTCTCGCCGACGATGTCGCCGCCGTGGAGGATCAAGTCACTCGTGCGAAGACGCTCGAGGCACGACTCAGGGAGCCTGCGCCCGCCACGCGGCATGTGCGTGTCCGCGATGATCGAAATTCTCATGCTGTGTCGGATGCTGCCAGTCTTGTGCACCACCAACGACACCCGAGTGACCGCTGACCGGATCAGCTCGACGATCTCGACCAAGCGCCGATGGCTCTTCGGCGCGATCGCCGCTCCCGCCGCCAGGGCTGATCGTCGAGGCGCGCCCGCTCGCCGGGGCCGCCCGTGACACCAGGCCTCGCCCGGCTCGGTCATTGGGCTCACTGCGGGGAACTCAGGCACCAAGGGGGCCACTGCGCCATAAGTTGCCGCCTGGACAGAAAACCAAAAGGCCCCGCTTAGCAGGCCTTTTTATATGGGCGGTACTGGGCTCCGAACCAGTGGCCCCCAGCTTGTCGACACGACTTGAGCCTTTGCGCCCCGTTGCGCCCTTTGTTGTCTTGTTGCGACGAAGAGCTGCAAAGCGCGCCTGAATCACTGTCAAGACCGCGTGCGCACAAAAGGACACAACGCGAGTTGTGTCGCGTTGAGGCACTGCACAGGCACTGCGGCGGCCGACTCGCTCAGGCGTAAGAACTCTCGCCCAGGCGATTGCGGATCGCGCGCGCCCACTCTAGGTTGCGGTCGTGGCAACTCTTCCCGACCTCCCCTACCACGACGCAGAGATCCTTCGCGTCTACCTCGACCGCGAAGGGCCAACAGTGGATATTGACCTCGAACTCATCGCGCAGCTTCCTGAGGCGAGGGTTGTGCGCCTGCGGTTCAGTGATATCTCGGAGGTTGAACTGGGCGACTTCAACGGGCAAAACGTGCTCTTCGACCTCCTGGCCGAACCGCTG
>JBJMKB010000088.1:0-33235 GCA_045806045.1 Gaiellaceae bacterium | reverse complement strand
TTCACCGTCATCGACCTCGGCGTGAACGTCCCGCCCGAGAAGTTCGTCGAGCAGATCGGCGAGCACCAGCCCGACGTCGTCGGCTTCTCGGCGTTCCTGACGACGACGATGCCGATGTTCAAGGCGAACATCAACGCGCTCGAGAAGGCGGGGATCCGCAACGAGGTGATCGTCATGGTCGGCGGCGCGCCGGTGACGCAGGAGTACGCGGACGCGGTCGGCGCCGACGGCTACGCCGCCGACGCATCAACCGCCGTTCGACTGGCCAAGGACCTGATCCAGAAGAAGCGCGCTGCCGTCCCCGCATGAAGCCGCTCGCGCTCGTCGAGGCCGCCGTCAAGAAGCCCGTCTGGGGCTGCCAGATGTGCGGTCAGTGCGTGCTGCATTCGACGGGGATGACGTGCCCGATGAACTGCCCGAAGACGCTGCGCAACGGGCCGTGCGGGGGCGTCCGGCCGAACGGCCATTGCGAGGTGAAGCCGGAGATGCGCTGCGTCTGGGTGAAGGCGGTCGAGCGCGCGCCGAAGACGCCGTGGGCGGACGAGATCCACGACATCCGCAAGCCTGTCGACAACCGGCTCTGGAATACCTCGTCGTGGCTGAACTTCTTCACCAAGCGCGACAGGGAAGCGCCGAAGGGATGGCGTGTCGAGGCTTGAGGACGCAATTGCGGCCGGCCGCTTCGTGCTGACCGCCGAGTTGCTGACCGTGAACACGGGCGGCCTGGCGAAGGTGCACGAGCACTTCGCCCCCTACGAGGAATACGTCGACGCCGTCAATGCGACCGACAACACCTCCGCGCACGCTCACGCTTCGCCGCTCGCAGTTGCGATTGCGCTGCAGCAGCTCGGGATGGAGCCTGTGATGCAGCTCGTCTGCCGCGACCGCAACCGGCTCGCGCTCCAGGCCGAGATCGCCGGCGCCGCGCTGCACGGGATCGAGAACATCTGCTGCCTGACCGGAGACGACGTCACCGCGGGCGACGAACCGGAGGCGCGGCGCGTATTCGACCTCGACTCGATCCAACTGATCGCGACGGCGAACGCGATGCGCAACGGCACCTATCTCTCCGGCCGCAAGATCGACCCCGCGCCGCGCCTGTTCCTCGGCGCGGTCGAGAACCCGCAGGCGCCTCCGGAGGGCTACCGCGTCGACCGCGCGCTGACGAAGGTGCGGGCCGGTGCGCAGTTCCTCCAGCTGCAGGTCGGCTTCGAGCTCGGTCCGCTCGAGCGCTTCATGAGTGAGGCCGTCGCGACTGCGCTCGCAGAGCAAGTCGCGATCCTGCCCTCCATCTGCCTCGTGCGCACCGCGCGGTCGCTGCGCTACATCGACGAGCACGTGCCCGGGATCTCGGTCCCTGCCGAGTTGATCGCGCGCGTCGAACGGTCGGCCGATCCGGAGGCCGAATGCTTCGAGATCGGCTGCGAGCTCGCCGACGCGGCGCGGCGCATCCCCGGCATACGCGGGCTGCACCTGATCAGCTTTCGCCGAGAGGCCGGCATCGCACGGCTCTGCGCCCGTCTCGGCATTCCAACGAGGGAAGAAAGGGAGTCGAGTGGAGACCGTCCTCGAGTCGTCGTCTAAGACCGTCGTCATCGGGCCCGACCGCCCGTTCTGCGTGATCGGCGAACGCATCAACCCGACGGGCAGGAAGAAGTTCCAGGCCGAGCTGCAAAAGGGCGACCTCTCGCGGATCGAGGCGGACGTCGTGCAGCAGGTTGCCGGCGGCGCGGACATGCTCGACGTCAACGTCGGCGATCCGCTGGCGGACGAGATCGAGCTGATGCGGCAGGCGATTCCGCTCGTGCAGTCGCTCACCGATCTGCCGCTCGTCATCGACTCCTCGGTCATCGAGGCGCTCGAGGCGGGTCTCGGCGCGTACGACGGGAAGGCGCTCGTCAACTCGGTCACGGGCGAGGACGAGCGGCTCGAGGCGATCCTGCCGATCGTGGCGAAGCACGGCGCGGCCGTGATCGCGCTCGCGAACGACGACGAGATTCCGATGGAGCCGGAGCGCCGGCTGGAGGTGGCGAAGAAGATCGTCTCGCGCGCCGGGGATCACGGCATCCCGCCCGAGGACGTTCTCATCGATCCGCTCGCGATGCCGGTCGGCGCCGAGCCGCGCGCAGTGACGCTGTTCCTCGAGACGGCGCGCCTGATCCGCGACGAGCTCGGCGTCAACATGACGTGCGGCGCATCGAACACGTCGTTCGGCCTCCCGGGGCGCGAGACGCTCGGCGCAGGATTCCTCGCGATCGCCGCGAGCCACGGGTTGACGAGCGCGATCATGGACGCGCGCTCGCAGGAGATCGTCGAGGCCGTGCGCGCGACGGACTTCCTGCTCGGCCACGACGAATGGGGCGCCGCGTGGATCGCGGCCTTCAGAAGGAAGCAGGCCGCCGCCGCATGACCGCGGAGCCCGTGATCGAGGACGTACATCCGGAGCGTGTGCGGCTCGTCTTCGAGCAGACCGACGGGACAGTCAAGGAGGCCCGCGTTCCGGCCGGCACGACGCTGTTCGACGGCGCGAGCTGGAACGGCGTCGCGATCGACTCCACCTGCGGCGGTCACGGCACGTGCAAGAAGTGCAAGGTGCGCGTCGCCTCCGGTGACCAGTCGATCTCGTCCGTCGACCCACGCGCCTTCTCGCCGGACGAGCTGAAGGCGGGTTGGCGCCTGGCCTGCCGCGCGCAGGCCGCCGAGGACCTGGTCGTCGAGGTGCCGCTGCTCCAGACGCGCCCGAAGGCGGCGCTGGTCGGGGTCGGGCGCCACGTGATCCTGCGACCGGCGGTGCAGAAGCGCTATCTCGAGCTGACGGAGCCGACGCTCGAGGATCAGGTCTCCGACCTCGAACGCGTGCTGGCGGCGATGGACGACGTCGAGCTGACGGTGCCGCTGGCCGTTCTCCGCACGCTCGGCCACACGCTGCGTACGTCCGACTGGCGCGTCACGGCTGTCTTCGTCGACAACGTCCTGATCGACGTGGAGCCCGGCGACACGACGATGCGTCGCCACGCGATCGCCTTCGATCTCGGCACGACGACGGTCGTCGCCAACCTGCTCGATCTGGAAACGGGCCAGCCGCTGGCGGTGCGCTCGATCCTCAACGCCCAGCAGCCGTTCGGCGCCGATGTGATCAGCCGGATCAGCGCGACGATGATGGATCCGGATGCTCTGCAAATGTTGCGCGACCGCGCCCACGAGACGCTGACCGCGCTGACGAACGAGGTGTGCGAAGAGGGTGGCGTCGACCCCTCGGAGGTCTACGAGATCGTCGTCGCGGGAAACGTGACGATGCTGCAGCTCGCGCTCGGCATCGACCCGGAGCCGCTGTCGATGGCGCCGTTCACGATCACCGCGCGAAAGCTGCCGATAGCGCAGGCGACCGACTTCGGCGTGCGTGTGCACGAGCGCGCGCCCGCCGTCACGTTCCCGGCGCTCGGCGCGTACGTCGGCCCCGACATCGTCGCAGGCATCCTCGCGACCGGGCTCACGCTCGACAAGCGGACGCGTCTCTTCATCGACGTCGGAACGAACTCCGAGATCGTGCTCGGCTCGTCCGCCGAGGCGCTCGCGACCGCCGCACCCGCAGGCCCCGCCTTCGAGGCGGCGCAGATCCGCTGCGGCATGCGCGCAGCCGAGGGCGCGATCGAGGGCGTGAAGATCGTCGACGGAGAAATCGAGCTGACCGTGATCGGCGACGTCGAGGCAGTGGGCCTCTGCGGCTCGGGGCTCGTCGACGCCGTTGCGGAACTCGTCGGAGCCGGGATCCTCGACCACTCCGGGCGCTTCGTGCTCGGATCCTCGCCACGCCTTGGGAAGATCGGCGAGGAGAACGTCTTCTATCTGCACGACGACGTCTTCCTCTCGCAGCGCGACGTGCGCGAGCTCCAGTTCGCGAAGGCTTCGATCGCGACGGGCTGGACGATCCTCTGCAAGGACATGGGCGTCGACCCGACCGAGATCTCGCAGGTGCTGCTCGGCGGCTCGTTCGGCTCGTACCTGACCGCGGCGAGCGCGGTCAAGATCGGCCTGGTGCCGAAGCTCCCGCTCGCGCGCATCGTCGCAGCCGGGAACGTCGCCGGCGAGGGCGCGAAGATCGCCGCGCTGTCCATCACGGAGCGCGCCGCCGCGAACGCCGTGCTCGACGAGGTCGACTACGTCGAGCTTTCGGGACGCGGCGACTTCAACGACCTGTTCATCGACCAGCTCGCGTTTCCGGGATGACGAAGAAGACGATCGTCGCCTGCGGCGCGCTTGCCCTGCACATCGACAGGATCGCGCGCCGGCGCGGGTGGAACGTCGAGGTGCGGCCGCTGCCGCCCGAGCTCCACAACCGCCCGGAGAAGATCCGCGCCGCTGTCGAGGCCGCGGGCGGAGGCGACGTCGTCGCCTACGCGGACTGCGGCACGCGCGGCGCGCTCGACGATCTGCCACGCCTGCCGGGCGCCGACTGCTACCAGCTGTTCGGTGGCATGGAACAGCACGAGACCGGCACCTACTACCTGACCGACTTCCTCGTGCGGTCGTTCGATCGCATCGTGTGGCGCGGCCTCGGGCTCGACCGGCACCCAGAGCTGCGCGACGATTACTTCAAGCATTACGAGCGCGTCGTCTGGCTCGCGCAGGACCCGACGCCGGTGCTTCGTGCGCAGGCGGAGTCGGCGGCGGAGCGACTCGGTCTCCCGCTCCAAATTCGCGAGACCGGCGACACCGGCCTCGAAATGGCCCTCGAACAACTCCTGGAGGTCTAGCCCTTGTTGATCAACGAGCTGCCGCGGTACGAGATCCTCGACGAGCACTCGATGCAGGAGCTCGAGCGCGGCTGGCGCCGCATCGTCAGCGAGCTCGGCATCGACTTCCTGCACGAGGAGGCGCTCGAAGCTTTCCGCAACGCGGGTCAGACGGTCGAGGGCGACATCGTGAAGTTCGACCCGGACTGGATCCTCGAGCAGGTCGCGAAGGCGCCTCGCGAGTTCGACCTGCAGGCGCGTAACGCCGAGCGCACCATCCACATCGGCGGCAAGCACATGGCATTCGGCGCTGTCTACGGCTGCCCGTTCGTGCGCCAGGGCATCGAGCGCCGCGAGGCGACGTACTCCGACTTCGAGAACCTCGTGCGCCTCGCGCAGGCATTCCCTCAGCTCGACTCTCCCGGCGGAACGATCTGCGAGCCGAACGACAAGCCGCTCGACTCGCGGCACCTCGACATGGTCTACGCGCTGCTGACGCTCTCGGACAAGCCCTTCATGGGCTCGGTCACCTCCGGGCCGAACGCGGAGGACACGATCGCGATGGCGGAGATGGTCTTCGGCAAGGAGTCGCTCGAGGAGACGCCGGCGATCATCTCGCTGATCAACGTCAACTCGCCGCTGCGCTACGACGACCGCATGCTCTCGGCGCTGCTTGCCTACGCGAAAGCGAACCAGGCGATGATCATCACGCCGTTCTTGCTGATGGGCGCGATGTCGCCCGTCTCGGTCGCGTCGTCGCTCGCGCAGCAGGTTGCCGAGGCGCTTGCGGGCATCGCGCTCGTGCAGACGCTCCGCCCGGGCTGTCCCGTGGTCTTCGGCTCGTTCCTCTCGAACACGGACATGCAGTCGGGCTCGCCGAGCTTCGGCACGCCGGAGTCGGCAATCGGCCTGCTGTGCACGGGGCAGATCGCGCGGCACTACAACCTGCCGTTCCGGGGCGGCGGCGCATTGACCGCGTCGCAGACCGTGGACGCGCAGGCGTCGTACGAGGCGGCGATGACGTTGTGGCCGACGTTCCTCGCGGGCACGAACTTCGTCATGCACTCGGCCGGCTGGCTCGAGTCGGGGCTCGTCTCGTGCTACGAGAAATTCATCGTCGACGTCGAGCTGCTGCGCATGCTGCACCACGTGTTCCAGCCGCTGGAGATCAACGAAGAGACGCTGGCGTACAGCGCGCACCAGGAGGTCGGCCAGGGCGGGCACTTCCTCGGTGCGGTGCACACGCTCGAGCGGTTCCGTGAGTGCTTCTACCGTCCGCTGCTCTCCTCGACGGAGAACTACGAGCGCTGGAATCGCAACGGCGGGAAGGACGCCGCCGCGCGCGCGAGTGAGATCTCGACGAAGACGCTCGAGGAGTACGAGGAGCCGGCGATGGAGCAGGATCTCAAGGACGAGTTGAAGGCGTACGTCGACCGTCGCCGGACCGAGCTGGGCGACTGAGATGACGACGTGTGGAGAGGTGATGGCGCGCGAGCTGCTCACCGTCGAGGAGACGGCGACGCTCGTCGACGCGGCGACCGCGATGACGGCGCGCACCGTCGGCGCCGTCCTCGTGGTCGCAAACGGGCGCTTGACGGGGATCCTCACCGAGCGCGACGTGCTGCGCGCCGTGGCCGCCGAGAACGTGGGCGGTCGGGTCGCCGACTGGATGACGCGCAACCCCGAGACGGTCGACGCCGACGAGAGCGCGCAGCAAGCAGGCGTTGTGATGATCCACGGCGGCTTCCGCCACCTGCCGGTTCTCGACGGTGAGACACCTGTGGGCATCGTGTCGATCCGCGACCTGATGCGCGTGACGCTCGAGGACGTGAGCCCCCGTGGTGTCTGAAATGTTCGTCGACGGCAGGTGGACGCCGTCGCTCTCCGGCGAGACGTTCACCGCCGACTCGCCGGCGACCGGTGAGGCGATCGGCGAGGTCCCGCAGGGCGCGCGAGACGACGCGCAGCTCGCGATCGGCGCCGCGAACCGCGCGGCCGACTCTTGGTCGCGTACGACGGCCTTCGAACGCGCAGCGCTCATGCACCGCGTGGCGGACGCGGTCGAGGCGCGGCGGGACGAGCTCGCGCACACGCTGACGCTCGACCAGGGCAAGCCGCTGCACGAGTCGCGTGACGAGGTCGAAGAGCTGATCGCCTACTGGCGGAACGCGGCCGAGGACGGCAAGCGCCTCGAGGGGCGGCTCGCGAACTCGTTCACGCCCGGGAAGCGCGTGCTGCTCGTGCGTCGGCCGCGCGGCGTGATCGGCGTGATCACCCCGTGGAACTGGCCGTATACGATGCCCGCCGAGCTGATCGCTCCCTCGCTCGCCTCGGGGAACACGGTCGTCTGGACACCCGCGTCGACGACCGCCGTCGCTGCCGTCGCGCTCGCGCAGTGCGTCGCAGAGGCCGACCTGCCGCCCGGCGTCTTCAACCTCGTCACAGGTCCCGGCTCGACCGTCGGCGACGAGATCGCGCGCAACCCCGGCACCCACGGCGTTGGCTTCATCGGCTCGACCGAGACCGGGCGCAAGGTCGCCGAGGCCGCCGCAGGAAAGGCGGCAGTGCTCGAGCTCGGCGGGAACGGGCCGGTCGTCGTGATGGACGATGCCGACCTCGACCTCGCCGCCGACGCCGCGGTGACCGCGTGCTTCCTCTGCGCGGGCCAGAGCTGCACCGCCGGGGAGCGGCTGCTCGTGCACCGGGCGGTGCGCGACGAGTTCGTGGAAAAGCTGCGCGAGCGTGTGCAGCGCGTCGTGCTCGGAGATCCGTTCGACGAGGCGACCACGATGGGACCGCTCAACAACGCCGGCGTGGCCGACAAGATGGACGAGCACGTCGCGGATGCGCTCGACCGCGGCGCAACGGCGGTCCATGGCGGCTCCCGTGCGGAGGGCTTCCCGACGAACCTCTACTGGCAGCCCACGGTGCTCGACGGCGTCCCACAGGATGCGCTCGTCGCCCTCGAGGAGACGTTCGGCCCGGTCGCGCCCGTCGTCGCTGTCGAGTCGCTGGAGCACGCGATCGAGCTGACGAACGCCTCGCCGTACGGTTTGCTGTCGGCGATCTTCACGCGCGACCTTGCGCAGGGCCTGCGCTTCGCCGACGCGGTACGCACCGGGTGGGTCAACATCAACGACTCGTCGAACTACTGGGAGGCGCACCTGCCGTTCGGCGGCCGCGCCGGCACCGCGAGCGGGATCGGCCGTGTCGGCGGGAGCGCGCCGATGGAGGCATTCACCGAGCTGCAGACCGTCGTCGTCTCGTGACGTACGACTACATCATCGTCGGAGGCGGCAGCGCCGGCTCTGCCCTTGCCGCTCGTCTGACCGAGGACGCGTCGACCCGCGTGCTCGTCCTCGAGGCCGGGCGCCCCGACTCGTGGTGGGACCTCTACATCCACATGCCGGCGGCGCTCTCGTTCCCGATCGGCAACCGCTTCTACGACTGGAAGTACGAATCCGAGCCGGAGCCGTTCATGAACGGGCGCCGTATCTACCACGCGCGCGGCAAGGTGCTCGGCGGCTCGAGCTCGATCAACGGGATGATCTTCCAGCGCGGCAACCCGCTCGACTACGAGCGTTGGGGGCTCGACGACTGGGACTACGCGCACGTGCTCCCGTACTTCAGGCGCATGGAGACCTGCGTGGCAGGCGCCGACGAATGGCGCGGGGGAGAGGGGCCGCTGGTCCTCGAGCGAGGACCAGCGGAGGGACCGCTGTTCGACGCGTTCTTCCGCGCCGCGCAGGAGGCCGGTCATCCGCTGACGGACGACGTGAACGGCTACCGCCAGGAAGGCTTCGCGAAGTTCGACCGCAACATCAAGAACGGGCGGCGCTGGTCGGCGGCGCGCGCGTACCTGCACCCTGCGATGTCGCGCGCGAACCTCGAGGTGCGCACGCGCACGTTCGTCGAGCGGGTCGTATTCGAGGGCACACGCGCCGTCGGCGTGCAAGTCGACGGCGAGACGATCCGCGCCGGCGAGGTGATCCTCTGCGGCGGCGCGATCAACTCGCCCCAGCTGCTGCAGCTCTCGGGCGTCGGCGATGCAGACCATCTCGGCGGGCTTGGCATACCGGTGATCTCCGATCTCCCCGTCGGCGAGAACCTGCAGGACCACCTCGAGGTGTACGTGCAGTGTGCGTCGAAGCAGCCGGTAACCGTCGCGCCCGCGTACAAGTGGCGAAACAGGCCGCTCGTCGGGTTGAAGTGGCTCCTCTTCAGGTCGGGGCCTGGTGCGACGAACCACTTCGAGGCGGGCGGCTTCATCCGTTCGAACGACGACGTCGCCTACCCGAACGTGATGTTCCACTTCCTGCCGATCGCGGTGCGCTACGACGGCACCGCGCCGCAGGGTCACGGCTACCAGCTGCACGTCGGCCCGATGTACTCGGACGCGCGCGGCAGCGTGAAGATCACGTCGCGCGACCCGCGCGTGCATCCGGCGTTGCGGTTCAATTACCTCTCGACCGAGCAGGACCGCCACGAGTGGGTCGAGTCGGTACGCGCGGCGCGGGCCATCCTGAACGCGCCGGCGTTCGATCCGTTCAATGGCGGTGAGCTCTCGCCGGGGCCGAGCGTGGAGACGGACGACGAGATCCTCGACTGGGTACGCCGCGATGCGGAGACAGCGCTGCACCCTTCGTGCACGTGCGCGATGGGTACCGTCGTCGACCCGTCGTCGATGCGCGTCTACGGCGTCGACGGGCTGCGCGTCGTCGATGCGAGCGTCTTCCCATTCGTGACGAACGGCAATATCTACGCACCAGTGATGATGGTTGCCGAGAAAGCGGCCGACCTGATCCGCGGCGACACGCCGCTGCCGCCCGCCGATGTCGATTTCTACGTCCATGGCGCTCAACGAGCTGCAAGTCGGTGAGTTCCTGGCGGCGCTCGGCGAGCGCACGCCGGCACCTGCAAGCGGCGCCGCGACCGCACTGACGGCAGCGCTTGCAGCTGCGCTCGTGGAGCTCGCCGCGCGGTTCGCCCACGACGAGCACACCGTCGTCCGCGCGAAGACGCTCTGGTCGCGACTGTCCGAGCTCGCCGACGAGGACTCGGAGGCGTACACGGCGTTCATGGCGGAGCGCACCGCGTCGGCGCGTGCGCGCATCGTCGAGGTGCCGGAGGAGATCGCCGCGTGCGCGGACGAGGTGGCGGCGCTCGCCGACCATGTGCGCGCACAGCTGACGTCGTCCGTCGTCGGCGACGCCGAAGCGGCGGGCGAGCTGGCGCGGGCGGCGTCGCGCATCGCGCGGCGGCTGGCGGAGCTCAATGCCTGACTTCGCGGCGCGTCTCGCCGAGGGCGGCGTGCTGATTGCGGACGGCGCAACAGGCACGAACTACCAGAACATGGGCATCGAGCCCGGCGTCGCGCCGGAGGAATGGGTGGTCGACGCGCCCGGCAAGGTGCAGGAGCTGCACCGGCAGTTCGTCGCCGCAGGCTCGGACCTCGTGCTGACGTGCTCGTTCGGGGGCTCGTCGCTGCGGCTCGCCGACGAGGCGCTGCACGGCCGCGCCGTCGAGGTGAATCAGCGTGCCGCCGAGCTGGCGCGCGAAGCCGTCGGCGAGGACGTGCTGGTCGCCGGGTCGCTCGGACCGACCGGGCATCTGACCGAGCCGCTCGGCCCGCTGACGCACGACCTCGCGGTTTCGACGTTCGCGGAGCAGGCGCGGGCTCTGTCGGACGGTGGCGTCGACCTGCTCGTGCTCGAGACGTTCTTCTCGCTTGACGAAGGCCTGTGGGCGGTCGAGGGCGTGCAGAGCGCGAGCGAGCTGCCGCTCGTCGTCTCCTACAGCTTCGATCAGGGAACGAAGACGATGATGGGCCTCACCCCGACGCAGGTCGTCGACGCATTCGCGCCGCTCGGGGTCGCGGCGATCGGCGCAAACTGCGGCAAGTCGCTCGACGAGACGGATGCGATCGTCGAGGAGCTCGTCGCGGCGGCCGACGACCTTCCACTCTGGGTGAAGCCGAACGCGGGCGTGCCGCGGATGGTGGGCGACCAGGTGATCTACGACGCCGGCCCCGACGACCTCGCGGAGCACGTCGCGCGTTACGTGGAACGCGGCGCCCGCATTGTGGGCGGCTGCTGCGGCTCCACGCCGGAGCACATCGCCGCCGTCGCGCACGCCGTCAGGCGCTGATGCCGAAGGTGGGACTCGAACCCACAAGGCCCGGAGGCCGGCGGCTTTTGAGGCCGCTGCGTATACCGATTCCGCCACTTCGGCGTGCTGGGGGAATCGTAGCCCGGACTCCTCAAATAGGACTTGGGGCGCCGACGCAGTAGAGTCGCTGAACCTGTGGCCGCAGACGCTTCCGCTCCCACACTTGCGACCCGTTTCCGCCGCCCGAGCCTGATGGGCGCGATCGGTGCCTTCGTCGTTCTGCTCGCGGCGCTGCTCCTGATCAAGAACATCACCGTGGCGCCTTCCCGCTTCGTCGAGGTGACGCTGATCGGACTCACCACCGGCTGCGTCTACGCACTCGTCGCGCTCGGCTACACCCTCGTCTACGGGATCCTCGAGCTGATCAACTTCGCGCACGGCGACGTGTTCATGCTCGGCGGCATGTTGACGATCACGTACGCCACACACTTCTTCAACCTCCATGGGGGCCAGGGCTTCGCAATCGTCCCGATCGTCATCGCGACGCTCGCGCTGACGATGGCGACGTGTGGCCTGCTGAACGCCACGATCGAGTTCATCGCCTACCGGCCGTTGCGGGGCGCGCCTCGACTGGCGCCGTTGATCACGGCGATCGGCGTCAGCTTCATCATCGAGGACATCGGGCTCTTCTTCTGGGGGCCGAACTACGTCACCGCGCCCGACGTGTTCCCGCACACGAAGGTCTTCTCGTTCCACGGCGTCGACTACGGCTGGAACAAGCTGATCGTCGTCGTGATCACGATTCCGGTGTTGCTCGCGCTGCTCTATCTCGTGCAGCGCACGCGGCAGGGGAAGGCGATGCGCGCGACTGCGCAGGACATGGACGCGAGCGCGATGATGGGCATCAACGTCAACCGCACGATCTCGTTCACCTTCCTGATCGCGGGGTCGCTCGCGGGGGCGGCCGGCCTCTGCTACGCCCTCTACGTCACGACCGTCCGCTTCGACCAGGGCTTCCAGCTCGGGCTGATCGCGTTCACCGCCGCTGTGCTCGGCGGCATCGGAAACCTCCCGGGCGCGGTGTTCGGCGCGGTGCTGATCGGTCTGATTCAGAGCTGGAACGAGGGACTGCCGTGGCACATGCCGGGCTCCGACTGGACGCAGTCGATCGTCTTCTCGATCCTGATCCTGATCCTCGTCTTCCGGCCGGAGGGACTCCTCGGCGAACGGACACCCGAAGGCGGATGAGCGAGCAGACAAACCCGCCCGTCGAGTCGCCGGTCGAACACTGGGGCCATGTCGAGCCGAAGGACATCGGGTTCCGGAACCGGCTGCGTGCACGCTGGCGCGCGCTTCCGTTCTGGCACCGCGTGGCGATCGTCGCCGGCCTGGAGATTCTGGTCGCGATCGGCTTCTTCACCCTCGACCATTCGCTCGGCTACGGCGTGCTCACCGCGTCGGCGCTCCTGTGGCTGCGGCGTTTGCCGGCGCTTCCGTGGAAGCTTGCCGGGCAGGCGGTGCTTGTCTTGATCTTCCTCGTAACCGGCGTCTCGTCGCTCGCGATCGCGCTTGCAGTCGTGTTCGCCGTCTTCTGGGTTCCCGCGCGGTACCGCACGTGGGTGCTGCCGGTGGTCGCGATCGCGCTCGCCGTGCTCTATCCGTTCTACGCGGGCAAGATGTTCACGTTCCCGGTGTTCGGCGTATGGCCCGACGTCGCGACGGGCGTCTACATGCTCGTGTTCATCATGATGGCCGTCGGGCTGAACATCGTCGTCGGCTACGCCGGCCTGCTCGACCTCGGCTACGTCGCGTTCTACGCCATCGGCGCGTACACGGCGGCCTGGTTCTCGTCGCTGCAGTTCGCGAAGCACCGGTGGCACTTCGGCGCGATCGGCATCACGAAGGACCTCCCGGGTATCCACGTCTCGATCTGGCTGCTGCTGCCCGCGGCGGGTGTGATCACCGCGTTGGCGGGGATCATCATCGGCCTGCCGACGCTGCGTCTGCGCGGGGACTACCTGGCGATCGTGACGCTCGGGTTCGGCGAGATCTTGCCGCAGATCGCCCGCAACGGCGACAACCTCTTCGGCACGGGCTTCAATCTGACGAACGGCCCGAACGGGATCACGCCACTCGACTCCCCGGGGTTCGGGAACGGCGTCTCCAACCTGACCGGCAACTTTCTGCCATCCAACTACCTGCAGTGCTGCAACGCGAAGCTGCTCGGCCATCAGTTGCAGTCGACCGATGTGTTCTTCTGGACCGCGATCGTCCTGCTCCTGATCACGGTGTTCTGCTCGCTGCGGCTGCAGTACTCGCGCCTCGGACGCGCCTGGATCGCGATCCGCGAGGACGAAACGGCAGCAGCGGCAATGGGCGTGCCCCTGATGCGCACGAAGACGTGGGCGTATGCAACGGGCGCCTTCTTCGGCGGCGTCGCGGGCGCGTACTACGCGGTCTTCAAGAGCGCGACGTTCCCGGGCGACTTCTTCTTCAACATCTCCGTGTTCATCCTCTGCATGGTCATCCTCGGCGGGATGGGGAACATCTGGGGCGTCATCGTCGGTGCCGCGTTCCTCGCGTACCTGAACCAGGAGGGCCTGGCGAACACCGGCCAGTGGCTGAACACGAACATCCACTTCATCGGCAACGTCCAGTTGCCGGGCAGCGACACGAAAGGCCTCGACGTGCCGCTCTTCGCATCGGGGATCTACGGGGCGATCATCCTGATCGTGATGCTGTTCCGGCCCGAAGGCCTCATTCCGTCTCGGCGCGTGGCCGCAGAGCTGCACGAAGGCGTGCACGATGCGCCGCTGTACGACGCCCAGCACGCGGGGACCGAAGCATGAGCGAGCCCGAAACGAACGGCGACGTCCTCGTCGCGCGCGGAATTCGCAAGGAGTTCGGTGGCCTGATCGCGGTCAACAACGTCGACTTCACGGTGCCGCGCGGGAAGGTGATCTCGCTGATCGGCCCGAACGGCGCGGGGAAGACGACGTTCTTCAACATGCTCACCGGCGTCTACAAGCCGACAGCGGGAACGGTCACGTTGCTCGGCGAGGACGTCACGGGGAAGCCGCCGCATGCGATCACCGCGCGGGGCATCGGCCGCACCTTCCAGAACATTCGCCTCTTCCAGAACATGACCGCGCTCGAGAACGTGCTCGTCGGGATGCACGCGCGGCTCAAGGCGAACCTCTTCAACTCGATCCTGCGCACGCCGTTCGTCAAACGCGAGGAGCGCGAGGCGCGCGAGCGGGCGCGCGAGCTGCTCGACTACGCGGGGCTGAGCCGCAAGGAGTACGAGACGGCGAAGAACCTCCCTTACGGCGACCAGCGCCGGCTGGAGGTCGCGCGCGCGCTCGCGACCGAGCCACAGCTGCTGCTGCTGGACGAGCCGACCGCCGGAATGAACCCTCAGGAGTCGGCGGAGTTCACCACGTTCGTCGGGCACCTGCGCGAGGAGCGCGGGCTGACCGTGTTGATGATCGAGCACGACATGCGCGTCGTCATGGGTGTGTCGGACCGCGTCTCCGTGCTCGACTACGGCGAGAAGATCGCCGAGGGGACGCCGCGCGAGGTGCAGCAGCACGAGCGCGTGATCGAGGCGTACCTCGGCAAGGCGGCGGTGGAGGACATGAAGCGGCAGGGACTGTCGTGAGCGGCGATAACGGCAATAGCCGCGGCGGCGGCGGCGGCGGCGTGCCGATCCTCCAGCTGAACGACGTGCACACGTACTACGGGTCGATCCATGCGCTCAAGGGCATCTCGCTCGAGGTGCACGACGGAGAGATCGTCACTCTGCTCGGCGCAAACGGCGCCGGGAAGTCGACGACGCTGCGGTCGATCAACGGGCTGAACCGCCCGCGCCAGGGGCAGATCCGCTTCCAGGGGCGTGACATCACCTCGACGCAGGCGCACGAGATCGTGAAGCGCGGTATCGCGCAGTCGCCGGAAGGGCGGCGGTTGTTTCCGCGCATGAGCGTCACCGAGAACCTCGAGATGGGCGCGTTCCAACGAAACGACAGGGCGGAGATCCGCGCGGACATGGACCGGGTCTTCGAGCTGTTCCCGCGCCTCCAGGAGCGTCGTCAGCAGAAGGCGGGGACGATGTCCGGCGGCGAGCAGCAGATGTGCGCGATCGGGCGCGCGCTGATGGCGCGGCCGAAGCTGCTGCTGCTCGACGAGCCGTCGCTCGGGCTCGCACCGATCTTCGTCGAGCGGATCTTCGACATCATCAAGCAGATCAACGAGCAGGGAACGTCGATCCTCCTCGTCGAGCAGAACGCGCTGATGGCGCTCGACGCAGCGAACCGCGGCTACGTGCTGGAGACGGGCCGCATCGTCCTCGCCGACACCGCCGCCGCGCTGAAGACGAACGAGCAGGTTCGCAAGACCTACCTCGGCGAGACGTAGCCGCTTCAGACACGACCGGGGTCTGACCCCGGTGTTGGCCCCTCGGGACGCGTCGCCTCGGGCACGAGGGACGGAAAGCGGCTCAACCATGCGCCGCGCCTGTCTCCGGTGGCCACGACCGGGGTCTGACCCCGGGGGTGGCGGGAAAGGACACGCCCAATGTCACGGAAGCGTGTCGAGCTGCACCACCCCGACCAGCTCTGGTGGCCCGAGCTCGGGCTGACGAAGCGCGACGCGTGGGAGTACTACGACGCGATCGCGCCCACCGTCCTGCCGCATCTCCGCGACCGGCCCTTCACGATCAAGCAGCACTACAACGGGCCGCGATCGCCGTTTCGCTGGATCAAGGACAAGCCACCCGAGGCGCCCGACTGGATCAAGACATCGCCGCAGCCGGCGAAATCGCGGCGCGGCGCGATCGTCGAGTACATCGTCGTGAACGACCGCGAGACGCTGCTCTGGCTCGTCGATTACGGGTGCGTCGACCTCCACGTGTGGACGTCGCGTGTCGAGAAGCCCGATCGCCCCGACGTCGTCCTCCTCGACCTCGACCCGAAGGACGTCCCATTCGCCCGTGTCGTCGAGGCGGCCGTCGTCGTCCACGACGCGCTCGCCGCCCTCGAGCTCGAATCCGTGCCGATGACGACCGGAGGCGAAGGCATGCACGTCCGCGTTCCGATCGTGCGCAGGTACGGCTACGACGAGGTTCGCGCGTTCGCCCGCGTGATCGCCGGCACCCTGGCCCGGGTCGGGATCACCGACGTCAAGCTCGACGTGAAGATGAACGGCCACGGCCAGCAGGTCGTCGCGCCGTACTCGATCCGCCCGGTTCCGAGTGCCGCCGTCGCGACGCCTCTGTCCTGGGACGAGGTCGACCCGACGCTCGACCCAGCCTCGTTCACACCCGCGTCCGTGCTCGAGCGTGTCGCGGCGAAGGGGGATCTCGCCGCCCCGCTGCTCCACGTGCGGCAGAGCCTGAAGAAGATCGTTTGACCAGCCGGAGCGGGGGGACGTGGAGCTCATGACCGAAGCAACGACCACAACCGACTGCAACGAGATCCGCCGCTGGGCCGAGGAACGCGGTGGCCGTCCGGCACACGTGAAGAGCACGGGTGGCGACGGCGACGCCGGGATCCTGCGCATCGACTTCGTCGACGGCGACCCGGAGCCGGACGAGAACCTCGAGGAGATCTCCTGGGACGAGTGGTGCCGCGCGTTCCGGGCCAACGACCTCGCGCTTCTCCACTCCTCCGAGCCCGGCAACCGGTTCAACAAGCTGATCTCGCGCGAGACGGCCGCGGCGCGTTAGCGCGACTCGCGCTCACGCAACTCGACGATCTCTTGCTCGATCTTCGCGAGCTCGGCGTCGGGCAGACGTTCGAGCTTGACGAGCTCCGTTCGCGCGTGTTCGGTCGCGCGAACGATCTCGTCGAGCTTCAGCTGGATCGCCCGTGTGTCGCGGTTCTGGCTGTATTGCAGGCTGAACACGATCAAGAAGGTGACGACCGAGGCGATCGCCGAGGGCCAGAGCAGCCAGCCGGAGCTCCAACCCGACAGTGTGCCGCCAATCAGCCAACCAATCGACAGCACGAGCGCGACGAGGAACGTCGACGGCGCGCCGACGATCTCCGGGGTTCGCAGCGCGATGCGCCGGATCAGACCGAGACGGGGCTGCATAGCCAGATCTCGTGCGCCGGGTGCTCCTCGACGCGCAGCCCCGCCGAGCGGGCCATCGCCTCGACGCACGCGACATTCGGCGCCCACCAGTTCGTCTCGTCGCCGGCGAGGCGGCGCTCGACGAAGGCCATCTTCGGCCAGTCGTCGCCCAGCAGCACGTCGCGGTCGTCGAGCGACACGTCGTCCGGCGTCCGGCCGTGCTCCGCGCCCGGCATCGTCAGTGTCTGCAGCACGAGCCGCCGCCGGACGACCTGCGCCACGGCATCGAGGCCGAGCAGCGGATGGCGCAGGTGGTAGAGCACGCCCATGAAGAGCACGAGATCCCACATCTCCGTCGCATGCAGGAGGTCGTACACCTCGCCTTGCCGGAACTCCACCTCCACGCCGAAGGCCCCGGCGGCCCAGCGCGCCTGCGACAGGTAGCGCTCCTCGGGCTCCAGCCCCGTCACGCGCGCGCCGCGCCGTGCGAGCTCGAACGAGTAGAAGCCGGCGTTCGACCCGATGTCGAGCGCGGTCCAGCCCGTCAGGTCAGCGGGGATCAACGACTCGATCTGCGCCCACTTGAACGCGGGGAAGTCGCCCAGCGGATGGTCGGGCGCCGTCTGCCTGCCGTCCGGCAGGTGGAGGTTGTGGAACCACGGCCCGAGCGACTCGATCTCGGGGTCGTGGGACGCGTGCGATTCGAGCGTCACGCCAGCGCCTTTTCGCGCACGAGCTCGAGGAGTTCGCGCGCCCGCTCGTCGGCCGTGTGCTGGCGCAGCACGCGCGCACGGGCCGCACTCCCGATCTCCCGCGCCCGCGCGGGTGGAAGCTCCAGCGCGCGCAAGACGTCGTCCGCATCGCGGGCGATGAGGATCTCACGATCCGGCTCGAAGAACGCGTCCAGGCCTTCCCACCAGTCGGAGATGACCGGCACCCCGCACGCGCTCGCCTCGAAGAGCCTGACGCTCGGCGACCAGCCGGCCTCCACCATCTCGACGCGCGTGACGTTGAGCGTGAACCGTTGTGCGCAATAGAACGCCGCGTGCTCGCCCGGCGCCAGGCTCTCGAAGCGGTCGACGTTCGGCGGCCAAGCGACGTCCGGCGGGTACTGCGGCCCGGCGGCGGCGAACCGGAGGTCGCCGCGCGAGCGGGCCGGCGCGAGGAAGAGCTCGTCGACCTTCGGCTGACGGTCGGGGGAGTACGTGCCGATGTACCCGAGGCGCCAGCGCTCCGCAACGGGCAGCGGCCGGTAGAGCGCCGGATCGACGACGCAGTAGAACGGCGTCGGCCGGCGGGCGCCCAGCGCGGCGAGCAGCGGGCCGCCCGTGAAGGAGAGATAGAGGTCGAAGCGCCCGACGAGGGCGGGGGAGAGATACTCGTAGTCGCCCGCATCGAGCTTGGCCGCAGTGACGGGCGTGTCGATGTCCCAGAACGCCGTCACGCCCCCGGCCGTCTCGAGCACCCACTCGGCTACCTCGCAGCCGTCGGGGACGTACGACCCGACGATCACGATGTCGGCACCGGCCACCATGTCGCGCCGGCGCTCGAGCTCTTCGACGTCCTCGTAGAGGTGGACCCACGGCGCCGTGAAGTCGCGACTCGCGGCGTACCACGGTCGATCGCGCTCGAGGAACAGCACGCTATGCCCGCGTGCCCGCAGCGCGCCCGCGAGCGCGCGGAAGTTCGTGGCGTGGCCGTTCCCCCACGACGACGTGATCGAAAGCCCGAGCATGACAATCCTCATGCGTGCACTCCGAGCAGGTCGTCCACTTGCTCTGCGCGTTGTGCGTAGGTGTGGTCGCGCAATACTCGCGCACGCGCGGCTGCTCCGATCTCGGCTGCGAGCGCGGGCGTGAGCGCGCGCAGGCGATCGGCGACGTCGTGCCCGTTCTCGGCGACCAGCACCTCGACGTCGGGCTCGAGGAACGACTCGATCCCTTCCCACGCGTCCGTGATCAAGCAGGCTCCTGCGCCGGCCGCCTCGAACACCCGCGTGGCGGGCGACCATCCGTTCTCCGCCATCGAGTCGCGTGTCACGTTCAGCACCGCGAGCGGCGTGGAGTTGAACGCGTTGTGGTCGGCGGTCCCGACGTGACCGAGCAGCCTCACGTTGGCGGGCAGCGACTCGCGGTCCCAGCCCGAACCGGCGAGCAGGAAGTCGCGCTCGTGCGCGAGCCGCGCGGCGCGTACGAAGAACTCGCCGACGCGCTCCTCGCGGTCCGGAAGGCGGTTGCCGAGGAAGGCGAGGTCGCTCTGGAACGCCGAGTCCGGCTCCGCCGGGTGATGCGTCCAGGGGTCGAGCGCGTTGTAGACCGGCTCGCAGTCGCGTGCACCGAGGGCGAGGTAGCGCTCCACGATCGGGTCGCCGCCGCCGTAGGTGAGCACGAGGTCGAACGCGGGGACGAGCGCTGCGAACTCGCGCGTGGGGCCGGCGAGCGTTGCGGGCGCATCGACGTCCCAGAAGATGCGAATCGGCCCGTCGAGCTGCGCGACCGCGTGCTCGAGCACGTCGTCGAGCACCCCGACACCGCTCGACTTGACGACGAGGTCCGCGCCGGCGCCCGCCGCGCGCACGAGCCGGCGCGCCGTGTGCTCGCTCGGCTGCCACACGACGACCTCCGCCCACGGCGGGTCGTCGATGTCGCGGTTCGGCTGGCGGTCGTACGCGTCCGGCTCGTAAAACGTGACCTCGTGCCCGCGTTCGGCCAGCGCGCGGACGAGCCCGCGGTAGTAGGTCGCGGCGCCGTTCCAGTACGCCGACACGAGGGATGAGCCGAACCACGCGATCCTCACGCGTGCAGCTCCTCGACGATCGAGACGAGCTCGTCGGCGCGATGTGCGCAGGTGTGGCGTGTGAGCACCGTCTCCCGTCCCGCGGCTGCGAGGGAGGCGGCGAGCTGCTCGTCGTTCAGCACCTCCGCCAGGAGCTCGCGCATCTCGTCGCCCGTCTCCGCCCGCAGGTAGTCGCCGTCCCGGAACAGCTGCTCGGCGTCTTCCCAGGGGGCGGAGACGAGCGGGATGCCGCAGGCGAGCGCCTCGAAGACGCGAATCGTCGGGATCCCGGGCAAGGCCTCGGCGTACGGCCGCCGAGGCACGTGGACGGTGACGCGGTGGTCCGCGAAGACCTCGGGCGTCCGATGGTTCGGCAGCCAGCCACGGTAGGTGAGGCCGCTGCGCTCGGCCGCCTCGACGCCCGCCGGGGGATAGCGGACGCCGTGAATCGTCCCGCTCAGCTCGAGCTCGCGCACCGGTTCGAAGAGAAACGTCTCGAGCTCGTGCGTGCGCTCGCCGTCGCCCCAGTTCCCGACCCATGCGAGTTCGCCCGTTTGCTCGCGCTCGAGCGGCCGGAAGAGCTCGACGTCGGCAGCCTCGTGCCACGTCCACGTCCGGTCGTGCCACGCGCGCTCCAGGTAGACCTCGGCGACGGTCGTGCCGAACGCGAGGACGCCCGCGTAGCCCGAGAGGTCGAAGCGCTCCATCTCCTCGGGCGCGGTGACGGCACGATGGTGCGTGTCGTGGAAGAGCGCGTTCGCGGAGGTCGCGCCGATCGCGGCGACGAGCTGCGGCTCGTTCCACTCGTGCACGATCACGGCGTCCGCGTGATCGACCGCAGCGTCCAGGTCAAGGTCGCGGCCATACGCGTGGCTGTGGAGATCCGGGAAGCGCTCGGCGAACTCGCGGAACGCAGCCGGACCTTCGGTCGCCGCGAGGTTCGTCCGCGACCAGCCGTCGGCCGGCTCGTAGACGTCGACCTCGTGCCCGCTCCGCTGGAGCTCGCGCACGACGCCGCGGAGAAAGTGCGCGTTCCCGTGGTTCCAGTCGCTGACCAGGGAGTGGACGAAGAACACGAGCCTCATGCCGCGACCGCCGCTCGAACGGTGTCGTACACGGCGAGGTATCCCTCGCCCATTCGCTCCAGCGAATACAGCGCTGCGCGTCGCCGCGCCCGGTGCGCGAGACTCGCACGCAGCTCGTCGTCGCGCGTCAGCGCGTCGATCGCGGCGCCGAACGCCTCGGCGTCGTCGGAGGGTGCGAAGACCGCCGCGTCCGCCCAGAGCTCGCGCAGACTCGGGATGTCCGCCAGCACGAGCGCGCAGCCGGCGGCGGCCGCCTCGAGGATCGTCAATCCGAAGGGTTCGTACCGGACGGGCGACGCGAAGATCGCGGCGCGCGCGAGCAGCTTCCCGACCTCCGCCTGCGCCAGCCGTCCGACCGCCGTCCCCGGCCCCGCGGCCACGACCGGCCAACGTGAGCCCTCGCCGATGCGCTCGAGCACGGGGAGGTTCTTCGCCGCGTCCCAGAAGCGCCCGACGGCCGCGACGAACGGCTCCTTCGGGACGACCGACGAGACCGCAGCCCTGCCGTTCGCGACGACGAACTGCGGCGACGCGAACCGGTAGTTGCGCTCGAGGTCGTCGAGCACCGCGCGCGTGGGCGCGACGACGGCGTGGGCGGCGCGGAGCCCGGCCGAGACGCCGCTGATGTAACGGTCGTAGACGGCCGGAGGCGCGCTCGCGTGCACCGCACGCCACCAGGAGACGATGTCCGAGTGTGCGGCGACGAGAACCGGCGCCGGCCACGGCAAGCGAGCGTGCACGTAGCCGTTCAGGTGCACGAGGTCGGGCTCGAGCTCGCGGGCGAGCCCCAGAAGCCACGAGCCTGCCTCCTCGACGTCGGTCCATGGGTCGTCTTCCCACTCGAGGCGGTACGACGACTCGTAGAGCCGCGGCAGCGCGCGACGCTGGTCGTCGTCGGGCAGCCGGCCCATCGTCGCGACGTGGACCTCCACACCCTGCCGAGCGAGCGCGTCGACGAGATCGACCGCGTACGTCCAGACGCCGCCGACGGTGTCTGCCGTCATCAAGATCCTCATCGGCCGTAGATGCGGTCGAGGATCTCGGCGACCCGCACGAGGTCGCCCGCGGACTCTGCGTCGAAGCGCTCGCCCTGCGCGAGACGGCGCGCCCACTCGACGGCCGCCCGACCCGGCCAGGCGTCGGGCGGCTCGGCGAGCGCCTCGCGTGCGGTCCCCCGGAACCGCTCTGCGCGGAGGTCGTAGAACGAGCCGGAGACGTTCGCCACGCGCAGCCCTCCATCCGTCCCGTACAGGGTCATCTCGATCGCGGCGTCGCGTCCTGCGTGGATGTCCCACGAGCACGCGATGCGCACGTGGTCGAGCTCGGCCGTCGCCCACGTCTCGACCGGCGACCCGATCAGCCGGCTCGTCACGCTCTCCGGCTCGAGATCGAGCAGCCACACGGCGAGGTCGACGAGGTGGATGCCGAGGTCGAGCACGCAGCCGCCGCCGGACTGCGCCGGATCGCGGAACCACTCCTTGTCCGGTCCGTAGGCGTTGTGGAACGTCAGCTCGGTCGCGAACACCTCGCCGATCGACGGCAGTACGTCGCGCACCGCGCGAAACGCGTGGGCATACCGGTAGGAGAGATCGACGCCGAGCAGCAGGTCGGCGTCACGCGCCGCATCGACAACGGCGCGCACTTCGGCGGCGCTTCGTCCTACCGGCTTTTGCACGAAGACGGGTACGCCGTGCTCGAGCGCCGCCACCGCCTGCTCGGCGTGCAGCGCATTCGGCGTGGCGATCACGATGCCGTCGAGGTCGAGCTCGAGCAGGTCGTCGCAGGAGCCGAGCGCGCCGGGCACCGCCGGGTCGGCGATCGCGGCGACGTCGGCGCAGCCGTCGGCGGCGATGGCATCGAGCCGGCTGCGCCCGATCCAGCCGACACCGAGGAAGCCGAGGCGGGGGCGTGTCGCTACGGGCATACGACCGCCTTCACGAAGCCCACGGGCCGCGTCGTCGCCAGCTGGAACGCCCGCTCGAGGTCGTCCAGGGGAACGACGTGCGTGACGAGGGCCTCCACGTCGAGCACGCCGGCGGCGGCGAGGCGCACGGCGTCGCGCATCCCCGCGACATACGCCTCCCTGCGGCGCTCGTGGGCGTTGACGACCTCGATCCCGCGCCAGTTCCAGCCCTGGAGGTCGACCGTGCGCGGGCCGTCCTGGTGGAAGCCGGCGATCACGAGCCGTCCTCCTTCGCCGACGAGCTGCGACGCAGTGTCGAGCGCGCCCTGTGTCCCGGCTGCCTCGATCACGACATCGAACGTGCCCTCGGTCGCCGTCTCACGCCTGACCTCCGCGACGTCGCCGATCTGCCGCGCGACGGCCGTCCCGAGAAAGCCCATGCCGACCACGGCGACCCGATGGTGAGCGCCGATGCGCGCGCGACGCACGACGTTCGCGGCGCACGCAAGTGCCTCGCCCGGGAACGGCAGATCGTCGAGCTCCGGCGGCAGCTCGACGACCGTGTCGGCGGCCGCGACGTCCCACTGGGCGAAGCCGCGGTAGCAGAGCGCCGTCACACGCCGACCATCCTCCGTCCGGCCCCAGACCTCGTGACCGGGCGCGCCCGGCGCGAGGGGATACGAGAACCACTCGCGCCCCTCCCACACGGGGAGCGACGAGGCGCACACGCCACACCCCTCGACGCGGATCAGCACCTCGCCGTCCCCCGGCTCCGGGCGCGCGACGCGGACGGCGCGGGCGGAGCGGCGCCCGAGCACGAGCGCCGCGCTCATCGCCGCCGTCGCGACGGTCATCGCGCGACCCGCCGTCGCACGGCCGGCGAACGCCGCTCGAGGAGCCAGTGGTAGAGGCGCTCGATGCCCTCGCCCGGCGACACGGCCGGCTGCCAGCCGGTTGCGTCGGCGAATCGGGTGGTGTCCGAGACGTAGTAGCGCTGGTCGCCGGCGCGCTCCTCGGCGAACTGCGGCGTCGGCGCTCCACCATTCAGCTCCGCGATCAGGTTCAGGGCCTCCAGAAGTGAAAGGGCATTGGCAGGCCCGCCGCCCATGTTGAACGCGCTTCCTGCCAGCGAGGACGAATGCTCCTGCGCGAGCAGCATCGCCTCGACCAGGTCGTCGACGAACAGGAGGTCGCGCACCTGGGCGCCGTCGCCGTAGACCGTGATCGGCCCTCGGTCGAGTGCCCTGATCGCGAAGTGCGCGACCCAGCCCTGGTCTTCGTTCCCGTGTTGATGCGGACCGTAGATACAGCTCATGCGGAAGACGACCGAGGGCAGGCCGTACGACGCCGAGAAGTCGAGCACGTACTGATCGGCGGCCCCCTTCGAGCAGCCGTACGGCGTGCAGAAGCAGAGCGGCAGGTTCTCGGACAGACCACTCGAGCGGAGCAGCGGATCCGCGGGCTCCCAGCGGCCGTCGACGAGCCTGAGCTCCAGCTCGGGCAGCGAGCCGTACACCTTGTTCGTCGACGTGAAGAGCACGAACGGCGGCTCCTCCAGCCGTCGCAGCTCGTCGAGGAGCGTCACCGTTCCCTCGACGTTCACCCGAAAGTCGTCGATCGGATCGTCGAGCGAGGTGGTGACCGCGACTTGCGCTGCGAGATGGAAGACGCGATCGCATCCGACGAGCGCGCGCCGCACGGCGTAGCGGTCGCGGACGTCGCCGAGCTCGAGAGTGACGGCGTCGCCGTAGGTCCTCGTCAGCCAGCCGAGATTCTGCTCGGCACCCGCGCGCGCAAGGCTGTCGAGGACGACGACGCGGTGGCCGTCCTCGACGAGGCGCGAGACGAGGTTCGTGCCGATGAACCCCGCCCCACCGGTGACAACCGCGTGGCGCTTGCGCCGCCGGCGAGGCGGACGTGCCTCCGCGATGCGCAGGTTCTCGCGAACGGCGGGAAGGCCGCCGGCGCCCCAGAGCCGCGCGAGCAGCTTCGGCTGCCCGTCGGCGCGGTGGAGCCCGAAGTGGTACTCGCGTTCGTCCTCGTGGAAGCGATCGATCGCCGGGCGGTCGGGATCGAGGTCCTCGGCCGAGTACCAGTAAACGCGCGAGGCGCCGGAGTCGACGACGTCGACCAGCGCGCGGAGGGGGCCGAGCGTGTCGTTGCGCCAGGTCGAGTAGCCCGCCTCGGTGATCCAGATCGCCGAGGCGGGCGCGTAGCGATCGAGGACGTCGCGCACGCCCCGCAGGCTCTCGGGCCAGCCGGGCCAGGACGTCTCCCACGTGCCGGGGAAGCCGTGGACGCCGATCACGTCCAGCTCGGCGAGCGTGCCGCGCTCGCCGAGCATCGCCAGCCAGCCGGGGTCGATCGGGCTCATGCCGCCGAGCACCGTCCGCTTGCCGCGGGTGTGCGCCCAGTGCGCCGCATCGCGGATCATCGAGCAGAACGCGGTCCATTGTGGGTCGAGCGTGTAGTCCCATTCCGCGCGTGCGTTCGGCTCGTTCCAGAGCTCGATATGCGAGAAGCACCGGCCGAGTCGTGTGATCACGACGTCGACGAAATCGGCGTAGTCGCGTGTGCGCCGCGGCGGTGAGGACGACCGGCGTGCGACGCCGAGCGACGGCGGCGTGTACGTGACGCACGGGAGCACGTCGAAGTCGCGTGCGAGTCGCGGGAGGAGCCAGTCGTACCACTCGGGCCCGCCGTGGGCGAACCAGTTCGCCCAGGACACACCTGTGCGCAGGTGCTGCACCCCGAGTGACCGCAGCTCCGACACGACCCGCTCCACGCGCTCGGCCTCGCCGAGCTCGAACCACTCGAGGACGCCCAGCTCCGCGGTCACCGTGCAAGCCCCCTTGCGAGGAGCTCTCCCGTCGCGTCCTCGACGTTGTCGAGCGCCGTCTGCGTCTCGAGCCACTCGGCCACCTCGGCGAGGCCGGCGCGGAGATCGACCTGCGGCTCGAACCCGAGCAGCGACCGAGCGCGCGAGATGTCGGCGAAGCAGTGGCGGATGTCGCCGACGCGGTACTTCCCCGTCACCTCCGCCTCGAGATCCGTGCCGAGCGTCGCTGCGAGCTCGTCTGCGATCTCGTTGACGCTGACGCTGCGACCGCTCCCGACGTTGATGGGGAGGCCGTCTGCGTCGGGCCGTTCGAGTGCGAGCATGCAGGCGCGCGCCACGTCCCTCACGTTCACGAAGTCGCGGCGCTGGCGGCCGTCCTCGAACACGAGCGGCCGCCGCCCGTTCAACAGCCGCGACGCGAAGATGGCGAGTACCCCCGTGTACGGGTTCGAGAGGGCCTGGCGAGGCCCGTAGACGTTGAAGAAGCGAAGCGCGACCGCCGGTATGTCGTAGGCAGCGCCGAACACGAGGCAGAGTCGCTCCTGGTCGTACTTCGTCAATGCGTAGACCGACGAGTTCGCACACGGCTTCGATTCGGGCGTCGGAAGCGGCGTGATCTCCTCGCCTTGCGCGCCTTGCGGGTCCCACTTCCGCGCCTCGAGATCGCGTCGCCTCCGCTCGACGGCCGCCGACGGCGCGTACAGGCCCTCGCCGTAGATCGACATGCTCGACGCGACGATCAGCTTGCGCACGGGATGGTCGAGCAGCGCCTCCAGCAGCACGGCCGTGCCATGCGTGTTCGCGGAGACGTACTCGTCGATCTCGTACATCGACTGGCCGACGCCCACACGGGCGGCCAGGTGCACGACGGCGTCGACGCCGTCGAGCGCCTCGCGCGCGAGATGACGGTCGCGAACGTCGCCCACGATCAGCTCGACGTCTTCCGCCAGGTAGTCCGGCCGCTCGCTGCCACCGTGCACCTGGTCGACCAGCGGGTCGAGCGCTCGCACGCGGTGGCCGTTCGCGAGCAGCTCGTCGGCCAGGTAGGAGCCGATGAAGCCGGCTCCGCCCGTTACCAGGATCGTCTCCACTCTGACCCCCTCGCAAGTTGTCGGCTGCGCGGGGACCGGGCGCCTCGAGCTTGTTCGTTATCCGACGCCTAGAGCGGCGAAACCTGACTTGTTGCCTGGGGTGGATCTATGAGATCAACGTCATGCGTCGCGCCGGTTCGTCCACCAGCGGCCCGCGGTGGAGAACACCGCGGCCCACGCGAGCAGCACCAGGAGCGCCGTCGCGGTCGACATTGCGATGCGTGTTCCGTCCGTCCCCGGCGGCATGAAATGCTCGGCGGCCGCCACGTCGATCGCCCGGCGCACGCTCCCCAGGGCGGAGATCTGCAAGAGCAGCTGCGCGACGATCGCGTTCCAGGCGATCAGCACGCCGACGACGACACGGGAGCTCGCGAACGCAGCCAGACCGACCGCGATCACGACGTCGATCGTGGTGATCGCAAGCCCGTACTCGACGTACTTCACGATGTCGCTGCCGCTCGCGTTCGGCAAGCCGCCGGCGAACAGGAACGAGCCGGCGATCGCCAGCGCGAGCGCCGCCGCGAGCATCGGCAGGAACACCGCGAGCGCGCCCGGTACGCGCACGTTGAAGAGCGTCGAGCGCTTGCGGCCCGTCACGACGAGGTCGCGGAAGACGCCGTTGCCGACGTCCTGCGTCCCTGCCGTGGCGCCGATGATGATCGCCGCGACGTTGCCGAGGCCCGTCGCGAGGAAGACGTAGTGCTCGAGGTTCGTGCGGCCGCCCGCCGGCCCGTGATGAGCCGGGTTCACGGCGTGCAGGATCACGAGCAGGATCTCCGCGAACAGCACCGCCCCGATAGTCAGGATCAGCGTCCACGTCATCAGGCCGCGGCGCCGTACGAGCTTCAGCACCTCTGCGCCGATGAGCCTCATTCGATCGAGTCCAGCCTCGAGGTGATGGACAGGAAGGTGTCCTCGAGCGTCGCGCGTGCGGGCTCGAGCCGCGAGACGCCGATCCCGGCCCCCACGAGCGCGCGGTTCACGTCGGCGGGGCCGAGGCCGTCAGCGAGCGTGAGCCGGAATGTCCGCGCGCCCTCCTCCTCGAAATGCGCAACGCGTGCATCTTGGGCGAGCAGCGCGCGCGCGGCCGCGAGGTCGGTGACCTCGAGGAGCACCGTCGGCTCGCCCTGCGCGGCGATCGCCCCGACCGCTCCCTGCACGACGACGCGCCCCCGGTCGACGATCGCCACCTGATCGCATGTCTTCTCCACTTCGTCCAGCAGGTGCGACGAGAGGAACACGGTGCGCCCCTCGTCGACGAAGGCGCGGATCAGCCGCCGCATCTCGAGGATCCCGGCCGGATCGAGACCGTTCATCGGCTCGTCGAGGATGAGCAGCACCGGGTCCGCGATCAGGCAGCGCGCGATTCCCAGCCGCTGCCGCATGCCGAGCGAGTAGGTCTTCACGCGATCGTCTGCGCGCTGCGACAGACCTACGCGCTCGAGGGACTCGGGGATGCGCGCCTCGGCGGCACGGTCGCGCGCCGCGGCGACGATCTTCAGGTTCTCGCGGCCGGTCAGATGCGGGTGGAACTTCGGTTCCTCGACGATCGCGCCGACGCGCGCGAGCGCTTCGGCGCGCTTGGCGGGCTGGGGAAGACCGAGCAGCGCGACGTCGCCCGACGTCGGCTGCGTCAGCCCGAGCAGCGTGCGGATCAGCGTCGTCTTCCCGGCGCCGTTCGGGCCGAGGAAGCCGAACGCGACCCCGGCCCCGACGGTCAGGTCGACGCCGTCGACGGCCGCGCGCTCGCCGAACTTCTTCGTCAGCGCCCGTGTCTCGATCACCGTTTCCATGGAGACCACGCTAGCGCGCATCGCCGGCGTATCGCCATTCGGGTTCACCCTCGACTCACCCTGAGACCACGAGGGGGAAGTACGGCGGGGTGAGCAGGTAGCCGATGCGCTCGGCGCCACGGCCGCGGGCCATCTCGAGGGCTGCGCCGAGAGCGTGGACGGGGACGAACCCGAGCTGACGCGCCGACTGCGCATCGCGGCAGCCGGCGACCAGCACCGAACCGAGCCGGTGGGCAGCGGCGGCGCACGCGCTCCATTCGAGGAACGGCTGGAGCGGGTGGCAGGCGCGGCCCGCGCGGTAATCGTCGATCGCCTGCACGTCGGCGACCGCAGCCTGCTCCGCGTCGCGCATCGCGCCGATATCGCCGGCGGTGCGTGCCTCGTAGAAGAGTGCGCGGTACGGAAGCTGGGTCGGTCGCGGGAAGCGGCGAGGAAATGGATGGACGAGGATCGCGGTTCCGCCGTGAGCGACCGGCGGTGCGTTCCGCCACAGCCGCAGCGCGAGCCCGAGACCGAGGTACGCCGCGCTGACGGGGTTTGGACGCTCGCGCGGGATGGACGCCGTCGTCGGTGGGACGCCGATGACGATCGCGTCCAGAGGCTCGGCGAGCTCGACGCCTTTGAACACCGTTCCGCGCAGCAGCGCTTCGGTGTGCGCGACCGACGGCGTGCCGGCGTAGACCGCCGCAGCCGTCAGCTCGCGCGGAAGGCGATCGAGCACGCGCTGGCGCACGGGGCCCGGCGCCACCTGGAAGAGGCGGCGCACGCGCGAGCCGAGCATCCGATCGATCGCGTCCTGGTCGTACGGATAGCCGGCGAACGGGCCGCCCATCCGCGGCGCGTTGAGCACGAGCGAGACGCCGATCACGGGCAGCCGCTCGGCGAGCAGCCGCTCGAGGCCGATCGCGAGGCGCCAGCCCTGCGACCCGCTCGTCTCGAGCAGCGAGAGAGCGCCGGCCGCGCGCAGCTGCTCGCGGCCGGCCGCCGCGAGGATGGCCGCAGGCCCGCCATGCAGCACCGTCTCCGCCGCGGTCACGGCGACGATCAGATCCGTCTCGACGAGCGCCGGGTTCACCCGCACGGTCACGTTCCCCTCGCGCCCGAGCTCGACGAGGTCCTCGGCTTCGGCGTCGTGGACGATCACGCGCCCCTTGAAGCGGCGGCGGAAATCGGGCGGCACGAGCGTCCCGATCTCGCGCGGGGTCGTGCGACGCATCAGGCCGCCGGCGACGAGGATCGTCGTCTGCTGCACGCCGAGGCGGTCGAGTTCGTCGGCGACGGCGGCGATCGCCGTGTGGCGCGGGCCGCTCTGGACCGCGGGGATGGGAAGCGACGGCTGCTCGATCACGATCGTGGCGGTGCCGCCGCGCGTCACGACCTCTTCGAGCGGTGGCCCTGCGAGCGGGTAGGCGAGCGCGTCCCGCACCGCCTGCCCGACATCGTCGAGCGTCTCTCGGGGGAGCGGAGGGCGAAGGATCAGATCGCCTTCTCCCGGCTCGGCGACCACGACGCGGGAGTCGGCGAGCAGCGGGATGCGCGTCACGTGCTGCGTCGGGCGGCTGCGGCCGTCAGCCCGAGCACGACGAAGACGCCGCCCGTGGCGAAGCGGCGCAGCTTCGCCCCGGTGCCGGTGCGGCGGAGCTTGCCGGCGACCGCGTCCGACACGAGCGCGACCCCTGCGAGGAGGAAGAGCGCGATCGTCGAGCCGGTCGGCATCAGGGAATCGGGCGATAGAGGCGGAGCGGCTCGACCGCGCGCTGACACGCGAGGCGTTCGCCAGGCAGCCGCGCGGCCTCGTCACGAAGGGCGGAAAGTGGGTGAATGTCGAGCTTCGGCATGGCGCCCGGACGATACCTTTGCTCTGGAAATGCCCAAGACGCTGACCGGACAGGAGCTGCAGCTCGACGACGCGCCCGCGCGCGACGCGGACCTCTTCATCGTCGACGGCAACAACCTCGCCTACCGTGCCTTCTTCGCGCTCCCCGAGGAGCTCGCGACCACGGACGGCCAGCCGACGAATGCGCTGCTCGGCTTCACGAACATGCTGTTCAAGCTGCTCGCCGACTACCGGCCGAAGGGTGTCGCGGTGGCCTGGGACTCACGTCCCGTCCACCGGGCGGCGGTCGCCGAGGCCGCCGACGTCGTCTACAAGGAGGGCCGGAAACAGATGCCGGACCTGCTGCGCGAGCAGTTCCCGCATTTCCGCCCGATCGTCGAGGCGTTCGGCTACCGGAACCTCGAGTTCGAGGGCTGGGAGGCCGACGACGTGATCGCCACGCTGGCCACGCGTGCGGACGCGGAGGGGATCAAGACCTGCGTCGTCTCGACCGACCGCGATGCCTTTCAGCTCTGCAGCGAGAACGTCGTCCTGATGATGACTCCTCGCGGCGTCGCGGACGTCAATGTCTACACGCCCGAGCGCGTGGAGGCCCGCTACGGCGTCACGCCCGATCAGGTGCCCGACTTCATCGGGCTGAAGGGCGACACGAGCGACAACATCCCCGGCGTCCCCGGAATCGGCGACAAGACCGCCGGACAGCTCGTCGCGCAGTACGGCTCCCTCGAGTCCGTGATCGAGCACGCGGACGAGCTGTCGCCCGCGCGCCGCAAGAACATCACGGAGCATGCCGACATCGCGCGCACATCGAAGGAGCTCGCAACGATGCGGCGCGACCTCGACATCGAGTGCGACCCCGCGCAGCTCGTGCTCGACCCGCCCGATCGCGCGCAGCTGAAGGAGATCTTCCGGCGCTTCGAGTTCCGCAATCTCCTGAACCGCGTCGATGAGCTCGACGAGGCGGTGCCGAGCGCGCCGATGAAGGTGACCGGCATCGAGGTGCCGTGGCGCGAAGGCAACCTGGACTTCCGCGGCGTCGTCGGCTACGGCGCGATCGGCGACCGCGCCGCTGTGGCCACAGGCGACGAGGTGGTCGTCGGTGAACGTCCTCCCGGCAACCAGCTCGGAGAGCTGGTCGTGCACGACGCCAAGGCGCTTCGCGTCGACGCTCGGGACGACACGCTGCTCGCCGCGTACCTGATCGATCCCGGTCGCGCCGGCTACGAGCTCGACGATCTGGCGGCGGAGTACGGCGTCGAGCTGCTGCCGACCCCCGATGCGGAGGAGGAGACGGTCGCGCTCGTACGGGGCGCGGAGACGCCGCGCCGACTCGTCGGCCCGTTGCTCGAGCGGCTCGCCGAGCGCGGCGTGACGGACCTCTACCGCACGATCGAGCTGCCGCTCACGTCCGTGCTCGCGCAGATGGAGCAGGCCGGGGTGAAGATCGACACGTACCGCATGGGCGAGATCACCGCCCGCCTCTCCGACCGCGTCGAGGAGCTCGAGACGAAGGCGTACGAGCTCGTGGGCGAGGAGTTCATGATCGGCTCCACGCAGCAGGTCGGGCGCGTGCTCTTCGAGACGCTCGGTCTGACCGCGGGCCGCAAGGGAAAGACCGGCTATTCGACGGACGCGAAGGTGCTGCGCTCGATCCGGCACGAGCACGATGTGGTGCCGGTGATCGAGGAGTGGCGCGAGCTTTCGAAGCTGCTGAACACCTACCTCGGGCCGCTTCCCTCGCTGATCTCCGACGACGACGGTCGCCTGCACACGACGTTCAACCAGACGGTCGCGGCGACGGGGCGCCTGTCGACGAGCGACCCGAACCTGCAGTCGATCCCGATCCGCACCGACCTTGGGCGCGAGATCCGCTCCGCCTTCATTGCAGAGGAAGGACACCGGCTGCTGTCGGCCGACTACTCGCAGATCGAGCTGCGCATCCTCGCTCACGTCTCCGGCGAGCCGAAGCTGCGCGAGGCGTTCGCGCGCGGCGAGGACATCCATACCGCGACCGCCGCCGAGGTGCTCGGTGTCGAGCCCGCGGAGCTGACGAGCGCGCAACGCTCGATCGCGAAGATGATCAACTTCGGAATCGTCTACGGCATCTCGGCGTACGGTCTGTCCGAGAACCTCGAGATTCCGCGTGACGAGGCACAGCGCTATATCGACGCGTACCTCGCGCGCTTCCCGCACGTGCAGGACTTCATCGGCCGCACGATCGAGCAAGCCGCCGTCGACGGCTACGTCACCTCGCTGCTCGGCCGTCGGCGGCCCGTGCCGGAGCTCCGTGCCTCGAACCGGCAGACGCGTGGGTTCGGCGAGCGCGTGGCGGTCAACTTCGTCATGCAGGGCTCGAATGCCGACATCATCAAGGTGGCGATGATCCGGATCGCGCGCCGGCTGCGCGAGGAGGGGAGAGCAGCGCGGCTCGTCCTTCAGGTGCACGACGAGCTCCTCCTCGAGGTGCCGGACGTCGAGGTCTCGAAGGTGCGCGATCTGGTGCGCGAGGAGATGTGCGGGGCCTACGACCTCGACCCGCCCCTCGCCGTGGACGTGGGCGTGGGCGACAACTGGGCCGAAGCGAAGTAACGGCGCGGGCGCCGTGGGACGGCCCGGCGCCTCTCCACGGTGAATCCGGCGCGCCGTCCGGGGCGTACTCGCAACGTGGCTATACTTCCCGGCCGCTTTGGCTTCCAACGACCTCATGCAAGCTGAGCCCGGCGTCTGGGTCGAAGGCCCCGACGGCGAGCTGATCCCCGACTACGACTCCACCTTCCCCGAGATCAACGAGGGGCAGGTCGTCCACGGCACGGTCGTCCGCGTTGACAAGGACGAGGTGCTCGTCGACATCGGCTACAAGTCCGAGGGCGTCATCCCGGTCTCCGAGCTGTCGATCCGCCGCTCGGTCAACCCGGCCGACGAGGTGGCGCTCGGCGACGAGATCGACGCGCTGGTGCTCACGAAGGAGGACGCCGAAGGGCGCCTGATCCTCTCGAAGA
>JBJMKB010000087.1:0-95758 GCA_045806045.1 Gaiellaceae bacterium | reverse complement strand
TCGCGGCGCGCGAGAGGTTCTCGTCGATGAAGCGCTCGTAGTGGCCGATGTCGAGGTCGGTCTCGGCGCCGTCCTCGGTCACGAAGACCTCGCCGTGCTGGAACGGGCTCATCGTCCCCGGGTCGACGTTGATGTACGGGTCGAACTTCTGCACCTGCACCTTCAGCCCGCGCGCCTTGAGCAGGCGGCCGAGCGAGGCGGCGGTGATTCCCTTCCCGAGCGACGAGACGACGCCCCCGGTGACGAACACGTACTTCGCGCTCATGACGACCCCCTACCCCATTCGTCGACCTGCCGCAGCACCGGCGTGCGCTCGATGATCCGACCCAAGGAAGTGCGCTCGCCGAGGACGGTGAGGCCGGCCAACCCAGCAACCGCCAGCCATCGATCCCGCCTGCCCGTGAGACGACTCACGGAACTCCATCCTAGCAGCGCCCCCAGCGCGTTCGATCCTGCGTCACCGAGCATCGTCATCTCGCGGAGATCGTAGGGAGCGATCAGGACGGCGGCCCCGAGCGGGGCGCGCAGGGGAACCGCGAAGGCGAGGTACGCCTTCAGGGCGCGGCCGGGTCGTGTGTCGAGCTGGTTCAGCGCGTTCGCGGACAGCCCGACGAGCAGGGCGCCGGAGATGCTGCGCGTGCGCACGAGCGCGTAGAGCGGGATCCCCACGAGCTTCAGCACGCCTGTCGTTCGCCCGGCGCGGAGGTGCGCCCGGAAGCCGCGCTCCGGGCCCGACCAGAGATCGTCGGCGAGGCCGATCGCCGCTACGACGGGCTCGTTCAGCGCGGTCATCCAGCCGACGAGCGGCAGCCGCCGGCCGCGGTAGTTGACGCGCAAGGGGCCGGCGGCGAGGGCGATGTGCGCGAGCTGGAGCCCACGGTGGACGAACCCGCGCACGTCGCGCCCCGTCGCGCGGTGGGCCAGGTCGAGCTCGACCTCGGTGACCGGAATGCCCGCCCGGGCCGCGTCGATCGTCATCCGCGTCTCCGCGCCGAACCCCGGCGCAAGCGGGAAGACGGCCGCACGGGTACGCGCGTCGAGACCGCGCTGGCCCGAGAGCGGCTCGGCCGTGTCGAGGCCTGCCCGGAGGCGAATCAGCTCGCGAGCGACCCGCTTGGCGATCCCGAACCCCCCGCCTTCGCGGCGGGCGAAGCGCGCGACCCGCAGGCCGCCGGGCTCACGCAACGCGGTCACGGTCCCCACGAGATCCGCGTCGACGAGGATCAGCGACCCCGGCGGCGCGGTCCGCTCTGCGGCCGAAAGCGCCTCGCCCTTGCCGCGCCGCGGCAGGCGGAGCACGGTTGCCCCAGCCCCCTCCGCGCGCTCCGCCGTCGCGTCGCGCGAGCCGTCGTCGGCCACGATCACCTCCGCGTCGGGGAACTGCTCGCGCAGTGACCTGACGGTGGTGGCGATCGCGTGTTCCTCGTCGCGGGCGGCGACGAGGATCGTCAGCGGCTCAACCGGCAGGCTCGACCCTCGGCAGCGGGGCCTCGGCTGCCGGCTTCACGCCGTAGTGGCCGCGGGCGGCGCCCGCGAGGAGGAGCGTGAGCGCGAACTTGCCCGACGGCGTATCCACGTCGTCGACGGTCGAGAGGCTCGCCATCTGCCCCCACGCGGGCACCGCCGACGGCACGGTGTCGATGCGCTCCGCGCCGACGGCCGGGATGGACGCCGCGGCGAAGCCGTCGAACATGCCCGCGACGAGCTGCGCCGTCGGCGGGTCGGTCGGCACCGCTCCGACGATCACGATCCCGTCGAGGGCTTTTCCGTTCCCGCCGCGCTGCTCCTCCACGATGAGAGGCGAGACGACGTCCGCGATCGGCGTCACGCCCTGCGTCGCCCATTCCTGTGCGAGCTCGTGGCCGACGGCCTCCGGCGTCTGGAACCCCGGGTGCTTGGCGAGCGCGCGACGGACCGCGGCGGGGGCGATCGGCACCTTCAGCACGCGGTAGAGCGAGAGCGTGCCGCCGGCGTCGGCGAGGGCCTGCCGCACGTCGCCGACCGGGCGTCCGGCGGGGCCGATCACGATCACGCCGATCCGCTTGCCCTTCAGGCGGTCTCGCATCAGCACGGGATACGTGTCCTGGACGAAGGTGTGCTCGGCCTGCCCCTGCTGAGCCAGCAGCGCATTCTGCGCGCCGAGCTGATCGACGCGCGACTGAAGCGCAGAGATCCTGTTCTCGAAGTTCCGGCGCTCCGACTTGTCGACGAACCCACGGCCCGAGATCCCGACCCCGACGAGGATGCCGATCACGAGCGCGAGGAAGACTGCGGAGAGCGAAGCCACGTGATAGCGCAGGTCGAGCATCGGATGGCTAGAACCTAGCGGCCGTCTGGACGAGGTCGTAGAGACGCTTCACCGCGAGCCGGGCCTCGCGGCCGCTCGTCGAGACGACGACCGTCGTGCGCTCCTCGCCGGAGGCGCGGAGCTTGATCTCGACGTCGGTCTTCGGCCTGAGCAGGTGCCAGGTCCAGCGCTCGAAGAGCTCGACCTCGCGGATGATCAGCATCGTCTCCGTGGAACGGCGGCCGATGAAGACGTTCCGCCGCGTCGCGTGCACCCTCCACCTCGCACCCGGCGCGAAGCCGCGACGGTCGGGCTCGACGCCGGTGATCCCGGGCCACCAGTCGGAGAGGTGGTACGGCTCCGCGAGGAACGCCCACACGTCGGCGCGCGATGCGAGTAGCTCCATGGAGGCCGTGCTCATGGCCCCGTCACAGCAGCGTGCGGGCGAGGTCCTCGATGATGCTGCGCAGCGCGGGCGAGGCAAGAACGGCGACGACGATCGCGAGCAGCCCGACGGATGCGAGCGTCAGCAGCGGCCAGAGGCCGACGCGCGGCGCGACGAGCCGCGAAACGCCTTTCGCGTCGACGAGGATCTCGCCGACCTTGAGGCGCGTCACGAACGTCGACGACATTCCGGCCCGGTCGCGCTCGAGAAATTCGATCAGATTGAAGTGCGTTCCGACCGCGACGATCAGCTCCGCGCCCTTCTCGAAGGCGAGGAGGAACGCGACGTCCTCGCTGATCCCGGGGACCGATACCGAGTGGAACGGAACCCCGAGGCGCTCGAGCCGCGCGGCGCCGGGCGCACCGCCGCCGCGGTAGGCGTGCACGACGACCTCGGCGCCCGTCTTCAACGTCCGGTCCGACACGGAGTCCATGTCGCCGACGATCAGATGCGGCTTCCACCCGGCGTCGACAATCGCATCCGCGCCGCCGTCGATCCCGATCAGCACCGGCCGGTAGTCGCGAACGTAGTTGCCGACCATTCGCAGATCGCGCTTGTGACCCGGCCCGCGCGCGACGACGAGCACGTGCCGGTCGCGCAGCCGCGTGCGCAGGCGCGGCAGGTCGATCCCCTCGGTGAGGATGCGACCCTCGTCGCGGAGGAACTCCAACGTGTTCTCCGCGAATGCCTGCAACGCGCCCGTGACGCGGGCACGCTGGTCGTTCAACGCCCGTTCGAGCTCGTGCTCGGCGAGCGCGCGTCCCTGCGCGAGGCATGTGCCGTTGCGGTAGAGGCCGGCGCCGCGGACCGACAGCAGCTCGCCGTCGGACACCTGCTGGAAGAGATCCGCGCCCGGCACGTCGATCAGCCGCACGCCTCCGCGCACGAGCTCGAGCGGCCCCGGATTCGGAAAGCGGCCGGTCTGGCTCGGCGCGACGTTGACCACGACGCGCACGCCCGACTCGACCAGCTCCTCCGCGGAGACCCGATCCAGGTCCGCGTGGTCGATGATGGCGACGTCGTCGGGCCCGAGGCGCTTCGTCAGGTCCTTCGTCCGCCGGTCCAGCCGCGCGTGGCCGTGGAACTCGATGAAGCTCACTCGCAGAGTCTAGGAGCGCTCGAGGGAGGCGAGGAACTCGGCGCCCCCGAGCATGCGCTCGAGCTCGTCGCGGCGCTGCGCGTCGTCGAGCCGCTCGATCCGCGTGTGTGTCGGGTCTCCGGCCACCTTCTCGACCGAGAAGTGGCGGTCGGCGACCGTCGCGATCTGTGGCAGGTGGGTGATCGTGATCACCTGTGCGCGCTCGGCGAGACGTCGCAGTGTCTCCGCCACCGCGTGCGCAGTCGTGCCGCCGATCCCGGCGTCGATCTCGTCGAACACCATCGTCTCGCCGCCCGCGACCGTCGCGATCGCGAGGGCGACGCGCGAGAGCTCGCCTCCCGAGGCCGTCTCGGCGACAGCGCCGAACGGCAGGCCGGCGTTCGGCCTGATCCGGAAGGCGACGTCGTCCGCGCCCGAGGCGCCGGGGTCGCGCTCCGAGACGAGCACCTGGAACTCTCCGTCGCCGAGGCCGATTCCCTTCAGCTCCGACGCCACGGCAGCGGCGAACGGCTCGGCCGCCTCCCGTCGGCCTTTGCGCAGCTGCGCATGGATGCGGTCGACGTGTGCCTGGGAGGCCGCGAGCGCCGCCTCGGCCGCCTGCACCGGGTCGTGCCCGTCGTCGAGTGCAGCGAGCTCCCGCCGCGCCTCCTCTCCGCGCTCGAGCAGGTCGGCGAAGGACTCCGCGCGAAAACGGCGCTTGAGGTCGGCGAGCGACTCGAGCTCCCCCTCCACCTCTTCGAGCCGGCCGGGCTCGCTCTCGAGCGACGCGAGGAACACGCGCAGGTCGGACGCCGTCTCCCGCAGCTGGAGCTCTGCCTCGCGGAGCGCGTCGCCCGCCGCCTGCAGCTCGGGCGCGAGGCGCTCGAGCGGCGCGACGGCCCGCTCGGCGACCGCGGTCAGGTCGCCCGCGCCGTCGCCCTCGTCGGGCGCGAGCGCGGCCACGGCGGCGGCCGCACCGCCGGCGAGCTCCGTGACGTGCCGCAGCCGTTCGCGCTCGGCGCGCAGCTCGTCCTCCCGCCCCGGATCGAGCCCGGCGGTGTCCTCCGCGAGCGCACGCAGCTCGTCGAGCCGCGCGAGCGCCGCGGCCGCGTCACGGGTGAGCTCGTCGTAGGTGCGTCGCGCCGCCTGCAGGTCGCGCCATGCCGCACGCGCAGCGCGGACGTCGAGGCCGGCGAACGCGTCGAGCAGGCCCCGCTGGTACGCGGGCTTTGCAAGCCGGCGCTGCTCGAACTGCCCGCTCATCGCGATCAGCGACTCGGCCGCCGCTGCGACATCCTCGCGGGCGGCGCTTCGTCCCCAGGCGTAGGCCCGTGTGCGCCCGTCGGCGAAGATGCGCCGCGCGAGCACGACGCCGTCCTCGCCGTCCGGCCGCAGGTCGGCGAGCGTTCCGAGCACCTCGTCGTCTGCGCCCTCGAACTCCGCCTCGACGTACGCCTCGTCGCCCGCAGCCCCGATCAGCGCCGCGTCGCCGCGGGCCCCGAGCAGGAGCCCGATCGCGTTCGAGAGGATCGTCTTGCCGGCACCCGTCTCACCGGTGATCGCGTTCAGGCCGGAATCGAGCTCGAGCTCGGCCTCGCGGATGAGGACGAGGTTCGAGATGCGCAGGGACCGGAGCACGCCACCATGCTACGGAGCACCCCCGTCGGAGTCATCGTCCTCTTCGGGCCTGGTGCATGCTCTCCGGATGGCGACCATGCGCGATCTCGACCGGCTCGCTCTCGCGATGCCCCAGGCGACGAAGGAGCTCTCGGACGACGGCCGGCCGTCCTACGTCGTGAAGGGCAAGATGTTCTGCTTCCACCGCTCCCGACGGCGGGATGCGGTCGATTCGGCCACCGGCGAGCTGCTCGACGACGTGCTCGTCTTCCGGGTCGACGGGCAGGAGGCAAAGGAGCTCGTGCTGGCCGATCCCCGCAGGATCTTCTTCACGACGCCGCACTGGAACAACTACCCGGCGGTGCTGATTCGCATCCCCGATCTCGCGCAGCTGAGCCGCGGCGAGCTACGCGACGCGGTCGTCGAGGCGTGGCTGACGCGGGCGCCAAAGCGCACGGCGAAGGCCTGGCTCGCCGAGCACGGCTGAGGCTCACGGGAAACGCGGAGCCGGGTTCCACATCGCAACGGCCGCGCGGGTCACGAACGTCCGCGCGAGCGTCCGCGGATCCACGAGGTAGACGCCATGCGGCGGGTGCTGTGGGCCGTACGGCTCCGCGTCGCAGTGCTGGGGCTCGAAGCGGACCACGAGACGACCGTCGGCGCTCCAGCCGAGGAGGCTCGAGAAGTTCGCCGCGAACGGGTTCGTCACGGAGCGGCCGTAGACGAGGCGCGCCGGGCCACCGCGTGTCGGTGCGACGTACACGTAGCTCGCAGCGCAGCCGGTGTCGCCTTCGACGGCGACCCATCTACGGTCGGGCGAGAGGGCGACCGTCTCCGGGATGAGCTCCGCCAGCGGCGGCGCGGTCGGACGCGCCGCGCTCCCGGGCGCGAGTCGCTCGAGGCGAAGCGGTGCCGCTCCTTCGGCGGCGTGCGCGATCCCGCAGGCGAGGATCAGTGTGCCGGCGTGGAAGCCGCCCGTGAGGCAGCCGCTCGGGAGCTTCCACGTCCTCTGCGTCCGGACGTCGAGAAGCGTCGTCCCCGACTGGACGAGCCGAGGCGACAGGATCCTGAAGGTGCGCCACGAGCCGCGAAGGACGACGCGGCCTTTCCGCTCGACCGCCAGTGTGTATCCAGGGGGCGCGACGACTCTCGTATCGTCCGCAAGCTGCAGACCCGCGCCCTCGAATGGAACGAGCGCGTGCCTCGCCACGTCGAGGCGGTACGAACCCTGCGGCCCGTGGAGGAGCGGCGCACGGGACTGAGCCGACACGTAGCCGTATGCCGCCGCCGAGCCGACGGAGGTCCCGGAGGGCGACACGGCGAAGCGGCGCAACCAGGCGAGCCGGCGCCCGTGCATGTCCCGGAGCGCCACCCCGCCGCGCGACTCGTCGATCAGCCCCTGAGCAGGCAACGGCGGGAGCGACACGGACCCCCGGGGCAGCCGGCCACCGCCGCACCCGGCGAGGGCTGCGACGAGCACGAGTGCGGTGAAGGCAACGATGCGCGTCCCACGGATTCTCCCATCGCTACGGCCAGCCGGTGACTGGTCCGAAGCTGGTTCGCGTCTGGAACCTGGTTCAAACCCGGAACCAGGTTCCGGGAGGGTGTTCGCGCCTACGCCCCGAACCTGGTTCGCTGTTTGAACCAGGTTCGCCAGTTTCCGGCGTTCTACCGCCCGAAGGTCGCGGCGTAGCGCGTGAAGAACGTCACCTCCGGCAGCGTCGCGAGGAGCGTGTGCTGGTCGCCGATCCGGACTGAGGCCTGCTCGCCGCGGCGCAGCTTGCCGATCGGCTGGCCGTCGACGAGCACCGTCGTGTCGACGTCGGCGGTGAGGTTCGCGATCGTCACGTCGGTGTCGCGCGGGATGACGAGCGGCCTGATCACCAGTGCGTGCGGTGCGATGAACGTGACCGCCATCGCCTCCAGACCCCAAACGAGAACCGGGCCGCCGTTCGAGAGGTTGTACGCGGTCGACCCGGTCGGCGTGGCGCAGATCAACCCGTCGCACGGCTGCTGGCCGAGATCTTCGCCGCCGATCGTGTACCCGAGCTCGATCAGCCGCCCCGGAGTGCCGGCCGCGACCACGAGATCGTTGACCGCGACCTTCGTGGTGCCGTTCACGCGAGCCTCGAGCGTCGCGAGCGACTGCGTCCGGTACTCGCCACGAAACACCCGCGCGACGTCCGTCTCGAGCTCGTCCGCATCGATCGCCGTGAGGAAGCCGACACGGCCGTAGTTGACGCCGATCACCGGCACGCCCGTCCCGAGGAAGCGGGCGAGCGCGCGCAGCATCGTTCCGTCGCCGCCGAGGACGATCGCGATGTCCGCTTCGTCGCCGTCCACCAGCTCGACTCGCGCCGCGTCGGCGACCCGCTGCAGGCGCGCGAGCGCCTGGTCGGCGCCTTCGCGTTCGATCAGGACGACTGCGGCGCGCTTAACCGGTGGCATCGGCAACCCACCGGTCGAATCCGGCCGGGAGCTCTGGTCGTTCGCGGTGGACGAGGTGGAGGACGAACTCATGGTTTCCCTTCGGGCCTGGAAGGCCCGAGTCTACGACGCCCCTCGGCTCCGCCCCGCTCGCGAGCAGCGCCTCGGCGACCTCGTGCACGACGCGCCGCCGCACCTCCGGGTCGCGGACGACGCCCTTCGGCGTCTCGGCCCGCCCCGCCTCGAACTGCGGCTTGACGAGGACGAGCGCCTCCCAGCCGGGCGCGGCGAGCGCCAGCGCCGGCGGAAGCGCGATCTTCAGCGAGATGAACGAGACGTCGCAGACGACCAGCTCGGGCGCGAACGGCAGCTCGGTGAGCGAGCGTGCGTTCACACGTTCGAGCACGGTGACGCGCGGATCGTCACGGATCTTCGAGTGCAGCTGGCCGTAGCCGACGTCGAGCGCGATCACGCGCGCCGCGCCCCGCTGCAAGAGCACGTCAGTGAAGCCGCCGGTCGACGCGCCGACGTCGAGCGCGTCGCGTCCGGCGACGTCGATGCCGAACGCGTCGAGCGCATTCGCGAGCTTGTGGCCCGCGCGCGAGACGTACGGGGGCGGCGCCTCCACCTCGAGCGGCGCGCTCTCGTCGACCTGCTCGCCAGGCTTCGAGTGCCCCGGTACGCGGCCGGCCATCACGAGTGCCTGCGCCTGCGCGCGCGAGTCCGCGAGGCCGCGCTCGACGAGCAGGACGTCAAGCCGTTTCTTCGGCAACGGTGCCCGTCCAGAGCGGTGCGGCAGCGAGGATGAAGTTGGCGGTCGCGAACGTGCCGAGCGCCGCAATGAGCGCGTACGCCGGATGCAAGCCGACACGGGAGAAGATCGTGCCGGCGACGACGTAGCCGAGCGGCCCCAGCACCTGGTTGATCGTGATCAGGGACTGCAGAACGTGTCCCCGCAGCGCTGCCGGAACGCGCACGGTCAGCATTCCCAGGTACGGCGCGTTGATCAGCGGAACCGACCCGCCGATCACGGCGAGCACGACCGCGACGACGGCGAGCGGCACGTGCGGGACGAGGAACCAGAGCGGCGGGCCTGTCGCGAGCGCGGCGACCGCGGCGAGCCGCATCGGCCTGACCCGCGTGACGAGCCTGTACGTCAGCAGCGAGCCGGCGACCTGCCCCGCGCCCATCACGGCGAAGAGGAAACCCGCGACCCGCGGGTTGCGGTCGTATTGCTCGTACGCGAGCACCGGGAACGAGGCGGCGAGCATCGGGAACACGAATCCGAACGTGAGGCTGGAGAGCGAGATGCGTGCGACCAGGCTGTCGCGTCGGAGGTAGCGGAGGCCGGCGAAGATGCCGCCCACGTCCTCCGTCTCCTCGGTGACGGCCCGCCGGACTCGCACGAAGAATCCGATCAGCACGACCGACACGACGTACGACCCGACGTCGATCCACATCACGTTTGCGGCGCCCACGAGCGCGATCAACACTCCGGCGAGCGCAGGCCCCGCCAGGCTCGTCAGGTTGCTCGTTCCCTCGACGAGCCCGTTCGCCTGCGCGAGGCGTTGCTCGTCCTCGCCGACGACCGCGGGCAGGATCATCCGCTGCGAGGTGAAGTAGCCGACCGAGAACGTGCCGTGCAGCGCTCCCAGCAGGAGGATGACCGCAAACGAGAGGCCGCCAACCTCGTGCAGGAACGGCACCAGCGCGACCACCGGCGCGCGCAGCGCGTCCATCGTCACCATCCACCGCTTGGGTCCGACCCGCTCGACCAGCATCGACGACGGGATCCCGAGGAGCGCGATCGGCGCCAGCTCGACGGCGAAGACGAGTCCCATCTTCGTCGCCGACCCCGTCGTCACGAGCACGAACCACGGCAGCGCGAGCGACGTGAACTGTGAGCCGAGCCGCGACACGAACTCGCCCGCGAGGAGCGCGAGCAGCGAGCGATCGCGGATCATGTCGCTGCCGCCACAGGCCGCCGGATCGTCCAGACGACCGGCTGCGCGACGACCAGCAAGTTCGTCACGACGGTGACCACGCCGGCGGCGATCAGCGCGTGCTTGACGCCGATCGCGGCGGCGACCGGGCCCGCAACAGCGGTGCCGAGCGGGATGAGGATGAACGAGCCCAGCGCGTCATACGAGCTGACGCGCGATCGAGCGGCCTCGGGCACCTGTTGCTGGAACACCGTGAACCAGAGCGCCAGGTGGATCGCGATGCCGACGCCCGATACGAATTGCGCGGCGAGCAGCACCGGTAAGGGTACGAGGAAGGCGATCATCCAGACGCCGAGCCCGAACGGCAACGCGGAGAGGCACGAGACGAGCAACGGCCTCGACGGCTGCCAGCGCAAGACGATCACCCCGCCGACGACGAGGCCGGCACCGAACATCGAGAGCACGACGCCGTACGTCGAAGGGCCGCCGTAATGCTCCTTCATCACGAGCGGCGCGAGCACCCCCCACGCCTGTCCGGCGAAGTTGCCGATGCCGAAGAACACGATCGTGTTGAAGATCCAGCGCTGCCGGCGGAACTCCGACCAGCCCTCGCGCAACTCGCGAAGGAACGGCTCGGGCTCGACCACGTCGGCGCGCGGCTCGACGTGCACACGTGCGAGCAGCACCGCGGCGACCGCAAAGCTCGCGGCGTCGATCAGGATCGCGCCGCCGGGACTGCCGGCGGCGACGAGGAGGCCGCCCAGCGCCGGCGCCGCGAACCCGAGAACCGAGCGGCTGAGGCCGAGCAACGCGTTCGCTTGCTGCAAGCGCACGGTGCTGATCACTGCGGGAATGAGACCGTTCTGCGCCGGGATGACGAACCCGTCGGCGAGCCCGTAGACGACGCCGAGCCCGGCGAGCAGCGGCACGGTCGCGTGGCCGGTGACGACGAGCGTGCCGGCTACGGCCTGGACGACCGCCTGCACGGCGGCGACCGTGACGAGGACGGTGTGGCGAGGCAGGCGGTCGGCGAGCACGCCGGCCGCGAGGGCAATTGCCGCCGCCGCGGCCTGGCGGCACGCGAGCACGACGCCGACCGCCGTCGGTGAGTTGTGTGAGATGTGGAGGACCGCGAACACGAGCGCGATCGACGCGACCCCGTCGCCGATCGCGGAGATCGTGGTCGACGAGAAGACCAGCCGGAAGTCGCGCTCCTCGAGCGCGCCGAGCCGAGACCGCAACTCCATCGGTGGGAACTTAGTCGCCCGGTCGCACGAGCCCCGTTTCGTACGCGAGCACGACTGCCTGCACGCGATCCCGCAGATCGAGCTTGGAGAGGATCCGGTTCACGTGCGTCTTCACGGTCGCCCCGCTCAGGAACAGCTCGCCGGCGATCTCCGCGTTCGACCGGCCGCGCGCGATCAGCCCGAGCACCTCCCGCTCGCGCTCGGTCAGCGCCGCCAGGCGTTCCGGAGGCGCCTCACCCGGAGGCGGGCGGCGGACGAAGTCCTCGATCAGGCGCCGCGTCACCGCGGGAGCGAGGAGCGCCTCACCGGCGCCCACCGTCCTCACCGCGTCGACGAGCTGCGACGGGGGCGCGGTCTTCAAGAGAAAGCCGCTCGCGCCGGCGCTCATCGCGTCCCAGACAATGCGATCGTCGTCGAACGTCGTCAGGACGAGCACGTGCTCGGCCAGGCGCTCGGAGACGATGACGCGGGTCGCGGCGATCCCGTCGAGCTGCGGCATCCGCACGTCCATCAAGACGACGTCGGGTCGGAGCTCGCGCGCGCGTTCGATCGCAGCGTGTCCGTCGTCGGCCTCGCCGACGACAGCGAGGTCGTCCTGGGCCTCCAAGATGAGCTTGAACCCGCCGCGGACGAGTGCCTGGTCGTCTGCGAGCAGGATTCTCGTCACGCTGGCGCCTCGAGCGGAAGGAGCGCTCGCACCGCGAACCCGCCCGTGTCGCGCGGGCCGGCTTCAAACGTGCCTCCGAAGACGCCGACACGCTCGCGCATTCCGATCAGCCCATGGCCGCCCGCGCTGTCCTTCGCACTGTGTCCGTCGTCGGCCACTTCGACGGCGAGCTCGCGCTCCGCGTAACGAAGCGTGACCACCGCGGCCGCGTCGCCGGCGTGCTTGAGCGCGTTGGTCAGTGCCTCCTGCACGACGCGATACACCGAAAGGTCGACACCGATCGGGACAGGTCGCGGTTTTCCCTCCACGCGCAGCTCGACCGGCAAGCCCGCCTCTCGGACCTGCGTCAGGAGCTGGTCGAGATCGGCGATTCCAGGCTGCGGCGCGAGGCCGACCTGCTCGTCGTGCTCCCTGAGCATGCCGACGAGGCGCTTCATCTCGACGAGCGCCTGCCGGCCGGTCTCCTGCACCGCGCGCACCGGCTCGAGAGCCCGCGCGGCGTCGATCTTGAGCATCTCCTCGGCAGCGCCTGCCTGCACTGTCATCACGGAGACGGAGTGGGCGATCACGTCGTGCAACTCGCGTGCGATACGCGTCCGCTCGACCGCGACCGCCTCGCGGCGTTCGAGCTCGAGCCTCTCGGCGCGCGCCTCGGCCGCGCGAAGGCTTCGGGTCCTCGCGCCGAAGAGCATCCCGAGTACGCCGGGCAGCAGGATGAGCATCCCGACCCACGGCACGTCGGTGACCACATAGTGGTCCGTGCCCTTCAGAACGTCGATGCCCATCGCGAGCCACACCCCGCCGACGAGCAGCGCCAGACCAAGTACCGCGCGAACCCGATCCTCGTACGCGCCGATCGACCATGAGAGGATCAGCAACGCAACGACGGGTGCCACGGCTGTGTGCAACGACATTCCTGCGCCGGCCTCCACGGCCTGCACGACCCCCACGAGTACCGTGACCGCAATCGGAAGGACCCGCCGCCAAGCGAGCGACAGGCCGGCGACGAGCACGAGCGGCGCGCTGATCCATCGCGGCTGCAGGTTCTCGGCCCAGACCTCGAAGACCATCGCAGCCGCGAGGATGACGGCCAACGACAGGTCGAAGCGCTTCATGCTCTGAAGGTAATCGCATCGGGGGCCGCGCGCGTCAACCCGCGGATCGACTCGAATCAACCTCCAGTCCGACGACACGGCGGACACCGCCGCCTACCGTCTGGGCATCATCGACAAGGAGGTTCCGTTGCGTCCGCTCTACAAGCTCATGATCGCCATCGCGGTCCTCGCCGTCCCGTTGTTCGCCATGGGCGGCGTCTGGTCAGATGCACACGGCATCACCGGCGTCCTCGGCGGTATCGGCTGGTTTGGATTCCTGCTCTGCGTCCTCGCGCTCGTCGTCCTCGCGCTCGCCTCGCTCGGCAAGTCCATCCTGCGCCGTACGACGACGGCGTAACCATCTAACTCGTCAGGAGGTGCGGACCGCGAGCTCGTCGACAATCTCCGCAAGCACCGACGTGTCAGCGTCGATCTCGGCGAGTCTCGCGTGTGCGCGCTCGGCGGCTTCGTCTGCGAGCCGGCGCGCACCGTCCTCGCCGACCTCGACCACGTAGCCGTCTCCGTCCAGCAGGTCGTCGACGATCTGGAACAGCAGCCCGAGCTCCCCGGCGAACGCCCGCCACGGCGGATGCTCGTCCACCGGGACGTCCGCCGCCCACAGCGCGCACATGACGGCGGCAGAGAAGAGCGCGCCCGTCTTCAACGAGTGCAGCTCGTCGAGCTGGGCGCCGCCCTCGAGGTCGAGCTGCTGCCCGCCGATCATCGCGAGGGTCGCGCTCACGAGCTCGCGCGCGACCGATCCGGTCGGGTAGGCAAGAGCAAGCCGCATCGCCTCCACCAGCAGCGCGTCGCCGGCGAGGATCGCCGCCGACTCCCCGTACTGCGCCCACACCGACGGCGCACCGCGGCGCTCGTCGTCGTCGTCGAGCGCGGGCAGGTCGTCGTGCACGAGCGAGAACGAGTGCACGAGCTCGACCGCAGCCGCGGCCGGCAGCACGTCCTCTACAGACATGCCGATCGCATCGGCGGTCGCGAGGCACAGCACCGGCCGCACGCGCTTGCCCCCGAGCGCGTGGCGCATCGGCCCGGCGAGCGTCCCGAGCTCCGGCGTCAGCGAGAGCTCGGCGAGGTACGCCTCGACGCGCTCACGCAGGCGCTCAGGTTGCAGGGGCATCCGGGTCCGCGGGCGGCGGCGTCGCCGCCTCGGTCTCGGCCGCGCGCTTCGCGCGCTGCAGCTCCGCCTCGACCTCCTTCGCGAGCTCGGCGAGCTCCTGCAGGATTTCGATCGCCTGATCGGGGTCCTGCGTGTCGTCGAGTCGCGCGCGCGCGGCCTCGAGCCGCGCCAGCAGGTTCTCCGCGTTGTTCAACGATTCGTCTGCCGTCATGTCACGCAGCCTCCCTCTGAATTCGACCCAGGATCCCGTTCACCAGCCTCGCGCCTTCCTCCGAGGCATAGCGCTTCGTGAACGCGACCGCCTCGTTGATCGCGACCTCCGTCGGCACGTCGCCCGTCTCGAGCTCGTGCACCGCGACGCGCAGCGCGCTTCGCTCCACTGTGCCGAGGCGGTCGGCCGTCCAGCCCTCCGAGGCTGCCGTGATCCGCGCGTCGAGCTCGCCGGCGTGCTCCGCGACCGCCTCGGCCACGCCGCGCGCCCACGCGTCGATCTCGCCCGCGTACTGCGACCCGATCGGCTGGCCGGAAAGGTCCCACTGATAGAGCAGGAACAGCGCCTGGCGCCGTGCCTGCCTGCGGGAGACCGCCATCAGGCCGGTACCGCCCGGAGCGCCTCGAGCGTGGAGGTCGAGTAGTCGCCGCTGCGGAACGGCTCGCTCGCGAGCACCTCGAGCGCGAGGTCGCGCGTCGTCGGAACCCCAGTCACAGTCGTCTCCCGCAGCGCGCGCTCGGCACGCGCGATCGCGAGCGGCCGGTCGCAGTCCCAGACGATCAGCTTCGCGATCATCGAGTCGTAGAAGGGCGAGATCACCGATCCCGACTCGATGAACGTGTCCACGCGCACGCCTGGTCCTTGCGCGGGCGCGAAGTGCGAAACGAGGCCCGGCGACGGGCGGAAGTCGTGCTCGGGATCCTCGGCGTTCAGCCTGATCTCGATCGCATGGCCCCGGCGCGCCGCACGGCCCGTCACCGAAAGCGGCTCGCCCGCTGCGACGCGCAGCTGCTCGCGCACGATGTCGATGCCCGTGCACAGCTCGGTCACCGGATGCTCGACCTGCAGCCGGGCGTTCAGCTCGATGAAGTAGAAGCCGCCGTCCGCGCCCAGCAGGAACTCGAACGTGCCCGCGTTCCGGTACCCGACCGCGCGGCACGCACGCTCGGCGGCGGCCTCCATCGCCTCCCGCGCCTCCGGCGTCAACGCGGCCGACGGGGACTCCTCGATCAGCTTCTGGTGGCGGCGCTGGATCGAGCACTCGCGCTCACCGAGCGTCAGGACGTTCCCGTGGTGGTCGCTCAGCACCTGGATCTCGACGTGGCGCGCGGGCACGAGCGCCTTCTCGACGTACATCGTCGGGTCGCCGAAAGCCGCCTCCGCCTCCGAGGCCGCCATGCCGAACGCGTCCTCGAGCTCGTCGGGCGTGTGCACGAGCCGCATGCCCTTCCCGCCGCCGCCCGCGGTCGCCTTGAGGAGGACAGGGAACCCGATCTCCGCCGCGGCCGCGCGGGCCGCCTCGACCGTGGTCGAGCCCTCCGTACCGGGAACCGTCGGCACGTCGGCGGCGCGCATCGCCTGCTTCGCGGAGATCTTGTCGCCCATCATCGCCATCACGTCCGCCGGCGGCCCGACGAAGACGAGCTCGTTGTCGACGCACGCTTCGACGAACGCGGGGTTCTCGGCCAGGAAGCCGTACCCCGGGTGCACCGCGTCGCAGCCAGTCGTCGTCGCGGCCGCGATCACGCTGGGGATGCGGAGGTAGCTTTCCGTCGCCGAGGGCGGCCCGATCTGCACCGCCTGGTCGGCCAGGCGAACGTGCAAGGCGTCCTTGTCAGCGGTCGAGTAGACCGCCACGGCCTCGACTCCGAGCTCGTGCAGCGCGCGGATCACCCGGACGGCGATCTCCCCCCGGTTCGCGACAAGGACTCTGCTGAACGTCATCTAAAGCGCGTCGAGAGGTCGGCCGTTGATCGGCTCGAGCTCGAAGAGGAGCTGCCCGTACTCGACCGGCTCCGCGTTGCCGACGTGGATCTTGCGCACGACGCCCTCGACCTCCGACTTCACCTCGTTCATCAACTTCATCGCCTCGAGGATGCACAGCGTCTCGCCCGCCGCCACGGCGTCGCCCTCCTCGACGAACGGCGCCGAGCCCGGCGCGGGCGCGCGGTAGAACGTGCCCACCATCGGGCTCTCCACCCGGACGAACGGGTCGTTGCGCGGCGCGACCGGTGGCTGCTCCGGCTCGCCCTGAGGCGCAGCCGGGGCGGGCGGGCCGGGTGCGCTCTCCGCGGTCCGCCGCACGCTGACGCGCATGCCGTCTTCCTCGATCGTGATCTCGCCCACGCCCGTCTCCTGCACGATGCGCACGACCTCGCGGATTCGCTCCGCCCGCGCGCGGTCGACGCCGCTCGCACCCAGCGACTCGTCGCCACCGGATCGCTCCCGAATGGATTTCAGGAGCGGCTCCGCTTCCTCGCCGAAGAGCGCGAGCAGGATCAGCTCCTCCTCACTCGACGCGAGCCCCTCTGCCTCGTCGCGCAGCTGATCGAGGTCGAGCGGCGCCTCCTCCGGCTCGCCGTTTTCGAACAGCTCGACGGCGCGCTTCAGGGCCGGGTCCGGCGGCGCCGGGGTACGGCCGAAACGTCCTTCGACGAGATCGCGCAGCTCGTCGACGATCGTCGAGTAACGGTTCGCACCGAGAACGTTGAGCAGCGCCTGCGAGGCGACGATCTGGCCGATCGGCGCGGCGAGCGGCGGCGAGCCGACCTCCGCACGCACCTTGTTGACCTCCTCGAGGACCTCGTCCAGCCGGTCGCCGGCCGCCTGCGCGCGCAACTGCGCGTCGAGCGCGGCGACGAGCCCGACCGGCAGCTTGCGCTGTGCAGCGCGCACGGCGATCCGGGGCGCGACCGGCGACACGGGCTCGTCGCCGATGTGCTCGTCGACGAGGTCGGCGGCCTCCCACAGCAGGTCCATGTCGACGTCCGTCGACAGGCCGAGCCCCGCGAGCGCCTGCGCCGCCGCCTCGGCGGAGACGCGGTGCATGGTCAGCGCGATCGGATACACGGCCGTTGCGATCACGTCGGCACCGGCGCGGACGGCCTCGAGCGCCGCGGCGAGGGCGTTTCCGCCCGCGCCCTGTGCGTAGAGGCCGACCGGCAGACCGGAGACGTCGCGCAGCTCCGAGACGAGCTCGCTGGCCCGGTGTGGTTGAAGGAGCGCCGCGGGATCGTTGAGCAGGATGCGAGCGGCGCCGAGCTCGGGAAGTCGCTTGGCGGCATCCACGAGCGCCTCGTGCTTGCCGCTCCCGTAGAGGAGCCCCGCCTCGAACTCGGCGCCCGAGGCGACGATCGCCTCAGCCGGCTCGCGCAGGTTGTCGACGTCGTTCAGTGGATCGTGCAGCCGGAAGACGTCGATGCCGCTCTGCGCCGCGCTCGCGACGAAGCGGCGGGCGAAGTCGCCGCCGACCGGCCGCGAGCCGACGAGGAAGCGGCCGCGCACGGCCAGTGCGAGCGGCGTCTTCGTGCGGCTCTTCAGGGCCCGGATCCGCTCCCATGGGCTCTCGACGCCGCGCCGCACCGCGTTGTCGAAGACGCCCCCGCCCGACACTTCGAGGTACGCGAAGCCCGCCCTGTCGAGGAGCTCCGCGAGGCGCAGCAGATCCGCCGTCGGCATCAGGCCGGCGAGCGGCTCCTGGCTGAGGACGCGGATCGTCGTGTCGACGAGGCGCGGCATGGGCAGAGACCTTACCGCCGCGGGGTCGAGCTTCTGACGAGGTAGCGCGCAAGTTCGCGCGGCCGCGCGGGTCCATCTCCCATGTCCGGGAGACGGAAACGTCCTGACTGGGTTCAGTGCGCGTCGTGCGGACGCGTGTATGCACCGGCGCTGCGGAGCACATTCGCGTGCCCGAAGTGCGACGAGCGGAGCTGGTTCCCCGCGGCGATCCCGGACGGCGACGACCCGCTCGAGCCGCCGGTCGCGGGCGTCGCCGCCACGATCTAAGCCCTCTGGATGTAGCGCTTCTCGCGCGGGTCGAGCTTGATCTTGTCGCCCACGTTCACGAAGAGCGGCACCTGGATCACGGCGCCGGTCTCGAGCGTCGCGGGCTTCGTCACGTTGGAGACGGTGTCGCCCTTCACGCCCGGTTCGGTGTCCGTCACCTCGAGCACGACCGACGCGGGTAGCTCGATGCCGGACGGCTTGCCGCCCACGAACATCACCTGCACGCTCGACGACGGCTGCATGAACGGAAGCTCGTCCTCCAGATCCGCGTGCGCGAGCGACAGCTGGTCGTAGGTCTCCTCGTCCATGAAGACGACCTCGTCGCCCGAGTCGTAGAGGTACTGCATGTTCTTCTGCTCCGTGCGCACGCGCGGGAACTTCTCGCCGGCCCGAAACGTCTTGTCGACGACGGAGCCGGCGCTCAGCGACTTGAGCTTTGTGCGCACGAACGCCCCTCCCTTGCCGGGCTTCACGTGCTGGAACTCGACGATGCGCCACGTCTGCCCATCGAGCTCGATGTGCATCCCGTTGCGGAACTGGTTCGTGGAGACGACCTCGGCCATGCGAGCGAGCGTACCGAACCTGATTCGGGGGCAGGCGCGCTTGGTTCAAACTCAGGAACCTGGTTCAAAAACCGAACCAGGTTCAAGCACCGAACCAGGTTCCATGGCGACCCAGTTCAGCCGACTTCGATGAGGTCCTTCGGGAACGAGGTCAGCAATTCGAGCCCCTCGTCGCGGACGATCGCGAGGTCTTCGATGCGCACGCCGCCGACGCCGGCGAGATAGATGCCGGGCTCGATCGTCACGGCGTGCCCGCTCTGGAGGACGTCCGTCGACTCGGTCGAGAGCCGCGGCGCCTCGTGCACCATCAACCCGACGCCGTGGCCCAGCCCGTGGCCGAAGTTCTCGCCATAGCCGGCATCGGTGATCGGCTCGCGTGCGATCGCGTCGGCCTCCACCCCTGTCATCCCCGCCTTGATGTTCGCCACAGCGCGCCGCTGTGCCTCGAGGGTGACGTCGTAGATCTCGCGCAGGGCGGTCGGCAGCCCTCCGGTGGAGAACGTCCGCGTGCAGTCGCTGCAGTACCCGTCGACGCGCACGCCCCAGTCGACCGTGACGAGCGTTCCCTTGTCGATGATCCGATCGGTGGGATGGCCGTGAGGCAATGCGCCGTTCGGGCCCGACGCGACGATCGTCTCGAACGCCAGCTCATCGGCGCCGTGCGCGTGCAGGAGCTCGCGCAGCCGCCATGCGACCTCGCGCTCCGCCCGTCCCACCCACGTCTCCGCCGTCAGAGCCTCGAGGCCGCGGTCCGCGATGCGCGCAGCGCGGCGGAGCTTCGCCACCTCCTCGGCGTCCTTCACCGCGCGCAGCTCGTCGACGATTCCACTCGACGGGACGAGCTCTGCGTCACCGCTCGCGAGCCGTTCCCACTCGAGGTACGGCAGGACGTCCGCCTCGAACTGCACGCGTCCCTTGAGACGCGTGCCGACGTCGGCCGTGAGCGCGCGCTTGGTGATCTCGACCTCGACGTCGGGCACGTCGCGCGCCGCCACGGCGTACCGGAAGTCGGTGTAGAGCGTGGCGCCGCCGTCGCGCTGCACGAGGAGCGCCGCGTTGGAGCTGTCGAACCCCGTCAGGTAGAAGACGTTCGTCAGGTTCGTGACGAACAGCGGCGCCTCGAGACGCTCCGCCAGGGCGGCGAGCCGGCTCATTCCGCCGGCGTTCCCGCGAGGAACTCGAGTGCTTCGCGGTACCCGTCGGGGCCGCGGCCGATCACGCGATGCGCCGCGAGGTCGGCGACGACGCTGATCCGCCGCCACTCTTCGCGTTCCTCGATGTTCGACAGGTGCACTTCGACGAACGGCACCTCGAGCAGCTCGAGCGCGTCGCGGATCGCGTAGCTGTAGTGGGACCACGCGCCGGGGTTGACGATCAGGCCGTCGACCGTCTCGTACGCGTCGTGCACCCATTCGATGTACTCGCCCTCGCTGTTCGACTGGCGGCAGCGCGCGCTGATGTCGAGGGCGTGCGCCCACTCGTAGATGCGGCTTTCGAGCTCGTTCAGGCTGAGCCCGCCGTACAGCTTCGGATCGCGGCGGGCGAGGGTGTCGAGGTTGACGCCGTTGAGGACCAGGACCTGCATCAGGCTGTGAGGCTATCCAGCGCGGCACGAACCTCGTCCGCGGGACGCGCCTCGACGTACGGGCCGTCGTCGCCTAGGAGGACGAGGTTGATCTCGTCCCCGGTGCGCTTCTTGTCGCGCTGCAGCGCCTGCCAGGCCCGCTCCCGGTCGACGTGGACCGGCTGCGGGTCGAGGGCCTCGACCACCGGCGCGGTCTCGCGCCCCGACAGGCGGAGCGCCGCCAGGAGGCCGAGGGCGACCGCCTCGCCGTGCGGCAGGTCGAAGTCGGCGGCGGCCTCCAGCGCATGCGCGAACGTGTGGCCGAGGTTCAGCCACTGCCGGACGTCGCGGTCGTGCGGGTCGCGCAGGCAGAGCGCCGCCTTGTAGGCGGCGGCGGCGCGCACGTCGAGCCGTCGCCCCGCGAGCAGCTCCGTCTTGATCAGCTCGGCCTGCCCCTGTCGCCGCTCGCGCTCCGGCAGCGTCGCGAGCAGCGCCTCGTCGATCACGACGCGCGCCGGCCAGTGGAAGGCGCCCACAAGGTTCTTTCCCTGCGGGATGTCGATCGCCGTCTTGCCGCCGATGCCTGCATCGACCTGGCCGACGAGCGTCGTCGGCACGGCAACCCACGGCACGCCACGTAGGTATGTCGCAGCGGCAAAGCCGGCGACGTCGGTGAGCGCGCCGCCGCCGAGCGCGACGACCGTCCCCGAGCGGTCGAGGCGAAGCTCGGACCAGAGCTGCTCGAGGACGTGCATCTGCTTGGCGTCCTCGCCCGGCGGCAGCTCGTGCGTCGAGCCGAGGCGGTCCCCGAGCGCCGTCTGTGCCGCCGGGCCGTGGATGCCCATCACCGTCGAGTCCGCGACGAGGGCAACCGGGCCTGTGCCAGGCACCAGCTCCCCGAGGCGCTCCAGCGCGCCGAGCTCGTGGTGTACCCCTGCCGCGGCGAGGATCACGCCGTCGACGTCCGCCGCGGTCACATCGGCCACCCCGCCGTACAGCGGCCGACGCTCGTCGTTCAGCCGGCGAAAGGTCGCCTCGTCCTGTGCGAGCGGCCGATCGGTCGCCGTGACTCGTTCCCAGGCGGTGTCGACGTCCACGTCGATCAAGACCGTAAACGCGTGGGCAGCCAGCGAGTCGCGCACGGCCTCCGATTTGATCGACCCGCCGCCGAGCGCGAGCACGGCGGGCTCCGGCCGGGCGAGGAGCTCGCACGTGCGCGGCTCCTCGACCGCGCGGAACGCCTCCTCTCCCTGGGCGAAGAGGGCCGGGATGTCCACGCCGAGCTCGTCGTCGACGTCGACTGAGCGACGGCCGAGCCGCTCGGCGACGAGCGGTGCGAGCGTCGACTTGCCGGCGCCCATGAAGCCGACCAAGGCGAGGTGCCGGTCGAGGGCGTTCAGCGCCATTGGATGCGCTCGACGTACGCAGCGTGAGCCGCGACGAAGTCGCCGAGCGCGTCGCCGCCGAACTTCTCCTTCGCGAGCACCGCGAGCTCCCAGGCGACGGCGGCCTCGGCGACGACGGCGAGCGCCTCGACCGCGGCGACGTCGGATCGCTCGACGAGCGCGTTCGCCGCTTCGCCCGTCGCAAGGTCGACGGACGCGAGCGGCTTCATCAGCGTCGGCAGCGGCTTCATCGCGGCCCGCACGACGATCTCCTCGCCGTTCGAGACGCCCGCCTCGATCCCGCCCGCGTGATTCGTGTCGCGGTGCCGGTCCGTGCGAATCTCGTCGTGTGCCTGCGATCCGCGAAGCGACGCGAGCGCAAATCCGTCTCCGATCTCGACACCCTTCACCGCCTGGATCCCCATCAGCGCGAAGGCGAGGCGCGCATCGAGGCGGTCCTCCTTCGTCGCGTACGAGCCGAGACCGGGCGGCACGCCGGTCGCCCGGACCTCGACGACCCCGCCGACGGTGTCCTGCTCCTTGCGTGCGGCGTCGACCGCCGAGCGCAGGCCTTCTTCGTCCACGGTCGCGCTCGTGACGTCGATGCCGATCGACGCGAGGAGCGCCTTCGCCACCGCGCCGGCCGCGACGTGCACCGCGGTGTGCCGCGCCGACGCACGCTCGAGCGCGTTCCGCACGTCGGCGTGCCCGTACTTGAGCACGCCCGCGAGATCGGCGTGCCCCGGCCGCGGCAGCGTCACCGGCTTCGTCCCCTTTCCGGCCGGCTCGCCTTCGGGCGGCCACGGCGCCATCCCCCACGTCCAGTTCTTGTGATCGCGGTTCGCGACCAGCAACGCGAGCGGCGTGCCGAGCGTGCGACCGTGCCGCAGCCCTGCGAGCACCTCGACGCGGTCCTGCTCGATCTGTTGCCGCGGCGAGCGGCCGTACCCCTCCTGCCGCCGCTTGAGATCGGCGTCGATCGCGTCGCGGTCGAGCTCGAGCCCTGCGGGAAGCCCGGAGACGATCGCGACGAGTGCAGGCCCGTGGGACTCGCCGGCGGAGGAGAGGCGAAGCGTCATCCGGGGAAGCCTAGAGTGCGCGGTCGTGGCCGTCGCTCTCCAGATCCTCGCGAGCGGGTTCGCGGCCGGGGCGGTGTACGGACTCGTCGCGGTCGGCCACTCGCTCGTATTCCGACTGACGGGCGTCGTCCACTTCGCCTTCGGCGAGCTGATCGCCCTCGGTGTCTTTGTGACACTTCTCGTCGCCGCGGGATCCGGGCCGGTGTCGCAGACGAGCGTCGGCGGTGCGCGCTTCGTGCTCGCCCTCGTGGTCGGCCTGGTCGTGACCGCGGCGGCGAGCGCCGGCGCGTACTACCTCGCGATCGAGCCCTACCGCGCGCGCGGGTCCGTCATCGGCTGGGTTGGAGCGTCGCTTGCGGTCGCGTTCGCCGTCCGGACACTGCTCGTCGTCTTCTTCGACCGTCCGGCCTACGTCTTCCCCGACCCGCTCCACTTCGGCGTCTGGCGGATCGGCGACGCGACGGTCCAGGAGCGGTCGCTCTTCGTCGCGGCCGCCGCGCTCGCGCTCGCCGCGGCCGGAGGGCTCCTGCTGCAGCGGACGCGCTTCGGCCGTGCGCTGGAGGCGATCGCACAGGACTTCGACGCAGCGGTGCTCGTCGGTCTTCCGGTCGCGCGCCTCGTCGGGCTCGCGTTCGCGCTCGCCGGCGTGTGGGCGGGACTGGCGGCGATCCTCGCGGCGCCGTCCGCGGCGTTCGACGTCGACGCCGCCGCGCGGTATGGCCTGTACGGGCTTCTCGCCGCCGTTGTCGTCTGGTTCGACCCACGCCGCGCGCTCGCGGCGGGCATTGCGACGGGGCTCGTCCAGGCGACGGTCACATCGGCGCATGTCGGCTCGCTGGAGCTCGGACCGGCATACCGCGACGTCGTCCCGCTGGCGATCGGCCTTGCGCTGTTCGCATGGCGCGCCCGCTCGATGACGGAGGCGTTCGAGTGATCGCCGCGTTGGGGGATGCTGCGCGCGAGATTGGCGCGGCGTGGCGACAGCGCAGCACGATCGCCGTTGCGACGTTCGCGGTCGTCGCGCTCGGCCCGCTCTTCTTCGGCGACGCGCGCACGGCCGACGTGGCGGACGGGCTGTACCTCGCGTGCGCCGCGATCGGGCTCGCGTTCGCGGTCGGGGTCGCGGGACTGCCGTCGCTCGCGCAGGGTGCATTCGTCGCCGTCGGCGCCGTGGTCGCGGCGCACCTCCTCTCCGCCGGCTGGCCGACGGCGGCGGTGGCCGTCGTGGGCGGCACGGTCGGCGGCGTGGCCGGTTGGATCGTCGGCTACGCGTTCGCGCGACTGCCGCGCGCCGGGTTTGCGGCCGCGACGTGGATCGTCTCCTGGCTCGTCGCGCTCGCGCTGCAGTCGATCGCGTGGTTCCTCGGCGGCTCGCAGGGCGTCGTCGTGACGGGCGGGCCGAGCGTCACGCAGCACTACGAGCTCGCGCTCGTTCTCACCGGGCTGGCCGCGCTCGGGTACGTCGCGCTCGCGCGTTCCCCGATCGGGCTGCAGCTCGCGGCCGCGCGCGAGCGAGAGCCGGCGGCACGTGCGCTCGCCGTTCCCGTGGTCCGGTTGCGCGCGGCGGCCGTCGCCGTTTCCGGTGTCGCGGCGGGCGTCGCAGGAGCACTCGCCGTTCAGCTCGCCGGCATCGGCGACCCGGCGCAGTACGGGCCGTACCTCTCGTTCAAGCTCTTCGTCGTCGTCCTGATCGGCGGGGCGCTCTCGCCGCTCGGGCCGCCGGTGGGTGTGCTCGTGCTCGGCATCCTCTCCCTGGCAGCCGACGCCGTAGGGCGGCTCGAGCACGTCGCAGCGGCTCGGGCGCACACGCTGCTGACCGCGATGATGCTCCTCGGGGTCGTCTCGCTCGGCTGGGACGGCATCGTGCGGCCGGGACGGCGGGAACGGCGCGCGGACGGCGGCCTAGCCGCCGCGCGGCGTGCCGGCGGGAGGCTGGCGGCGTCGGGGCTCGCGAAGTCGTTCGGGAGCGTGGTCGCCGTCGACGACGTCTCCGTCTCCGCCGAACCGGGCCGGATCACCGCGCTCGTCGGCCCGAATGGCTCCGGCAAGACGACGGTGCTGCGCATGCTCGCCGGCACGATCGCGCCCGACGGCGGACACATCGAAGCGCCGCACGTGGCCCGCACGCTGCAGTCGACGGCGATCTTTCCGACGCTCACGCCGCTCGACCACGTGCTGGTCGCCTCGGGCACGCGACGCCGCCGTGCAGGGCTCGTCCGCTCGCTGCTCGCGACGCCGCAGGCGCGCGCCGAGGACGCACGCTTCACCGGCCATGCGCGACGACTGCTCGAGCGCTTCGGCATCCCTCACGGCGTTCCCGCCGGCGAGCTCCCGGTCACCGATCAGCGCGCTCTGATGCTCGCGGCGGCCTACGCGACCGGGGCGCCGGTGCTGCTCATCGACGAGCCGACGGCGGGCGCGTCTCCCGCTGAGGCGGAGCGGGTCGCGGCGCTCGTGCGCTCGCTGCGCGACGAGGGATTGGCGATCCTGCTCGTCGAGCACAACCTCGGCCTCGTGCGGCAACTCGCAGACCGCGTGATCGTTCTCGACGCCGGGCGCGTGATCGCCGACGGCTCACCCGACGCCGTCGCCGCCGACGAGCGCGTGCGCACCGCCTACCTCGGACGGCAGGCTCTGTAGCTTGCCCGCCGTGCGCCGTACGCTCGCAGTGCCGGCCGCCGTCCTTGCGCTCACGGCCTGTGGCAGCCACGCACCAGCCCAACGAGCTGCCCTGACCGTGGTGGTCAACGCACCGTTCTCTCGCTCGCCCTACCTCGGGCGCACGATCGAGAACGGGGCCCGGCTCGCCGCGAACGAGGTCAACGCGAACGGGTTGCGGATCGGAGATCGGACGTACGAGCTCCGCATCCGGACGATGGACACGGCGCTCTCACCCGCACGCGCCGTCGCCAACGTCCGGCGTGCCGTGGGGCAATCGGCGGTCGCGATCGTCGACGAGGGCACGGGGATCGACGCCTCCTGGCGCTTCGCGCACGACGTGCCGATCTGCGTCGTCTACGAGGGTGGCGACCAGGTGACCGACCCGCTCGCGCGGCCGAACGTCTTCCGGATCGCCCCGACCGATCACGGCATAGCCTTCCGCCTCGCCGAATACCTCGTCCCGAAGAAGCTGAAGGTCGCGCTGCTGCACGACGACTCCGACTACGGCGCCGCGGGCAGCCGAGCGCTGAACCTCGCTTTCTCACGCAACCGCTCGTCGATCGCGCTCGACGAGGCACTGCCGGCGGACGCGCTCGACCTCGGGCCGCAGGTCCTGCGCGCGCGCCGCGCGCACGCCACCGCGCTGCTCGTCTGGGGCCGCCCGTCGACGATCGCCGCGGTCCTCACCGCGGCGCGATCCGCCGGCTGGGACGTCCCGGTCTTCACGCCTCCCGCGGGAGCCGACCCGTTCGTCCGGCAGCAGCTCGCCGACCACCCGTCATGGCTCGACGGGCTGACGTTCGCGGGCGGCCGCCTGACGGCCGAGGTCGGCACCGGCCCGTTCCAGGCGTTCGAGCAGAAGTACGAGAGCGCGTTCGGCGTCGACAAGGTCGGCGTAAAGACGCGCGGCGGTGCGTCGGTCGTCGAGCCGCCGGAGACGGCGATGTACGCATACGACTTCGTCAACCTGCTCGCTGCAGCGCTGCTGAGGGCCGGCTCGACGGAGCATGCGAAGGTGACCGCGGCGTTGAACGAGGTGACCACCGAGGGCGCGAACGGCGACGAGCGGGCCTTCAACCGCCACAACCACGACGGCGTGATCGACGACGACGTCTATTTCGCGCGGTTCCACGACATGACCTACGCGCCGGTGCGCGACGATCCGCTCTCGGCGACGCTGCCGACGCTCCCCCAGACGCGATGAAGCTCGTCGTGGTGGCCGCAACGGCGCTCGTGATTGCCGCGGGTGCGCACGCAGCGACGAGCTACGTGCCGCTGCCGTCGCCGGTCGCGCCGCTCTCGGCGAGCCCGCCGCTCGGCGGCGGCGCCACGGCGACGACGGAGCGGATTCGTCATCGCATCGCAGCGCGGACGAGCGTGGTCGTCTCGCTCGATCCGGCCGGCGCGCCCTTTGCCGTGACGGCGACCCAGCACCTCGACGTGCGGGTCAAGGGCGACTACTTCTTCACGATCGGCGCACCGGTGCTCGACGTCGAGGCCGCAGCGGGCTCGCAGGCGACGCCGGGGCTGCGCGCGAGCTCGATCCTGTGGGCCGGGTTCGATCCGGGCCGCCGCCGGCTCGTGGCACGCGCCAGCCTCGATCCGCTCGCCGTGTCCTCGTCGCTGCCGCTCCGGATCGAGGTCGCGAACGGCCGGACGGCGCTCGTCAACGCGACCCGCATCGCGGTGACGTCGTATACCGCCGACGCGACGCGTGGCCGTCTCATCGACTACCTCCGGCAACTGCGGCGGGACCTGGCTGCCGGACGTACCCCCGTCGCGGGCAACGCCTACGCCACCTCGAAGCCACAGTCCGCCCAGGTGGTCGTGCGCGCGCCGCTCGTCGTCGAAGGGACGGTCGGCGGGCGCGCCGTCCGCGCGACCCTCGTCGGGCGCCTCGTCGTTCCGGCCGTGGGCGCAGTCCGCCTCACGGTCAGGCCGTCGAACCGGCTCGGCTTCGGCGACCTCTCGCGGCTGTCGGGCCGCCGGCTGCTGGCGCTCGCCAACAGGCTGACCCTGCAGACGGCGCGCACGCGCCAGTACGAGACGTTCCTCGGCAACCCGGACCCCACCGGCAGCAACGAGACGACCTACCTCTACCGGAGCGCGAAGCGGCCGCCGCCGCCGGTGGCAGCCGCCGGACCCCCGCATGGGCGAAGCTGGGCGACCACGCTCTCGATCGCAGCGGCGCTCGCGCTCGCCGCGTTCCTCGCGCTCGTGGCGTGGACTAGAGCCTGACCGCGTTCCGCATCGCGTCGCGTGGCGGCTCGAGCCCCGTCCAGATCCGGAAGCTCGCGGCGCCCTGGCGCACGAGCGCCTCGAGCCCGTCGACGACCACACAGCCGGCGGCGCGCGCAGCGGCGACGAGCGCGGTCTCCTCGGGTCCGTACGCGAGGTCGACGACCGTCTGTCCGGCGTGCGGCTCGACGAGAAGCTCGTCGCGGACCGGGGTCGCATTGACGATCAGGTCGCACCCCGTCGCATCGGGCGGCCACTCCCCCGAGCGCGAGTAGGCTCGGGTATCGGCCGGAAGCGCCGGCGCGAGCGTTCGGGCGGCACCACCCGCGCCGATCAGGCACGCGCGCGTCGCTTCGATCCCGGCGAGGATCTCCTTGTCGGTGTTGAAGCCGAGCACGCGTCCGTCGCGGAACACGAGCGTGTTCACCGCGTCGCCCTCCGCCTCGTCACATGCGGCGACGACCGCCTGCTTGTGCGGGATCGTGACGTTCGCGCCGGCGAAGCCGAGGGTGCGCAGCGCAGCGACCGCCGCAACCGGATCCGCGACGTCGAAGGCGGCGTAGCTCCAGTCGAGCCCCCGCGCCGCGAACGCCGCGTTCTGCATCCGCGGCGAGAGCGAGTGCGCGACCGGGTGGCCGATCAATGCGACGTGCGTCAACAGCCGTATCCGTGCGCGCACTCGTAGGCGGCGAAGGCGGACGCGCTTGCGGTGAAGAAGTGGTGCTGCTTGTCGGGCTTGCGCACGAAGTAGAGATAGTTCACCTGTGCGGGGTGCGCTGCGGCCTGGATCGACGCGAGCCCCGGGTTCGCGATCGGCGTCGGCGGAAGCCCCGGCAGCTTGCGTGAGTTGTACGGGCTGTTGCTCTCGAGCTGCGACTGGTGGATCGACTCGGTCGGCGGAATGTGCAGGCCGTACCGCAGCGTCGCGTCGATTCCGAGCGGCATGCGCTCGTGCAGCCGGTTGTAGATCACGGCGGCGACGAGCGGGCGCTCGTCCGGGGCGAGCGTTTCCTTCTCGACCATCGACGCGATGATCAGGACGTCGTACGGCGTCAGGTTCTTCTTCTTCGCGTACGAGAGGTTGACCTTGGACCAGTTCTCGCAGAACGCCTTCAGCTGGTCCTGGGCGAGCTGACGCGACGTCGTCGTCGCCAGGAAGTCGTACGTCGCCGGGAAGAGAAACCCCTCCGGGTTCGCCTGCCGATGGCGCGCGAAGCACGGCAGCGCGGCCCGGCGCGTTGTGGCCACGTACTGCTTCGCGTTCAGCGCCACGCTCTTGTGGCTCTTGCCCCGCGCGATCTTCGCCACCACGCCGACGCGGTCGGCCATCTGGGCGCGCGTGAAGCCCTCCGGGAAGACGATCTTGAACGGCCTCGGAGGCGGCGGCTGCGTCGCCACCGGCGCGGCAGCCTTGTTATGCACGTGCGGCAGCGCGACAACGACGGCGACGACGACGAGCAGGAGCGCAACGACGACCGCGGCCAGCGCCGCGATGCGCCGCCGGCGGATCTGCTCGGGCGACGGGCCGCGCGGCGGCCTGACGGGCGTCAGCGGCGGGCGCTCTGCCATGCCAGATAGGTCGTGAGGAGATGCGCGGCAGCAAGCGCGTCGTCACCGGCCGCGAGGACGGAGGTGAAGCGCTCGTCGTAGGTCTCCACCGGCACGTGGAGGGCCTCGCGCAGCCGCTCCACGAACGCCGCCGTTTCCCGCGCCTGTTCGCCGTGCTCGCCGCGAAGCGTCAGCGGCATGCCGACGACCACGGCCTCTGGCTCCTCGGCGGCGATCACCGCCAGCAGCTTTGCAAAGCCGGCGTCGCTCGCCGCGCGTTCGACCGTCGTGACCGGCCGCGCGACCGTTCCCGTGGGATCGGAGACCGCGACACCCGTGCGCGCGGAGCCGAAATCGAGCGCGAGCACCTTCACGTAATGGCGGCGGTGAGCCTGTCGCGTCCGGCGTGCAGTGCGTCGCGGACGCCGTCGACGTTCTTGCCGCCGGCCTCCGCGAGCGTCGGGCGTCCGCCGCCCCCGCCGCCGATGATCGGCCCGAGCTCGCGGACGATCGCCACCGCGTCGAGGCCGGCGAGCGAGTTGTCGAGGTTCACGACCAGCGCCACCTTGCCGTCGTCGGTCGAGGCGAGCACGACCGCCTGCGCGCCCTCGCGCTGACGCAGCTGGTCGGAGAGATCGCGGAGCGCGGCGCCGCGCACGCCCTTCACCTCGGCGACGAAGACCGCTCCCTGCTTGTCCTGCCAGACGATGTCGGGCCGGTTGTCGTCGTCCGCCGGCTTGCGCGTCTTCGCGGCGCGCCGCACCTGTTCGAGCTCCTCGCGGACGGCCTCGAGCTCCTTCCTGCTCCCCTCGAGAACCGACCATGCGCTGCCCGAGGTGACCGCCTCGATCCGGCGCGCGCCCGAGCCGACGGACCCCTCGCTCGCGATCACGAACGGCCCGATCTCGGCCGTCGAGCGGACGTGCGTCCCGCCGCAGAGCTCGGTCGAGTAATCGCCGATCTCGACGACGCGCACCTCCTCGCCGTACTTCTCGCCGAAGAGCATCATCGCGCCCAGCTTGCGTGCCTCTTCGATCGGCGTCACGAACGTCCGCACCGGGATCGCCTCGAAGACCTTCTCGTTCACGATCCGCTCCACCGCGCCCCGCTGCTCCGGCGTCAGCTGCTTGTCGTGCGTGAAGTCGAAGCGCAGCTTGTCGGGGCGCACGGCGGACCCCGCCTGCTTGACGTGGTCGCCGAGGACGTCGCGCAGCGCTTGGTGCAGGAGGTGCGTCGCCGTGTGGTTGGCCATCGTCGGATGGCGATCGGACCAGTTGACGACCGCCTCCACGCGCGTGCCGGCGGCGAGCGGCTCGTGTCCGCCGAGCTCGACCACCACCACCTGGTCGTCGCCGAACTTGAGCACGTCGTCGACCTCGAAGCGGTGGTCCTCGCCGTCGACGGAGATGTAGCCGTTGTCGCTCACCTGCCCGCCGCTCGCGGCGTAGAAGGGCGACTGCTCGAGCTTCACGAGCTGTCGGCCGTCGTCGAGCGGGGCGGCCTCGACCACCGCGGTCAGGGCCCTCGTCTTCGAGTAGCCCACGAACTCGCTCGCCCGGACGCCGGCACCGACGAGCTGCGCCGCGATCTGCTGCACCGTGCTCTCGCCGCTCGCGCGCGAGACCTCGCGATGCTGCTCCATCAGCTGCCAGAACCCGTCGACGTCGACCGCCTGGCCGCGCTCCTCCGCGAGCTCGACCGTGAGCTCGATCGGGAAGCCGTACGTCGCGACGAGCGTGAACGCCTCGTCCGCGGTGATGGCCGGCTGGCCCGCGAGCTCGTCGAAGATCTTCATCCCACGCTCGAGCGTCTCGGTGAACCGCTCCTCCTCCGCGCGCACGACGCGATCGATCTCGGCTGCGTGCTCGCGCAGGATCGGGTACGCGTCCCCCATCTGCTCGACGACGATCGCGGGCAGGCGGTGGACGCCCTTGAGCCCGATGCGGTTCGCCTGCTGGATCGCGCGTCGCAGGAGGCGCCGGCAGATGTAGCCGCGCCCCTCGTTCGACGGCACGACGCCCTCGGCGATCAGGAAGCTGACAGCGCGGCTGTGATCGGCGAGCACGCGGTGCGCGCGCCGCGAGACGTCGTCCTGCTCGTACGGAACGCCCGATTCGCGTTCGACCCAATCCATGATCAGCCGGAATCCGTCTGTGTCGAACACCGAGTCGACGCCTTGCAGCACGCACGACGTGCGCTCCAGGCCGAGACCTGTGTCCACGTTCTGATTCGGCAGCCGGGTCAGGACGTTGCCCGGCTGTAGGTCGTACTCCATGAAGACCAGGTTGTAGATCTCCATGTAGCGGTCGCAGTGACCCGGGCCGCACGCGAGATCGCCGCAGGCGTAGGCCTCGCCGCGGTCGTAGAAGATCTCCGAGCACTGCCCGCACGGGCCGATGTCGCCGGCCTGCCAGAAGTTGTCCTTGCCGAGCCGCACGATCCGCTCGACGGGGATCCCGACGCGCTTCCACGCCTCGATCGCGACCGTGTCCTCGTCGAGCTCGAGCAGTGGGTCGCCTTCGTGCACGGTCGCCCACAGACCCTCGTGGTCGAGACCCATCACCTGCGTGACGAACTCCCACGCGTAGTCGACGGCCTCGTCCTTGAAGTAGTCGCCGAACGAGAAGTTTCCGAGCATCTCGAAGAACGAGCAGTGCCGGTCGGTGCGACCGACCTCGTCGAGATCGGAGTCCTTTCCGCCCGCGCGGAGACACGGCTGCACGCTCACCACACGATCGCGCGGCGGCTCCGTCGTGCGCAGGAAGTACGGCTTGAACTGCTGCATGCCCGCGATGATGAAGAGCGTCGTCGGGTCGTCGGCAGGAGGGATGAGCGAGTGCCCGGGGACGCGCAGATGACCGCGTTCTTCGTAGAAGCGGGCAAACGCTTCGCGCAGCTCGTTCGTCGTCATCGCCATGGCGACGGACAGTGTACGGAGGGTCGGGTTAGAGCCCTTGCTCGACGAGCCAACCGGCGATTTCGTCGCCGAGCGGCGGCCCGATGTCGGCGAGGAGACCGTGACCCGCGTTCGCGGGCCAACGGACATCGGCGTGCGGGATCGCCGACTCGAAGCGACCGATGTGCTCGCGGTTCTGGTCGACGTGCGGCGGCAGCGTGGCGAGGAAGAGCAGTGTCGGGATCTCGTGCGCAGCGATCGCCGGCCACGCGTCGCTGACCGGGTCGGCCAGACCGTGGCGCGCCATCGAGCCTGCGTCGGACGGTGGTGACGCTGCAAGCTGCGCCGCCGTCCCGGGCAGCGCTCCGTAGTCGATGTGGCCGCTGTCGAGCAACACGAGCGCGCGCACGTCGTCCGGGCGCGCACCGGCGTACTTCACGACGATCGCGCCGCCCCACGAATGGCCCATCAGCACCGGCCGCTCGAACTCGCGTTCGTCGATCAGCTCGCCCAGCAGCTCGGCGAGCGCGGCGAGTCGGTAGCGCTCCGCCGACAGCGCGGGCGAACGGCCGAAGCCAGGCCCGTCGACAGCGAGCACGTGGAAGCCGGCGTCGGCGAGCACAGGCGCGACCTCGCGGAGCTCTGCGCCGGATGCATCCGCGCCGAGCGCGTGCCAGAAGACGAGCGGCACGTCGTCGCGCCTTCCCCATTCGTGGACGTACATCGGCCGAGCCTACGCAGCCGGGGCGGCGCCGAGCTCGACCGATCGAAAAGCCGAATCAGGCGGCGCGGTCGGGGTCGAGCTCCTCCGCGGCGATCTCGTCGCGGATCTTCTCGAGCGCCCGCCTGATCAGACGGGAGACGTGCATCTGCGAGATCCCGATCTGCTGGGCGATCTGCGACTGCGTCAATCCTTCGAAGAAGCGCAGGTGCAGGATGCGCCGCTCGCGCTCGTCGAGCACCTTGAAGCCCGGAGCGAGCACGGCGCGATCCTCCGACACCTCGTACTGGTGCTCGACCTCCCCGAGCGACTCGAGCGGATCGAGGTCCTCCCCGTCCTCCGAGCCCGTCCCCTGCGAGAGCGAGAGCGACGAGTACGCGCGGCCGGACTCGAGCGCCTCGAGCACCTCTTCCTCCTCGACGCCCGCCGCCTTTGCGAGCTCGGGGATCGTCGGAGACCTGCCGAGCTGCACGGTCAGCCCCTCGACGAGCTTCGAGAGCTGCACGTTCAGCTCCTGGAGGCCTCGCGGGACGCGAACGGCCCAGCCCCGATCGCGGAAGTGCCGCTTGATCTCGCCGATGATGTTCGGGGTCGCGTAGGTGGTGAGCTCGACGCCGCGCGAGAGGTCGAAGCGGTCGATCGCCTTGATCAGCCCGATCGAGCCGATCTGGACGAGATCGTCGAGCTGCTCGCCGCGATAGCTGTATCGCCGGGCCAGCGAGCGCACGAGCGACATGTACTGCTCGATCAGCTGCTCACGGGCGGCGAGGTCGCCTTCCTCGTGGTAGCGCCGGAGCAGGGCCTTGTCGCTCTCACCCACGAGCCGAGACCTTCTTTGTGAGATGGACGAATTGACCGTCGACGTGGACGTCGTCGACCGTCGAGTCGAGCACGCGACGCAGGCTCAGGGCGCCGTTCTGCTCCTGTTCGATCTCGTCGAGCACCTTCGTCGTCAGCGGGCCGACGCTCGTCTCGAGCGCGCCCTCGCGCAACGACATCTGCACGGTGATTTCCCCGCTCTCGGGGTCCGAGTGGTCGAGGATCGCATCGAGCGCGAGTTCGAGGTCCTCGAGATTCTCGATCGTCAGCTCGAGGCGGACGGCGAGTCCGCCGAGCACGAGGTGCGCGACACGATGAAAGTCGCGCTCGCGCGGGATCGTCAGCGTGATCTCGTCAGTCATGCGTTGCCTTCAGCTCTTCGTCGAGATCCCGCTGGCGCCGCTCCGCCGCGGACTTCGCCTCGTCGACGGCCTCGCGCCAGTTGCGCCGCGTGCGGAGCGATGCCCAGCCGTGCGAGACGCCGGCTGACAGCCCGGCAAGCTTCTGCACCGGCGTCTTCACGGCGTAGCTGACCGAGCGCACCGCTTCGTCGACGGCGACCACCGCGTCGACCGCGCTGTCGGTCGCCGTGTCGAGCTTGTCCAGCTGTGCATTGACCCGATCCACCGAACCTCCGACCTTGTTGATCACCGGAAGCACTTCCTGCTCTGCCCCACGAATCAACGAAGAAAGTCGGTCGAAAGTTACGGCCAGCCGCAAGAACGCCCATCCGAGGCCGATACCCACCGCGAGCAGGAAAATTGCGAGGGCGAGCGAGGCGAGATCCCCGAAGGAGAAGGCGACGATCATGACGTCAGCCTAGTCGCCGCGTGCGGATGTCACCAGGCCGGAGCCGACGACGACGTCGCCGTCGTAGAGAACGGCCGCCTGACCGCGCGCGACGCCGAACGCAGGCTCGTCGAGCCGCAGCGTGAAACCGTGCGCCGTCGGCTCGACGGCGGCGCCGACCGCGGGCGACCGGTAGCGCAGCTTTGCGCTGACGCGGTCGGCATGTGCGAAGAGGCGGCCGCGTGCCGAAACCGTCGTGCGCGCGAGCGACGAGCGCGGGCCGACGACGACGGTGTTCGTGCGCGCGTCGGTGCCGACGGCGTAGAGCGGCTCGGCCGCCGAGATGCCGAGACCGCGGCGCTGACCAGGAGTGAAGCGCCAGTGTCCGTCGTGCTCGCCGAGCGTGCGACCTGATTCGTCGACGACCGGGCCGCGCGCGCCCTGCACGCCGTGGCGCGCGAGGAAGTTGCGATAGTCGTCGCCGGCGAGAAAGCACGCCTCCTGGCTGTCGGCGCGCGTCGCGGCGGCGAGTCCAGCAGCCGCGGCCTCCGCACGTGTCTGCTCCTTCGTCTGCTCGCCGAGCGGGAACCACAGACGTCCGAGCTTGCGCGGTTCGAGCGTTGCGAGCATGTAGCTCTGGTCCTTCGATCCGTCATGGGCGCGGGCGAGGAAGAGGCTGCCGTCACGCTCGACGATGCGCGCGTAGTGGCCGGTCGCGAGACGCGCGGCGCCGACCCGCTTCGCGAACGAGAGCAGCTCGGCGAAGCGAAAGCCGCCGTTGCAGCGAATGCACGGATTCGGCGTGTCGCCACGCGCGTAGCCGCGCACGAACGGCGTCACGACGGCTCGCCGGAACTCCTCGCGAAGGTCGAGCGTCACGTGCGGCAGGCCGCGCGCGTGGCACGTCTCGCGCGCCGCGATCACGGCGCTGGGGGAGCAGCACGCGCGCTCGGCATCCGGCCCGTCGGGGTCGAGCCACAGGCGCAGCGTCACGCCGACGGCATGCTCGCTGGCCTTGAGCAGCGTGACAGCGCTGTCGACGCCGCCGCTCATCGCGACGGCCACACGTCGGTCGTCCGGCTTCGCCTGCAGCGCCGGTGCCAGCGCGTTCGCGAGCGCGTCGACCGGCAACGTCTCGCCGCCGACAGCGGCGGCCTCGAAAAGCGTCAGGCCGCGGAGATCGCCGGCGACGCCGGGCGCGTCCGCGTCGACGATCGTCTCGCCGTCGACGCGCAGGCGAACCGCTGCCCAGTCTCCCCCACGTGCGGAATCTCCGTAGAGCTCGATCATCGTTCCAGACTAGTAGAGGCTTGATGTGGATCTCGTGCACTCGCGGATGGTGGCTCAGACACGGCGCATCTCGCCCGGGTCGGGCTTGAACGTAGGCACCGCTATGCCCTGCGCCCGACCCGAACGACCTGCTTGGTCTGAGCCATCCCCACAAGCACCCCAATCCACATCAAGCCTCTAGTCGTGAGGGGAGCCGAAGCTCCCCTCACCATGCTCCGATCTCGCCGGTTGTGCCGCGTCCGTGTGAACCTGGACAAGCCAGGTGGGTGCTACGCGAACCGTCCGTGCGAGGCACGTAGGCCCGACGCGGGCTCCCTTTCACATGGTGTTGGTTCTACATGGATACGCAGCGCACGAACGAGATCGAGCACTCGCCCAAACTGTAGCGCCGTTTCCTAGCCCGAGCGAGCGTAAGACCAGTGAATCTCCTGAACGTTTCGCAGGCCCAGCCGGCGCGCAAGCGCATCCGTGAGGTCGAATTGCCGGCCGGGAACGTACGGTCCACGATCGACGACCTGCGTCAGCACCGTCTGGCCGCGATACGTGATGAAGACGCGCGCGCCGCAGGGCAGCGTCGGATGCGAGACGCCGACGGTGTCGGGTCTGATCACGCCGCCGCAGGCTGTGCGCCGTCCGAACGCGGCCGGGCCGCTCGAGCCTGCGCGCGCCGCGTAGGAGCCTTCCGGTTGAGGCGTCGTCGGGGTCGTCTGGCGCGTCTGCGCGTTCACGGCGAGCGAGACGGCGATCGCGAGTAGCGCGAGCCCCGCGAGCGCGACCTCGCGCTGCGCGAGACGCGGCCTCATCCCGCAGGCGTCCCGACCACGTCGGGGAACGACTCTCGCACGAGCGCGTCGAAGTCGACCGGCAGGACACCGTCGGGGTTCGCGTAGTCGCGCAGGTAGATCAGCAGCAGCTCGCGCTCCTCGTCCGTGTCGCCCTGCTGGCGGAGGACGCGCGCGATCTCCCACACGTTCCACTCCTGTGCCTCCACCGGCTCGGGCTCGGGCTCAGGAGGGGGCTCGGCCTCCGGCTCGGGTTCGGGCTCGATCTCTGCCACGGCGGTGGTGTCGGACTCCGGCTCGGGCTCGGGTTCCGGTTCGGGCGGCGGCTCAGGTTCAGGTTCAGGTTCCGGCTCCGGTTCCGGCTCGCGCTCCGGTGGGGCGTCCGAGACCGGCTCGGGCTCTGAAACGAGCTCGGGCGGAGCGTCGAGCACGCGCACCGACTCCGTGCCCGGCAACGGCGGCGCCGCTTCCTCGGGACGCTCGGCGAGGACGGGCTCGGGCTTCCGCTCGCGCGGATGGGCGAGGGAGTATTCGATCACCACGTACGCCAGCCAGACGATCGCGACCGCGCCGCCGATCCCCAGCGCGCCGACGTGCAGGAGCCCGGTGACGACCGCCGTCAGGACGATCACGACCGCCTCCGCGACGAAGCGGAGGCCCGGGCGGCGAAGGGCGCTCACGCGCTAATCCTGCCGGTTCGGCCGGCCGGGGAGCGGGCGCGGGCCCTGAGGCCGCGACGGCACCTCCACGGCAGGCGCCTCGACGATCGTGCCGCGACCGAAGCGCCTGCGCGGTGCGGGTTCGGCAAGCGGGTCGAGCGAGTAGCGGGCGATCGCATGGACCGACTGCGTCAGCACGACCTCGAGCACGGGCTGCGGCTCCGCGTCCGCCACCTCCTGGGGCTCCGGAGCGGCGGCATCGTCGGGCTCGAGCTCCCCGAGCGGCGCGGCCGGGAGCTCCTGGATCGTCCACGGGTCGGGGTCGCCGACCGGGTCCGGCTCCGGGGTAGGCATCGAGGGGGGCTGCGGCGGGGAGACGGGAGGCTCCGCGGGCGCCGCGATCGGCCAGTCGCCGAGCATCTCCTCGCGGAGAGCCGCGGAGGCGATCCACGTCGGAGCTTCGTCGCGGGCCTCCGGATAGCCGGCGGCGACCTGCTCGAGCGGCTGCGCGGGAGGCAGGCTGACCTGCGGCACGTAGTAGCGCGGCGGCAAGCCGCTTCCGTAGTGCGGTTCGTCGCGCCACGCGGCCCACTCGAACAGCGCGACGACGACCCAGCCGACGAGCATCACGCCGGCGATCTCGACAGGACGGAGGTCCGTCAGCGTCAGCGCAACGGCAAGCGCGAGGAGAAAGAGAACCTCGAGGACGAACCGCGACCCGCGACGGTCTGACATGGAGTCCTCTTCGGTTAGATGGAGGCGTCGTCGCCCTGCTCGGGCGCGGCCGAGGAGGGCGGTTCGGGCGTGACGGACGGGCTGCTGACCGGCGGAGCGCTCAAGGGCGGCGCAGGCGGTTCGGCCTCGTGCTCGGCCCCGGCGTCCGCCTCAACCTCGGCTTCGGCCTCAACCTCTTCCTCCAGGTCCGGGGCCGCCTGCTCGGGCGCGGCCTCCGGCTCCGGCGCCGCGGCGATGCGCGACGGGGCGGCGGCTGCGGACCCGCGACCGCGGCTCGCCTCGGCGGATGCCTTGGCGGCCGTCACGATCGCATCGGAGACCTCACCGAGTGCCTCGGCGCCGAGACCGGCGGCCGTCAACAGCTGCTCCGCGCCGTGCTGGGCGCGCGCGAGGATCGCGCCGGCTTGCGCGCGGGCCCACTCGAGCGTCTGCTCGACCTCGGCACGCGCGGCGTTCGTGAGCTCGGTCGCCTGGTGACGGGACTGCTCGAGCAGCCGGGCGCCGCGAGCCTCCGCCTCGTTCATCGCGGCGGTGGCATCGCGGTTCGCGTTCGCGAGCAGCTCGCGCGCTTCGCTCTTCGCGGCATTCAGGATCTCATTCCGCTGGCGGTCGCTGTCGTCGCGGAAGCGCTCGACGTGGCGCTCCTTCTCCTGCAGCTCGCGGTGGCGCCGCGTGACCTCGACCTCGGTGCGGCCGAGCTGGGCGGCCGAGGCGGTCTGGGCGTCGCGCTCGAGCGCGTCGGCGAACTCAGCCGCGGCGCGAATCAGGTGCAGCGCGTCCATCCGAACGGCGTGACCGGTCGGGTCGACGCTCGCGGTCTTGCCGGCCGCCTGCAGCACGCGAAGTTGCGCCTGCAGCTGCAGGGAGTGGCGGCGGAAGGAGTCGAAGGCATCGCGAACACCCTCGGGCTCGAAGCGGCCGTCCTCGGTCTGCGGCAGGTCCTCGAGCCGCGGAAGCGAGGTGAGCGAAGGCTGTTGTGGTGAAGGGCTTGTCATGGCAGCAACGACTTGATCCCGTGTTCGCCGGGACACGAAGTATGCCTCTTCCTTCGGCCGGACTCAGGCGCGGCTTGAGCCGTCTTGCGGCAGCGCCTGGATGCCGAGCTCGCGGAGCACATCGGCGGGCATCGGCGTCGGCGCGCCGGTGAGCGGATCGGAGCCGCTCGACACTTTGGGAAAGGCGATCACCTGGCGAATGTCCGGCTCGCCGGCCATCAGCGCGACGAAGCGCTCGATGCCCATCGCGAAGCCGCCGTGCGGCGGCGCGCCCATGGCGAGCGCCTCGAGCAGGAAGCCGAACTTCGACGTCGCCTCCTCCTCGGAGAGACCCATCGTCCGAAAGACGCGCTTCTGCACCTCGACGTCGTGGATCCGGATCGAGCCGGACCCCAGCTCCCAGCCGTTCCACACGAGGTCGTAGTGCTGGCCGCGCACGTCGTGCGGATCCGCCTCGTCCCACTCCTCCTGACCGGGCATGGGAGCGGTGAACGGATGGTGAAGGAAGGTCCACCGCCCGCTCTCCTCGTCCTGCTCGAAGAGCGGGAAGTCGATCACCCAATGGAACACGTCTCCGCCGCTGTCGGTGAGGCCGAGCTCGCGGCCAAGGTGGATGCGCAGCCCGCCCAGGACACGCGCGACCGTCGCTGCGTCGCCGGCGCCGAAGAGGAGGGTCGATCCCGGCTCGGCCTTGAACGCGTCGAGCTCGCGCGCAGAGAGAAACTTCGCGATTGGCGAGCGCACTTCGCCGCTCTCGTCGACGACGATGTATGCAAGGCCCTTCGCGCCCCACTCCTTCGCGATCTCCTCTAGCCGCTGCAGCTCGGCGCGCGAGAACGCCTTCGGCGCGACGACGTAACGCACGACCGGCGCGTTCTTGAAGACGCCGAACTCGGAATCGCGCGTCAGTTCGGTTGCGTCCTGGATCTCCATGGCGAATCGCAGGTCGGGCTTGTCCGTGCCGTACTTCGCGATCGCCTCGTCGTAACCGAGACGCGGGAACGGGCGCTGCGGCGGCTCGCGGCCGAGCGCCTCGAACGACGCGACGACTGCCTGCTCCATCACGTCGAGGACATCCTCGCGCTCGACGAACGCCATCTCGAGGTCGAGCTGACGGAACTCGAACTGCCGGTCCGCGCGCAGGTCCTCGTCGCGCCAGCACGTCGCGATCTGGTAGTAGCGATCGACCTCGCCGACCATGCAGAGTTGCTTGAACAGCTGCGGCGACTGCGCGAGCGCGAAGAACCTCCCCGGCTGCAGCCGCACGGGGACGAGAAAGTCGCGCGCGCCCTCGGGCGTGCCGCGCGTCATGCTCGGCGTCCACACGTCGATGAACCCGAGCTCGTCCATCCGGCGGCGGATCGCCGCGATCACCGTGTGCGAGAGACGCAGGTTGCGCTGCATCCGGTCGCGGCGCATGTCGAGCCAGCGGTACTTGAGCCGAAGGGTCTCGTCGACGTTCTCCTCGTCGAGCTGGAACGGGAGCGGCGTGGAGCGCGAGAGGATGCGCAGCGTGTCGACCTGGATCTCGACCTCCCCGGTCGGAAGGTTCGGGTTGACCGCGTCGGGTGCGCGCGCAACGACCTCGCCCTCCGCCTGCAGCACGAACTCGTTGCGAATCTCGTGCGCCGCATTGGCTGCGTCGGCCGCCCGCTCGGGGTTCACGACGAGCTGGAGCTTGCCCGTGTGGTCGCGCAGGTCGACGAACACGAGCCCACCGTGGTCGCGGCGCGTGTCGGCCCAGCCCGCGACGGTCACGCGCGTGCCGATGTGCTCGCTTCGCAGCTCGCCGCAGTAGAGATCGCGCCAGCTCATCGAGCGGTGAGGGTAGCCACCACCTGGTCGAGCGCGACCGCCTGCTCGTCGCGTCCGTCCCGTCGAAGCGTCGCTTCCTCGCCCCGCACGATCACGACGGTTCGCGCGCCGGTCCGTCCAGCCTGTGTCATCTGCCCCTTGAACGACCGGCCGGCGTAGTCTGTGTCCGCCGAGAGCCCCGCCCGGCGGACGTCGTGGAGCAGCTTCAGCACACGCTCGCGCGGCGCACCCTCGCCGAGCACGAAGAACACGTCGAGCCGCGGCTGCTCGACCGTCCGGTTCTCGGCCTCGAGCGCGATCAGCGCTCGTTCGATTCCCGCCCCGAAGCCGACGCCCGGCGTCGGCGGCCCGCCGAGCTGCTCGATCAGGCCGTCGTAGCGGCCGCCAGACGAGATCTGCGGCTGTGCCTTCTCCTTCGGGTTGATGAACTCGAAGACGGTGCGCGTGTAGTAGTCGAGACCGCGGACAAGCGTCGGCTCGAGCTCGTATGAGATCCCGAGCGTGTCGAGCACACGCCGCACCTCCGCGAAATGCGCGGCGCACGCGTCGCACAGGTGGTCGGCGATCTTCGGCGCCGCCTTCAACGCCTCTCGCACGCGTTCGTTCTTGACGTCGAAGACGCGGAGAGGGCTGCGGATGCGCTTCTGCCGCGCGTCCTCGTCGAGGGCGTCTGCGTGCTCGTCGAGCCACGCATTCAGCTGCGCGAGGTATGCAGGGCGGCAGTTCTGATCGCCGATCGAGTTCAGCTGGAGGACGTAGTCGGTGATGCCGACGCGACGCGCGAACTCGCTGTAGAGGTCGATCACCTCGGCGTCGAGCGCGGGATCCTCCGAGCCGAACGCCTCGACCGAGACCTGCCAGTGCTCGCGGTAGCGGCCCCTCTGCGGAGCCTCGTAGCGGTACATCGGCGCGACGGTGTACAGCTTCACCGGCTGCGCCTCACGATGGAGCCCGTGTTCGATGTACGCACGCGCGAGCGGCGCCGTCCCTTCCGGCTTCAGCGTGAGCGACCGGCCGCCGCGGTCCTCGAAGGTGTACATCTCCTTCTGCACGACGTCCGATCCCGCGCCTGACGTGCGCGCGAAGACTTCGGTGTCCTCGAAGTTCGGCGTCTGGATACGCCGGTAGCCGTACAGCTCCGCGACCTCGGCGAGCGTGCCGACGATGAGCTGCCAGCGCGGCTGCTCGGACGGCAGCACATCGTGTGTGCCGCGGGGTGCCTGGAACTTCTCGCTCACGCGCTCTCGGTCCGCAGCTCGCGCAGAAACGGATTCGACTGCAGCTCGCGTCCGAGCGTCGTCGGCGACCCGTGACCCGGGTACACGACGGTCTCCGGCGGAAAGCGCGCGACGAGTGCGCGAAGCGATGCGACGAGCGTCTCCCAGTCGCCGCCCTCCAGATCGTAACGCCCGATCGATCCGCCGAACAGCAGGTCGCCCGAGAAGAGCTCACCGTCGTGGTGGAACGCGACGTGGCCTGCAGAGTGCCCGGGAACGTCGATCACTTCGAACGAAATGCCTGCGACGGTGATCTCGTCACCGCCGGAGACGGTGTGCGCGGGATCGTGCGGCGCGACGCGCCCGCTGCGCGTCTCACCGGTGCGTAGCGCGTCGACCTCGCCGGCGGGTGCCCACACCTCGGCGCCCGTGCCGTCGGCAAGCGACGCGACACCGGCGATGTGGTCGATGTCCGTGTGTGTGACGAGGATCCCGGCCGGCTTCGTCCGCATGCGCGCAACCTCGAGACGCAGCGCCGTCGTGTCGCCGCCCGGATCGACCACGGCCGCGTCGGGCGCGCCGCGTTCGCTGCGCACGACGTAGCAGTTGCTCTGGAACGGGCTCATGACGAAGGTGTCGACGGCAAGCGGCATCGGGCGTTTGAGTGTATAAGCGGCTGGAAACGCCACTTGCCGTGCAGCGCTGGGATCTTCTTCGACTCGATGCACCGGACGGGACGCGCGATCCGATCGTGCTCCACTCGGACGACGGCGCGCGCGCGGTGCTCGTCGTGCTGCAGCCGGGACAATCGCTCCGCGATCACCAAGTCAAGGAGAACGCGTGGGTCGTCGTCCTGGACGGCACGGTGCGAATCTCGGCCGAGGGCGACGAGTCGGACGCCGGCGCAGGCACGCTCGTGCACTTCGTCCCCGACGAGCGCCACGCGCTCTCGAGCGAAGGCGGCGCGCGGATCCTGATGCTGCTCGCGCCGTGGCCCGGCGAAGGCCACTACCGCGGCAACACGCCTGCGACCGGCTAGGACTTCTTGTCGGACTGCCGCGCGACCCGGCGCTGGTAAGTGCGATAGGCGGTGCGATCGATCCAGTAGGTGAGGGGGATGAAAGCCGCGGCGTAGAACGCTCCCCACGCGATCCGGAGTCCGAGCGGCGCGCTCTTGAACAGGAACAGGAACGCGAACAGCATCACGGCGCCCATGACGCCGCCGCGGCGCAACGCGCGGTGCCACGACGGCTCGGGCGGAACCCGGATCGCGCGCCCCCGCGCGTTCCGCACCGGCTTGCCTTGCTGCTTCGTCTTCGACCCGCGCTCCTCGGGGGTGCGCAGCTCGGCCAGCGCAACCTCGTTGCCCTCCTCGTCGACCTCGAACACGCGGACGTCGTGACGGAAGTCTTTCTCGCGGCGGCGGCGCTGCTTGCGGGTCGGCATCGCGTCCAGGTTAGCGCCGGTACGCGATCGTCCCGCTGCGGACGACTGCCGAGACGATGTCGCCGCCGAGGTGGTAGGCGAGATAGCGCCAGTCGGGTGCGTCGAGAAGCAGCAGGTCGGCGCGCAGCCCCGGAGCGATCCGACCGCGCTCGTGTGCGAGTCCGAGGACGTGCGCGGCGTTGACCGTGACGGCGGCGAGGGCCTCGGCCGGTGACAGGTGCAGCTGCGTGCAGGCGAGCGAGCAGACGAGCGGGAGGCTCGTGGTGAACGAGCTCCCCGGGTTGAAGTCGGTCGCGAGGGCGACCGCCGCACCGGCATCGACGAGCGCCCGACCCGCCGGCATCGGCCGGTCGAGGAAGAGGGCGCTCGCGGGGAGCAGGACGCCGACGACGTCGGAGGCCGCCAGCGTTGCGATCCCGCCGCGCCCCGTCGCCTCGAGGTGGTCGACCGAGCGCGCCCCGAGCTCGACGGCCAGCGGGACGGCGGCGATCTCGGTGAACTGGTCGCCGTGCAGGCGCAGCTCCAGACCGGCGGCTCGGCACGCCTTGAGGTAGCGGCGCGCCTGGCTCCCGTCGAAGGCGCCGCGTTCGAGGAAGACGTCGGCAGCGTCGGCGAGCTGCGCCGCCGCGGGCAGGACCTCGGCCAGTGCGAACTCGAGATACGCATCGGCGTCCGGATGCTCGGGCGGCACGGCGTGTGCGCCGAGCCACGTCGGCGAGCCGCCGGCGGCGCGAATCGCGCGCAGCGACGCGAGCTCCGTGTCGCGGTCGAGACCGTAGCCCGACTTACCCTCCCACGTCGTCGTGCCGTGGGCGAGCATCCACGCCGCGTGCCGCTCGACACGCGCGCGCAATGCGTCCTCGGCGAGCGCGCGTGTCGCATGGACGGTCGAGAGGATGCCGCCGCCCGCCGCGTGCAGCTCCTCGTAGCTCGCGCCGCTCGCACGCAGCGCGAACTCCTCCACACGGTCGCCGCCGAACGCGGGATGCGTGTGGCAGTCGACGAGGCCCGGCACGGCGCAGAGGCCGCGCCCATCGAGCTCCTCGACGTCGCCGTCAACCGGACCGAGCTCCGACATCGGCCCGACCGCGTCGATCACTCCGTCGCGGCAGAGGACGAAGGCGTCCTCGAGCACGGTCACCGCACGCAGCGCCTCGCCGCGCAGGGGCGCCACCCCCGGCGCGGGCGTGGCGACCTGGTCGAGGTCGCGGACGAGCAGCGCCGGCACGCGGCTCAGTCGCCGTGCATCGGCGTGGACAGGCCGTGCTCACGCGCAGCTGCCTGCGCCTCGGGGTAGCCCGCGTCGAGATGCCGCACGACGCCCATGCCGGGATCGGTCGTCAGCACCCGCTCGAGCCGCTCGGCGGCCTCGTCGGTCCCGTCCGCGACGACGACCATGCCGGCATGGATCGAGTTGCCGATCCCGACTCCGCCGCCGTGGTGGACGCTGACCCACGTCGCGCCCGCCGCCACGTTCACGAGCGCGTTCAGGATCGGCCAGTCGGCGATCGCGTCCGAGCCGTCGCGCATCGCCTCCGTCTCGCGGTACGGCGAGGCGACGGAGCCCGCGTCGAGGTGGTCGCGTCCGATCACGATCGGCGCCTGCACGCGACCGGAGCGGACCAGCTCGTTGATCGCGAGGCCGGCCTTGGCGCGGTCCCCGAAGCCGAGCCAGCAGATCCGCGCGGGCAGGCCCTGGAACGCAACGCGCGCGGGAGCCAGCTCGAGCCAGCGCTGGAGGAGCTCGTCGCCGGGAAACAGCTCGCGCAGCGCCTGGTCGATCGTCACGATGTCGGCCGGGTCCCCGGACAGCGCTGCCCAGCGAAACGGCCCGATGCCGCGACAGAAGAGCGGCCGGATATAGGCCGGGACGAAGCCCGGGTATGAGAAGGCCTTCGCTACGCCTGCTGCTTCGGCCTCACCTCGCAGGTTGTTGCCATAATCGAAAACGTAGCTGCCGCCCCGGACGTACTCGAGCAGGGCCTCCACGTGCACCGCGATCGACGCCCGCGCGCGCCGTAGGTACTCGTCCGGGTCGGACGTGCGCAACGCCGCCGCGTCCACGACCGACAGGCCGCTCGGGATGTACCCCGTCAATGGATCGTGAGCTGCCGTCTGGTCGGTGACGAGATCGAAGTGCTCCCCGCGCCGCGCGAGCTCGGGCACGACGTCGGCGGCGTTCCCCAGCAGCCCGACCGAGAGTGCACGTCCGTCGGAAGCCGCGGCACGGATGCGACCGACGGCATCCTCCAGCGATTCGGTGGCCTCGTCCAGGTAACGAGTCGCGAGACGGCGCTCGATCCGCGATGGGTCGACCTCGATGCACAGGGTCGCGGCGCCGGCCATCGTCCCGGCCAGCGGTTGTGCACCGCCCATGCCGCCGAGGCCTGCCGTGAGGATGGTGCGGCCGGCCAGGGTCGCCGAGCCGAAGTGCTCCTGCGCGGCCGCGGCGAACGTCTGGTAGGTGCCCTGCAAGATCCCTTGCGTGCCGATGTAGATCCACGAGCCGGCCGTCATCTGGCCGAACATCGTCAGCCCCTCCGCCTCGAGCCTCCGAAACTCCTCCCACGTCGCCCACTTGGGGACGAGCAACGAGTTCGCGATCAGGACGCGCGGCGCCTGCGGGGTCGTGCGGAACACCGCCACCGGCTTCCCCGACTGGACGAGCAGCGTCTCGTCTTCTTCGAGCTCGAGCAGCGCACCGACGATCGCTTTCAGCGCGTCGTGCGACCGCGCCGCGCGACCGCTCCCGCCGTAGACGACGAGATCCTCGGGACGCTCGGCGACCTCTGCGTCGAGATTGTTCAACAACATGCGCAGCGGCGCCTCGGTCGACCATGAGCGCGCGTTCAGCCGGGTGCCGCGCGGTGCGCGGATCGACGAGAGATCCCCGCACAGCGACTCCACGAGCGCGGCGTTCGACGCCGCGACGGTCACGGGCTCCCCTTCCGCTCGTCGCCGGCGGGGGACCGGCGGAGCCGTCGACGCCAGCGCACGACGCTCCACGCGCTCGCGACGACGTAGAAGAAGGCCGCGATCACGATCGCGCGCTGGACGCCGCTGCCGGTAGCCCACGCGACGAGCACGATGACGACGGCAAACGCCCCATAGATGAGAAGCGTGTCGCGATACGGATGCTTCGGAGGCGGCGCCTCCGGAAGTCCCCAGTCGAGACGGCGCGACCGGCTCACTCGAGCTCCCCGACGGCCGCCTCGACCGCGCGCAGCAGCGACGCGTCGCGAATCGCATCGGCCACCGCCTCGATGTCGGACGAGAGGGGCCGGTCGTCACGCAGTCGCGGTGACAGCGAGCGCACGGCCTGATGCGTGGCCGCAGCCCCGCGCCCGGGCTCGAGCGGCGCGAGGAACTCGACGGCCTGCGCCGCGGCCAGCAACTCGATCGCGAGCGCGCGTTCCGCGTTCGCCACCACCTGCCACGCCTTCAGCCCCGACGCGTTGCCCATCGACACGTGGTCCTCTTGCCCCGCGCTCGTCGGGATCGAGTCGACCGAGGCGGGATGGCAGAGGGACTTGTTCTCCGAGACGAGCGCAGCAGCCACGTACTGCGGGATCATGAAGCCGGAGTTGAGGCCGCCGTCGGTCGTGAGGAATGCCGGCAGCCCATCGCTGAGATTCGGGTTGACGAGCCGCTCGACGCGTCGCTCGGAGATGTTCGCGAGCTCCGCGACCGCCATCGCCAGCGCGTCGAGCGCGAACGCGAGCGGCTGCCCGTGGAAGTTGCCTGCGGAGACGAGCATCTCGTCGTCCACGAGCACCAGCGGGTTGTCCGTCGCCGCGTTCAGCTCGGTCGAGACGGTGTAGTCGACGTAGTCGAGCAGGTCGCGCGACGCGCCGTGCACCTGGGGCGCACACCGGAGCGAGTAGGCGTCCTGCACCTTGTCGCACCAGCGGTGCGACTCCATGATTGCGGAGCCCTCGAGCAGACGCATGACGTTGCGAGCCGAGGCCCCCTGGCCGCGCAGCGGCCGTAGTGCATGCACCTGCGGAAGGAACGAGTTACGCGAGCCTTGCAGCGCCTCGAGCGAAAGTGCGCACACGCAGTCGGCCACGCGCGCGAGCCGCCATGCCCGCACGAGCGCGAGCGCGCCTTGAGCCGCCATGAACTGCGTGCCGTTGATCAGAGACAAGCCTTCCTTCGCACGGAGGCGCACCGGTTCGAGCCCGGCTCGCGTCAATGCGTCGCTCCCGTCGAGCAGGTCGCCGTCGAACCATGCGCGGCCTTCGCCGACGAGCGGCAGGGCGAGGTGTGCGAGTGGTGCGAGATCGCCCGAAGCACCGACCGAACCTCGTGCGGGCACGTAAGGCAGCACGCCGCGGTTGAGGCAGTCGAGCAGCAGCTCGACGGTTTCGATGCGCGCCCCCGAGTTGCCCTTGGCCAGCGCGTTCGCGCGCAACAGCATCGCCGCGCGGACCACCGCATCGGGGTACGTGTCACCCACACCGCATGCGTGCGAGCGGAGCAAGCGAAGCTGCAGCTCCTCTGTCAGCTCCTCCGGTATCTGCTTCGAGACGAAGCGGCCGAAGCCAGTGTTGACGCCGTAGGTGTGCTCGTGGGCGCCGTGTGCAGCCCGCTCGACGACGTCGCGTGCGGCACGCATCTGCGTGCGTGCGCCGTCCGAGAGCAACGCCGGCGCGCGCCCCTCGACGGCAACGGCCCAGACGTCGTCGGCGGTGAGGTCGTCGCCCGTCAGCGCGTACGTCGCGGTCACGCGCCGAGTCTAGCCCTGGCGGTCGGGAACCCTCCCACCGGTCGCCTAGTCGTCGAGCAGGTGCAGCTCGAGCACGCGAGTCTGGTCGAAGCCGTCGATCCTGAGGACCGCGCCTGCTGCCGCCGCTGCTGCACCGGCAGGCATCAGGCCGACGAGCTCCGATCCGACCACCTCAGCACCGTGCGCGTGCGCCTCCCGTTCGATGCGCTCGACGATCTCGTGCAGCGCGGCCGCCTCCCAATCCTCCACGTTCATCGACACCTGCACCACTCCGGCCCGTGGCAGGTCGAGGCCAAGCGCGCGTACGCCGGGGAACCCTCCGCCCTTCTCCCTCACGACGGCCGCGATCGCGCGCGCGGCTTGCACATCGCCGCGAAGATTGACGTTGAACGCGATCAGCGGACGACGCGCTCCGACGATCACGCCACCGGCGCTTTCGTGCAGCTGCGGCGGGCCGAAGTCGGGGGCGAGCTCTCCGTCCGCGATCCGCTGCTGCAGTCCGGTCGGGCCGCCGCGCCGGTAGTACGCCGGCCCGCGCTCCGGCGGCGCATACAGGAATACCGGCAACCCGAGCTCAGTCGCGATGCGCGCGCCGATCGCGCGCGCGCCACGCACCGCCCGCTCCCAATCGTCCGGACGTAGCGGAACGATCGGCACCACGTCGGCGGCACCGATTCGTGGATGCGCACCGTCGTGCTTGCGCAGGTCGATGCGCTCAGTCGCGACCCGGATGCCGGCAACGAGCGCATCGGAGAGCTCGCCCTCGGAGCCGACGAGCGTGAAGACCGAGCGGTTGTGATCCCCGTCCGCGTGCACGTCGAGCAGCCGAGCATGCGCAGCGAGCGCCGTGCCGATCGCGTCGATCGTCGCGGGGTCGCGTCCGACGCTGAAGTTCGGAACCGACTCGAGAGGCAACACGGCCGTACTCTACGAGGGGTGAAGGAGTACTACGACACGCGGGCGCCTGAGTACGACGACTGGTGGCTCGGACGCGGCCTCTACTCCGACCGCGAGCGCCCCGGTTGGGGGGACGAGCTCGCCGAGCTCGCGTCGCTGATCTCGTCGCTCCCGCCGACGCGCACGCTCGACGTGGCGTGCGGCACCGGCTTCCTGACCCAGCATCTCGGCGGCGACGTCATCGGGCTCGACCAGAGCGCGCGGATGCTGGACGTCGCGCGCGCACGGATGCCGAAGGCAACGTTCGTCCGAGGCGACGCACTCGAGCTCCCATTCCCGAACGACGCCTTCGGCCGCATCTTCACCACCTACTTCTACTGCCACCTCGAGGAAGCCGACCGTCTGCGCTTCCTCGCCGAGGCGCGGCGCGACGCGAACGAGCTGGTCGTGATCGGGAGCCACGCCGAGTCCGGCGAGGAGAAATCGCGCTGGGAAGAGCGCGTGCTCGAGGACGGGTCGAAGTGGCAGGTGTTCAAGCGGGTGTTCGAACCGGAGGAGCTCGCGTCGGAGCTCGGCGGCGCAGTGCTCCACGCCGGACGCTGGTTCGTGGTCGTGCGCGCTGCTCTGTGACGAGGCGGCGCTCGAGCTACCGGTCGCTGCGATCGCTGAAGCGCGACCAGAGCATCTGCCGGGCGTGCGTCGAAGCCGGGTATCCCCTCGAGTCCATGCCGGTGATCGCACCCGGAGAGGGACAGCGCGCGTACATGCTCGGGCAGGCGCCGGGGATCGTCGAGGGCCAGGAACGGCGGCCATGGCGCGGCCGAGCGGGAAAGACGCTCCGGCGCTGGCTCGAGATGGACGAGGACGAGTTCTACGCCGCCTTCTACTGCGCGTCCGTCACGCGGTGCTACCCGGGTCGAGCGCCGTCCGGCCGCGGCGATCGCACCCCTTCCCCCGAGGAGCAGCGGCTGTGCGAGTTCTGGCGCGACCAGGAATTCCGTCTGCTCCGCCCCCGGCTGGTCGTGACCGTCGGCGGGCTCGCCGCGCGGCGGCTTCTCGGGATCAAGAGCGTGACCGAGTGCGTCGGCGTGCGCTACGAGATCGGAGGCGCGATCGCGATTCCCCTGCCCCACCCATCGGGCGCAAGCAGCTGGTTGAACCTGCCGGCAAACCGCGAACGCGTCGCAGCCGCGGTCGCGCTCGTACGGGTCGAGCTCGCCCGGCTGTAGACCGTGTTCTTTCGCGCACGCACCGCCCGACCGCAAGCCGCACGGCACGCGGTAGCAGCCGGAAGGGGCGGGGTACCCTCAGAGCGATGACCGACGCGCCCTCGCCACCGCGTTACCGCACGATCTTCGTCCGTCTGCTCGGCTTCCTCCGGCCCTACCGCGCGTCGATGCTCCTCTCGGTCGTCCTCGCGATCGGCTCCGACCTCGCCGTGCTCGTCGCGACGTTCCTCACGGGCTCCGTGGCGGCGGCGCTCGTCCACCACGAGCGGCACCGCCTGCCATGGCTCGTCGCTGCGATCCTCGGCCTCGGCGTCGTGCGAGCGCTGATGATGGCCGGACGCCGCTTGATCGCCGGCAAGCAGGCGCTGTTCGTCGAGATGGACATGCGCAAGGCGATCTACGCGAAGCTCGTCCGGCTGTCGTTCGGCTTCTACGACCGCCACCAGACGGGCCAGCTGATGAGCCGCGCGACCGTCGACCTGCAGGGCGTTCGCTTCTTCCTCGGCTACGGCCTCATCTTCTTCTTCCAGCACGTCTTCACGATCATCGGCGTCGGGATCGTCGTCTTCGTCATCTCCTGGAAGCTCGCGCTGGTTGTCATGGCGATCGCGCCCGCGCTCGTGGCGGTCGCCTACCGCTACAGCCACGTCTCGCATCCGCTCCTCCGCGAGGTGCAGCAGAAGATGGCGGACGTCGCGACGGTCGCCGAAGAGAACATCGTCGGCGTCCACGTCGTGAAGTCGTTCGCGCAGGAGGCGGCCGAGCAGGCGAAGTTCGAGCGCCGCAGCCAGGAGGTCTTCGAACTGAGCGTGAAGGCGAACAGGCAGCGCGCGTTCTACATCCCGATCCTCAGCTTCCTCCCCCTGCTCGGGCAGGCGGCGGTGCTCCTGATCGGCGGGCGGATGGTCGTGCACGGGACGCTCTCGCTCGCGTCGTTCGTGCGCTTCAACCTCTATCTCGCGATGCTCGTGATGCCGCTCCGCGCGCTCGGCATGTGGATCGGGCAGGCACAGCGCGCCACGGCTTCGGGCGAGCGCATCTTCCAGGTGATCGACGAGCCCGAGGAGATCCGCGACGCGCCCGGCGCGCGCGAGCTCCCGCCAGGCCCCGGCCGCGTGACGTTCGAGCGCGTCACCTTCGGGTACGACCCCGACCGCCCGGTGTTGCACGACATCGACCTCGAGCTCGCGCCCGGCCGCGTGGTCGCGCTGATCGGACACACGGGGGCCGGCAAGACGACCCTCGCCGCACTCGTGCCCCGCTTCTACGACGTGCAGGCCGGACGCGTCGCGATCGACGCGAACGACGTCCGTGACGTGACGCTCGCATCGCTCCGGCGCGAGATCGGCGTGATCGCGCAGGACCCCTTCCTCTTCTCCGCGACCGTGCGCGAGAACATCGCGTTCGGCCGGCCCGATGCCTCGGACGACGAGGTCGAGCGCGCGGCACGCCTCGCGCAGGCGCACGAGTTCATCGTCGGGCTCCCCGATGGCTATGACACGGTGATCGGGGAGCGGGGCATCACCCTCTCCGGCGGGCAGCGCCAGCGCATCGCGATCGCGCGAGCGCTGCTGATCGACCCGCGCGTGCTCATCCTCGACGACGCGACCGCCTCGGTCGATGCGACCACGGAGTCGAAGATCCGCGACGGTCTGCTCGAGGCGATGCGAGGACGGACGACGATCATCATCGCGCACCGGCTGTCGACGATCGCGCTCGCGGACGAGATCGTGGTCCTCGACGACGGCCGGGTCGTCGCACGCGGACGGCACGACGACCTCGTGGGGACGAACGACGTCTACCGCGAGATCTACGAGCACGGGCTGCTCGAAGGTCTCGTCTCGGAGGAGGTCGCGTAATGCGGGTCCATCAACCTGGCAGCCATCTCATGCGCGGCGGCCGCCCGCAGGTGGAGGACTGGTCGTGGGCGCAAACGAGACGTCGCCTGCGGGCGCTCTACCGCCTCGCGCGCCCGTACAAGGCGCGGATCGCGCTCGCGGTCGTCTCCCTGCTGGGCGCGACCGCCGTCGCGCTCGCGCCCCCGTACCTCGTCGGGCGCGCGATCGACGAGGTACGCCACGGGCGCACGCACCTTCTCGGTTGGCTCGTCGTCGCGTTCGTGGGAGCGGGCGTGCTCGGGATCGCCTTCACGTACGGGCAGACCTACTTCACCGGCTGGACCGGCGAGCGGATGCTCGCCGACCTGCGGAACAACCTCTTCCGTCACCTGCAGCGCCTCTCGCTCGGCTTCTACGAGCGCAACCGTGCCGGCGTCATCATCAGCCGGCTGACGAACGACGTGGAGGCACTCGACCAGCTCGTGACCGACGGCGTCACCTCCTTGATCCAGAACACGCTGCTGCTCTTCGGCACCGCGATCGTCCTCTTCTTCCTCGACTGGCGCCTCGCGCTTGCCTCCCTGACGGTGATGCCCGCCATGGCTCTCGCCACCGCGATGTTCCGCAAACGCTCCGGACGCGCGTATCGAGGCGTGCGCGAAACCCTCGGTGCCGTCACGGCGACGCTCGCCGAGGACATCGCCGGGATGCGCGTGCTGCAGTCGTACACGCGCGAGCCCGCCGCGCAGGAGAACTTCCATCGCGTCACCGACCGCTACCGCGCGTCGAACATGCAGACGGTCGTCCTGAACGGGCTCTACTTCCCGTTCGTCGACTTTCTGTCGTCGGCAGCGACCGCGGTGGTACTCGGTTACGGCGGCTGGCTCGCGTTCCGCGGCGAGGTCTCGATCGGCATCCTCGTCGCGTTCCTCGGCTACCTCTCGAACTTCTTCGATCCCGTGCAGCAGCTCTCGCAGCTGTACAACACGTTCCTGTCCGCCGTCGCGGCGCTCGACAAGATCACCGACCTCCTCGACGAGGAGCCCGAGGTGCGCGATCCCGAGGAGGCCGTGGAGCTCGACCGGATCGCGGGCGACGTCGCATTCGACGACGTGCGGTTCGCGTATGGCCGAGGGCCGGAGGTGCTGCATGGCATCGACCTGCACGTCGCAGCGGGAACGACGGTCGCGCTCGTCGGCCACACCGGCGCCGGCAAGTCGACGATCGCGAAGCTGCTCGCGCGGTTCTACGACCCGACTGGCGGATCCATCACGATCGACGGCACCGACCTGCGCCGGGTGTCCCAAGGCTCGCTCCGCCGGCAGCTCGGCATCGTTCCTCAGGAAGGATTTCTCTTCGCCGGCACCGTCGCGGAGAACCTCGCGTTCGGCCGCCGCGAGGCGACTCGTGAGGAGATCGTCGCGGCCGCGCGTGCCGTCGGGGCAGACGAGTTCATCGAGCGGCTCGAGAATGGTTACGAGACGGAGCTCGGCGAGCGCGGCTCACGCCTCTCGCTCGGCCAGCGCCAGCTCGTCGCGTTCGCCCGCGCGCTCCTCGCCGACCCGCGCATCCTGATCCTCGACGAGGCGACGAGCTCGGTCGACATCGGCACCGAGCGCAAGATCGAGCAAGCTCTGCGCCGGCTGCTCTACGGGCGGACCGCCTTCATCATCGCGCACCGGTTGTCGACGATCCGCGACGCGGACCTGATCGTCGTGCTCGAGCATGGGCAGATCGTCGAACAGGGCTCACACAACGAGCTGATCGCACGCCGCGGGCTCTACACGTCGCTCTACGGCGACTGGGCGTCGACCGCGGCCTAGGCCGGCACGACGACGTCGTTCGCGGCCTTGTCGTGCCACGTCTGCTTCTCGCTGTCCCACAGCATCCAGAGGTAGCCGAGCAACAGCACGGCACCCGACACGATCGAGACGAGCCAGCGGATGAAGGCACGGCCGTAGCCGATCGGCTGACCTGTCTGCTTGTCGACGATCCGGATCGAAAGCGCCGCGTCGCCCGGCGTCTGGCCGGTCGAGCCGTGGAAGTACGTGTAGTAGGCGATCGCCACGATGAATCCGAGGCCGGTCCCGGAGCCGCCGAGGATCGCTCGCAGAATCCCGGAGACGATGCCGAGGAGGATCCCGTCGATCAGCGCAGCCGCGAACCGCCGCCAGAAGCCGGCGCGCGCGGCGGTCAGGGCGCCGGTGCTCGCGCCGGTGAGGGTGCCTGCCTCCATCTGCCGCCTATGCTTTCACCTTGGGACTCGATCCGCAAACCGAGAAGCGCATCGAGCAGCCGGTCTCGGAGGAGGCCGAGCGCGAGACGAGGCTGACTCCGGCCGAAGCGGTGAAGCAGATGCGGATCCGCGTTCCGGTGCGCGCCAACAAGAAGCTGCGCACGGTCATCGAGCGCGTCAACAAGGACGACCAGATCAAGGGCTGGTGGCACGTCGCGAACGTCAACGCCGTCGTACGGATGGAGATCAACGACCACTCGTGGGTCCACATCCAGATCGTGACGAACATCGCGCTGAAGCTCCTGCGGCAGCTGACGAAGCACGGCGTCGAGCCGGCGATGGTCAACGACTACGGGATGACGCGCGACGATGCGGAGGTCGTCGTGGCGCTGACGGCGCTGACGCACTGCGTCGGGATGTCGGTGCATCGCCACGGACACGAGGACTTCAGCCTCTTCCTCTCGGAGCCGAAGCTGCGCGAGCTCCTGCACGGCATCTACGACGAGCCCGACCTGACCGTCGTCGTGTCGGAGGTCCTGCAGGGCATCATCAGCCATCGCTCAGACGGGGAGCCGCTCACGCTCGAGGCCGGCATCCTGCGCGTGGCGGACGCGCTCGACATGGAGCAGGGCCGCTCGCGCATCGCGTTCGAGCGCGGACGCGTCGGCATCCACTCCCTCTCCGCCGCGGCGATCGAGGAGGTCGTGATCTCCGACGGCGAGGCGAAGCCGATCCGAATCTCGATCACGATGAACAACTCCTCCGGCATCTACCAGGTGGATGGCTTGTTGAAGGCGAAGCTGCGCGGATCCGGTCTCGAGCCGTACGTCGAGGTGATCGCGCATATCGACACCGAAGCCGAGAAGCGGCTCGTTCCGCTGTACGAGCTGGACCTCTGATTTCGGCGGGCGCGGCTACAATGTCGGCGCCCTGCGGGATCGTCTAATGGTAGGACGCCGGACTCTGAATCCGGTAGTCTAGGTTCGAGTCCTAGTCCCGCAGCTCGTCCGAAAGCCGCCGCAAAAGGCGGCTTTTTCGTGCCGTGTCAGGGCGTGATCGTCTCGGAGACGCCGAGCGTGCGCCCGCTCGCGTCGAGCGCGCGCACCGCCACCGTGCCGGGCGACTGCCCGATCCGGATCGCCGTCTCGAGACCCGCCCAGTCGTGCCGCGCGCTCGGCGTCAGGTGATCCGCATCGCGTCCCGTCAGCACCTCCCACGAGGCGATGTCGCTCTTCCCGTTCCAGCTCGCATAGACGCGGTTGCCGGATACCGCGACGGACGGCCGCCCGCCGGGTCGCCCGCTCCACGGCAGCCGATAGGCGCGATACGTGTCGCCGTAGGGCAGCTTCAGCTCGAACCGCACCTTCGCGTCGGGGGTGAACTCCGTCACCTTGCGCACCCCACCCCACCCCACGAGCGCGCCGCCGTCGTCGAGGGTCTGCAGATTGCCCTCGAACGGCGACGAGATCTTCTGCGGATGCACGAACGCCCTGGCCGCGGACACATGGCGTGCGGCCAGGTCGAGCTTCAGGACGAGCGGGCGCGTGAACGGCTCGAGCTTCGGGATCGCACCGTTGTCGAACAGGGTAAGCGTGCCGTCGGCGCGTAGGTGGGCGTCGTGCTGGAAGCGGAACTTCACGGCCGCCGGCGGCCCGAAATCGCTCCGCTTACCGCCGAGGCGCCAGGCGATGCTGCCGTCCCGCCGCAGGAGGTAGAGCGTGCTCGTGTTGCGCGCGGAGATGATGATGTTCCCGCCCGGCGCATCCTTGACCGAGTTGACGTGGAAGTAGTCGAGCGGCCGCTTCCTCGTCGCGTGCTTCGCCGGCTCGCGGTGCGCCTGCAGCGACTCCGTGAACGGAACGTGTCCGACGCTGTGCCACTCGAAGACGACGTCCCCGCTCTGCAGGTCGAGCTCTTGCACGACGCTGTCGTAGACGTACCCAGCTTGGGGTCCCCCGACGGAGCGCAGATCGGCGGGCACCTCGTGGTAGACGGGGACGTAGGCGGTTCCACGCGGCGTGAGCTGGAACTCGTGCAGGTCCCCGTCCAGGTCGTGACCCGCCTTCAGCGTCAGCAACTCGCGGTACGCGTCGTCGTACACGACGTACTCGCCGCGCCCGACCCCCGCCTTGCTGATCGTCCCTTGCCACCACGTGAGGACAGGCCCGCCGCGGTAGGTCTGCGCCCGGAAGTCCGTCGCTTCGAGGCCGTGCGGCACCTGGTGGTACCAGACGATGCGGCCGCGGTTGTCGGCGATGACGGGGCCGCTCGGCCGGTCCTTGCCACCTTTTTCGGCGACGAAGATCAATCCCGGCGCCGTCCTCGACGCCGGGTGAAGAATCGTCAGACGCGGCGGCGAAACGTCGTGCACCGTGTGCAGCGCGCCCGGCAGGGCCGGCGCGGCGCGCCCGCCGCAGGCCGTGAGCGCGACTGTCGTGACGAGGGCCAGCGTGACGCGCACGAAGGCGCGATGCTAAATGGCTCAGATACCCGCTGCCGCAGGTGCCGGCTCGGCGACGAGCGCGGCTTCGAGCGCACGCTCGAGCGCGTACAACGGAAACGGCTTGACGAGGTACGCCGAGGGCCGCAGCTCGAGCGCCTCGGGTCCCGCCGGATAGATGCTCGCGAAGAGCACCGGGACACCGCGCTCCCGCAGGACCTGGGCAAGCTCGAAGGCCGTCTGCTCGCCCGGCTCGATCACTGCTGCGTCGACCTCGACGTCGTCGACGCTGCCGCCCGGGTGCACCATGGGCTCGTGGCCCAGGCGGCGCACCACCAGCTCCAGGAGAGCGCTGATGTCCTCATGGGGCTCACAGATCAGCACGCGCGCCACAGCGGCAGACTCGGCGATCGGCGCAGGGTTTGCGCGGACAGAGTGGTATGAACGCCGTATGAGTGCGCGTCCCTCCGTGCTCGTCGTCGACGACGACGAGGACATCCGTCTGCTCGTTCGCGAGCTCCTCGAGCGCGCCGGGTATGCCGTCGAGGAGGCCGAAACCGGCCGCGCAGCGCTGCGCCACCTCTTCTCGAAGGCGCCGGCGCTCGTGATCCTCGACGTGACGATGCCGGACATGGACGGCTATCAGACGCTCGAGCGGATTCGCGATCTGTCGGATGTACCTGTCCTGATGCTGACCGCCCGCAGCCAGGAGCTCGAGAAGGTGCGGGGGCTGAGCGCGGGCGCCGACGACTATGTCGCGAAGCCGTTCGGCCGGCAAGAGCTACTGGCGCGCGTGCAAGCGCTCCTCCGCCGGAGCGGCGGCAGATCGGAGGTCGTGGAGGCATACGCCGACGAGTTCGTCCAGGTCGACTACGCGCAGCGGCGCGTAACGATTGACGGACGCGAGGTGCAGTTGACGCCGCTCGAGTTCAAGCTACTGGCAGCGTTCGTGCAGAACCCGAACCAGGTCCTCTCGCGCGACCAGTTGCTCGAGATCGTCTGGGGCGACCCGTACGGCGTCTCCGGCGACCAGGTGAAGCTCTATGTCGGCTACCTGCGCCGCAAGCTGATGCCGGAGGCGCCGGAGACGGCGCCGATCGAAACGGTCCGCGGCTTCGGCTACCGCTACGCGCGGCCACGCTAAGCGTCTAATTACCCAGCAGCTCCCGCACCTTCGTCACGAGCTCTCGCGCCTTGAACGGCTTCGGGAGGTATGCGTCCGCGCCCGCGTCCATGCCGCTCGACACGTCGGACTCGTCAGCGCGTGCCGAGAGGAGGATCACCTTCATCTCGACGAGGTAGCCGTTCGACCGGAGGGCGGCGAGCACCTCGTAGCCGGTCAGCTTCGGCATCATCACGTCGAGCACGGCGATCGCCGGCCGCCGCTCCTGTGCGATCCGCACCGCCTCGTCGCCGTCGACCGCGGTCGCCACGTCGAAGCCGGCGCGCCGCAGCTGCATCGAGACGAGCGAGAGGATGTCCTCGTCGTCGTCGGCGCAGAGCACGAGCTGCTCGTTCACGTCGCGACCGGAAGCTCGACGACGAACGTCGTACCGGTCCCCCGAACGCTCTCGACGCGGATCCGTCCGCCATGCGCGTCGACGATCGCCTTCGAGATGTAAAGACCGAGGCCCGTCCCCTGGATCTGCGCCTCGAGCGCCGACTGCGAGCGGAAGAAGCGTTCGAACAGGCGCTCCTCCTCGACGTCGTCGATCCCGATGCCGGTGTCGGAGACCTCGAGCCGGATCGCCGCCCCGGCCTCGCGCAGGGTCACGGATACGCGACCGCCGCTCGGCGTGAACTTGATCGCGTTCGAGACGAGGTTGTCGAGCAGCTGCGCGAGCCGGGCGGACTCGCCTTCGAACGGCGGCACCTCACCGGAATCGACCCGCAACTCGACCGACGCCGCTGCCGCGCGCGGCCGCGCCGCGTCCACCGCCTGCAGGACGAGCCGGCGCAGGTCGACCGGCGTCCGCTCGAGCTCGAGCCGGCCGTACTGCAATCGCGCGGCGAACAGCAGGTCGCTCACGAGCGCCAGCAGCCGGTCGGCGTTGCGGTCGATGATCGTGAGGTGGCCGCGCTTCTCCTCACTTGCCTCCGTCTCGAGCAGGAGCTCGACGTAGCCGGAGATGGAGGTGAGCGGCGTGCGCAGCTCGTGGGAGATGCTCGAGACGAACTCGTCCTTCAGATGGTCGAGCTCGACGAGCTGCTGGTTCTGGTAGGCGAGCAGTTGTTGAGCCTGCTCCGCTTCGCGCCGGGCGAACCGCTCCGCGCGTCCCGACCGCTCGACGGCGCGGACGAGTCCGGCGAGACGGACGAGGACGGTCGCCGCGAGGACGGCGCCGCCGAGCGCGATCACGTACTCGTGCTCGCGATGGTGCGCCGCGCGCTCCACGAGCAACGTGAGCGGCGCGGTGAGCGACGCTGCCGCGAGCAGGAAGAGGCGCGTGTGCGTCAGGCGCGGGAGACGGCGGCGCTCGGGCTGACCGACGCGCGCGAGGACCGGGTCGAGTGCCGCGGCGCCCCACGCGACGTACGAGCCGAGCCGCAACGCGTCGATCCAGGCGCCACCCGCGTAGCGGTTCATGTCGAGCGCGAAGATCTCGTCCGCGACGATCCAGAGACCAACGCTGATCAGCACGAGGCGGTACGCACGATTGCGTCCTCCCGCGACGACGAGCAACTGTCCGACCGCCACGAGGAGCAGCACGTCCATCGACGGGTACGCCATCCGGACAAGGCGCCCGAACTCCGTCGCGAAGTGCATGTGGTTGTACGGGTCGATGAAGAAAACCCACTGGACGAGCGCCACGCCCGAGAAGACGACGAAGGTGTCGAGCATCGCCGTGCGGCTCGTCCGTCCGCCGAGCCGGCGCAGGCTGATCAGGATCCCTGCCGCCAGAAGCGGATAGCCGCCGAGATAGAACGCGTCGGCGACCGAGGGCGTCGGCGGCTCGCGGTGCAGGTGGATCTCGGAGAGTGCGTAGATCGCGCCCGCGACCTGACCGAGCAGGCCGACTGCGAAGAGACGCCACGCGAGCCGCTCGCCGCGCGGCACGTTGCGCGTCGCGCCGACGTAGACGGCGACGACCGACGCGAACCCGATCGCGACGTAGAACACGGACTGCGCATCCGGCGGCAGCACGAAGTACAAACCGATCGCGAGGAGGCCCGCACCGAGGAACGTCCAGCCCGCGGAGGTGCCGCGCAGGCGACCCGTGACGGCCGGAAGGCGTTCGCTGAGAGTCGGGGTCGACACGTAGTGCCTTTCGGCACCATCCCGACCCTCCCTTTAGCCTGCTACGGCGTGCGGTCCGGTTGGCGCGCATCGCCGCGCTCTCTTATGCTCTCCCGGCAATTCCCCTGACCCCCCAGACAGGAGGACGAGTGAAGAAGCGCATCTACGCGGGAGCAGGAGTGTCCGCGCTGGTCGCCGTTGTTGCCCTGGTGGCGACGGTGAGCGGGGCGATTGCCCGAAGCGGCGCAACACCGCTGCCGGCATCGTCGTGCTCGGCGATCCAGAACCCCAGCGGCAACCTGCTCATCGCTTCCGACCTGCCGCTGCAGGGCTCGGGGCGCACGCAGACCCAGCAGATGACCCGCGCGATCAAGTTCATCTTCGCGCAGCACGGCTGGAAGGCGGGCAAGTACACCCTCGCCTACCAGAGCTGCGACGACTCGACCGCGCAGGCGGGCAAGTGGGACTCCGGCAAGGTGTCGGCGAACGCGAACGCCTACGCGCAGAACTCGAGCGTGGCAGGCGTGATCGGGACGTTCAACTCCGGGGCGGCCGAGATCGAGATTCCGATCCTCAACCGCGCTCCGAACGGCCCGATCGGAATGATCAGCCCGGCGAACACCTACGTGGGCCTGACCCATGGCGGCCCGGGCACGGCTCCCGGTGAACCGGGCAAGTACTACCCGACCGGCAAGCGCAACTACGCGCGCGTCGTCGCGGCCGACGACTACCAGGGCGCGGCTGACGCAATCCTGGCGAAGTCGCTCGGGATCAAGAAGCTGTTCCTCCTGAACGACAAGGAGGCCTACGGCCTCGGCGTCGCGACCAACATGAAGAATGCGGCCAAGAAGCTCGGCATCAAGGTCGTCGGCTTCACCGCATTCGACGCGAAGGCGTCCTCGTACGAGGCGCTCGCCGTGAAGATCAAGGCGTCAGGAGCACAAGGCGTGTTCCTCGGCGGTCTGATCTGCGAGAACGGCGGCAAGCTGATCAAGGACATCTCGGCGGGCACTCCTGCCGGGACCAAGATCCTGACACCCGACGGGTTCACACCCATCTCGGCCGTCGTCCAGCAGGCGGGGGGCGCAGCCGAAGGTGTCTACGTCTCGGTTGCCGGCCTGCCGAACACGGCACTCAAGGGTGGCGGCGCTTCGTTCGTGAAGAGCTTCACGAAGGCCGACCACAAGCCGCCGGACCCCTACTCGGTCTACGCGGCACAAGCTGCGGAGGCGTTCGTCGGTGCGATCGCACAGTCGAACGGCACGCGAGCCGACGTCGCGAAGCAGCTCTTCAGGATCCATCTGAAGAACTCGATCCTCGGCAACCTGTCGTTCAACGCCAACGGGGACGTGACCGCGAACCCGGTCACGATCTACCGTATCAAGGGTGGCAAGTCGACGACTCTGAGGGTCATCGTGCCGCCGAACTCGCTCGTCAAGTCGGCGTAGCCGGGACCCCACGAACAGAGACCAGCAAGCGACGGGGAGGGCACACGCCCTCCCCGTTTTTTATGCTCGAGCGGGATGGGCGCCGTGATACCCACGGATCGGGAGCTGGTCGCGCGCTGCCGCGCGGGCGATGCTGCTGCGTGGAACGAGCTCGTCGAGCGGTTCTCGCGGTACGTATACGCCATCTGCTCCCAGGGCTTCCGGCTCAGCGAGCACGACGCGGAGGACGTTTTCCAGGACGTCTTCACGCGTGTCTACACCCATCTCGACCGGCTCCGCGACGACGATGCGTTCCGGCCGTGGCTGGCGCAGCTGACGCGACGCACCTGCATCGACCGGCTGCGCGACGGCGCGCGTGAGTCCCCCGTCGAGGAGCTCGAGCCGACCGAGACGGACGAGACGCTGTCGATGCTCGACGAGGCGCTGGCTGTCCACGAGGCGATGGCGGCGCTGCCGGACAACTGCCGCGAGATCCTCGACCGCTTCTTCTCCCGTGACGAGAGCTATCGCACGATCGGCGAGGCCCTCGACCTCCCTCCGGGGACGATCGCAAGCCGGATCTCGCGCTGTCTCGACAAGTTGAAGGCCCAGTTGGAAGAAAGCGAGTCCACGACCCGTCCTGAGGCTAGGTGATTCGAATGAGCGCATATGACCACGACACGCTCGGCAGGCTGATTGCCGCCCTTCCCCCCGCCCCTGACGGGTGGGTTGGGGCAGCGCAGGAGCTGCCGGCGGCCCGGAGGGGAATCGGCGACATCGTCGCACGGGCCGAGGCAGACGTCGCCTACCGAGAGCGTGTCGTCGCTGACCTCGAATCGGCACTGGCGGCGGAAGGCATCGAGCCGACGCCGCCACTCCTGGACGAGCTGCGCGACAGGTTCCGCTCCACCTGACAGCGTCTGCTCCGACGTTCGCCGCAGGCCCGGGATGTGGGACGATCCCGGGCCTGTGGACGTCCCGCGAATCGACGATCTCCTGGACGCGCTCGCAGCACGAGAGCCTGCACCCGGCGGTGGTTCGGCGGCCGCGCTCGTCGGTGCGATCGCCGCAGCCCTCTGCGCGAAGGTCGCAGGCTTCGCGGACGATGGCGGATCATTGGCTCAGGCCGCCGCGCTCTGCCGCAGGCTGACCTCGCTGGCCGAAGAGGATGCGCGGGTCTTCACTTCCGCGCTCGCCGAGCTCGACCGCCGCGACGACGACTTCAAGCTCGGCCGCGCGCTCGATCGCGCGGCCGAGGCGCCGCTTCGGATCGCGGAGGCATGCGTGGACGTGGCGGCACTCGCCTCGGCGCTCGCCGCGAGCGGGACACCGGAGCTGCAACCGGACGCGCGCTCCGCCGCGCTCCTCGCCGCCGGCGCCGCGCGGGCCTCGGCGGTGCTGGTGGAGGCGAATCTCGCCGTCTCGCACGACGACGAGCGGGTGGCGCGGGCACGGCGGCTCTCCGAGGAGGCCGCGGCGGCCGCGGGCTCCTGATGCCACCCCTCGCCGCAGTCCCCGATCTCGACGCCGAGCTCGATGCGCTCTACGACCTGCCGCTCGAGGCCTTCACGAAGGCCCGCAACGAGCTCGCCGCCCGCCTTCGCAAGGCGCATCAGGCCGAGGCGGCTGCCGAGGTGCGCGGGCTGAAGAAGCCGACTGCCGTCGCGTGGGCCGCGAACCGGCTCGCTCGCGAGGATCCGCAGCACGTCGCCGCGCTGCTCGAAGCCGGCGAGCGGCTGCGCGAGACGCAGCAGCGAGCACTCGCAGGAAAGGCCAGGGCGGACGAGGTCACCGACGCGGCAAACGCGGAACGCGACGCCATCCGCGGGCTGCTCGCGCTCGCCCGCAAGCGGCTCGGGGCGAAGGCGAGCCCCGCGGTCCTCGACCGGTTGTCACAGACACTCCGCGCGGCGGCGGTTGACGACCACGGGCGTGCGCTTCTCGAACGCGGGCGGCTGACGGAGGAGTTGAAGGCGGTCGGTTTCGGCCCGCTCGAAGCCGTCAAGCCATCGAGACGACGCGGCGACGAGGTCGCGCGCGCAGCCCGCGAGCGGGTGACGGCCCTGCGCACGGAGGCGCGACGGCTGACAGCGGAGGCGCAGGACGCGGAGCGTGCGGCCGTGGATGCCACGCAGGCTGCGGAGATCCTCCGAGAGGAGGCCGAGCAGAAGCGCGCCGACGCCGATCGCGCCGCGACGGAGCTGGCGGAGGCCGAAGAGGCGCTGAATGCGCGGCGATGATGTTGCGCCGGGAAAGCGGTGCCCTCCCTCCGGCTGTGCGATGTCTTAGATCGTGTCGGCGACGAGCGTCGCGTTGACGCCGCCTTCGCGGCCGTGCTCCTCGTCGTCGTAGACCTCGAGAACCTCGGCCGTTCCACCCTCCGGCAGCGCGACCTCTTCGCCCTCCCGGATCACGTCGCGCGGGTCTTCGACGATCCCCAGCTCGGAGCCGGCGGTGTCGATGACGCGGTAGGTCGGCACGTGCACGATCCTAGTACGCGGTCACCGCGGCGTCGCTGCCCGTATCCCTGCGTGCGGACATTGCCGTTTCAGTGCTGAGTTGATCTCGCTCTCGACATTGCTCTACATCGAGCTGGCCTCGGCGGCAGGCCTGGCGTCCTGGGTGATCGCCCGGTGGCCGCGGCTCGGTCCGGAACGTGTCCGCTCGGCTCTCGTCGTTCTGCTGGTCGCGCTCCTCGTCGGCAACGTTGCATCGGCTGGTGTCTCGGCGGCGGCGAGGCTCCCGTACGGGATCTACGTGGCGTTGTTCGCCTGCGTGTTGCCGGTCTTCTTCTCGATCTTCCTCGCGATCGGCTGGCTGCTTCGGTCGCTGCTCGAGCCGATCGACCGCGGATCGGGCCACCGGGTCGACGCATAGCCTCGCCTCGCCGAGCTACTCCTTGCCCGGGGGTGTGATCTGAGGCGTAGGGTCGCTTCTCCCCACCCAAGGAGACATTCATGGCAGTCGCGTTCATCCAGGAATTCACCATCGTCGACGGCGACACATCCACCAAGAACTACGACTCGGTCGCCCAGAAGGTCGGGACGACGCCGATCCAGGGCCTGATCGCGCACAGCGCCGGCTTCGATCACGAGAGCGGCGTCTTTCGCATCTTCGACATCTGGGAGAACGGCGACGACGCCAAGCGGTTCTACGAAGAACAGCTCGGACCGATCGTCCAAGAGCTGATGGCGAACGATCCCAGCGCGACGCCGCCGCAGCGCGAAGCCACGTACGAGCTCCATGACGTGATCCATTAGCCGACCGCGTCTCGGCGAGCGCATCGTCTGTGCCGCGCCTGACCCACGCTCCGGAGGAGACGCCAGTCAGACGCACCAGGAAGGCCCATACGGGATTCGAACCCGTGCCGCCGCCGTGAGAGGGCGGTGTCCTAGGCCACTAGACGAATGGGCCCCGTGACGCGCGCCAGTGTAGCGAAGAGCTCCCGCGGGTACCCGCCTGCGCATGTTCGGACGCTGGAAGCGCAAGGAGAAGCATCGCGCGAACAAGCAGGAGGGCGAGCCGGGCGCGCTCGAGCGCGAGGGTGACCCGCGCGGTGGGCTGCAGGACGAGAAATACCGCAAGGCGGCGCCGACCGACATCGTCGAGGCGGAGGGTGTTGCGATGAGCGGCCCGGGCGGCGCGCCTCCCGCCACCCAGTCGCCCGACGGGCGGCGCGAGCAGGACCGCTGACCGGCACGCAAGAGCGGGCACGGCGCGTCGCGCGCGACGTGCTGCGCGACTTCACGCGGTACGACCTGCTGACCTACTCGAGCGCGATCGCTTTCCAGGTCCTCTACGCCGTTGTGCCGCTCGTCATGCTCGGGCTCGCGGGGATCGGCCTTGTCGGCGAGCAATCTCTGTGGAGGGATGAGATCGCGCCGGCGCTCCGCCGACGCCTGTCTCCACAGGCCTTCACGATCGCCGACCGGACAGCGCGGCACGCGATGGGCGGCGGGCGCGTGGCATGGGCGACGATCGGCGTCGCCATCACGCTCTATGGGGTCGCAGCCGCGCTACGGGCGATGATGACTCCGCTGAACAAGGTCTACGGCGCACGCGAGACGCGTTCGTGGGGACGCCGCCTACTCGTGTCCCTCGGCGGTGGCGCGATTGTCACGGTGTGCGTCCTCGCGGCGATCATTGTGGTGCTCGGCGGTCGGCTGGTGCATCCGCACAACGCCGTACTCCAGGTCGGGCTCTTCATCGGGCGGTGGCTCGTCGCGCTCGCGCTGCTCATGCTCGCGAACGCGACCCTCATCCGAATCGTGCCGGCGAAGAAGCGGCCGGTCCGGTGGATCAGCATCGGGTCGACCCTCGCGACGGTCTGCTGGATCGGCGGAACGCTCGGCTTCGGCGCGTACATCAGTGCGATCTCCTACGCGAGCTTCTACGGGCCCTTCGCCGGGATCGTGCTGCTACTGGTCTACCTGCACGTCTCGGCGATCGCGTTCCTGCTTGGCGTGACGGTCGACGCCGAGCTACGGCAGCAGGTCAGCGCGAAGCGCTGACGGCGCGCTGCGCTGACAGCGCGCTACGCACCGATCTCGTGCAGGAGCGGCTTCGTGTCGAACGGGTCGAAGCCGAGCCGGCTCGCGATCTCCTCGCTCGTCGGCTTCGTGCCTTCGCGGAAGAGATCGGTCAGCAGCTCGCCCGTCCTGCGATTGCGCCACCAGTCAGGCCCGATCTCGCGAACGAGATAGGCCCGAAGCTGCGCGGAGCGGATCCAGGCCCGCAAATAGTCGGCGGAGTAGAAGCCAGCGTCCATGTCGGAGAGATAGTTGTCCTTCGCGTAGCGGACGCCCGTCGCTTCCGTGAGGAACCGTTCATAGACGTCGGGATCACCGCCGTCGTCGTTGAAGCGCGTCCAGAAGTCGAGCTCGAAACGCAGCTTCGCCTCATAGCGGCGGTACAGCAGCGCCTCGAGGAACGTCGTCGCCTCGGCGTTCTCCTCCGCCTGCTGCGCTGACAGCCCGAAGTGCTGCTCGTGCCACTCCGGCTCGCGCGAGATCGCCTCGACGATGTACGAGTAGATCTCCGTCAGCGCGTGATCCCGGGAGATGCGGCGGAAGGTGTACGGGAGCGCCGGGTCGCAGCCTGCGTAGTGCAAGGCGTGACCGGCCTCGTGGAGGAACGCCTGGTAGTCGTGGAGGCCGCCCTGCGCCCGCGTGATGAGATGGACGACGGTCGGCGGGTCGCTCGCGATCACGCACGCGCGCGGCGACTTCTGCGGCCGGTCGTCGAGGTCGAGCTTGATGTTCGGCTGCGCCTTCAAGTCGAACCCAAGAGCCTCGAGCGTCCGCAGGCAGATGTCGGTCGCGCGCTCCTTGGTGTATGTCGACTCGAGCGGAGACAGCCGCCGCATGTACGACGTGTGGTAGCTCGACGGCTCGTCGGGGCGGTCGTCGCCGAGGAGCTTCGAGAACCAGCGGTCGCGAAGGGCTCCGTAACTCGCCGTCGATCTGTCGCTTGCCTCCTCGAGAGCGCGCGAGAGCTCGCGCAGCGAGATGTCCTTCTCCTCCTCGTTGCGTTCGACGGCGTCGGCGATGCCGGACAGCTCGGCGGCCAGCTCCTCGGTCGCGCGCAGAAGCTCGAGCCGGTCGTCGTTGAACTGCGCGCTCGCCGCTGCCTGGATCTTTCCGAGCTCCTCACGGTCGGCGTAGTCAGGGAGGACGGCCAGCTTCGCCTGCGCGTTCCGGAGCGGCATCTCCTCGCCCTTGAACGTCACGCGCTCGGCGAGCAAGCGGTTCTCCAGCTCGTCCTCGCGCTCGGCGAGCTGAGCCGAGATGAGCCCCGACTCGCACGTCTTGCGGAGGCGGTAGAGGAGCTCGCGCTCGTCCCCGCTCGCGCCTCCTTCCGCGTCCTGCAGCGCGCTCATCTGCTCGCGGCTGAAGAGGTCTGCGTAGCGGCGCACGATCTCCGCCTGCTCGGAGACCTCCTTCTCGCCCACGCGCACGGCCCGCCACTCCTCCGAGCGCTCGAAGAGGTACCGCTCGAGGCGTGACTGGAACTCCGTCGGGCTGAAGACCGAGGTGGCGCTCATTCGCCGGAGACCTTAGCGAGCCGCCTCGCGGTCTCGACGAGGTCCTGCGGGAGGAACGGTTTGGCGATCACGGCATCGGCGGCATCGCGGTAATCCTCGATGTCGACGCTGCCGGTAACGACCGCGACGGGGATGCCGGCGCTGCGCAACCGTGACAACAGCTCGTCCGTTTGGTCGCCGCCGAGGTGAACGTCGAGCAGCACCACGTCCGGCCGCTCCGCCGCCACGGCGGCTTCCGCCTCGGCCACGGTCGCCGCCTCGCGCACCGCGAAGCCCTCGATCTCGAGGTTCACCCGGCAAAGCATCCGCAGTGCTGCATCGTCGTCGACGACGAGGGCTCCGATCATCGGCGCGAGAGCGTAGCGGAGTACGATCGCGTGGTGGCGCCGAGGACCGGCAGCGACGAGCGGTACGCCCACCTCGTGGGGCGGCTCTGGTCCGGCTTGTCGCCGACGCTCGCGGGGCTCGACGAGCTTCCGGAGGACGTCCAGGCGCTGCGCCGGCTGCAATACGCCCTCCACGTCGCAAGCGAGAACGCGTACGGGATCGTGCCGCCGCCCGGGGGCGCCTGCGCGCACGCCGAGCTGGGCGACGCCCTCGCCTCGGCGCGCGACGTCACGGCGGAGGTCGCCGAGGCGTGCGCGCTGTGGGGCCCGGAGGGCACGCAGCCGCTGCTCTACGCGTGGCGCGGCGCCCTCTTCCGGGTGCGGCTCGCCCGGATGCGGCTCGCACCTCCGGCCCCGGCCGGCCCCGGCGACGCTCAGCCGGAAGAAGGGATCGGCCGGCCGCTGCTCGCCGTCCTGCTCGCCCTCGCCGGGGCGCTCGCGTTCGTCGCCGGAGCGAGCCTCGGGATGTGGCCCCTGTGGGCGTTCGGCATCGTCGGGGTGTGTGTCTCGGTTCTGTCCTACCGTCGGTAACCCCGCGCCACCCGGGGGCGTTTAAGGCTTGTAAATGCGAAACGGCGCCCCCAGCCCCCGGACGGGCGCGCGTGCAGAGCCTCACAGAGACGACGTACCCCTGCCGCGCCCGACCCTGCAGTTTCGACTCAGGGCGTGGCGGCGCTTCCAGCGCGCGCTCGATCCGCTAGCGCCGCCGAAGCCGCTCAGGCCGCCCCCGCCGCGGCCGCGTTGAGGCGCTTCAACGTTGCCTCGCGACCGAGGAGCTCCAGGCTCTCGAACAGGCCCGGCGACACCTTTGACCCGGTCACCGCCAGCCTGATCGGCGCGAAGCCCTGCCGCGGCTTTTCTCCCAGCTCGTCGACGAGCTCGCGTAGCGTCTCCTCGATTCGGGTCGCCTCCCACGGCTCGAGCTGAGCGAGCGTCTCCGCCGCCGCGCCCACGATGCGCGGGTCGGCCTCCACGGGGCGAATCTCCTCGAAGAGGAAGCGCACGAACTCCGGGTACTGCGCAAAGCGCTCGATCTTCTCCTGCACGATCGGCACCGTCGCTCGGACGCGCTCGTCCGGCCACTCGATGCCCTGCTCGTGCAACCACTTGAGCAGGTCGTGCGCGTACTCGTCCGGCTGGAGATCGCGCAGGTACATGCCGTTCATCCAGTCGAGCTTCTTGTAGTCGAACGTCGCCGGACTGGGCACGACACGGTCGAGCGAGAAGCGCTCGATCAGCGCCTTGCGCGACATGAGCGTCGTCTTGTCGTCGTAGCTCCACCCGAGCAGCGCGAGGAAGTTCATCAGCGCCTGCGGCAGGTAGCCCTCGCTGCGGAAGTGGTCGATCGACACCGCGCCGTGGCGCTTCGACAGCTTGCGTCCGTCGTCGCCGTTGATGTCGGGCACGTGCGCGTACACCGGCAGCTCGGCGCCGAGCGCGCGCAGGATGTTGATCTGCGACGGCGTGTTCGAGACGTGGTCCTGGCCGCGAATAACGTGCGTGATCCCGTCGATCACGTCGTCGACCGGCGAGACGAAGTTGTAGGTGGGCCGGCCGTCGGAGCGCACGAGCACGAGGTCCGGCAGCAGCTCGTTCTTGAACTCGACGTGCCCGCGGACGGCGTCCTCCCACGACACGACGCCCTCCTTCGGCTGGCGGAACCGGATCGCGCCCTCGTCCTCGTATGCATGCCCCTTCGCCACCAGCTCGTCCGCGAGCTCGCGCGCGCGTTCGGCGGTGTCGAGTTGGAACTTCACCTCTCCGTCCCAGTCGATCCCGATCCACCGCAGCGACTCCTGGATCTGCTCGGTCGCCTCCGCCACCTCGCGGCTCGTGTCGGTGTTCTCGATTCGCAGCAGGTTCTCTCCGCCGTGCTGCCGCGCGAACAGCCAGTTGAAGAGGAACGTCCGGACACCGCCGATGTGAAGGAACCCGGTCGGGCTGGGTGCCATGCGGACTCTGACTGCCATCTCTCTATCGTAGGCGCGCAGTGGAATTCGGCGCGCACGTGTCCTCGAGCGGCGGGATCGACACCGCGATCGACCGGATCGAGGCGATGGGCGGCGATTGCGTGCAGGTCTTCACCCAGAGCCCGCGCATGTGGCGACCGACGAATCACAAGTCCGAGACGATCGAGCGGTTCAAGACGCGCCGGGCGGAGGCGGGTATCGGCGGAGTCGTCTGCCACGCGCTCTACCTCTGCAACCTGGCGGCGCCGAACGACGAGATCTACGACAAGTCGATCCGGACGATGCAGAACACCGTCGACGTCGCATGTGCGATCGAGGCCGACGCCGTCATCTTTCACGTCGGCTCGCACCTCGGCGCCGGGTTCGAGGCCGGCCTCGAGCGCACGACCGCCGCGCTCGCGCAGATCCTCGAGCGCTGCGAGAACGACACGTGGCTGCTGATGGAGAACTCGGCCGGCAGCGGTGCAACGATCGGCCGCTCGATCGACGAGCTCGCGGTCCTCGTCGAGCGGCTCGACAGACATCCACGACTCGGCGTCTGTCTGGACTCGTGTCACCTGTGGGCCACGGGCTACGACGTCACCGACCGCGCGGCGCTCGACGAGCTCGTCGCGGAGGTCGACGAGCGCATCGGCCTCGACCGGCTGCGAGCGCTGCACGTGAACGACAGCGCGACCGAGCTCGGCTCGAATCGCGACCGGCACGCGAACATGCTCGAAGGGTTGATGGGCGAGAACCTCGGCGCGTTTCTCGCCCATCCCGCGTTCCAGCACCTCGGCGCGTACCTCGAGGTGCCGGGCGAGAACAAGAGCGGCCCGAACGCCGGCGAGATCCAGAAGCTGCGCGACCTGCACGCGCGCTGGACCTCGTAGCGCGCGACTGTCCGAATGCGTCACCACCGGGGTCAGACCCCGGTCGTGTCCGAAGCAGCCAATACGACTGCGTAGTGATGCGGGTCGGGGCTTCCGACATGTCCACGTCGTCGTGGCTCGAAGCGCCACGTTCGGGGTCAGACCCCGGTCGTGGCCCCTCGGGACGCGTCCGCCTGTGACGTCCTTCCGGCCCGCGGCGTAGAACACGCGAGATGACCTTCGCTCAGGCAGCCGAGGAACACCTCGACGAGGTGTACGGCTACCTCGCCTGGTTCACCGGCGACCGCGCGGCTGCCGACGACCTCGCCGGCGAGACGTTCGAACGCGCCCTGCGGCTTTGGCACCGGTTCGACCCGAAGCGCGGCTCGGCACGCACCTGGCTCTTCCAGGTCGCCCGCACGACGGCGCTCGACCACTTCCGCTCGGAGCGGCGTCGAACACGTCGCGAGCAACTCGCAGCGGTACCCGAGCGCTACGAGGAACGGTTCGCGGAAGGTCTCGCCGCGGACCTGCAGGCCGCGCTCGGCGCACTCAGCCCGGGCGAACGGGAGGTCGTTGCGCTCCGCGTCGTCCTCGACCTCGACGCCGGCGCGGCGGCACGCATCCTCGGCATCTCCCCCACCAACGTCACCACGCGCCTGAACCGTGCGCTGAGGAAGCTCGAGGAGGCACTCCATGTCGCAGCGTGATCTCGCGGTCGAACTGCGCGCGTCGCACGTCGCCGCCCCAGACGAGGTACGCGAGCGCGTGCGCCTGATCGCCGCCGGTGACAGGAGCACGTCCCCACCGCGGCGCTTCACGTGGCGCCGGGCGCTCGTCGTCGCATTGCCTGTCGCGGCCGCGATCGCCGCCGCGATCGTCTTCACACGTCCGACGGCGACCGATCAGCAACACGGCGCGTTCGTCCGGGGCCTGCAGACGACGCCCACGGCTCAAGGCGAGGCGGCCCGGGCGCACTCGGCATTGCAGTCAGTGCCGGCGCCTCTCGCAAAGCGTGTCCAGCAGTACGAGGCCTGGTTGGCGCTGCGCATTCCGACCTCACGTCGTGTCTCCGGCGCCGTCTCGCGCGCGCAACGAATCGTCACCTCGCTCGGCGGCTACCCCGTCTCGATCAACGCCGACTCGGGCTCGAAGAACGCCTCGGCCGATCTCACGTTCAAGGTGCCGCGCATTCACGTGCAGGAAGCGATCGCGCGGCTCTCGGCGCTCGGGACGATCACCGGCGAACACGTGAACGTGCAGGATCTCGAGGCGGGCCTGAATGGAACCGACCGCGAGATCCTTCGCCTCCAGCGACAGCTCGCCGACCTGCGCTCGCAGACCCAGACCGACGCGGTCAAGCGCAGGACCGCAACGATCACTGCGCACATCCAGCGCCTGCAGCGGGGCACGGCGGACACCCGCCGCACCGCGCACTACGCGACGGTCAGCCTGCACCTCGCAACGCCGCAGCCGGCGGCGCACAGCACCCACCACGGCCCGCTGCACGGCCTCGTCGTCGCGCTCCGCTGGATCGGGATCGGCGCGATCTACGTGCTCGCGCTCGGCGTGCCCGCACTGGTCCTGGTGTGGCTCGTGTGGCTCGCGGTGAGGGCTGTCCGGCGCCGCCGCGAGGACGAACTGCTCAGCGGCCCGTGATCTGCGCGAACACCCGAAACGTCGGCTCGCCGAGGGGCAGCTCGTCGAACTCCGGGTTGATGCAGCCGAGCTCCCCGGAGCGTGACTCGTAGGTGCGCTCGATCTCCGCCTTGCACATCGGCAGCGGACGGCGCATCGCGCGGATGGCGCCGAAGCCGGGCTTGCGCGCTTCGGCAGCGCGCAGCATGTCGACGTCGATCTCGACGTCGTAGACCTTCTGCATGCAGCCGACGTACGTGTGGCCCCACGCCTCGTAGGAGTAGACGAAGGGGCAGCCGCGCGCGAGGCACGCGCCCGGGTAGACGACCTTGTCGCAATGGACGCCGCAGCGGCGGCACTCCATCTCGTCCTGAGGGTGGAGGGGCAGTGCCGGGGCGGCAGTCTGCTCTGGCGTCATACGTGCATTGTCCGAGCCCGTGCGGATACCCGCAAGACTTGACTTTCGCTGCTCAGCGCGCTAATCGCCGGAGCGCGTTCAGCACGTCCATCGGCGTGAAGGCCATGAAGTCGGGCTCGATGCCCGGTTTGTCGTCTGCTCTGAACCACAGTGCTTGCACGGTAGTCATGCCCAGTGCCGCTGCGCCTTGCACATCGGTCTCGAGCCGGTCGCCGACGAACATCGCGCCGGCCGGATCGACGCCGAGCTGCTCGAGCGCGTGCAGAAAGATCCCCGGTTGCGGCTTCGGGACGCCGACCTCGTCCGAGAACACGATCACGTCCAGGAGGTCCGTGAGCCCGAACGCCTCGACGTCCTGCCGCAGGAGCCTGGCCGGCTCCGGCCACGAGTTCGCGACGAGCCCGGTCTTGATCCCACGGCTGCGCAACGAATGGAGCAGCGCCTGCGCAGAGCCGAGCACGGCGTGTGCGGAACGCCACACCTCGTGCTCGATGTCGACGAACCGTTCCGGATCCTGGACGCCGAGCTCGCGCAACAGCTCGTCGTAGGGCCTCCCCGCGCCGTCCCGGAGCACGACGTCGCGGTAGCGCGCTGTGAAGTCGGGGTCGTCCCGCCCGAGCGCGGCCCGATGCCCCTCGGCGAGCAGCTCGTCGTCCCAGGTGAACTGCACGAGCGTGTCGCTCCAGTCGAAGAGAACTGCGTCGATCACGGGGTGGCTAGGCTAGCGGGCGTGACGCAGCGGATCCTCTGGACGTCGCTGGTGCTCACTCCCATCGCGATCGCCGGCCGCTTCGCCCTCCACCTCGACGAGACCACGCTCTTCATCCTCGCGGCCGCGGCGCTCGTGCCGCTTGCGTGGCTGATCGGCGAGGCGACGGAGCACGCGGCCGAGCACACGGGCGCCGGTGTCGGCGCGTTCCTGAACGCGAGCTTCGGCAACGCGCCGGAGCTGATCATCGCGTTGTTCGCAGTCGCGAACAACCTGCCGGGCGTCGTACGCGGCTCGCTCACCGGATCCGTGGTCTCCAACATCCTCCTCGTCCTGGGCGCGGCGATGATCGCGGGCGGCGACGGCGACGTCGACAGCCGCTCGCTGCGGTTGCAGCTGTTCGCCGTCATCGGAGCGGTGCTGCTGATCGCACTGCCCTCGGCGCTCTCGTGGAGCGGCGGCTCGCACGAGCGGCACTCGCTGTATCTCGTCTCGATTCCCGTATCGGTCGTCCTGCTGGTCGCGTACGCGGTAATCACGGTACGGAACCTGCGCGTTCACCGCGCACAAGACCGCCGCACGGCGGCAGCCGACGCGTGGCCGCTGAGGAAGGCGGTGACGTGGCTCGCCGTCGCGACGCTCGCGACCGCGCTCGTCTCGGAGATCCTCGTCCACTCGCTCGACCACTTCGGCAAGGCGGTCGGCTTGAACGAGTTCTTCATCGCCGTCGTGATCGTCGCGATCGTCGGCAACGCCGCGGAGCACGGGGGCGCGGTCGTGATCGCAAAGCGGGGCAACACGCGGCTCGCGACCGAGATCGCGATCACGTCGTCGGCGCAGGTCGCGCTGTTCGTGATGCCTGCCGTGTGCCTGCTCTCGTGGGTCGTCGGCCGCGGACTGCCGCTCTCGTTCCGCGCTGTCGAGGTGATCACGATGGCCGCCGCGGCAGCGTTCGCGACGTGGGTCGTCTGGGACGGCCGCTCACGCCGGTGGGAGGGCATCGTGCTCGTGGCTGCCTACAGCGTGATGGTCGTCGTGTACGCGTTGAGCTGACGCGACGTGACGCGATCTACGCCTTGAACGGCTCCTGTGCGCGTGCGAACGCGTAGCCGGCCCAGACCATCCGCTCGCCCTCGAGGCGCAGCCGCTCGCCGCGTTCGCGGCCGGCCGACGCGCGCCAGCCGCCGCCGTCGCGCTCGAAGGTCGTCTCGCCGCGGCCGGGCGGCAGACCCGCGACCTTCGCCTGGAGCGCGCCGTGCTCCCACCAGAAGACGAACTCGGTGCCTTCGGACCACCAGCGTCCGAGCATCGGCCGCACGTCCTCCGGAGGCTCCTCCTCCGGACGCCAGGGCTCGACCGGGTCCGGCCAGATCTCCATCGCCTTCTCGATCAGCGTGATGGCGAACAAGTCCATCTCGCCGCGCGTGCCCGAGTTCGTGAGCGCCGCGGCCCCGATCTCCGTCTTCCGGTGCACGTAGACGGCGGCGAGGTGCCCCGCCATCGCGCCGCCGTGGCCTCCGAAGATCCTTCCGGCGCCCCTGTTGAAGAGCTCGAGCCCCAACCCCCAGCCGAGAAACCAGTCGTCCGGGTAGTACATGACCTGCGGGAACCACATCGCCTCGACGGTCCTGGCGTCGAGCACACCGTCGGCGCCGCGCGCGAGGAACGTCGCCCACCGGCCGAGATCCTCAACGGTCGACCAGAGCTGCCCCATGGCCGCGACTCCGCCGAGGTCGGTCTCCGGCTCCTTCCAGACCGTGCGCGCGTACTCGTCGACGAGGTAGCCCTGCGCCTTCGGTCCCTGCGGATACCACGTCGTGCGCGTGAGCCCGAGCGGCGCGATGACCCGCTCGTCGACGTAGTCGGAGTACGGCACGCCGGACTTGGCGGCGACGACGCGGCCGAGCAACCCGAACGCGAGATTCGAGTAGTGGTGCGACTGTGCGGGCTCGAGCGCGAATGCGATCTCGAGATCGGTCTCGGCCGGCGTCGTACCGTCCACGAACATCTCGCCCACTTCGCGCTGCAGGCCGGAGAGGTGGGCGAGCATGCGCCGGATCGTCGGCGACCCCTGCTCGATGCCGTCCAGGTGCTGCTCGAGCCGGTCGTCGAGGTCCAGCTCGCCGGCGTCGCGCAGCTGCATGATCGCGGTCGCGGTGAAGGTCTTCGTGATCGAGCCGATGCGGTACTGCGTGTCCGGTGTCGCATCGCGCTGCTCGTCGTAGTCGGCGCTGCCGACGGCGTTCGCCCACACCTGCGCACCCTTGCGCACGACGGCGGCCGCGACCGACGGTAGCCGGTCCGCCTGCCGCTCCTGCAGCAGGCGATCGAGCGGGGCCGTCTCAGGCGTGGACACGGACTCCGAGCGCCGCGGGCACGAGCTCGAGCGCCTGCTCGACATCGTCGTCGGTGATGTCGAGATGCGTGACCGCTCGCAGGATGCCCGGCTTCATCGTCCGCGAGAGACGAACGCCGGCCGCCTCCAGCCTCTCACGCGCTTCGTACTCGCCGAGCTCCAGCGCGCCCACGTCCACCTGCACGAAGTTCGTCTCGACGAGCGACAGATCGATCGCCAGGCCGGCGGCGGCCCACCCCTCGGCGAGGCGCCGCGCGCGTGTGTGATCGTCAGCGAGCCGGTCGACGTTGTGGTCGAGCGCGTAGATCCCGGCCGCGGCGACGATCCCCGCCTGCCGCATTGCGCCGCCGAACCGGTGCTTCTCCATCCGCGCGCGGACCATCAGGTCGTGCGAGCCGGCAATCAGGGCGCCCAGGGGGCAGCCGAGCCCCTTCGAAAGGCAGAGCGTGACTGTCTCGAAGAGCGCGCCGATCTGCGCGGCGGAGACGCCCGACGCCACCACCGCGTTCATCAACCGCGCCCCGTCGAGATGCGCGCGGATGCCGAGCTCGTGCGCGAGCTGGGTCACCTCGGTCAGATCCTTCAGCGGCCAGACCGTCCCGCCCGCCGTGTTGTGCGTGTTCTCGACCGCGAGCAGCGAGGTGCGCGGCGTGTGGAAGCTGCCGTCGGCGTGCATCGTCGCGCTCAGCTGCTCCAGCGTCAGCCGCCCCCTCTCGCCGGGGAGGCCGCGCGTCTGGAGGCCCGAGTGCATTGCCGCGGCGCCCAGCTCGGCGACCATGATGTGCGCCGTCTCCTCGACGACGAGCTCGGTGCCTCGTTCGCCCAGGATCGAGAGCGCGATCTGGTTGCCCATCGTCGCCGTCGGCAGGTAGACCGCCTCCTCGTGACCAAGGAGCTCTGCACCGCGACGCTCGAGCTCGAGAACCGTCGGGTCCTCCCGCTCCTGCTCGTCGCCGACCTCGGCGCGCGCCATCGCGTCGCGCATCTCCTGGGTCGGCTTCGTCTGCGTGTCCGAACGAAGATCGATCACTTTCAAAACAATCTACGGGAACAATCGCGACCGTGGTTCCGGTTGTCCCGCCCTACATTCAGCACGTGATCGAGCACCGTGCCGGGCCGCTCGCGTACGTACCGACGCGCGCGCCGTTCGGCTACCGCTACCAGTCGTACGTCTGGAACGGCACGACGAGGCAGTTGACGGTCCGCCTCCACGACAAGCACTACGCATCGACCAACGGGGCGCACACCGTCGCCGTCACCGCGGAGTGGCTGTCGGGGCCTCCGTCGCGCTGCGGGAGCGGGAACGAGAAGAGCTACCAGGTGGACGGGAACCGCGTGTTCAGCGCCGGCGGCGACCTCGCCTGGCGCTGCGTCAAGGGCGCCGGCGGCCGCTTCGTGAAGATCCTCGCGGCGGGCCGGAACCTGCCCGCGTCGACGCTCGCGATCGTCGCGTCGTCCGTGAAGCGCCTCGTCGCCTGAGACGTAGGATCGGGTCGTGGACGACCCGTACGTGCTGCCGCCGGACCTGCCGGCGCCCGAGGACGACGGCGCCGCCGACCATCTCCTGGGAATGGAGCTGCCGCAGCTCGTGCTCGAGTCGTCGCAGGGGCCGGTAGACGTCTCGCAGATCGAGGTGCTCTATGTGTAACCACGCACGGGAAAGCCCGGCGTGCCGTCTCCACCGGGGTGGGACGAGTTTCCCGGTGCGCGCGGCTGCACGCCGCAGTCGTGCGCGTTTCGCGACCACGCCGCCGAGCTCGCCGAGTTCGGCGCGCGCGTCGCAGGCCTGTCGGCGCAGCCCCTCGAGGAGCAGGTCGAGTTCGCCGAGCGCACACACATGCCGTACCCCGTGATCGCCGACGCCGAGCTTCGGCTGCATCGGGCGCTGCGCCTGCCGCTGATGGAGATCGCGGGCCACACGCTCTACAAGCGGCTCGCGCTGATCTCGGAGGCGCGACGGATCGTCAAGGTGTTCTATCCGGTCTTCCCGCCCGACCGAAACGCGCAGGACGTCGTGGACTGGCTGCGGGCTACCGTGGCCTGATGGATCTCGACCTCGTCGCGGACGTCCTCGGTGACGAGCCGTCGTACCGCTCGCGCCAGGTCTGGGAATGGGCGGCGCGCGGCGCGAGCTCCTATGCGGAGATGACGAATTTGCCGGCACGGTCGCGCGCGCTCCTCGAGGAGCGCGTTCCGTTCTCGTCGCTCGAGCTTGTACACGAGGCGACCTCGGCGGACGGAACGGTGAAGGCGCTCTTCCACACGCAGGAGGGTCACCCGGTCGAAGCGGTGCTGATGCGCTTCCGGGACGGGCGCCGATCCGTGTGCGTCTCGTCGCAGTCGGGCTGCCCGCTGACGTGCACGTTCTGCGCGACCGGGCAGATGCGCTTTCGGCGCAACCTCACAGCGTGGGAGATCCTCGACCAGGCCCTGCACTTCAAGCGCGTCGAGGCGATCGACCACGTCGTGTTCATGGGCATGGGCGAGCCGATGCTCAACGTCGACAACGTGATCTCGGCCGCACGGAGGCTCCCCGACGTCGGCGTGACGCCGCGCCGCACGACCATCTCGACGGTGGGCTGGCTGCCGGGGCTCACGCGCTTCGTCGACGAGGTCGAGGAGCCGATTCGCCTCGCGCTGTCGCTGCACGCGCCGACGGACGCCTTGCGCAGCGAGATCATGCCGGTGAACGACCGCTATCCACTCGACGACGTGCTCGCGGAATGCCTGCGCTACTTCGAGCTGCGCGGCCGCAAGGTGTTCGTCGAGTACGTGATGCTCGAGGGGGTCAACGACTCGTCGGCTCATGCCGAGGAGCTCGCCGAGCTTCTCGACAAGCGCGTGTTCAAGGTCAACCTCATCCCCTACAACCCGACGGGCATGTACGACGGCTCGTCGCGCGAGGCGATCGGGCGCTTCAAGCACGTGCTCGACAAGGCGCGGCTCCCGTCGACGGTACGCCTTACGCGGGGCCGCGACATTGCCGCGGCCTGTGGGCAGCTCGCCGCGACGGCCTAATACGCCGCGCGCAGGCCTTCGAGCATCGGGAAGTGGCGGACGTTCGTGGTCAGCAGCCTCGCGCCGTACTCGATCGCAGTCGCTGCGACGAGATAGTCCGCGTCGTCGATTCCGGAATCCGAAGGGCGATAACGTCGCGCAAGCGATCCTGCTGTGCGCGCTACGCCTTCGTCAACGGGCAGCCACTGCACGACATCGAAGAGGTCCTCGGTTGCGCGTTCTTCCCCGGCCTTGACGCCGGCGAGGATTTCGAAGCGCGTCACCTCGCTGGCGGCGAGCTGGTCGAATCCTCTGAGCGCTCCGCCAGCTCGGTCGAGCCCCCGGAGCACGTCGATCGCGATGCAGGCGTCGAGGAGGCCGATCTTCACCCGTCGATGAGGTCCCAGTCTCCTGAGCGGAGCGCGCGAATGTACTCCTCGCCGCTCTCGAAGCGCCGATCCTTCCAGGCACCGAACGCCGACTCGAGCGCCCGATCGAGCCGGATGGCGTACGGCTCGTCCGCGGGCTTCGCGAACCGATCGCGAAGCGTCCGCCGGATCACTTCGGCTCGCGACGCGCCCGAACGGGCGGCTTCGCGGTCGACCAGATCGACGAGCTCCCGGTCGAGGTGGATCTGGGTGCGGATCATCCTCGCCATTCTACACCGCTATACATCACTATACATCGTCCAATTCGGCCACGTTCACGTGGCGAACACGCGGCCGAAGGTCTCGCCCCTCGCTACCCGTCCCTACCCGTGGGCCGTTGCGGGCTGCGCGGCACGGCGTTGCATGCGCGCCGGCTCGTCCGCGCCTCGCTCACGCGCAACGAGCTGCTCGAGCGCGTCGACGCAGCGCTCGTCGAACGCGGTTCCCGTCTCGCGGCGTAGGAGCTCCATCGCCTCTTCGTGCGTCCACGCTGCCCGGTAGACGCGCTTCGAGATCAGCGCGTCGTACACGTCGCACACGGTGAGGATGCGCGTGTCGAGGTCGATCTCCGGCGCCGTCAATCCGTTCGGGTAGCCGGCGCCGTCGAGCCGCTCGTGGTGGTCGCGCACCAGGTGGCGCACCGCCTGCGAGAAACCACCGAGCTCGTGCAGCAACCGGTTCCCCCATTCAGGGTGCCGCTGCACGATCTCGTACTCGTCGTCGTCGAGCGCTCCGGGCTTCTTGAGGATCGCATCCGGGACGGAGAGCTTGCCGATGTCGTGGACGAGACCGCCGATCGCGAGCGTTCGCAGCCGCGCGGCCGACAATCCGAGCGCTTCGCCGACCTGAACGGCGCGCAACGCGACTCGACGTGTGTGGCGCTCGGTGTATGCGTCCTTGTCGGCGAGCCGCACTGTGAGAGCACGCACGTGCGAGCCGAGGAACGTGTCCTCCGACGCGACGAGCTCCGCGCCGCGCAGGTCGCCCGCAAGCGGACGCGACTGGGCCGCACGCGCTAGGTCGATCGCGACGGCGATGCCGACGAGCAGGATCCCGTCCAGCTCCAGCTCATGGCCGATCCACCAGCCGAGCTGCGTGTAGTCCATCGTCAGGGCGGGCACGAGCGCGGTCGCGAGCCACACGAGCCCGATCACGACGACGAGGTCGAGTGCGCGCTGCGTGAGGAGGAACGTCCGCAGCGCGCGAAGCGCGAGCAAGCCGTACGCCGCGAGCCCGACCGCCAGCAGTACCACGGCCGGCGTGCTGTTCGGCGCCGGCACGGCCGGAACGAGGCTCGGCCGGACGAGCGCCGAGATCCCGAGTCCGAGCACGACGACCAGCAGCAGGCCCTGCAGGAAAAGAAGCGCGCGGACGCTCCGCAGCACACGCGGCAGCGGCACGGCCGAGAGCGCGAGGATCACGGCCCCGGCGGGCAGCGTTGCGCCGCCGGTGATCGCGACGACGCCGTACCCGTCGACGATCACTCCGGGCGTCGCGAAGCCGTGAAGCGCGAGCAGGCTCGCCATGACCGCGAACGCCGTTCCGACGACGACCGTGCGCGTGTCGGCGCGCCGGGCGCCGATCACCGTCAATCCGACCGCGGCGGCAGCAGCGACGAGCGCGCTGAATCCGACCGCGTAGAAGTGCGTCGTGCCGGTGAGATGCACCTTCACGTCCCCGGCCACCACGTGCACGACCGCGGGCGCGGCCGCGGCAGCCGCCCCGACGACGAGCACCGGCCCAAGCCGCTCTCTCAGCCCGCTGCGCAGCACAACGACCCTTTCGGCACGAACTCGTCCGACCCTTAGCGCAAACTGGGGAGCCGTGGCCGCCACACGGATTCGCGAGGCGATCCAGCACGAGAGCCGGAAGCTCCCCGTCTCGCCCGCCGAGATCGAACACGACGCCCGCCGCGCCGCGAGCCTCCAGAACCGGATCGCGGACGCCGTCACCGCCTTCGCGGGCTCGATGGTCTTCGTCTACGTCCACATCGTCTGGTTCGCGTTCTGGATCTCGCTGCCGGTCGAGAAGTACCCCTTCGGACTGCTGACGATGATCGTCAGCCTGGAGGCGATCTTCCTCTCGACGTTCGTGATGATCAGCCAGAACCGCGCCGACGCACGCCGGCAGGTCTTCGCGAACGAGCAGTACCAGCTGATCCGGGACGAGGACAAGCAGAACCAGCTGATGATCCAGCAGAACGACCGCATCGAGGCCCTCAACAAGTCGATCCTCGCGCTGACGCAAGAAGTCCACGAGGGGCTCGGCAAGAAGTAGCCAGCTACCCTGCCGGGCTGTGTCGAAGACACTCGCCCAGCGGAACGACCTGCGCAACGTCGCCATCGTGGCCCACGTCGACCACGGCAAGACGACGCTCGTCGACGCGATGCTCTGGCAGTCCGGCTCGTTCCGCGAGAACCAGGACGTCGCGGAGCGTGTGTTGGATTCCGGCGATCTCGAGCGCGAAAAGGGCATCACGATCCTCGCGAAGAACACCTCGGTCCGCCTCGGGGGGACGAAGATCAACATCGTCGACACCCCCGGCCATGCCGACTTCGGCGGCGAGGTCGAACGCGGCCTCACGATGGTGGACGGCGTGCTCCTCCTCGTCGACGCTTCGGAAGGGCCGCTGCCACAGACGCGCTTCGTGCTGCGCAAGGCGCTGGAGGCCCGTCTGCCGGTTGTCCTCGTCGTGAACAAGATCGACAGGCCCGACGCCCGTGTCGAGGAGGTCGTGAACGAGGTGTACGAGCTGTTCCTCGACCTCGACGCCAGCGCGGAGCAGATCGAGTTCCCGATCGTTTACACGATTGCGCGCGAGGGAAAGGCCGGCCTCGGCCCGAACGAGCTGTCGGACGAGCTGACGCCGCTCTTCGACACGCTCCTCGAAACGATCCCCCCGCCCACGTACGACCCCGACCACCCGCTGCAGGCGCTCGTCACGAACCTCGACGCCTCCCCGTACGTCGGCCGACTCGCGCTGCTGCGCGTCCGGCACGGGACGCTCCGAAAGGGGCAGCAGATCGCGTGGTGCCGCGCGAACGGCGAGATCCAGAACGCGCGCGTGACGGAGCTGCTCGTCACCGAGGCGCTCGACCGCGTGCCCGCGGAGGAAGCGGGACCCGGTGAGATCGTCGCGCTTGCCGGGTTGCCGGAGGTAACGATCGGCGAGACGATCGCCGACCCAGACGACCCGCGCCCGCTGCCGGTCACCGTCGTCGACGAGCCCAGCCTCTCGATCACGATCGGGATCAATACGTCGCCACTCGCCGGCACGGAAGGAGACCGGCTCACCGCCAGCCAGGTGAAGCAGCGGCTCGACCAGGAGCTCGTCGGCAATGTCTCGCTGCGCGTCCTCCCGACGCCGCGGCCCGACACATGGGAGGTGCAGGGCCGCGGCGAGCTGCAGCTCGCGGTGCTCTCGGAGATCATGCGCCGCGAGGGCTTCGAGCTGACGATCGGCAAGCCGGAGGTGCTCGTGCGCAAGATCGACGGGAAGCGGCACGAGCCTGTCGAGCGCGTCGCGATCGACGTCCCGGAGGAGTTCGTCGGCGTCGTCACGCAGCTCCTCGCGCTGCGCAAGGGGCGCATGCAGGAGATGGTCAACCACGGCACGGGGTGGGCCCGCATGGAGTACCTCGTCCCGGCACGGGGCCTGATCGGGTTCCGCACAGAGTTCCTCACGGAGACCCGCGGATCGGGGATCATGCACCACGTCTTCGAGCGCTGGGAGCCGTGGTTCGGCGAGCTGCGCACGCGACCGACCGGCAGCCTCGTCGCCGACCGGCGCGGCCAGGCGACGGGCTTCGCGATCGAGAACCTCCAGGAGCGCGGTTCGCTCTTCATCGCGCCCGGCGACGACCTCTACGAAGGGATGGTCGTCGGCGAGAACTCGCGGCGCGAGGATCTCGACGTAAACGCTTCGAAGCCCAAGAAGCTGACGAACATGCGAGCGTCCTCGGCCGACGAGCTCATCCGCCTGATTCCGCCCCGGCCGCTGTCGCTCGAGCAGGCGCTCGAGTTCATCGCGGACGACGAGTGCGTGGAGGTGACGCCGAAGTCGGTGCGGCTGCGAAAGGTCGAGCTGTCGGCGTCGAAGCGCGCCAGCGCCGCCTCGAAGCGCAAGCGGGAGCGCGAAGCCGCCGGTCAAGCAGCGGGGTGAACCACCAAACGAGGGCTTGGTCAACCGGCCCTTGATCGATCATGGTGATCAACGGGGGCCCTGTGCGGCGGGGCCCTTCCCCTTCCCCCCAAAGAGCAAGGAGCGGCAATGACTGCGACGGAACTGCGGCGCAAGTTGGCGGCCTTCCCCACGAGCGGCTTGTTCTTCCGGCTTCTCACGCGGTACTAAGAACGGAACCGGCGGGACGAGGGCACTAGATCTCCGGCGGGTTCGGCTCCGGCGGCTGTGGGAGCGGATCCGGATGCGGCGCCGGCGGGCCCGGGTCGGGCTCCGTCGGCGGCGCGGGCATCGGATCGGGATGCGGCGGAGGGGGCTCGAGCGTCATGCGTCCCCTCTGCCCCCAGATGGTTGATTCCAAATATGAGTGCCTGCGGGGAGGGTCTGCACCAAGCAGCGTGGTCGACTCGACCAGTGCCAAGGCTGGTTTGCCTTGGTGCTGGGCGAGGCGGGCGCGATGCGCAGCGTGCAGGGCCCCATCCGCGGGTGCTTGATATTCGGAATCAATCATCTACAGGGTGTGGCGCACACCCGCTTCGTCCTCGAGACCGCGGAGCTGATCGCCGAGGCTCCCTTCGATCGCCTCGCGCGAACCGCCGCGGCGACCGAGGGGGAGCACTGTCCTCCCGAGCGCGTCCTCGAGCAGGAACGCGATGCCGCCGTACATCGCGACGACGAAGATCACGAGCGCGAGCCACCCGCCGATGTGATTCCAGCGCGCACCGCCGCCGAGCTGGTAGATCGCCGAGAAGAGTCCGCGCCCGGCCGAGATGAACAGCAGGACGGCGATGAACGGCTTGCCGAGGATCGCTGCTCCGCCGAGCAACAGGACGACGATCGTGAACGCGATCAGGAAGTAGCCGACGCCGGCGTCGAGCACGCCCGGCTTCGCCTGCATCGTCGTCAGCCCGCCGACGAACCACGAGCCTGCGAAGAGACCGAGTGTCGCCGCGGCGACCGTGTCGCGCGCCAGGAAGGCGAAGATCGTCGCGATCACCTCGAGCGGCGCGACGAACCCGGCGAGAAGCAGGCCGATCGAGCGGCCATCGGTCTGCTTGACCCACGGCGCGTCGAGAGCGGCGTACAGGAACATGCCGATGCCGAACGCGAAGAACCCGAGCGGCACGGCCGAGCCGATGGGACGCACGACGACCCGCACCTGCGGATGAATGCTCACCGCAGGTGCGGGTTGCCGGATCGGGCGACTACGAAACCGTGGCGAGCCGCGGCGTGCAGCTGGCGAGCCCGCGCTTCTCGAGGTAGCGCTGGTGGTAGTCCTCCGCCTCCCAGAACGGCGGTGCGTCCTCGATCTGCGTCACGACCGGGCGCGTGAAGCGCTCCTGGACGCGCTCGCGCGATGCCTCGGCGGCCGCTCGCTGCTCGTCGTCGTGCACGAAGATCGCCGAGCGGTACTGCGAGCCGACGTCGGGCCCCTGCCTGTTGAGCTGCGTCGGGTCGTGCTCGGCCCAGAAGATCGCGAGCAGCTGCTCGTAGGGCACCTTCTCGTCGTCGTAGGTCACCTCGACGACTTCGGCGTGGCCCGTCGTGTCCGAGCAGACCTGCTCGTAGGACGGGTTGTCCACCCCTCCGCCGGCGTAACCGACGCGCGTCCCCGTCACGCCGTCCGTGCGGCGAAACGCCGCCTCGACGCCCCAGAAGCACCCGGCGCCGAACGTTGCCTTCTTTTCCAACTAGTCCTCCTCGAGTTTGAGTGCCGCGGAGTTGATGCAGTAGCGAATCCCCGTCGGCTGCGGCCCGTCGGGAAAGACGTGCCCGAGGTGACCGCCGCAGCTCGCGCACATCACCTCGGTACGCACCATCCCGTGCGTCGTGTCCGTCTCCTCGTCGATCGCCCCGCCACCCACGGGCGCGGAGAACGCAGGCCAGCCGCAACCGGAGTCGTACTTCGCCTCCGACGTGAACAGCTGTGCGCCGCAGCCGGCGCAGCGGTACGTCCCATCGTCGAAGACGTGGTCGTACTCGCCGGTGAAGGGCCGCTCCGTCCCTTTCTCGCGCAGAACGCGGTACTGCTCGGGTGAGAGCTCAGCGCGCCATTCGGCGTCGGTCTTCTCGATCTTGCTCACCGGTTCACCGTCGACATGTCGGGGTAGCGGTCGCCCGCGGTTGCCCCTTTCGGGAACGCCTCTTCGATGCGTTCCAGGTCCTCGTCGGTCAGCTCGACGTCGACCGCCTTCACGTTCTCTTCGAGATATTCGACGCGCTTCGTGCCCGGGATCGGGACGATGTCCTCACCGCGGGCGAGCACCCACGCAAGCGCGAGTTGGCTTGGCGTGATGCCCTTCTCCTCGGCGATCTCCTTCACCTTCTCGACAAGGTCGAGGTTGCGCTGGAAGTTCTCGCCCTGGAAGCGCGGGCCGCGCCGTCGAAAGTCGTTCTCGTCGAGGTCCTCGATGGACGTGATCTGGCCGGAGAGGAAGCCGCGGCCGAGCGGGCTGTACGCGACGAACCCGATCCCGAGCTCGCGCGTCGTCGGCAGGATCGTGTCCTCCGGCTCGCGCGACCAGAGCGAGTACTCGGTCTGGAGCGCCGTGATGGGATGCACCGCGTGCGCGCGCCGGATCGTCTCGGGCGCTGCCTCGGAGAGCCCGAGGTGGCGCACCTTGCCCGCCTCGACGAGCTCCTTCATGGCGCCGACCGTCTCCTCGATCGGCGTGTCGTTGTCGACCCGGTGCTGGTAGTAGAGGTCGATGTGGTCGGTGCCGAGCCGCTGGAGGCTCGCCTCGCATGCCTGGTGGACGTACTCGGGGCGGCCGTTGATGCCGACCCAGCTGCCGTCCTCGCGTCGTTCGTTGCCGAACTTCGTTGCGAGGACGACCTCGTCGCGGCGGTCGGCAATCGCGCGGCCGACGAGGCGCTCGTTCGTGAACGGGCCGTACATGTCGGCGGTATCGAGGAACGTGACCCCGAGCTCGATCGCGCGGTGGATCGTCGCGATCGCCTGCCCCTCGTCCGCGGTGCCGTAGAACTCCGACATGCCCATGCAACCGAGACCGAGCGCCGAGACTTCGAGTCCTTGTCCTAGTCTGCGTGTCTGCATGACCACAGAGTCGCAAACGACAGAGGGGTGCCGCAGTGGCCGCTGATTACGCGATCGTGAACATCAAAGAGCTGGAAGACCAGGCCGTCAAGTTCGGCTTGTCGCCGAACGTCGAGGCACGCTTCGGGCGCAAGGCGACGGACGCCAAGCAGGGCGGATTCAGCTACCAGAGGCTCGCGCCGAACTACCGCCAGGCCTTCGGGCACCGCCACGAGGGCCAGGAAGAGTTCTACGTCGTGCTCTCCGGCGGCGGTTCGATCACCCTCGAAGACGAGACGCGCGAGCTGAAGCAGTGGGATGTCGTGCGCGTCGCGCCGGTGACGGCGCGCGGCTTCCAGGCGGGGCCCGAGGGTCTGGAGTTCCTCGCGTTCGGCGCCGGCGAGACGGGCGACGCGACGATGCTCGAGAGCTTCTGGGAGGACGCCGGGTAGCACGCGGGCGTGTCGGCGAGCTGATGGGCGCCACCTGGAGCGCGCGCGTCGCCGTTGCCGCGGTTCCGCTCGTCCTCGTTCCCGCGCTCGGTGCCGTCCAGGGCGGCTTTCATCCGGACGCATGGGTGTGGTCCGCCGCGCTCGCGGCGTGGGCGGCCGCGCTCGCGCTCGTCCTCGGGGCGAGCGCCGACCGGGTTCGCCGTGACTGGCCCTGGCTCGTGGCCGCGGGCGCGCTCCTCCTCTGGACCCTCGCATCGGCGATCTGGTCCGTCGAGCCGGCCCAGTCCGTCCTCGAGTCACGGCGGATGCTCGTCTACGCAGCCGTCGTGCTCGCATTGATCGTCCTCGCGCGCCGCGGCTCGGCGCCGATCCTGCTTGCAGGCGCGCACGCGGGGATCGTGGCGCTCGTCCTCCTTGCACTCGCGCGCTACTTCGTCGTCCCGAGGTCGTTCGACCAGTTCGAGGGGTATCTCCTCTCGGAGCCGCTCGGCTACGCGAACGCCGTGGGGATCCTCAGCGTGATGGGAATCCTCCTCTCGATCGGGGCGGCAACGGACAGCGGGCACCGGGTGGTTCGCGCGACGTCGGGGGCCGCTGTGCCGCTCTGCGCCGCCGCGCTCACGCTCAGCGAGAGTCGCGCGTCGTGGCTCGCCTTCGGGATCGGGCTCGCGGCGACGATCGCGCTCCACCGCTCCCCCTGGTCAGTCGTGCGGATGGCGGCGGCGCTTGCCCTGCCGGCCGCTACGGCGACGGTGATCGCCCGCTACAGCGGCCTGGGCACGCTCGACACGCCCCACCTCGGCAGGCCGGTCGTGGCCCTCGCCGCAGTCGTGTGCTCGGCGCTTGCCGCAGTCGCGGCCGTGCTGGCGGCCCGGCGCCCGGTCGGGCGGGCGGGTCGTCGCACTCGCGGTCTCGTGGTGGCAGCGGTCGCAGGCGCCGGGGTGCTCGGGATCGGCGCCATCGTCTCGGCGTCGCTGACGGAGCCGCGCAGCCTCTACTACCACGTCGCCTGGCGCGAGTTCCTCGCGCACCCGCTGCTCGGGTCCGGAGCCGGCACCTTCGGCCGGTACTGGCTGCTCTCGGGCCCGGTCGGCCAGTGGGGAGGCGCACTCGACGCCCACTCGCTGTACCTCGAGACGCTCGCCGAGCTCGGGCCGGTCGGGCTGTGCCTGCTGATCGCCTTCCTGCTCTATCCGCTGCGTGCGACGGTCGCGCACCGTGCGCGTCCTTTCGTCCCGGCAGCAGCGGGCGCAACAATCGCGTTCTACGTCCACGCGGGACTCGATTGGGACTGGGAGCTGCCGGCCCTCGTCGTCGCCGCCCTCGCGTGCGCCGCCGCGGTCGCATTCAGCGAGACGCAGGAGGCGGCCGCCGAGCCGAGCGCCGGGCTCCCGAGCGCGGCCCGAGCGGCGACGCTCGCCGCCGCACTGCTGGCGGGCGTCGCGGCGATCGCCGGCGCCCGCAGCACGACGGAGCCGTCGGCGTCCTCAACGCTCGAGGCCCCGCAGAGCGGGGCCTCGAGTTCGATCATGCTGCCGTAGAGACGCGGGTTACTTCTTGTGGCCCTTCCCGTGCCCGCCATTGTCCGACGCGGGGGCGGCCGGAGCCACGGTCTGCGTCACGGGCTTGGTCGTCTTCAGCTTCGGCTTCTCCGCCCCGGTGCACGGACCAAGGTGATCGCCGTGCTTGATGTGTTTTGCCACGGCGGCCGACGAGACGGTGATGGTGTGTGCCGGGTGCTTCTTCGACCCGGTCACATGGCAGATCGTCACGCGGTACTGGTACTGGGACGACCCCGAGCCGCCGTACTGGTACTCGCTCGCCGCGCCGCTTCGGGCAAGCGCCGGGGCGCCGAAGGTCGCCAGCGGGACGAGCAGTGCGCCCGTCACCGCGGTGGCCGCGGCAAGCCGGCTTCTACCTCCGCTCAATTTCTTCACGATACGAGCCTCCAGGATTCGGTGTCGGTTGGCAGTGCTCCCTCGGTGAGATGCCCGCCGCTCCGAATACTTGCACCGATCTCGGCTGATCCCGTTCTGTTTTGCATGGGATTTACAGTTCGCGAGACGCTCGACGAACCCGCTGCGACGGCGGTGCGCGAAAGCTGGTCGCAGGACGCCCAGACTTGACCGGCGGCGCCGTGTTGAATAGAACGTGCGTTCGTGTCGCCGCGCTCCCCCAGCCCGCTGCGCGGGCGCGACTTCAGGCTCTTCTTCGTCGGCCAGACGACCTCGACGTTCGGGAGCTCGGTCGCGTCGGTCGCACTGGCCTTTGCGGTGCTCCAGGTCACGGGGTCGATCGCCTCGGTAGGCCTCGCTCTCGCCGCAACGCGGGTCCCGTTGATCGTCTTCGTGCTCCTTGGCGGAGTCGCGGGCGACAGGTTGTCTCGACGCAAGGTGATGCTTGCCTCCGACGCGGGACGCTTCGCGACACAAGCGACCGCGGCCCTTCTCCTGCTCACGGGCTCGGCCCGGCTTTGGGAGCTCCTCGTGCTGTTCGCGCTGCACGGGTTGGCGCAGGCGTTCTTCGCACCGGCAGCCGTCGGTCTCGTTCCCGAGTTGGTCGAGGCTCCGTCGCTTCAATCGGCCAATGCGCTGCTCGACTTCTCGCGCGGCGGCTCCGGGCTCGTCGGCCAACTGGCGGGCGGCGTTCTCGTGACGCTCACGAGCCCCGGCACGGCGTTCGCGGTCGACTCCCTGACGTTCCTCGTGAGCGCGTGCGCACTCGGCGCGCTCGGGCGAAGCGGCGCGCTGACGCTCGCGCCGGCCGGGCGCATCCTGCACGACCTCGCGGAGGGCTGGAACGAGTTCCGGTCGCGAACATGGTTGTGGGTCGGCGTGGTCCACATCGCGTTGCTGAACGCGTTCGCACTGGTCTCGTTCTTCGCACTCGGGCCTGTCGTCGCCAAGCGGGCGCTCGGAGGCGGCGCCGCATGGGGCGTCGTCGGCGCGTCGTTCGCCGCGGGAATGATGGCCGGGAGCATGCTCGCTCTTCGGTGGCGCCCGGCGCGACCGCTGCTCGTCGCCTTTCTTGTGGTGCTGTTCGCCGCGCCCCAACTCGCGGCGCTCGCCGGGCCGGCGCCGCTCGCCGCGGTCGCGTTCGCCGCGTTCTTCGGTGGCGCGCAGTCCAGCTTCTGGGGCGCGCTCTGGACGACCACGATGCAGCGGGACATTCCGCGCGAGTCGCTCGCGCGCGTCGCCGCCTACAGCCAGATCGGCACGCTCGTCCTCGCCCCGATCGGCTTCGTGGCCGTCGGTCTCCTCGCGGAGAAGACGAGCGTCGCGGCGGTCATGTGGGCCGGGGCCGTCTGGATCCTCGCGTCGACCGCCATCGTCGTCGCGGTCCCGTCCATCCGCCACTACCGCGCCGAGCCGCTACCGGCGCTCGCGCGCGGGTAGCAATGTTCCGACACGCGCGCAGGATGAACGCGAGCCACGGCGAAGACCACGCGATGAACTTCGGACTCCGCAGCATTCTTCTGCTGGTCGCGGTCGTTCTGTTCGTCGTCGCCGTGCTCACCGACACGAACTGGAGCGACCTGGTCGCGTGGGGCCTGGCAGCGTTCGCCGCATCGTTCCTCGTCGGCGACGTGAACCTTGGCTCATTCGGCCCCGGCAATCGCCGCTAACGCAGTAGGCGATCGATAGCGCCGTCGCGCGAGCGTGCGCGTTTCCGCCTGCAGCCGTCCGGCGGTCACGCTCCCTTCTGCGCTTCCAGCTGCCGATCGCCTGCCCCCCGCTCGACCGGATGCTCCTCGAACTGGTACCGCACGATCGGATTCTTGGCTGCCCGCACCTCGTCCAGCCTGCGCACAGGCCTGTCGTGCGGCGCCCCGTGCAGAAGCTCGGGGCTCACCTTCGCCTCACGTGCGATCGCGAGCATCGCGTCGACGAACTCGTCCAGCGTCTCCTTCGCCTCCGACTCGGTCGGCTCGATCATCAGCGCCTCGGGAACGATCAGCGGGAAATAGACCGTAGGCGGATGAAAGCCGTAGTCCATCAGGCGCTTGGCGACGTCGAGCGCGCTCACGCCGTGTTCGCGCTTCAACGTTCGCGCACTGAGAACGAACTCGTGCATGCACAAGCGGTCGAACGGCAGGTCGTAGGCGTCCTTCAAGCGCGCGAGCAGGTAGTTCGCGTTCAGCACCGCGACCTCGCTCATCTCCCTCAACGCCGGACCGTAAGAGCGGATGAACGCGTAGGAGCGGACGAAGACGCCGAACGGTCCGCTGAACGCGCGCACCTTGCCGATCGACTTCGGCCGGTCGTACTCGAGCCTGAACGTCTCGCCGTCCTTCACGACGACCGGCACCGGCAGGAACGGCTCGAGGATGTCGCGCACGGCGATCGGGCCGCCGCCGGGCCCACCGCCGCCGTGTGGCTGCGAGAACGTCTTGTGCAGATTGATGTGCACGACGTCGAAGCCCATGTCGCCGGGACGCGAGATCCCGCACACCGCGTTCAGGTTTGCCCCGTCGTAGTACATGAGGGCGCCGACCCCGTGAAAGATGTCGCGGATCTCTTCGATGTTCTCGTCGAAGAGCCCGAGCGTCGACGGATTCGTGAGCATGAGGCCGGCGGTGTGCTCGTCGACCTTGCCGCGCAGGTCCTCGACGTCGATGTTCCCGCGCGCGTCCGTCTTCACCGGCGTCAGCTCGTAGCCCGCCATCGTCACGCTCGCCGGATTCGTGCCGTGCGCGGTGTCGGGGATGACGATCTTCCGCCGCTGCTCGTCTTCGCCCTTGTCCTTGAAGTACGCGCGGAAGAGCATCAGGCCCGTCAGCTCGCCCTGACTGCCGGCGGCCGGCTGAAGCGAGATCGCGTCGAGCCCGGTCACCTCGCGGAGGATCTCCTGCAGGTTCCACTCGAGCTCCAGCGCCCCCTGCGCGGCATCGTCCTCGACAAGCGGATGCAGGTTCGCGAACCCGGGCAGGCCGACGAGGCGCTCGTTGATGCGCGGGTTGTACTTCATGGTGCAGCTGCCGAGCGGATAGAAGCCGGTGTCGATCCCGAAGTTGCGCGTCGACAGCTTCGTGAAGTGGCGCAGCACCTCCGGCTCGGCGAGCTCGGGCAGACGCGGCGGGCTCTTCCGCGCGAGCTCGTCGGGCACCTCGGGCACGGGCAGCTCGGGATGCGTCGGAACACCGATGCCGCGGCGGCCTGCTTGCGACTTCTCGTAGATCAGCTTCATGGTGCGAGCGCCTCCACCAACCGGTCGATCTCCTCGACCGTCCGCTTCTCCGTGACCGCGACGAGCAGCGCGTCGTCCAGCCCGGCGTAGTCGCGTCCGAGCGGGTAGCCGGCGTAGACACCCTTTGCCCGCGCCGCCGTCAGCGCTTCGCGCGCATTCCGTCCGATGCGCACGGCAAACTCCTTGAACGTTGTCCGTTCGGGAAACACCAATTCGAGCCCCGCCTCCTCGAGACGCTGCTTCGCATAGCCGGCGAGCGCCATGCAGGTCTCCCCCAGCTCGCGCAGGCCGTGCGGGCCGAGCAGGCTCAGGTGCACCAGCCCTGCCAGAGCCAGCAGGGTCTGGTTGGTGGTGATGTTCGACGTCGCCTTCTCGCGCCTGATGTGCTGCTCGCGCGTCTGCAGCGTCAGCACATAGCCGCGCTCACCCGCGGCGTCTACCGTCTCGCCCACGATGCGGCCGGGCAACCGGCGGATGTAGTCGTTGCGCGCGGCGAGGAACCCGTAGTGCGGTCCCCCGTAGCTCATTGGGTTGCCCGCCGACTGCCCCTCGCCGATCGCCATCGCGCATCGGTAGTTGCCGGGCGCCTCCAGCACGCCGAGCGAGACGAGGTCGACGTGCGCGATCGGCATCGCCTCCGCATCGTTCGCCGCTGCCGCCAGCTCCGGCGCGTTCTCGAGCACCCCGAAGAAGTTCGGTTGCTGGAAGATGACTGCGGCCGCATCGCCGGCGACGGCTCGCACGCGCTCGGGATCGGTCGCGCCGCCCTCGTGCCCCACCTCCACGACCTCGAGGCCGAAGCCGGGCGCGTACGTCTTGATCACCTGGCGGACCTGCGGATTCGTCGCCTCGGTGACGACAATCTTCGAGCGGCCGGTGGCGTGCTTCGCGACGAAGCACGCATCCGCGGCTACCGTCGCGCCGTCGTAGCCGGAGGCGTTCGAGACGTCCATGCCGGTGAGCTCGCAGATCGCGGTCTGGTACTCGAAGATCGCCTGCAGCACGCCCTGGCTCATCTCGGGTTGGTACGGCGTGTATGCGGTCAGAAGCTCGCCGCGCTGGAGCACCGCGTCGACGACGGCCGGGACATGGTGGTCGTAGATCCCCGCACCGAGGAAGCTGATTTCGTCGACGACATTCTTCGCCGCGAGCTCCTCGAGATGCCGCTGCAGTTGCGCCTCCGGCAGCGCCGGCCCGATGTCGAGGTCGCGCGCGTACCGCATCGCCTCGGGGATGTCGCGGAAGAGCTCTTCGACCGTCGAAACCCCGATCGCGGCCAGCATCTCCTCCCGGTCGGCGTCGGTCAGCGAGAGGTAGCTCACGCCTCGTCCAGAACCTTCTTGTACGCGGCGACGTCGATCAGCTGCTCCCGCTCGTCGGGGCTCGACATCCGGATGCGGATCAGCCAACCCTCGCCGTAGGGATCCTCGTTGACCGTCTCCGGTGCGTTCACGACCGCAGAGTTGACCTCGAGCACCTCGCCCGAGAGCGGCGAGATCAGATCCGAGACCGCCTTCACCGACTCGACCTCGCCGTAGGAGCTGTCCTTGGAGACGGTCGACCCGACGTCGGGCGGCTCGTAGTGCACGAGCTCGCCGAGGGAGTCCTGCGCATACCAGGTGACGCCGAGCACGGCCTCGTCGCCTTCGATGCGGGCCCAGTCGTGCTCGGGGTGGTACAGGAGATCGTCGGGGTACGACTCGCTCGCTGCCATCAGGTCGATTGCTCCTTCGTGTAGAGGGGCTTCTTCGCAACTTCCGCGTGACGCGGCTTCCCGCGAACGTCGATCACGAGCTCGGTGCCGGGCGCGCTCGCCGCAGCCGGGACGTAGCCCATGCCGATGCCGACGTCGAGCATCGGCGAGAGCGTCCCGGAGGTGACCTCTCCGCCGCCGCCCGCGACGCCGATCGGCATTCCCTGCCGCGGGATCGCCTTCTCGGTCATCCGGAACGGCACGAGCTTGCGTTCCGGACCGCGCTCCTTGATCTCGCGGAGACGGGCGGCGCCCGTGAACGCGGTACCGAGCGCGCACGCCCAGCCGAGCCCGGACGAGATCGCGTCCCATTGCGGACCGATGTCGTTGCCGTGCAGCGGATAGCAGACCTCGAGACGCAGCGTGTCGCGGGCGCCGAGGCCGCACGGGCTGATCCCGCGCCCCACGATCGCGTCCCAGAGCCGGTCGGCATCGTCGGCCATGCACGCGAGCTCGACCCCCTCCTCGCCGGTGTACCCGGTGCGGTTGATCATCACCTCGACGCCGTCGAGCTGGCCCATCGACCATGTGAACGCCTTCTCGTGCTCGAGCCCGAGCTTGTCGAGCGCGTTCGGCCCCTGCACGGCCAGCAGCGCGTATTCGTGGGAAACGTCGCGCACGTCGGAGCCCGGCACCTCGCGATCCTTCAGCCAGCCGAAGACGGCATCGACGTTCGACGCGTTCGCGACGATCAGATAGCGGTGGCCGTCGAGCTGGTAGAGGATCAGGTCGTCCACGATCCCGCCTTGCTCGTTCGTGAGCAGCGTGTACTGAGCGAGGCCCGGCTCGAGCTTGTCGACGTCGTTCGAGAGCGTCGACTGCAGCAGGTCGCGCGCACTCGGCCCCTCGACCTCGAGCTCGCCCATGTGCGAGACGTCGAAGACGCCGGCATCGGTTCTCACAGCACGGTGCTCCTGGATCACGCCCTCGTACTGGACGGGCATCTCCCAGCCGGCAAACGGGACCATGCGCGCCCCGAGGGCGACGTGGCGGTCGTGGAGCGGCGTGCGCCGGAGCGTCTGCACCGGAGGCGATGCTAACGACTCAGCTGCCTGCCACCACTGACCGAGACGCGCCGGCGCGAGCCGTCTGATGCCCCGACAGGACGAAGCCCCGCCAGCAGGGCTGACAGGGCTTCGGACCGGGTCGTGTGGGACTGCACTCCAGTCCCGAGAGGGCACGCCCCTCGTTTCCTGACCGTTTCGACGCTAAACCTCGAAAACTCACGATCCTGGTTCGGCCGAGACCGAATCAGGATCGATAGGGCTGCGGTTCGGCTTCGCCGAACCTCCGCCCTATTCGTCGCGGAGGAAGGACGGGACGTCGAGGGAGTCGCCGGGATCGAACTCCGGTGCCCGCGTCCCCGGCGGCGCCTCTTCGACGATCGGCGTCCGCGCGCCGCGGCGGCGGCGCTGCGCGCCGAAGCCGGTCGCGATCACCGTCACCCGCACCTCGTCCTTCAGGTTCTCGTCGATCACGGCACCGAAGATCACGTTCGCGTTCTGGTCGGCGGCGCCGGTGACGACCTCGGCGGCCTCGTTGACCTCGAAGAGGCCGAGGTCGGGCGGGCCGCTGATGTTCAGGAGGATGCCCGTCGCGCCTTCGATCGACGACTCGAGGAGCGGCGAGCTGACGGCGGTCCGTGCAGCCTCGCTGGCGCGGTTCTCGCCCTGCCCGGCGCCGATGCCCATGAGCGCGGACCCGGCGTCGCGCATGATCGTGCGCACGTCGGCGAAGTCGAGGTTGACGATCCCCGGCACGGTGATCAGGTCGGTGATCCCCTGCACGCCCTGGCGCAGGATGTCGTCGGCCATCCGGAAGGCCTCGCCGAGCGGCGTGCGCTTCTCGACGACCTGGAGCAGGCGGTCGTTCTCGATGACGATCAGCGTGTCCACGCGGTCCCGGAGCTCCTGGATGCCGGCCTCCGCCTGCTGGAGCCGCTTCCGGCCCTCGAAGGAGAACGGTCGTGTGACGACGCCCACCGTCAACGCCTCGAGCTCGCGGGAGAGCTCGGCCAGGATCGGCGCGGCGCCGGTGCCGGTGCCGCCGCCCTCGCCGGCCGTCACGAAGACCATGTCGGCGCCCTTCAGCGCCTCCTTCAGCTCGTCGCGCGTCTCCATCGCGGCGGCCCGCCCGATCTCCGGGTTCGCGCCGGCGCCGAGGCCGCGCGTCACCTTCGC
>JBJMKB010000086.1:0-30396 GCA_045806045.1 Gaiellaceae bacterium | reverse complement strand
TGATCACGTCGACGGACGGACGCTGCGTGGCGAGCACGAGATGGATCCCGACGGCTCGCGACTTCTGGGCGAGCCGGATCACCGCGTCCTCCACCGCCTGCGGCGCGACCATCATCAGATCGGCGAGCTCGTCGATCACGACGAGCAGGAACGGCAGCGGCTTCTCCCCGCGCTTGCGCAACGCGCGGTTCATCTCCGGGAGCGAGCGAGCACGTACCTGGCTCATGCGCTCGTAGCGGCGCTCCATCTCCCCGACCACGTTCGCGAGCGCGGCCGCCGCCGTCTTCGGTGACGAGACGACCGGCGTCAGGAGGTGCGGGATGCGTTCGTAGAAATTGAGCTCGATCCGCTTCGGGTCGATCAGGATCATGCGCACCTCGTCGGGCGTCGAGCGAAGGAGGATCGACGTGAGGATCGTGTTGATGCATCCCGACTTCCCCGAGCCGGTCGTGCCGGCGATCAGGATGTGCGGCATGCGCGCGAGGTCGGCCCAGACGGCGGCGCCGGAGATGTCCTTGCCGAGCCACACGCTCACCGGGCTCGCCGACTGCGGAAGGTCGTCGTAGATGTCGCCGAGCGTGACGAGGTTCGGGCTCAGGTTCGGGACCTCGACGCCGACCGCCTGCTTGCCCGGAATCGGCGCGAGGATGCGGATCTCCGTCGTCGCGAGCGCGTAGGAGAGGTCGTCCTTCAGGTTCGCGACCTTGCCGACCTTCGTGCCCGGCGCGAGCTGCAGCTCGTAGCGCGTGACGCGCGGGCCGGCGATCTGGCCGACGACCGTCGCTTCGACGCCGAAGTGCGCGAGGCACGTCACCAGTGCCTCCGCCACGCGCGTGTTCGCGTCGCTGTTCGGACCCGCGCCGGGCTTCGACTTGTTGAGGAGCCCGCGGTCGGGAAGCTCGTACTCCCCGCCCGGCACCGGCAGGTCGAAGAGCGTCTCCTGTGTCTCGTTCGTCTCGGCGTCGAACTCGTCCCGTTCGCGCTCGAAGAGCACCGGCGGCGGCGCCGAGACAGAGTCGGTGACGAGATCCGGGTAGTCGTGCTTGACGTCGACCGGCGGCTCGAGGGGGCGTGGCTCGCGAATCTGGTTCTCTTGGCGAATCAGGTTCGGCCGTGTGCGCACGCGTTCGTGCGCACGCCGTGCCACATGGCCCGTGCGGCGGAGAATGGCGCCGAGGCTTGCTCCGGTCAGCACGAGGAGACCGGCGATCGTCAGCAGCACGCCGAGGATCGTGGCGCCGGTCGTCCCGAGGCCGAGGGCGACGAGAGTCGCGAGGGCGTCGCCGACCGCGCCGCCGTGACCGGCCCCGAGCGTGAGCATCAGACCGAGGACTGCAACCCCGAGACCGAGGCGGAACGGACGCAGGTCGACCAGCTCGCTCTTCGCCACCATCAACGAACCCACGGGGACGAGCACGAGCGGGGCCAGGTACGCGGCCGCGCCGATCGCGCTCTTGACGAGGTGTGCCGCCGGCCCGCCGTGCAACCCAAGCCAGAGCACGGCTGCGAGGAAGACGCCGATCCCGGCCAGGCCGAGGCCCACCAGCTCGGGGTGGTGATGTGCGTGCCCCTTCGGCTTTGCCCGGCGCTTCTTGACCCGGGCGGGCGTTCTCGGGGACGTCTTGTGGGGCCGCTTCTTGCGCGCCATCCGGGCGCACTTCGCGGCGGGCGCCCGCGCTCCTTCTCCGAGGGATCAGGTCCCGCGCCGGCCGCGCCGATGGGAGGAGTCGTGCGGTATGGGGTAGCTCTCGTGACGGTCGTCGTCGGCCTCGCAGCCATTGCGCTCGTCCTCCTACCCCTGGCGCTTCGGCACCAGCGCCCAACCCTGCCCGACCCCGTGCAGGGCACGTCGACCTTCTGGGCGCTGCCGCTCGACGGCGGCCCGCCGCGCCTCGTCGCGCGCGTGAAGGGCCAGTTCGGCTTCCCGGTCCCCACGGCCGACGGTCGCGCGCTCCTCGCGACGAAATCGACGATGCTCGGCAAGACGGCCGTCTGGTCGATCCCGCTGAACGGCGGGGCGCCGCGATGGATCGGACGCGCGCCGGCGAACGCGCAGCCGTCCTGGTCGCCGGACCGCACGCTGCTCGCGTCGAGTGTCGCGAACGGCCGGATCGACGAGATCGGTCTCTACGACCTCACGGGCCGCCACGTGCGCACGATCACGCCGCTCCACGGCGAAGGCGGCGTGTCCTTCCCCTCGTGGGGCGGCAGCAACATCGCGTTCGTCAGGATGTCGAGGCCGACGACGGGCTGGCGGCTCGACGTCGAGGTATGGCGGGCGAGCGGCGGCCCGCTCTGGTCGAAGCGGATCGCCTATCCGAACGGCAGCGTCACGCTGGCGCCCGACGGGCGGCGCCTGGCGCTCCTGCAGGTCCACAAGCTGCAGCTCTTGACGGAGCACAGCCGCCGAGTGCTCGCGACCGACGCAGCGCAAGAGCTTCCGGTGTGGACGCCCGACGGGCGGAGCCTCGTGTACCTCGACGTGAAGGAGCGGCTCGTCGTCCAGGATGTCGCGACGCGCGCGCGGCGCGTCATCGCGACCGGCAGGATCGCGGAGCCGTCCATCTCGCCCGACGGCCGGACCGTCTACGCCTTGGGCTTCGGCTCGAAGCCGGCCGTCAACATCCCGAAGTAGGTCGGCGCCTCGTACGACAGCAGCTCGGCGACGTACCGATCGCCCAGCGCGCCGTGCAGCATCAGGAGCTGCCAGAAGCTGTCCGCCATCGCGTCGACCGCCCGCTGGGCGTCCCACCCGACGAGCTCGCCGAGCCGGTTCTCGCGCACGAGGCGCACGATCGCCTCGTCGTAGGGTTGCGAGTACTCGGAGAAGCCGTACGGACCGTCGTGCGTGTGCCCATGCCCGTGGTCGCCGCTCGCGACGAACGCGACACGTCGCTCCGCGGTCGCGCGCGCGAGCGCGGCGCCAGCGCGGACGTGCTCGTCGTTCGAGAGCGCACGGCACGGCGTGACGACGACAGCGGGCGCGCGCATGAACCAGAGCGGGATGCCCGCGCCCCAGTCGATCGGCATCTCGGAAGCGCCGGCCACCGTCGTCCCGAACGTCAGCCCGAGCGCCGGCAGCCCCTCGTCCTGCAACGCGCGAACGCACGCGTCGGCGAGCTCGGGCTCCCCCGGCCCGCTGTAGAGATGCTCGGGCGCCAGGAATTCGTTCGGGTGCTCGGAGAGCCTGATCGACCTCACGACTCCGAAGTGGCCGTCGACGTGCGTCCCGTGCGGCGTCACGATCACCATCGCCTCGGGCCGCGCGGCGTCGAACCGCCGCCCGAGCTCGTCCATCGCTTTCCGTGTCTCGCCCTCGGGCTGCTCGAACACCGGATTGCCGTGCGGCGCGATCGCGGCGAAGACGATCAACCGAGTGACGAGATGCGCTCGACGATCAGCTCCGCGAAGCGGGCGCCGTCGATGCCGACCCCCACCTTCGCGTTGGGCGACGGAAGGTGCTCCCTGCCGCGCCAATCGACGTTCGTTCGACCCCAGCTCGGTCCGCCGCTGCAGTCGACCTCGATGTACGCGTCGAGGACGGTCATCAGCGTCGGGTCGACGACATGCGCGACGCAGACCGGATCGTGCATCGGCGACCCCGCGAGGTCCGGGTAACGGGCCTTGTGGAAGCGGGCGTAGAAGTCCATGAGCTCGGCGACCATCGAGCCGATCTTTCCCGCCGCTCGCATCCGCTCCGTGTGCTGGTCCTCGATCAGTGCGCGGTGCGTCACGTCGAGGCCGACCATCGTCGTGTCGAGCCCCGAGAGGAAGACGCGCTCCGCGGCCTCCGGGTCGGCCCAGATGTTGAACTCGGCAGCAGGCGTGCGGTTTCCCTCCCCGATCGCGCCGCCCATCAGCACGATCCGCTCCGGCACCGCGTCGGGATGCAGCGCGAGGAGCAGCCCGATGTTCGTCAGCGGGCCGGTGGGCACCAGCGTGACCTTGCCGTTCCGCGCCCGGAGCTCGCGGGCGAGGTACTCCACCGCGTGCTCGGGCTCCGCGGACTTCGACGGCTGCGGAAGATCCGGTCCGTCGAGACCCGACTCGCCGTGCACGTGTGCGGCGACGTCCTGGGGACGGATGAACGGGCGGTCGGCGCCCGCGTACACCGGAATGTCGCCGCGGCCCGCGAACTCGAGCACGCGCAGCGCGTTGTTCGTCGTCTTGTCGAGCGTCTGGTTTCCGGCGACCGTCGTTACGCCGATCAGCTCCACCTCGGGCGACGCCAGCGCGAGCAGCAGCGCGATCGCGTCGTCGTGGCCGGGATCGCAGTCGACGATGATCGGGGTCGGTGTCATGCCCCGAGTATCGCGTCCACCTGAGCTGCGGTGGGCAGGGAACGTTGTGCGCCGAGTCGCGAGGCCGCGAGCGCGCCGGCCGCGCACGAGCGGCGCAACGCGTCCTCGCGCGAACGGCCCTCGAGCAGCGAGACGACCAGGCAGGCTGCGAACGCATCGCCGGCGCCCGTGCCGTCGACGACCTCCACGGACGGAGGCGTCGCGCGCGCGACCTCGCGTCCAGCTTCGAACAGCGCCGCACCCTCCGCGCCGTAGGTCACGGCCACGAGCTTCCCGCGCGAGACGACCTCGTGCTCGAGCTGGTTGACGATCAGGAGGTCGGGCTCGACGTCGATCGGCCGCGCCGGCGCGGCGTTGAGCGCGAAGAAGTCCGCGCCCTTCCCTGCGGCATGGACGACCTCGTCGGGTACCTCGAGCTGCGTCAGCACAGCGCCGCCCGGCGACTGCGGTCGCACGCGCGCGTTCGCCCCGGGAACGACGACGATCTGATTCTCACCTGCGCCGTCGACGAGGATCAGCGCGACGCCCGTCACGTCCTCGCTCTGCAGGTGCAGCTCAACGCGCGCGTGGCGGAGCTCGCCGAGCGCTTCGTCCGCGAACGCGTCCGCACCGACCGCGCCGATCATCTTGACGTGCGCCCCGAGGCGAGCCGCGGCCACGGCCTGATTCGCGCCCTTGCCGCCGGGATACCGACCGAACTCGACGCCGGAAACCGTCTCCCCCGCGCGCGGCAAGCGCTCCACGCGCGCGACGAGGTCGAGGTTGATCGATCCGATGACGGTGAGCTCGACCGGCATTCCGCGAGCCTAGAAGGTCCGCGCTTGGAGCAGCTCGTCCGGATGTGGCCGGAGCGATGAGTTCGCGATCGTTTGCCAGTCTCGACCCCTATCGCCGGGAATCACTGACTCAGGGAGGCAACATGAAGTTCCTGCTCACGTCCGCGGGCATCAAGAACCCGAGCATCCACGATGCCCTCCTCGATCTCCTGGGCAAACCGATCGCCGACTGCAGCGCCCTCTGCATCCCGACCGCGGCCTATGGCCACCCTCTGCACCCTTGGGTCGGCTGGCAGTTCATCAGCGGAAACTCTGGCCAACCGATGACCGAACTGGGTTGGAAGTCTGTGGGCGTACTCGAGCTCACCGCGCTCCCCAGCATCGACCGTGAGAACTGGCTCCCCCTTGTGCAGAAGACCGACGTCCTACTGGTGAGCGGCGGCGACGCCCTGTACCTGTCTCACTGGATGCGGCAGTCGGGGCTGGCCGACCTCTTGCCGTCGCTGCACGAGACGGCCTGGGTCGGATTCAGCGCCGGAAGCATGGCGCTGACCCCCAGGATCGGCGAGGACTTCGTCTTCTGGAGGCCACCCTCGGGTGGCGACGAATCGCTGGGCGTCGTCGACTTCTCGATCTTTCCGCACGTGGATCATGTCGACCTGCCGGAGAACACGATGGCCGCGGCAGAACAATGGGCGGCCGGGATCCCGAATCCGGCGTATGCAATCGACGATGAAACCGCGATCAAAATCGTCGATGACACTGTTGAGATCATCTCCGAGGGGCACTGGAAGCTGTTCGCCCACAACCCGGAAGAGAGCGAAGCGGTCTGAACAGTGCGCGCCCGAAGCGAGTGTGCCAGCACATCGACCCGAACCTGGTTCGCCCTTTGAACCAGGTTCGCGAGTTTCTCTCGGGGGCTCGGCGAGGACGGGCGACGACGCGAGTGTCGCCGTTGCGAGCGCTACTTCCTCGGGACGACGAGGGCGTCGATGATTGTCTTCGCGGTTGGAAGGACTTTGATCCACGCGGTGCGCGGCCGCCCTTCGACCGAGATCATGAGCACGTGTGCGTTCGTCCCGCCACCAACCGTGGCGAAGTAGATGCGCTCGTAGGTGACTGTGTCGGTTCCGTAACAGCAGCCCGTGCGGAAGGTGAGGTAGGTCCAGCAGGCGTTCGTACAGGATGGGTCTTCTTTGCCAGCTGTCGGCCTCACGTGCATGTCGACGCTGATCGCCTTCAAGTTTCCCGCAATCGTGCGGGCTGTCGGAGCCGACACCGCGAGCTTCGGGTTGTGGCGAAGCCACGCAACGAGCGCCGCCGGCGCGGTGCCGACGCTGGTCAGGTTCGTGGGTTTCTGCCCGCCGGCGGTGGCGCGCGGATCGGCGAAGAGGATCATGCGACCGCCGTTCCCTGTCTGCTTGTTGTAATCGGGCCCGAAGAGGTCGACGCTGAAGGAACTGTCGTCGCCCTTCGTCCAGCCGCCAGGAACCATCGCGTTCGTTCCCTTGAACGGCGAGGCATGGTCGGTCCACACGATCGTTCCCTGCGCCGCCGCACCGGCGAGTGTCGAGCACGCCAGCGCCACCACGATCGTAGCGCTCAGACTGATCACTTCCTTGAAGTCGATCGTCATCGTGTCCCTTCGCTGAGCGGCAAACCGACATTACCGCGGCCCGTTCGTTCAGCACAACCGTGTCGGTCCAAATAAACGGCGCCGCGTCGAGCAGGTGCGCCCTCGGATGGGTCAACATACCGGCCCGAACCTGGTTCGCTCTCTGAACCAGGTTCGGGAGTTTCTCTCGGAGCGCAACGACGGCCGAAACTCTGGAACCTGGTTCAAACCCGGAACCAGGTTCCGGGAGCGTGGCGTGCGTATCACGCGACGCGTGAAGCGCGTTGGACTGCGACAGTGTCCCCGAACGACCCCCGAGCGATTGATGCTGCGGTCAGCGTCCCGTAATCGTCCAGCGTACGAAGCGGGTGTCTCCGAGCGCTCCGCACGCGGCCAGGTCTCCCGCTCGCCAGTTCCGCCGCTGCGGGAAGCATGCGTCGAATCGCGAGTTATCTGATCTGAGGCAACTGATCCCTGATCTGGCCGTCTCGTCCACCCGGAAGCAACCGCCCCGTCCTTGACCCTGGAAGCGGAGGCCGGGCCACAGCCTCCCACGGGCTGTCCAGGGCAAGATGAAGCCGTCGAGGTGCCGGTAGCGCTGCCACGCGAGCGGCGGCGTCGGGTGGGTGCCCCGGCAGGGGCGCGTCGAGTTCAAGAACGCCGCGGCCGTTGATGGTGGCGTTCTTGTTCGACAGCGGCCGCCCAGTGGGCTCGTGCAGTGGCGGGCACCAGTAGGCACCGGAGCTGACGAGTATGCAGGTCCACGTACCCCCGCCTGCGGCGATCGCGACGATGCACCGCCGTCGCGAGGGCAGCACTATCGAAGAACGCTCCTTGGCATCGGGTCGGCGGAAGGCGACGTTCACGGGCGCCGGGCCCCAGCCGACCATGTTCGCCTGGTTCCAGCGGTCAACGCAGGTGCGCACGGTCTGGGTAGAGGAGACGAGCAGCCGACCGCCGTTCGGCAGAGATGACCCGCGGGTGGTCGCGCAGGCAGACGCCGCCAGCGTCGTGGCGACAAGCACAGTCGCGAGGCTCTTCATCAAAAGAGGCGGTATGACCCTGAGCGTCGTAGCCACCAGCGGTGACCCGCTGCGTTCCAGCACTTCAATCCCGCGTCGCGACTGACGCAGCCGAACAGGTGTCCAAATTCCCAGTAGTGGTCGGAGTCGAGAACGCGAGTCGCGGCGAACGGATCGTGTCGGTTCTTGTCCCGTGGGTTGACCCCCGTCTGAGTTCGCGTGTGCGCGTTCATCGACGCGAAGAAGCCGCTGTGCGTGACCGAACAGGTGAGCGTCGGCGGTCGTTCCTCGCCGACGACATAGCACTGTGCGAGCCACTTTGGCGTGTGGAAGGCGGACAGCGCGCTCCCGCTGGCGGTTCCCGACAGAGCGACCGCGAGTACTCCAGCAGCGATTAGGACCGATCGGCTTCTTGAGACGCTACTCATCCTTCTGAGCCTAGGCTGCCTCGGCGGAAGCGCCAGGCCGCAGTCCTGGCGATAGGCGCCGCCTGGGCGAGAGTTCCGCAATGCGCCCTGAGCGCTACTAACGCTCATGTTCCGCCGCCTCAGGCCTTTATCGCGTGACCTCGACGATCGCGGTGAGGCGCGCGCCCCCGGCTGCCGCGGTGATTCGCCAACAGCCGAACGACGGAAAATAGATTCGGCTCGGATAGAAGGTTCCGTTGGATGTGGAGCTGAGCGGGCCGACGTCCGCGCGCAGTGGACGCGCCGTGCCCTCGACTCTGCGTCCGGTAATGCGCGGAGTGCCGCGGGACGCGAACCAACCAAGCTTGGTGCGGATCCAGCCGTCCTTCTGGATGAACGCCGACCCGCCGCGAGGACTGCCATCGGGAATCGCGACGAATCTCGCACCCTTGGGCAAGTCGACCGCAATACGCGCGTTGCCGAAGTTGAACGAGGGACGCCCTGGCACGGGATGCGACGACGTACTAGAGACGCCACATCGATCCGCGGCGGACGCGTGACTGCCCGAGACCTGCGCAGTGGCTTCCGAAACGCAGAGGACCCCCGCCAAGGCAAAGCTGAGGGCGAGCTTCGTCATCCGCCCACCCTACGCCGGGGACGGCCTCGGCGGTCCGGCCCGTTCTCGTCGCCTGATCGAGCGTTCCGGAATAAGACCTGAAGGTCTCGCGAGTTACCCGCCGATCAAGACCACGGGTACTCGTCGTACTGAGGCAGGTCATCGAGGATCTCGTACCACGGGGCCTTCGACCCGACGAACATGTGCGCCGTCGGCTTGAGCGTGGGCTCGTCTATTAGTGACCCGTAGGCCACACGGATCTTGCCCTCGTAGCCCGTCCAGTACAGCAGCGAGAAACACTTCCCGCAGCGCCTCTCGTGGTGGCCATCGGCGTCGCCAATCACCTTCAACGAGTCCGCACCGTTGGTCACCCTCAGCTTTCGCGGGTCGATCTCGCCCCACGGCAAGAAGGCCGAACCCGTCGTTGCCCGGCAATTCGAGCAGTGGCAGTTGAACGCGACCACGAAATCGTCGGACACCTCGAACCTAACGGCATTGCATCCGCAGCGCCCTCGCAGCACGGCGTCACTCTAGTGCGCCGTCGAGTGCGCCAGCGTTCGCGTATGCACCCTGGGCCGACGCCATCCGGTCGTGAACGCTGGCTCGCCACCTCAGGCGATCTCAGGCAAGGCGGATCGCGCTCAACGCCGTCCTCGGCGTGAGCGAGAGCGCAAAGCGCAGGCCTCGCATTTACCGACAAGTCCCGAGAAGCAAGAACGCGGTCCCGACAGCTAAGCGGTCCGCGCCAACTGCGTATCCGAGGTATCCCGGCTTCAAGGGCCCTAGGGACCACTCGAAGTCGGGACTTTCGAACTTTTGCGCGATGCGGGTGACCTTGAGTCGTGGGCCATCGGCCTTGAGGACGCCAACGAGCACGTGGCCTGACCAGACCCTCCATTTCCCGGGGGACTCAGTGGGAACAGCGCCCCCGACCTGAAAATGAGTTACCCCTGCCCAAGCCCGTGTCTTGGACTCGCTGACCCACAGCTCCTCTGACTGGTCGTCGGGAAACGTCAATGCGCCCGACGAGTCTCGCGTAATCCGGCAAAGGACTTTGCCGGTTCGGCCGACAAGCTTGGACGTGACTGCGTCGCTACCGGTGGAAAAGTGTGTCGCGGCGCTTGCGAAATCGACCGCCACGAACACACAGGCCGCGGCGCCAAGTGCGATGCTCCACCTGAGGTTACGACGGTTTCGCATCATCTAGGTGAGCGTACTCCCGCGAGAACCCAGTCACAACCGAGCATCAGAGAGCAACTCTTGCTTGCGCCAGTGATGCTTCTATAAAAGTCAAGTGGTCGTTGGCGGTCCGGCTCATGACGCCAGATGAGTCACGAACGCCACGGACGACACCTAGCCTGGCGACGGCCCCTGACGGACCGACCAAACGAGTCTCACAGACGCCTGAGGGTTAACCCACGTTCGAGGAGCAGACAAACATCGCGACTACTGACGGTGGGTCCCCCAGAGAAGGCGTCTTCGCGGCCTCCTACTTAGACAGGAAGCGGAATGAGTCTCGGGCGGCGTTGAATGCAGTGCGGTCGGAGGCGCGTGAACTGGTCGTCCGCGAGGCGACGATCATGAAGTAACCGCGGTGGGCGTGGAGCGCGGTGATCCCGATCGACTTGTAGCCATCCGTGCACGACCACGTGAGGACGCGCGCCGGCGCCCCGGAGAGGGTCGAGCTCGAGAGCGACGAGGGGCGCGTCGCGCAGTTTGACCCTCGATTCGAGACGAAAATCGCAGTCCACTTCGCGAGCGTGGATCCCGCCAGCAGCCGTCGCGCCCCGATGATGTACAGCCGGTCGACCCGCAAATCCCTGAAGGTGTCGAAGGCAGGCGCACCCGGCGAGATCGTGCCAGTCGACCACCTGACAAACGCGAAGCTCGAGGTCCAGTGACTGGAACCGCCGGGAAAGATGATCGAGTAGCCGTATTGCTTCGAGACGAACTTCGTAGTCGGTGCCGCCGCGGCCGCGGGCACGAGCACCAGCGCCGAGGCGACCACACAAAGAGCAGCGACCCACCGCTCGGCCTTGGCTCGATAAACCGGCGCGCGTGTCGCGCGGAGCCCGGCCAGCAGAACAAGCTTCTTCTTTCCTGCACGCGCGAGTCTGCCGTGCTCCCTCCCAATGATCCAGCCCATCTGATCCTCCTTCGCCGACGACCAACCCACGGCGATCGGCTTTGCCACGGATGCTAGGCCCCAGCGCCGCCAGGTGAAACCATACTCAGAGGCGGCGTTGGCGGAGTATCAACACCCCAAGGAATCAGAGAACCAGCCTGGCAAGCGCTCCGCAGCCAACACCCGGTCGCTCAACTGCCTAATGAAGCGGGAGGAGCGTCATGTGCGCGAGCGTTCGCGAATGACGCCTGACCGTAAGGTCGGCGTCATAGCGGAACCGAGGCTTGCAATCCCGTGGTGGCGGCTCGCAACCGCTGCACTAATGACGACGGCGTTCGTGCTCGCTGTGGCGAAGGGCAGCGTGATCGCAGCAGTTCTTATCGGCGTCCTGACGCTTCCGTCCTTAGCCGTGCTCGGCGCGTGGATATTCGTGACCGTCTTCCGACGGTGACCTGGTGGCATGGGCGAGCGTCCTCACGCCTGAAGGGCTACGCGGCGATTGCGCGCAGGTCCTCGAGTGCGCGGCCGAGCAGGTTCTCGCGCAGGTCGAACAGGCCCGCCCACAGTGAGCCAGGGTCGATGGTCGACTGCCAGCGCACCGTCGACGAGAGGCCTTCGAGCGCCCGCACCAGCACCGCGAGCTCGAGATATGCCTGCGCGATGCGGTGCGGGGCGACGTGCACGCCCGCGCGGCTCAGCACCGGCTCCCAGTCGAGGAGCTCCGCCCGGCTCGGCTCGCCGAACCACGACCGTCCTTCGGCCGCGTCGGCCTCGAGCTCGAGGAGGTAGCGGCCGAGCGGCTGCTCGAGCCCGGCGAGTGCCGTCTCGACGCGGTCGGCGGCCCGCCGCAGTGCGGCCTGCCGGCGACCCGGCGTGCTCGGGTCCGGCTCGCCGCGCGCCCACCGCTCGAGCAGCCGGCAGAACGCGAGCGACGCGACCTCGACCGCGAGCAGCTGCGCGATCAACCGCCGCGCCGTCGAGTCCTCGGCCGCGTGCTCGGCGATCACCGCCGCCCATTCAGGCCGGGTCCCGGTGGGAGCGCTCATGCCTCGATGACGACCGGGAGGATCATCGGCCTCCGGCGCGTGCGGTCGTAGATCAGCTGACCGAGGCCGTCGTGGATGTGCTCCTGGATCAGCTTGATCTCTGCGATGTCCTGGTCGAGGAGCTCGTGGACGATCTCGCGCACCTCGGTGCGCAGCTCCGAGAAGAGCTCGTCGTCGTTCTCGGCGAAGCCGCGGCTGATCAGCTCAGGAGTGCCGGAGGCGCCGTCGGCGAGGGTCGTGACGACGATCAGGACGCCGTCCTCGGACATGTGACGGCGGTCGCGCAGCGCGACGTCGGAGATGTCCCCGACGCCGAGCCCGTCGACGAAGGTCACGCCGGCCTCGATGCGGTCGGCGATACGCGCGCCGTCGCGCGAGAGCTCGACCACGTCGCCGTTCTCGGCGATCACGATCGAGCTCGCGGGAATCCCTTGCTCCTGCGCGAGCCGGGCGTGCGCCGCCTGCATCCGGTACTCGCCGTGAATCGGCATCACCGCCTTCGGCCGCACGAGGCTGAGCAGCGTGCGCAGCTCCTCGGCGCGTGCGTGACCGGAGACGTGGACGTCGGCGTTCTCCTCGTGCAGCACCTCGGCGCCGTTCTTCGTCAACCGGTTGATCGCGTCGTGGACGCGCAGCTCGTTCCCGGGCACCGGGCGTGCCGAGATGATCACGGTGTCGCCGCGCTCGACCTTCACCGCGGGATGGTCGTTGTAGGCAATGCGCGTCAGAGCGGACAGCGGCTCTCCCTGCGAACCCGTGCAGAGGATGAGCTGTTCGCGCGGCGGGATGTCGTCGAGGTCCGCCGGCTTGACCAGCACGTCGTCCGGCACCTGCACGTAGCCGAGGTTCCGCGCAACGTTCATGTTGCGACGCATCGACCGCCCGACCACGACGACCTTCCGCCGGCAGTCGATCGCGACGTCGATCGCCTGCTGCATACGGTGGATGTTCGAGGCGAAGCTCGAGACGAGGATGCGGCCCTGCCGCGACGGGATGATCTGCCGGAAGGCCTCGCCGACCACGCGCTCCGAGCGCGTGAAGCCGGGCCGCTCCGCGTTCGTCGAGTCGCCGAGCAGGAGGTCGACGCCGCGGTTGCCGAGCTCGGCGAGCCTGCCGACATCTGTGCGGAGCCCGTCGACGGGCGTGTGGTCGAGCTTCCAGTCACCGGTGTGGAAGACGCGGCCGGCGGTCGTCTCGATCGCGATTCCGACGCAATCCGGGACCGAATGCGCCATGCGGATGAATTCGAGCCGGAATGGTCCAAGCTCGACGGGGGCCCCTTCGGGATCGACCTCGCGGAGCTCGGACGCGCGCAGCAGCCCGTGCTCATCGAGCTTCGACTTGACGAGGCCGAGTGTCAGACGCGTCGCGTAGATCTCCTGCACGCGGATCTCGCGCATCAGGAACGGCAGCGCGCCGACGTGGTCCTCGTGCGCGTGGGTCAGCACCACGGCGCGCACATTCTTGTCTCGAAGATAGCCGAAGTCCGGGAGGATGACGTCGACTCCCAGGTGCTCGTCGCGGGGGAACGCCATGCCGGCATCGACCACGATCACCTGGTCGGCGAGCTCGTACACGGTCATGTTCTTCCCCACCTCGCCGAGGCCGCCGAGCGGGATGATGCGCAACAGGTCGGTCATTGGCTCCGCAGTGTAAGGAGGTCAGGGGCTGAGCCGCACACGATCCCTCGGCAAGAGGGTCGCTTCGCGCACGTTGCGGCACCCGGTCGCCTGCGCCGTGAATCGTTCGAGACCGAGCGCGAAGCCTCCATGCGGCGGCATACCGTAGCGGAATGCCTCGAGATCCCCGCCGAACGGCTCGGGGTCGATGCCGCGGGCGGTGAGCGCCTCGAGGTAGTCGCGATGGCGATGGAGCCGCCCGCAGAGCTTAGAGGGCTCAGGCCGCGACGAGCAGCCCGAGACGCTCGAGCGAGCTGCGCACGACGGCGACCTCCTCGTCGGTCGGCGGCACGAGCGGAAGCCGGTGGCCGCCGACGGCGTGGCCGAGCAGGTTCAGCGCCGCCTTGATCGCGATCGGGTTGGTCTGGACGCGGAGGATGTCGTAGGCAGGCGCGAGCTCGTGATCGATCTCCCGTCCGCGCTCGACGTCGCCACCGAGGACCGCGCGCACCTGCTCCGCGACCTGCGGGCCGACGACGTGCGTGTGCACGCAGATGCCGCCGATGCCACCGAGCTCGAGGAAGGGCTGGACGAGGTTGTCGTCGCCGGCGTAGAGATCGAGCCGCGTGTCGACGATGTGCCGCGCCTGCGCGAGGTCCTCGTTCGCCTGCTTGACGGCGCGGACGGTCGAAATCTGCGCGAGCTCGGTGATCGTCGCGGGCTCGATGTTCACGACGACGCGCGACGGGATGTTGTAGACGACGATCGGCTTCTCGCTCGCCCGCGCGATCGCGCGGAAGTGCGCGACGATGCCGCGCTGCGGCGGCTTGTTGTAGTACGGCGTGACCACGAGGAGCGCGTCCGCACCGAGCTCGGACGCGCGTTCGCTCAGATGGATCGAGTGCGCCGTCGAGTACGTGCCGGTCCCCGCCACGATCGTCGCGTCGTCGCCGACCGCCTCGATCGCCGCGCGGAACAGGTCGATGCGTTCCTCGTCGGTCAGCGTCGGGCTTTCGCCGGTCGTACCGGCGACGACGATCCCGTCGGATCCATTTTCGACGAGGTGCCGTGCGAGGCGCTGGAACGCGTCGAAGTCGACCGAGCCGTCGTCGCGGAACGGCGTGACGATCGCAGTCAGGACGTTGCCGAGCACGACCACGATTCTATTCGCACGATCCGCGGCGCCACCTCTTCGTGCGCGCCCGCCCGGCGCAGGAACTCGGCTTCGTAGGGGCGGCCCGCGAGCCCGACGAGCGCACACGGCGCCAGCTCGCGCAGACGGGCAGCGAGCGGCTCGACGTTGCGGCGCTCGTAGAGCACGTCCGCGGCAAGCACGAGGTCGAACCGCTCCGCCCACGGCTCGCGCCAGTCGCGTACCTCGGCGCGCAGGACGAGCGCGTTGCGTGCCGCGTTCTCGCGCAGCAGCACGATCGCGTCGGCGGACCAGTCGGTCGCCGTGACGTGCGCCCCGCGCGCGGCCGCGACGAGCGACGGCACTCCGAGGCCGCAGCCGAGCTCGGCGACGCGCAAGCCGGCCACCTCGGGGAGCGCCGCGGCGAGCGCGGTCGCTGCCGGCCACAGCTCGGCCCAGTAGGGCAGGAACTCGTCCTCGGCGAAGGCGTCCTCGTCGATCAGCTCGTCGGGCGACACCGGCCGCAGCAGATCCAGCGCGATGTCTCCAACGGCGAGCTGCTCAGAGAAGAGCGTCAAGGCCGATCGTGACACCGGGTGGAAGCGTCGGCAGCTTCTCGAGCGCGAGCAGCACGCCCGGCGCGTACGCCTCACGCGAGATCGCGTCGTGACGGATCGTCAGCACCTGCCCCGGCGCGCCGAGGATCACCTCCTGGTGGGCGTTCAGGCCAGGCACGCGCACGGAGTGGATGGGAACGTCGCCGCCCATCCGCTCGGCGGTCAGCTTGGCCGTACCGGACGGCGCGTCGAGCTTCTCCGGATGGTGAAGCTCGACGATCTCCGCCCGCTCCATGTGCCGGGCCGCCTCGGCTGCAAACCGCGTCATCAGCACCGCACCGATCGCGAAGTTGGGTGCGTAGAACACGGCGACGGGCGCGTCCGCGACGTTCTGCGGGTCCCAGCCGGTCGTACCGACCACGGAGGGGACCGCGGCGTCGATCGCCGCCCGCACGTTCGCGAGCACCGCGTCCGGCCGCGTGAAGTCGACCATCGCGTCAGCGTCGCCGAGCGAGTCGACGAGCGTGTGGCCCGCCGCCTCCAGCCGCGGCGCGAGCACCGAGCCGACCTTGCCTCGTCGCCCGTTGAGGAGCACGTTCACGCGGCTCGTGCCAGCCCGGGCGTCACGCGCTCGAGCGCCGCGAGGAAGCGCTCTTCGCTCGGGCCGATGCAGGCGGCCGACAGCCGGTCCTGCGCCAGCAGCGCCGCCGCGAGCTCGGCGATCGAATCCGCTTCGACCGCGTCGATCTCGGCGACGATCCGGTCGAGCGACAGGAGCTCCGAGTCGGTGATCAGCGACTTGCCGAGCCGGTTCATGCGCGCCGACGTCGACTCCATCGAGAGCAAGATGCGTCCCTTCAGGTTCTCCTTCGCGCGCTCGACCTCGCGCGCGGCCAGGTTCCCGGCGGCGATGTCGGCGATCTGCTCCGCGGTGATCGCGAGCGCGTCGGCGAGGTTGTCCTCGCGCGTGCCGAGATACACGCCGATCTGGCCGGTGTCCGTGTACTGCGAGACGAACGAGTAGACGGCGTAGGCCATGCCACGTTTCTCGCGGATCTCCTGGAAGAGCCGCGACGATGCCGAGCCGCCGAGGATCGCATCGAGCAGCGACGCGGGGAAGCGGCGGCGATCCGAGCGGGAGATGCCGGGCGCCGCCAGGCAGACGTGGTACTGCTCGGTGTCCTTGCGCAGGAACCGCAGCTGCGGCGGCGGCGCTTGCACGAGTGGCGGCCGCACGTTCGGGTGCTGCGTCCCGGAACCGTCGCGGCGCTCGAGCCCGCGCGAGATCAGCTCCACCACGCGCTCGTGGTCGATGTTGCCGGCGGCGGCGACGACGATATTCTCCGGCACGTACATGGCGCCGTGGTAGCGCTGGATCGCGTCGCGGGGGATCGACGAGATCACCTCCGCTGTGCCGATCACCGGACGGCCGAGCGGGTGCTCGCCGAAGACCGCCTCGGCGATCAGGTCGTGTACGAGCTCCTGCGGCGCGTCGTCGTACATCGCGATCTCCTCGAGCACGACTTCGCGCTCCGCGTCCAGCTCGGCGAACGCGGGCACGAACACCATGTCGCTCATGACGTCGATCGCCGTCTCGAGATGGTGGTCGGGAATCCGGGCATAGACGAGCGTGTGCTCGCGCGAGGTCGCCGCGTTCAGCTCGCCGCCGAGGCCGTCGAAGATCTCCGCGATCTCAAGCGCGCTGTAGCGCTCGGTTCCCTTGAAGAGCAGGTGCTCGATGAAGTGCGTCACTCCGGCCTCGCCGGCGTCCTCGTCACGGGCGCCGGCCCCGATCCAGAAGCCGATCGCCGCCGAGCGGACATGCTCGAGGCGCTCCGAGATCACCCGTTCACCGGAGTCGAGCTCGGTCAGCACCCAGTTCTGCACGGGAGGATCGTAGTGCCGTGGCTACCGGTAGCGCGCGGCGACGGCGATCGTCGCGACGCAGACCAGAATGGCAACCGCATTCGGTGAGCAGCGGCGAGACGGCCATCGCCACTCCCCAGGTCGCGGCGGCGGCGGCCAGGTACCCGATCACGGGCGGCAGGCTACCTGCGGTAGACCGCGCGGCTGCGTGGATCGACGTGGAGCGCCGGGTCGATGCGCATCAGCGAGAACGCCGCCGCGACACCGAGGCCCGCCTCGATCCCCGCGAGCAGCGCTCCGAGCGTCGGCTCCGAGAAGAGCGCGATCACCGACAGCGCCGCCACGCCGATCGTGCTCGGGATCGTCGCGGCCAGCGCTTGGCGCCAACGTGGCGCGAGCGTCGCTTCCTCCGGGAGAGGCAGCGCGTCGGCGGCGCCGGACGCGAAACGTGCGCGCGGGTCGTTGAAGAGAAAGAACACGATCCCGATGAGGCCGGTCGCGAACGCGAGCAGCGCGGCCGTTGCGTGCGAACCTGCGATGCGCGCGAGGGCGAAGAGCGCAACGCCGAGCACGATCCGGATCGGCATCACGAGCAGCGCCCGCTCGCGAAGCGAGTGCACGGTCATCGAGGGTCGGTGGGCAGGAGCGACCACACGATCGCGTCCTCGCGCTTGCCGTGCAGCCAGATCGACTTCCGCTCGAGGCCTTCGCGGTGGAAGCCGGCGCGACGCGCGAGGGACTGCGAGGGGTCGTTGTCGGGATGCGTGCGCACCTCGAGGCGGCCGACGCCCGCGTCGAACAGCCAGTCGCAGAGGATGCGCACGGCGCGTGTCATCAATCCACGACCGCGGCCCGCCTCGCGCGCGAGGTAGGCGAGCTCGTAGTTGTCGCGCGCCCTGCGCGAGGCGATCACGGCGCCGAGCGGCTCGTCGTGCGGCGACTCGGTCACGCAGTAGTCGTAGCGGTCTCCGGACTCGAAGCCGCCGCGAATCGTGCGCATCACCGATGCGAAGTCCGAATCGCCCGGCTTCAGCGGCATGTTCAGCCACCGGCGCACGAGCGGGTCGGCGAAGGTCGAAAGGATGACGCCGCGGTCGCCCTCCCGCATCTTGCGGAGGACGACCACGCCGTCAGTCATCGTCTCGGGCGCGCGCACGGCCCGATGGTGTCAGACACTCTCGTGTCCGACACCATGCGAGCCGCGACAACGCCTACTAGTCGCTCCTCGAACCCTCGCGCTCGCGGCGGGGGCCGCCGCGACCGCCGCGGCCGCCGTCACGGCGCGGTCCGCGATCCTCGCGGGGTTCGCGCGGCGGGGCGTCCTTTGCCCGTTCGACGAGCTCCTCCGGGGAGACCATCTTGTCGCCCTCGTGCTTCTGGACGAGCTTGAGGCCGATGCGGCCCCGCGCCTTGTCCACTTCCTGCACGACGACGTCGAGGGTGTCGCCGCGCTGGAGGACGTCCTCGATGTGGTTCACACGGCCGGGGCCGACGTTCGAGACGTGCAGCAGGCCGTCCGTCCCCTTCTTCAGCTCGACGAACGCGCCGAAGTCGGTTGTCTTGACGACGCGACCGGTATACGTGTCGCCGACCTCGGGCTCCTTCGTCAGGTTCCGGATCGCCTCGATGGCGGCGTCGCCCTTCGTGCCCTCGGTCGCGTAGACGAGGATCGTGCCGTCCTCCTCGATGTCGATCTGCACCTCGTACTCGGACTCGAGCGAGCGGATCGTCTCGCCGCCCTTGCCGATCACCATGCCGATGAACTCGGGGTTGATCTGGATGGTCGAGATCCGCGGTGCGTGCTCGGCGAGTGCCGCGCGCGGAGCCGAGATGGCCTCTTCCATCTTCCCGAGGATGGCCACCCGCGCGTCCTTCGCCTGTGCGAGCGCCTTCTCCATGATCTCGCGGCTGACGCCGGTGATCTTGATGTCCATCTGCAGGGCGGTGATCCCGTCCCGGGTGCCGGCGACCTTGAAGTCCATGTCACCGAGGTGGTCCTCCGCACCCTGGATGTCGGTGAGGATCTCGTACTCGTCGCCTTCCTTGACGAGGCCCATCGCGATGCCCGAGACCGGTGCCTTTATCGGGACGCCGGCGTCCATCAGCGCGAGGGTCGAGCCGCACACCGAGCCCATCGACGACGAGCCGTTCGACTCGAGCGTCTCGGACACGAGGCGGATCGTGTACGGGAACTCCTCCGCGGGCGGCAGCACGGCTTCGAGTGCGCGCTGTGCAAGCGCACCGTGACCGATGTCGCGCCGCTTCGGCGAGCCCATGCGACCGGTCTCCCCGACCGAGTAGGGCGGGAAGTTGTAGTGGTGCATGTAGCGCCGGTCGCGCTCGAGCGAGAGATCGTCGATGCGCTGCCCCTCCTTCGCCGTACCGAGCGTCAGCAGCGTCATGATCTGCGTCTGCCCGCGCGTGAAGAGGGCCGACCCGTGGGTCCGCGGCATCACGCCGACCTCGATCTCGATCGGCCGGATCTGCGTGGCCGTGCGCCCGTCGGGGCGCCGCTTGTCGATCGCGATCTTCTTGCGGACGAGGTCCTTGTAGATCGCCTCGCAGGCCTTCTTGACGTAGCTCTTCGTCAGCGAGTCCTTGACGACCGGCTCGCCGTCGACGGTGGCCGGGCCGACCGCGAACGGCAGCTTGACCGTCTCGACGATCCGCTCGAAGAGGACGTTCCGCTTGGCCGACTTCAACTCTTTCGAGTCTTGCTCGGCGTCGGTGAGCGCACGCAGATCGCTCTCGAACTGCTCGCGCACCGGGCCTTCGACGGCGACGGAGCGCTGCTTCTCGAGGATCTGGCTGAGCGACATCCGCACCTGCAGCTCGCGGAGGACGTTCTCCTCCGAGATGACGGACGCGGGCGGGCCCACTTCCTTCTCGACGATCTCCTCGACGATCGAGGCGGCCTCGCGCAGGCCCTGCTCCTGGATCCGCGTCCAGATCTCGTGCCCGCACTTCGACTCGAGCTGCTCCGTGAGCTGCGGGTCGAGCCATTTGGCCTTCCCCTTCTTCGCGCGAAGCTCGAGCTGCGCGTCGCAGAGCTTCACGATCTCGCGGTGGGCGATCTCGAGCGCCTCGAGGAGCTTCTCCTCGGGAACGCGGTTGGCGCCCGCCTCGACCATCGTGAGGCCTTCCTTCGTGCCGACGACGATCAGGTCGAGGTCGGAGCTGTTCTCCGTCTCTTCCAGCGTCGGGTTCACGACCAGCTCGCCTTCGAGCAGCCCCATGCGCACGGCGCCGATCGGGCCGAGGAAGGGCAGCGGCGAAACGGTCAGCGCCGCCGAGATCGCGTTGATCGCGAGGACGTCGTGCGGGATGACCAGGTCGGCCGAGAACACGGTGCCGACGCACTGCACCTCGTTGCGGTAGCCCTTGGGCCAGAGCGGCCGGATCGGGCGGTCGGTCATCCGCGCGGTCAGGATCGCCCGCTCGGTCGGCCGGCCTTCGCGCTTGAAGAAGCCGCCCGGGATCTTCCCGGCGGCGTACATGCGCTCTTCGATGTCGATCGTGAGCGGGAAGAAGTCCGCGCCTTCGCGCGCCTCCGTCCGCCCCTGCGCCGTCCCGAGGACGACGGTCTCGCCGCTGCGGACGACGACTGCGCCGTCGGCCTGCTTGGCAAGCTTGCCTGTCTCGAAGGTGATCTCACGGCCGCCGACGTCGACGGACACGGAAACCGGCACCCCGGCGGGATGCTCAGCTTCGACAATGCTCATATCTCTCCTATTCCTCCACTGTGCTTTTGGTGAAGGGTGGAGATTGAGCCAGCGCCGTCGTCCGGGGCTCGCTCAAACTCCACCCTCCTTGGCTTCAGGAGCTAGCGGCGGAGGCCGAGCTCCTTGATGAGGGCGCGATAGCCCTCGAGATCTTTCCGCTGCAGGTAGTTGAGGAACCGGCGGCGGCGCCCCACGAGCTTGAGCAGGCCGCGACGCGAGTAATGGTCGTGCTTGTGCGTGCGGAGGTGCTCGGTCAGCTCGTTGATGCGCTGCGTCAACATCGCGATCTGGACTTCGGGCGAGCCCGTGTCCGTCTCGTGCTTGCCGAACTTCTCAACGTGCCCCAGCTTCTCTTCCTTGGTGAGGGTCATGCTTCTCCTCTCGATGGTGACGTCACCCTGGTCTCAGCGCGCCGCGAAGGAAGACGCGCACGGCCGAGGCCGGGTCGGTCAGTAGGGTAGCGAATTCGTGCTGGATTCGGCTTTTTTGCAGGGATGTGAGGCCACAGCGGCCGCGTGGGACGTGCCGGCGCTGGCCGTCGGGGCGTCCGTCGGCGGAGCGACGGAGACGGCCGCGATCGGCTGCGAGGTCGAAACGATCTTCCGGATCGCGTCGCTCACGAAGCCGTTCACGGCGCTCCTCGCGCTCGAGCTTCTCGACCTCGAGTCGCAGACGGGGATCTGGGCCGCCGACGTGCGTGTCCGCCATCTGCTCTCGCACACGAGCGGGTACGACGGGGAGTGCGGCGATCTGGCGCGCTTCGGCTCGGGAGACGACGCGCTGCCGGCCGCGGTCGCCGAGCTCGAGCGCGTGCGGCGCTGGGTCGGCGTCGAGGGGTGCTGGTCGTACGCGAACACGGGCTACTGCCTCGCGGGCTGGCTTGCGGCGAACGCCGCCGCCTCGACGTACGAGGACGCCGTCGCGACCCGCTTGCTCGACCCGCTCGGCCTCGAGGCGACCTCGTTCGGAGAGCCCGAGCTCGCGCCCAGCGGGCCGGACGCGAAGGACGAGGGCTACCCTCGCGCGCGCCGCCCGTCCGGCGGGCTCGTCTCGAACGTGGCCGACCTGCTGCGCTTCGGCCGCCGGCTGCTCGACGCGCCGCAGCTGCGCGTCGTGCAGGGAAAGCCGGTCGGCGGCGTGTACGGGCTCGGCCTCTCCGGCGAGCGGGTCGGCCGGGTCGAGGTGTGGGGGCACAGGGGGTCGTACGGCGGATTCGAGTCCTCGCTTCTCACCGTTCCGGACCGCGACGCGATCTTCGTCGGGCTCACGAGCTCGAGCTTCGGGTCAAAGGCGCTCTGGGAGATCGAGAACCTCTTCTTCGAGCGCGTGGTCGGCGCGCGCCGTCGCACGCCCGAGACGTTCCCGTTGCCGGCGGATGCGCGCGCGGCGTTCGCCGGCACGTACGCGAACAGCGACAGCCGCTACGAGCTCGCGCTCGACGGCGACGGAGTTGTCGTCACCTTCGATGACGGCGAGCACGCGGCGCGGCCGATCGGCGTACAGACGTTCGAGATCCTCGACGGCGAACATGTCCGCGAGCGATTCGACTTTCCGCTCGAAGGCTTCGGCCGGTTCGGCAGCCGGCTCGCCGAACGGGTCGCGTGATCGCGCCTGCCGTCGCAGCCGGCCATCCCGCGACCGCCGAGGCCGGCGCGGAGATCCTCGCCGACGGCGGCAGCGCCGCCGACGCCGCGGTCGCCGCGTGCCTCGCGTCGTGCGTTGCGGAGACGATCATGACCGGCCTCCTCGGAGGCGGGCACGCGATCTACTTCGATGCGGCGACGCGCACCGTTCGCAACCTCGACTGCTTCGTCTCGGTGCCGTCGGGGACAGGCGCGCCCATGGAGGAGCTGCGCGTCCCGTTCGGCGAGGAGCTCGTGCACTACGCGGTCGGTGTGTCGTCGTGCGCGGTTCCGGGCGTGCCCGCGGGCCTCGACGCACTGTGGCGCGCGCACGGTCGGCTCCCGTGGGCACGGGTCGTCGAGCCCGCGCTCCGTCTCGCCCGTGACGGCGTTCGGATGCCGGCCGCGCACGTTGCGTGCCTGGCGATGCTCGCACCGGTGATGACGATGCGCGAGGGCGCGACCATGTATGCGCCGTCGGGATCGCTGCTCGAAGAGGGCGACGTGCTGCAGCAGCCGGGGCTCGTCCATGCGCTCGAGCTCCTGCGAGAGGAGGGCGCCGCCTCGGCGTACACCGGCACGATCGCCGATTCGCTCCTTGCGCTTGTCGAGGAACGAGACGGCGCGATCACGGCCGGCGACCTCGCGGGCTACACACCTGTGTGGACCGAGCCCGTCGAGGTGCCATTCGCCGGCAGGCGCGTGGTGACCCGCGGTGGGCTCGCCGGAGTCGCCGAGACGCTCGCGCGCTACGACCCCGCCGGCCGCGAGCAGGCGTTGCTCGATGCGCTCGAGGCCGTCTCGGCGCTCGACGGCCACACGACGAACGTCACCGTCGTCGATCGCGAGGGCAGCGCGTGCGTCTTCACGACGAGCCTCGGTCTCGGCTCGGGCGACTGGCTCCCCGGGCTCGACTTGCACCTGAACAGCATGCTCGGCGAGAGCGACCTCGTCCGCGAGCCGCTCCGCCCCGGGACGCGGATGGCGAGCATGATGGCGCCGGCCCTCGCGTTCGACGGCCGCGAGCTGGAGCTCGCGCTCGGCGCCGCGGGCGGGACACGCCTCCGCACCGCGCTCGTCGGCGTGCTGAGCGGAGTCCTGCACGGTGCTCTGGAGCCGCAGGCCGCGATCGACCGCCCGCGGTTCCATCCCGCAGGCGAGGTTGTGCACGCCGAGCCGGGCGTGGATGAGCGCTGGCTCGACGTGCTCGAGCGGGCTGGGCGCGCGGTTCGGCGCTGGCCCTCGCGGCACCACTACTTCGGCGGCGTCAGTGCGATTGGGCTGCGCGGCGCCGGGGCCGATCCGCGACGAAGCGGCGCAGTCCGGCGGGACTAGATGGTACCGCCGCGGCAATCCAGCCCACATAGCCACAGCGCGGGCAGCCGGGGTTCTGGTGGACCGTGCCGCCGTCCGCCGGCTTGACGTACTTCGTCCCGCAATCCAGGCACCGGACACGATCGAGGTGCACGAGGTTGCTTCTGGCGTCCATGCCAGAAAGACTCCCACAGCAGGAGAAACTTGCGCCGAAATCGTCTACGGGGTCCGGTCATTTGGGACGGGGCGCGGGGCGGCGCGCGTCTCCTCGACGTCGCGCGCGATCTGCTCGATCAGCTCCGCTTCGCTCGTGAACGCCCGCTCCTCGCGCAACCGCCGCCAGAGCTCGACCACGAGGCGGTCGCCGTAGAGGTCGCCCGACCAGTCGAGGAGGTACGCCTCGATCCGCCGCTCGGTGCCGCCGTAGTGAGGATTGATCCCGATCGAGATCGCCGCGCGACGGTCGCCGACGGCACCCGCATAGATGCCGAACTCGGGCACGAGCAGATCCGGATCGACGAGCAGGTTCGCCGTCGGGAAGCCGAGCGTTCCTCCCCGCTGCTCGCCGGTCACGACCGTCCCGTCGACCTCGAGCGGTCGTCCGAGCAGCCGGGCGGCGCCTTCGACCTCACCCGCGTGCGCGAGCTGGCGGATGCTCGTCGACGACACGCCCTCGACGAGCGGGACCGGCCGGACGTCGAGCCCGAGCGAACGCAGCAGGTCCAGGTCGCCGGCGCGCCGGCGACCGAATCGAAAGCCGGCGCCGGCTACGATCGCCTCGGCGCCGATCCCGAGCAGGTAGTCGTGGGCGAAGTCCTCGGGGGGCAGCCCTCCGACCGCCGGCGTGAACTCGACGACCAGCACGTCCTCGACTCCGGCGTCCTCGAGCAGCTCGAGCCGCCGCTCGAGGGTGGCGAGCAGCTCGACGCGGTTCCCGAGCACCGTCCGGGGGTGCGGGTGGAACGTGACGACCGTCGGCGTCAACGGGGCGGCTTCGACCGCGGCCCCGATCACCGCGCGATGACCGAGGTGGACGCCGTCGAACGTGCCGATCGCGACGGCGCGCGGGCGAGGTTCGAGCTCTCCGAGCCGATGCGCGACGTTCACGCAGCCCCTCCGCCGACCGCCGCGTCGAGCGCGAGCACGCCCCCGCGGATCACGCCGGGCACGCGCGCGAGTGCATCCTCCGGGAGACGGTCGAGGGCCTCCGCAGCCGTCAGCAGCCGCGCCTCGGCCACCGGCGCGGCGTCGTCGATCGCGAACGGGCCGACGGCGGTTCGCCGCAGGGACGTGCAGTGACCGCCGAGCGCCTGGGCGATCGCGCGGACGTACGTCCCGGATCCGACGTGCAGCTCGAGCCGCACGGCCTCGACCGCCTCCGCGTCGCCGCTATAGGAGATGACGTCGAGCGCGTGCACCTGCGAACGCCTCAGGGGCATGTCGACCGCAACGCCCCGGCGCGCGAGCTTGTACGCGCGCTCGCCGCCGATCTTGACCGCGGACGCGGCTGGGATCGGCAGCTCGATCTCGCCGCGGAGGCGCGCGAGCGCTGACTCCACCTCGGCGCGCGACGGCGCCGGGTGCCGTTCGAGCGGCTCTCCTTCGGGGTCGCCGGTCGTCGTCGTGGACGTCAGGTCGACGTCGGTGACGTAGCGCTTGTCCAGGCCCACGAAACATGGTGCCAGTCTAGTTGCCGCTCCGGACAACAGGACGAGGAGACCCGTGGCGAACGGGTCCAGTGTCCCCGCATGGCCTGTCCGCGCGCGCGTCCGCCGGCGCAATTCGGCGACGACGGCGAACGACGAGGGACCGGCCGGCTTGTCGACCAGCGCCACCCCGACGGGTGTCAGGGCTCTCGGAACCACGTAGCTCGAGTGGCGGCGAAGACCATGGTTGCCAAGCTGCTAGCTGTCTAGCTGCCTTGGCTGGCGACGAACTCGCGGCGGACGAACTCGATGATCTCGTCGATCGAGAGCTCCGACGAGAAGCCGGCCGCCTGACGGTGCCCACCGCCGCCTGCCTTCGCGGCGATCGCGGAGACGTCCACCTCGTCATGGCTCGAGCGGAGCGAGATGCGGCGGGCGGGCCCATTGCCACGCGGCGGCTCGCGAATGAGCGCCACCATCTCGGAGCCCTCCACGGCGCGCAGCGAGTCGATGATGCCCTCCGAGTACGGCTCCTCCGCGCCGACCGCCCCGAAGTCCTCCTTCAGGAGGTACGAGACGACGAGCCGCCCGCCCTCGAACAGCTGCGCCCGTTCGAGCGCCCGCGCGAGCAGCTTCAGCTTGGCAAATTGCAGGGTCTCGTAGACGTGACGGAAGATCCCGTGCACGTCCGCTCCCGCCTCGACGAGCTCGGCGGCGAGCCGCAGGGCCTTCGGCGTCGTGTTCGTGTACTGGAAGCGGCCGGTGTCGGTGACGAGCCCGACGTACAGCGCCTCCGCGATCTCTGCCGTGAGCGGAACGTCGAGCTCGCGCAGCACGTCGCGCACGATCTCCGCGGTCGACGATGCGTCAGGGACGATCAGGTTGAGGTCGCCGAAGCGCGAGTTGTCGTGGTGGTGATCGACGTCGAGGACGAGCTTCGCCCGCTCGATCGGCGTCGGCTCGGGCCCGATTCGACGTTCGTTTGCCGCGTCGACCGCAAGCAGTACGCGCTCCTCCATGTCCGCCGGAAGCTCGCGCTGCAACCCCGTCAGGTCGAGGAACCGGTACTCGCCGGGCGTCGGCGCGTCGCCGGAGAGGTACATGACGACGTCCTTGCCGAGCGCGCGCAGCGCGAGCGTGGCACCGAGCATCGAGCCGACGGCGTCGCCGTCCGGGTTCTCATGCGTGGCGACGACGAAGCGGTCGTTCGACCTGATCGCGTCGGCGACCGCGGAGACGTCGTTAAGTGTCTTCGTCGTCTGGCTCATGCTCGGGCAGCTCCGCGGTCACGTCGTCGATCAGCTTCGTCATGCGGACACCGCGCTCGACGGACTCATCGTAGGCAAACCGCAGCGTCGGCGTCTTGCGTAGGCTCAGCTCGCGGTTGATCCGTGCCTGCAGCACGCCCCGCGCCGATTCCAGGCCGGTGAGCGTAGCGCGCCGCCGCCTCTCGTTTCCGAGCACCGAGACGTAAATCGTGGCCTCCCCGAGATCGGGCGTGACCACAACGCCCGTGACCGTGACCATGCCGATCCGCGGGTCCTTCAGCTCCCCCACGCCCTCGGCCACGACCGCACGGACTGACTCGTTGACTCGCCGCATTCGCTCCGACACGCCCACGGACCCTAATCGTCTGGAGCGACCAGCATCCGGTCGCACCGCACGAGCACCCAATCGCCCGACGCCAGCCAGCGCTCGGCGCCGGCGGTGAGCTCCTCCGCGTCCTGCGCCGACCGCGCGACGCAGGCGACGGTCAACGTCGCCCGCTGCCAGAGATCGTGGTGGTCGACCTCGGCGACCGCCGCGCCGAAGCGGTTCCGCAGGTTGTCCTTCGCCGAGCGGACGAAGTGGCGCTTGCCCTTGAGGGAGGCGGAGTCGGGGAAGTGCAGCTCGACCGTGAGGATCGCGACGTAGCCGGAGCCCAATGCTACGACGCGGCGGAGTCGCCGCTCGGCGCGTCGTCGAGCGACGTGCGCTCGACCTCGCGCGTCTCGAACACCTCGAAGACGTCGCCCTCGCGCAGATCGTTGAAGCCCTCGAGCAGGATGCCGCACTCGAAGCCCTCCGTCACCTCGCGGACGTCGTCCTTGAACCGCTTCAACGCGGAAACCGTCGTCTCGTGAATGCGGGTGCCCTCACGGAAGATGCGCACGTTCGAGTTGCGGCGCACGAGGCCGCTCGTGACCATGCAGCCCGCGATCGTGCCGAGCCGCGAGACCTTGAACAGCGCACGCACCTCGACCTCGCCGATGATCGCCTCGGTCTCGACCGGCGTGAGCATCCCGACGAGCGCCTGCTCGATCTCCTCGGTGAGCTGGTAGATCACGCGGTAGAGCCGGATCTCGACGCCGGCGCGCTCTGCGACCGCGCGCACCTCCGCCGACGGACGCACGTTGAACCCGACGATCATCGCGGTCGACGCGGCCGCCAGGTTGACGTCGTTCTCGGTGATCCCGCCGACGCCCGTGTGGATGACGTTGACGCGCACCTCCGGGTGCTGGATCTTGCCGAGCTCGGAGACGATCGCCTCGACGGAGCCCTGCACGTCGCCCTTGATGACGATGTTCAGGTCCTGGACCGCGCCGGCCTGCATCTGCTCGAAGAGCCGCTCGAGCGAGACGCCGCCACCGCGCGCCTGCTTGGCCATCGCCTCGCGGCGCAGCCGTTCGCCACGCTGCTGCGCGAGCTCGCGCGCGCGGCGCTCGTTCTCGGTGACGCGGCCGAGCTCGCCGGCGGGCGGCGGCTTGTCGAAGCCGAGAATCTCGACGGGCTCGCCCGGGCGAGCCTCCTGGATCCGCTCGCCGCGGTAGTCGTAGAGCGCACGCACACGGCCCCACGCGTCGCCGGCCACGATCGCGTCGCCCACCTTGAGCGTGCCGCGATGGATGAGCATGGTCGCAACGGGGCCGCGGCCGATGTCGAGCCGGGATTCGATGATCGGGCCGGATGCCTCGACGCTCGGGTTCGCGCGCAGGTCGAGCTCCGCGTCGGCGACGAGCAGGATGCGCTCGAGCAGGTCGTCGAGGTTCTCGCCCTGCTTGGCCGACACGCGCGCAACCTGGACGTCGCCTCCCCACTCCTCCGGCTGAAGACCTTCTGTCGCAAGCTCGCCGAGCACGCGGTCGGGGTTCGCGTCCGGCAGGTCGATCTTGTTGACGGCGACGACGATCGGCACCTCGGCGGCGCGAGCGTGGGAGATCGACTCCTTCGTCTGCGGCATGACGCCGTCGTCCGCCGCGACCACGAGCACCGCGATGTCGGTCACCTTCGCGCCGCGGGCGCGCATCGCCGTGAACGCCTCGTGGCCCGGTGTGTCGAGGAACGTGATGCGGCGACCGTCGTGGTCGGCCTGGTAGGCGCCGATGTGCTGGGTGATCCCACCGGCCTCGGTGGCGACAACCTGTGTCTTGCGGATCGCGTCGAGCAGCGTCGTCTTGCCGTGGTCGACGTGACCCATGATGGTGACGACCGGCGGCCGCGCTTCGAGCGTCTCCTCCGCGTCCTCGAAGACCTCGGGCTCGGAGTCGTCGTCCTCGGCGTGCTTGATCGTGACCTCACGGCCGAGCTCGGTTGCGATGAGCTGCACCTCGTCGTCGGACAGCGACTGCGTCGCCGTCTTCATCGCCCCGAGGTTCATCAGGAGCTTGATGATCTGGGGCATCGCCACACCGAGCGCCTGCGAGAAATCGCGAAGCGTGACGCCGGACTCGACGGTCGCCGGACCCGTAGGTGCGATGACCTCGCGCGGCGCCCTGGGCGTGCGCTCGGCGTTGCGGTCGCCCGGGCGCTGGCGCTGTCCCTGGCCGGGACGGCCGCCGCCCTGGTCGATCACGACGCGGCGCCGGCCCTTTGGCCCGCCGCCGCGCGGTCTGATCGGTCTATTGGGCTTGCCGTTTGCCATCGGTGGTCAAGTGTAGAGACGGGAGAGGTCCGGGTCGACGCGGAGGTTCACGCGCAGCGTCCGCGAGAACGCCCTGCGCGACGCCGCGCGCTCGAAGCACTGCAGACGCCGGCAGGTGTAGGCGCCACGACCCGCACCGGAGCCCGGCACGAGCTCGCCACGCTCGACATGAAAGCGCTGCAGCTCGCCTTGGGGCGCCTTGCGGCCGCAGCCGGCGCAGGTGCGGACCGGTTCTCCGCTCGTTACTCGACCTCCTCGACCTCGAGGGGGACGCCGCCTTGCGGATCGTCGTCGACGTGGCGGTGATGCGCGTGCGCGGCACCGCTGTCGAGCGTCTGATCCTCACCGGCCACCGGCGCGTCGCCGGGGCCTGCGGCCGTCGGCTCCGGCTCCGGATTGCCGAACGCGGCAGCGTCTTCGGTGACGGGCTCGGGCTCGGCGGTGTCGGACAGCGCCTCGAGCGCGGGCTCCGGCTCGGTGACGATCGGGTTGTCCTCGGGGTTCGGCTCGTGGAGCGCCAGCTCCTGGTGCGCAGGCACGCCGCAGTACTTCGAGCCGGGAAGCGCGGCGTTCGGACAGCGCTTGCCGTTCGACAGCACCGCGGCGCAGCGACCGGAGAAGTCGTTCTCGTCGCCGGGCTCGCCGCCGCCGAATGCCGCCTCGGCCTCCTGCTGCGCGAACTCGCTGTCGGAGGTGATGTCGATCTTCCAACCGGTGAGGCGCGCCGCGAGGCGGGCGTTCATGCCCTCCTTGCCGATCGCGAGCGCGAGCTGGTCGTCGGGGACGACGACCGTCGCCTCCTTGCCTTCGTCATCGAGGTAGACCTCGCGCACGCGAGCCGGCGACAGTGCCTTGGCGACGAAGCGTGCCGGCTCCGGGTTCCACGGAATGATGTCGATCTTCTCGCCGCGGAGCTCGGACACCACCATCCTCACGCGCGAGCCGCGCGGACCGACGCAGGCGCCAACGGGATCGACGCCCTGCGCATGCGACTCGACAGCGATCTTCGAGCGGTAACCCGGCTCGCGCGCGACGCCGCGGATCTCGACGAGACCGTCGGCGATCTCCGGCACCTCGAGCTCGAACAGCGTCTTGATCAGCTCGGGATC
>JBJMKB010000085.1:0-25659 GCA_045806045.1 Gaiellaceae bacterium | reverse complement strand
TCGAGAACACCGTCGCGAACAGCACCGCCGCCGGAAGGATGAGGAACATCGACTCCGGCAGCCAGTACAGATAGCTGAGCGCAATCGCCTCACGGGTGAGGTGACGGCTCAGGTACTTCTCGAGGTTGTCGGTGAGGTCGATGACGATGACCAGCAGCGGGAAACCCAGCGCCGTGGTGCCGAAGATCTTCGCCCACTCGAGGAAGACGTACCGGTCGAGCGCGCGCGGGATCAGCCTCATGCCGCTCTCCGTCGTCGGTCCGCCTTGAGCCCGACGCGCCGGAGCAGCCCCGCGCCCCAGGTCCGCAGCATGTCGAGCATCTCGCGCATGTCGCCGCCGCGTGACGAGCCGGACTCCTTGCCCATTCGCGAGAGCAGGAAGAGCCCGACGATCGTGAAGATGATGTTGGCGAGCCACATCGACCAGAACGGACTGAGTGTCCCGTTCTCCGCCAGCGACTGCCCGGCGATGAGGCCGACGTAATAGAGGGCGAACACCGACAGCGACACGCTGATCACCAGTCCGACGCCACCGCGGGGGAAGCGCAACGCGATCGGGGCCCCGATCAGGATGAAGACGATGCACGCGACCGCAAGCGAGAACTTCTTGTGAATCTCGACGCCGAACATGTTGCGCGTCCGCTCCGACTCACCGAGGCGGTCGCGCAGCCCATTGATCGCGCCGAGCGTCTCGTTGCCGCTCACTGCCGCGTAACCCGCCGAGGGCGCGACGAAGGTCGGCGTGGCCGGTGTACCCGCGGCGGCGGCGGCCTTGTTCGCCGAATCCTGGGCGAGGCGCTGCTTCTCGATCAGCGCGCGCTCCCGCGCGCGCTGCGCCCGCGTACCGCCGAACTGCGGCGCGATCGCCGGCTCCGCGGCGTGCGCGGTCTTCACGCCGAACAGCGAGAGGAACCGGCAGTACGCGCCGCCGATCGTGATCCCGACGCTGGCATGAGTCGTGTCGAAGTGCGCCGCGGGACCCTGCGCGGTCATCGGCCCGAGTGGCGTCACCGGCCTGACACCCGCCATGTGCGCCGCTTCCTGCGCCTGCAGCGAGACGCCGGTGGTCGAGTAGTGGACGGAGTTCAGGAGGAGGCGCGACAGATCGTTGCGCGCGCGCTCGACGCCGCCGGTGGCCGCGGTGTAATCCTGCTGCATCTCGCAGATGGTCTTCTCGCGCGGCCCCTTGTAGTCGACGTTCTGCGAGCTCTCGAACTTGCTGCCCACGCCCTTGACGATGAACTGGTTGCGCCGGAAGAAGAGACGCGTGAGCTGTCCGGGATCGGTGCTCGACACCTCCTGCATCCAGCCATCGAACAACGTCATCACGAGGTCGGCGCCGTTCGGGCTGAAGCCGAGCAGCCCGCTCGTCGCGTAGATCGTGCGCCCTTTCGACGGGTCGCCGAGGTCGTAGATCGTGACCTCGCGCATCCGGTTCGTCGCGCGATCGATATGGCCGGTGCGCACGTACAGCCTGCCCGGCGACACGGGGTTGATCACCTGCTCGCGGAGCGCGAACGTCGGCTTGGTGCGCGCGATGTCGGTCTGCAGCACCGCGAGCTGATGGTTCGCGCGCGAGAGGATCTGGTCGTTGAAGCCGATCATCAGGATCGTGATGATTGTCGCCGCGCCGAGTGCGGGGAGCATCACGGTCGGCATCCCGACCCCGCTCGCCTTGAGGGCGGTGATCTCGTTCTCCGCCGCGAGGCGGCTGAAGGCGTAGAGCGTCGAGATCAGCACCGCCATCGGCAGCGTGGTCGCGACCGTGAACGGGATCGACAGCCCGAAGAACTCGAGGATCGCGGTCCAGGGAAGCCCCTTGCCGACGAGTGCACCGAACTGCTTCGCGATGTAGTTGAGCAGCAGGAGCGACGTCAACGCGGCGAGCGCGAAGACGAGCGGTCCGGTGTGTTCCTTGAGTACGTACTTGGAGAGTATCTTCACGTGTTCCGAAGTTTCCACTGGGGGGCCATGCAATTCAAGGCTCGGCGGCCCTCTTCTCGTGAGATGCATTGGCAGCGCACGAGCGCTCGCTACGATCCCGCCCCTCGCTAGCGTCCAACGTGCGTGTCTCCGCCTGCCTCGTGAAACCCGTGCTCGCGCTCGCGTTCGCCGTTCTTGGCGGGGCGATGCCGGTGCGCGCGCAGGGCACGGTTGGGCAGGGGGTCGGGGGTCAGGGGTCAGGGGTCAGGGGCAGGCAACAGCCATCGACGGTGCGGTTCGACAGCACGGCGCGCGATCGCTTTCGAGTCCAACCCGCCGACGACGCGGTGCGTGACAGCATTCGTGCCCACCTGACGCTGCAGCGGCCGGCGGCGTTCGAGGCGTTCGGGCGGCTCGCGCCGCTCCGGCTCCCGGCGAGCGCGGTCGCGGCGATCGCGGCCGACTCGATCCGACGCGCGCTCGCGCTTCGCGAACAACGACTCGCCTCGGCGTGGCTCGGCGTGCGCGACGAGCGAGTGCCGCTCCCTTCGATCACTGCGTTCGTCGCGCGGCCGCGGCTCACGCCGCGCACCGCGGCCGACACCAACGCAATCGGGCTTCCGACGGCACCCGCCGAGAGCCAGCCGGCGAACGAGTACGCCGACCTCGCGCTCAAGCTCAACACGCGCCTCGAGGCGAAGGGTGAGCGGGCGCAGACGACACCGTGCCTGACGATCGACCTGACGTCGGCGTTCTCGGGATGCCGCTCGCCGATAGCGCCGAGCGTGGACTTCCAGTTCAACATCCTGTCCGCAGGCGTTCTGGCTGACCGGGTGCACGTAGACATCGACTACGACTCGCAGCGCGAGTTCGACGCGTCGAACAACCTGTCGATCTACTACGCGGGCAAGCCTAACGAAGTGCTGCAGCGGATCGAGGTCGGCAACGTCACCTTCGCACCGCCGCCGTCGCGGTTCATCACCGGTGGGATCCCGAGCGGGAACTACGGCGTACAGGCGCTGGGGCAGGTCGGGCCGATGCACTTCCGCGCCATCGCCGCGCAGCAGAAGGGGACCCTCGTCAAGGACGCGCGCTTCACCGTTGGCGACGTCACGCAGCAGGGGCAATCGCGCGACGTCGAGGATTACCAGATCGAGCAGCGGCGCTTCTTCTTCACCGTCGATCCGGCGCTGTTCGGGAGCGAGTACCCGAACATCGACATCCTCGATCGCGACCAGCTCGCGCGCATCGGCGCCGCGCTCGACCGGCAGGGGCTGCGGCCGGCCGCGATCTCGGTGTACCGGCTCCAGATCGGCAGCCAGCCGGCCAACCCTAACGGTCCGCGGTTCACGGTCAACGGGCTGCGGGCGGCGAACAACGGCGACCAGCCGTACGAGCTGCTGCGCGAGGGCGTGGACTACTACGTCGATCCGTCGCAGCTCTGGATCGCGATGGTGACGCAGCCGAGCCTCGAACGCGACCGGATCGTGATCGCGTACACCGTGCGCGGGCCTAACGGTCAGCCGGTGGTCAACCCGGCGGTGGGCGGGACCCCGGACGTCGCGTACAACGGCCTGCCCGGCACGCAGCTCGCCAACCTGCTCTACGACTACTCGATCAACCCGGGCGACCCGGCGTTCCGCCGCGAGATCCGCTCGATCTATCGCATCGGCGGCGAGGAGGTCCAGCGCAACACGATCAACGCGCGCATCGTCGCCGGCGCGGCCGGTGACCAGGAGAAGCCGATCGGCGGCTCGGCGCAGACGTACCTGCAGCTGTTCGGCCTCTCGCAGACGACCAATCCCGCGGCGTTCGACGCCGAAAATCGTGTCTGGCCGCGGCCGAGCGACCCTAACGTCACGACCAGCCCGAGTGGCGGCAGCTCGAAGATCGTCCGCGACTACTTCGTCGTCTTCCCGTCGCTGCAGCCCTTCTCCGACAGCGGGCTGGCGAAGCCGCCGAACCTGTCGAACGCGGCGATCTATTCGACGCCGGGGAGCTACCTGTACTCCCCACAGCATCCGCCGTCGGTGTACCGGATGCAGCTCAGCTACCAGTCGCAGGGGAGCAGCGACCAGGCGGGGACGCTGACGTTAGGCGCGATCCAGCTGCGCCGGAACTCGGAGCGCCTCAGCATCGATGGCGTGCAGCTGGCGCGCGGGCTCGACTACACGATCGACTACGAGCTGGGGCGGGTGACGTTCGCCCGTCCCGACACGCTCTTCCCGCGCCCGCGCACGTTGACGGTCCAGTATGAGGAGAACCCGCTCTTCACCAACGCGGCGACGAACATCTTCGGGCTGGCGACGACCTTCGCCGCCCCGGCCGGTGAGGTGACGTTCACCGCGATCAGCCAGAGCCAGTCGAGCCAGTACACGCGTCCGCCGTTAGGCTTCGAGCCGGCGTCGTCGCTGGTCGCCGGCGTCACCGGCAACTGGAGCTGGGACGCGCCGCTGCTCAGCGACGCGCTGGCGCGGCTGCCGATGCTGAGCGAACGGCCGGGCGAATCGCGCATCATGCTCCAGGCCGAGATGGCGACGAGCCGCCCGCAGCCGAACAGCATCGGCCAGGCGTGGCTCGACAGCTTCGCCGGCGAGGGTGGGATCGGGATCAGCACGCTCGACCCCAACTGGCTGCTGTCGAGCCGCCCGCTCGCATCGCGCTCCACCGGCAGCCTCGCCTTCAACGAGGCCAACGCCGCGTCGCTGGTCTGGCAGACGAACGTGCACCTGCCCAACGACAGCACGCCGCTTCGCTTCACCTCGCGGATGATCGACCGCTCGATCATCATCCAGACCACCAACGGCTTCACCTTTCCCGAAAACGTCCTCTGGCTGACGCTGCAGCCGTCAACGTTAGGCTTCAGCCGCCCGCACGCCGGGGGCACGACGAAGTGGGTGACACCGGCCGCGCCGCCGGCGACGCGGCGCTGGCGCTCCATCCGCACCGTGCTCTCGCCGAGCGGCGCCGACCTGACGCAGGTCGAGCAGATCGAGTTCTACGCGCTCATCGACAAGCGCGCGGTCAACGCGGCGAAGAACCCGACGCTGATCCTCGACCTCGGCGATGTCTCGGAGAACACCTTCGCGCTGGCGCCGGAGTCGCTCTATGTCGTGCCTAACGGCAGCGGGGTGGACTCGACCTATCGCGGCCGGCAGCCGGTGGGGCTCGACCGGATGGACACCGAGCGCGACTCGATCACGCGATCGTTCAGCGCGTCGCTCAACGACCGCGGGATTCCGCCCGACCGGATCGACTCGCTGCAGGTGGTGAGCCCGACCGGGAACGTGACGCTGCACGACGTGCCGGTCTGCGAGGCGGAGTACGGCGTGATCCAGAGCGTCGGCGACCAGCGCACGAACTGCACGGTGCGCAACAACCGCCTTGACGAGGAAGACATCGACCTCGACTTCGCGCTCAACTACACCGAGGCGAATCGGAGCGGCGAGAGCTACTTCCGCTATGTGGTCGACCTCGCGGCGCTGTCGCAGGACTCGGCTTCGGCGCCGCGCACCGCCTGCTACTTCTCGCTGCCTGTGGCGAGGGAGGACAGCAGCGACACCGGGCCACTCTGCTGGATCCGCGTCCGCGTCCCGCTCAACGCGGCGCAGGACACGGTCAACGGGCCGCAGCTGCGTCGCATCAAGGCGCTCCGCCTGACGATGGTCGCCGGCGCCGGGGTGCCTGACGATCAGCCGACGACGGTGCCGCTCGGCCGCTTCCGCCTGACGGGACCACTCTGGCTCAAGCGCGCCGGCTCGCCGATCGCCGGGATCGGCGGCGACTCGGTGGCGTCGGTCGCCGGGACGCGCGGCAGCGTCAGGGTGACGACGATCAGCACGCGCGATCCGGGCTACACGCCGCCGCCGGGGATCAACAACGACAACGACGTCAAGACGACGAAGCAGTCGATCCAGACGACGGAAGTGAACGAACAGGCGCTGCGCGTGACCGCGACGAACCTGGTTCCGCTGTCGCGCGCCGAGGCGTACTACCGGTTTCCCGAAGGCTCGAAGAACTTCCTCGCCTATCGCGAGCTGCGGGTCTGGGCGCGCGGCGGCAGCCCGACGGGGTGGGGCACCGGCGGCGACCTGAACTTCTTCGTGCGCATGGGTCGCGACGGCAACAACTTCTACCTCTATCACACACCGGTCTTCTCCGACAGCTGGACCGATGTGCGGGTGGACTTCGGCGTGCTGCAATCGCTGCGGGCGCGGATCCAGAACAGCTACCTGCGCGGTGGCGCGAAGATCGGCTGCAGCGCACTCGATTCGGCGCTGATCGCGAAGACGAATCGCGACGCGCTCATCCCCGACACCGCCGTCTACGCCGCGTGCGAGAGCGGCTACATCGCCTACACCGTCGCGCCGGGAGTGACGCCGCCCAACCTGGCCGCGGTGCAGGAGCTCGCGGTCGGGATCCTGCGCACGGGGAGCACGCAGCTGTTCAACCCGGTGAGCGACACGCTCGACCTCTGGATCGACGACATCCGCCTGCGCAACGTCGAGAAGACGCCGGGCTACGCAGGACAGGTCGGGCTCGAGGTCCGCGCCGGCGGGATCGCCGACATCCGGCTCAACGCCAGCCGACGCGACGCCTACTTCCGCCAGCTCGCCGAGAGCCCGACGTACGTCGGCCAGGACGCGCTCGACATCGTCTCGACGGTGCGCCTCGAGAAGCTCCTTCCCGCATCGTTAGGCCTGTCGCTCCCGGTGAGCATCGCCTACTCGGGCGCGTCGTCGGCGCCCGAGCTGCTGCAGAGCTCCGATCTCCGCGCGAGCGAAGTCCCGGGGCTGCGCACGCCGCGCACCAGCTCCGCCTCGTACGCGGTCTCGGCGCGGCGGATCACGCCGATGGCGAACCCGTTCCTCGGCGCGCTGCTCGACAACATCACGCTCAACGGCGCGCTCGCCACCTCGACCGCGCGCAGCGAGTACCAGAGCGGCGGGGCGAAGAGCTGGAACGCGACAATGGATTACATCGTCGCCGCCGAGCCGAGGGCGCGGGCGCTGCCGGGGTGGTTCAGCCGCGCGTTAGGCGACCTGCCGCCGTGGATCTCCGAGTCGGAGCTCGGCCGGGCGATCCGCAACGCGGCGTTCCGCTGGAACCCGGCGCAGATCCGGTTCACCTCCGGACTGGCGAACTCGAACGACGACCGGCGCACCTTCCTCAAGCCGGCGTCGGCGTACGACGACTCGGGGCGCGTGGTCAGTGCACGCTCGAACCTCTGGCGCAACGTCGCCGCGATCGAGCTGCGCCCGGTCGGGCCGCTGACGCTGCGCTGGGACGCGACGTCGACGCGCGACCTCCGCGACTATGCCGCGGGGCTCGACTCGTCGCAGATCCGCCTCGACTCGGCGCGGCTCGCGGCCACTCGCGGCGAGCGAGGGACGCTGTTCGGCCGCGACGTCGGGCTCGAGCGCGACCGGCAGATGACCGCCGCGGCGACGTTCGTGCCGCCGTTCTCCTCGTGGCTCAAGCCGAGGCTGGACGTCGGCAGCACCTTCTCGTTCGTGCGCGACCCTAACGCGCGGCCGCTCACGGTGGTGGACTCGCTGATGAACGCCGACACCGTCGTCAGGCGCGACAGCAGCTATGTCCTGCCGCGCCGCTTCGGCAACACGCAGACCGTGACGACCGCGGCGCAGCTCGACGTGCAGTCGATGGGGCGCGTCTTCTGGCAGCGGCTGCACTACCTGCGGCTGCTGAGCGACGCGGTGACGCCGATCGACGTCAGCTACAGCCGCTCGCTGATCTCGGCGTTCGACAACGAGGCCGAGTCGCCGTCGCTGGGCTACCAGCTCGCGTTAGGCGGGGCGCGCAGCTTTCGCGCCCTGCGCGGCCAGGCGGCGACGACGGCGGGGCTGACGAACACCGTCAGCGCCGGGAGCTCGGTGGTCTTTCCGTACGGCTTCGTCTTCGTCCCGCGCTACGGGCTGACGACGACGCGGAGCTGGTACCGGCGCAGCGACGAGCAGCAGGACGTGATCGACGGGGTGCAGCGCGACTACCCCGACCTGACGATTCGCTGGACGCTGGTGCCGGGGCAGGGAACGTTAGGCAGGTTCGTCGCTCACGGCCTGTCGAGCCTCGCCGCCAGCGCCGGCGCGCGATACACGCGCGTCGCCGCGCTGGCTCCCTCGACCGCGAGCGCGGGCGACCTCCGCGTCTCGCGCGTGCGCGTCTACCCGATCAACGCGACGATCACCTGGCCCTTCGGCGACCTGAGCACCACCGGTGGTTACTCGTGGTCGATTCGCGACGACTCGCTCCCCGGGAGCGCGACGCACGGCGTGAGCGGCGAGCGCAGCGCCGACGTCGCCCGAAGCTGGGCGCTGCCATCGCAGTGGAACACCCGCAGCCCGCTGCGCACGCGGCTCGGCTGGCAGGAAACGCGAAACAGGAACGTCCTGAGCGAATCCGGGCGCAGCCTCGCCGACAACGCGCGGCGCGTGTTCTCCCTCTCGGCCGACACGGACCTCAACCCGACGATGAGCTTCTCGCTGCAGGGCTCGAGGACGGCGACAATGGACCGGAACTACAACCGGCGGTTCGTGCAGACGGTCATAACGGCGGCGCTACAGCTCCAATTCTACGCCGGGTCCTTCCGCTAACTCCAAACTGCGGCAAGGAACGAGGGATGGACGAGGGCCCGACGAGGGACGAGGAAGCTGCCGCGACCTGAGGCCGCGAGCAGGACAAGGGACATGGGACAAGGGACAGGTGCAACAAGAGACATGAAACGAGGAAATGGCGCGCTTGTTCCTTGGTTCGCGTTATGAGGGACGTGGAAGAACGAGGGACCACGGAGTACTGAGGAACGAGGAAGTACTAGGAACGTGGGAGTACGTAGAGATGAGGGCCGCTGCTCGTCCGCCGCTCCCTCGTTCCTTGTCCCCCATGCCCCCTCGTCCCTGGTCAAAGCGGAACACGGAACAAGGGCGCCACTTCCTCATCCCATGTCCCATGTTGCGACTCCCCCCCTTGTCCCATGTCCCCCGTCCTGCTCGCGGCCCTAGGCCGCGGCAGCTTCCTCGTCCCTCGTCCGGCGCTCGTCCATCCCTCGTCCCTCGTTCTTCCTCACTTCGAGACGACGAGAGAAACTGCCACATCTCCCACCACTTGCAGTGATTTCGCGCTGACCTTGTCGATCGTGTCGTACACTGTGTGGTGATAGTTCTTCGCGCCGGTCTGCTCGACGTAGTCAATGTCGATCACGTCGATCACGCGCAGTCCTTTCTTGATGAGCGGGAGGTGGTCGTCGATGATCCCGCCGGCGCCTTCCTGCAGGAAGTATTTCGAGTAGCCGAGGTCGTCGGCGGTGGACCAGACGCGGGCGACGACTTCAGGGGCGGCCTGGATCGAGTACGCCTCCTGCTTGATGTCAAGCTGGGCGTCGCCGATCATGTCGAAGAGGATCCCGAACAGCGGCTGGTAGTTGGGATCGGGCAGGTGGTCGGCGAAGTACTTCGATCCCATCAGGACATCGGTCTCGGGGTTGAAGGTCCCGTAGTCCTCGCCGTCGACGAAGAGCAGGTCGACGCCGTACTGCGGTGGCGTCTTCTTCAGCACCTCAGCCAGCGCGATGAAGAGCGCAGGTCCGCTCGCGCCGTCATTCGCGCCGGGGACGGGTCGCCTCTGGTCGCCGAGGATCGGCGAGTCGTCCGCGACCGGCCGAGTGTCCCAGTGGGTGAGGTAGAGGACCCGCTGCTTCTCGTTGGGCCGGAAGCGGGCGAGGATGTTCCGCAGCGGGAGCGTGTCCCCCTTCGCCGTGACATGCGTCCAGCGCTGCTCGATCACCGTGTCGGCGAGCGGTCGCATCTTCTGCACGATCCAGTCGCCGGTCTTTCGCGCGCCTTCAGTCCCCGGGATGCGGGGCCCGAACGCGAGCTGGTCGCGCACATAGCCTAACGCTCGATTGCCGTCGAACGCGGTCTGTGGCCCGCGATCGCGGCAGGCGGTGGCGGTGAATCCGAGGAGCAGTGCCGCGGCGATGCGATAGTTCATGGACGTGGGCAAGTGTGAAGCGCTGAAGTTGCATTGGGGGAGACTGCGGCGGCAACCCACGACCTGAACGCCGCGCAGGGGGACGAACACGCCCCCGGTTGCCGTCGAATGCCTTGCCACGAAATTGATGTCCGTCGACGCGAACTGGTGATGCCGCTCGCTCGTGCATCACGAGATTGCGTCCATGCCGACACCATCAGAGAAGAAAGCGTTAGGCTTCCTCGCCGTCGTCGCTATATTCGGCGCGGTCGTCCGTATGTCCGGGGCCGTCACGCAGGCATCGGCGGCCGATGCTGGGTCGCGTGAGGCGCTCCGGCGCCAGATCGTGTCCGCGGAGTCGGCGGGGGCGGTCGAGCGGCGCGGGCGTCGTAACGGCGGGAAGGGGGCAGCCAGCACGACGAGCCGCCGATCGAAGGGGCGGCCGGTGCCCATGCTGACGATCGATTCCTCGCGGGTCGCCGATCCACGTGACCTCTTCAACGCGCCTGCGGTGACGCCGCCCGCCAGCGGAGCGAAGCCGAAAACGCCCTCCTCACCCATCGATGTCGATCGTGCGACGGCGACCGAGCTCGAGGCGTTGCCGAGGATCGGGCCCGCGCTGGCGAAGCGCATCATCGAGGACCGTGAGGCGCGTGGTCCGTACGGGTCACTGCAGGGCTTCCAGCGCGTTCGCGGCGTCGGGCCGAAGATGGCTGCCGCACTGTCAGGCAGTGTGACGTTTTCAGGCACCCCGCGTCCCTCCAATGCGGGAGGAGTCCGCGCCAGCGGGCCTTCCGAAGGCCGGGTCGTCAGGCATCATCGGACGCCCCCGTAACGCTACCGCCGGTACACTGCTGCGCCTCCGGCGCGGCCCCGTGGAACTGGTGGCCGCTTCATTTCGCCTCGAGTCCACATGGTCGCACCAGCCGCCGTCGCAGAGCGTATTGGTGACCTCCTCATGCGTGAGGGGCTCATCACCCGGGAGCAGCTCGACAAAGCGCTCCAGGAGCAGAGGCAGAACGGTACTCGCGTCGGCTACAACCTGGTCAAGCTCGGCTTCATTCAGGAGACTGAGCTCACCAAGATGCTGGCGCGCCAGTATCGCATGCCCGCGGTCGACCTCTCGAAGTTCGAGGTCGATCCACGCATCGCCAAGCTGATCCCGACCGAGCTCGCGACGAAGCACCTGGTCCTCCCGCTCAAGCGCGATGGCCGGACGCTCACCGTCGCGATGGCCGACCCGACCAACCTCGGCGTCATCGACGACCTGAAGTTCATCACGCGCTACGACATCTTCCCGGTCATCGCCGGGGAGTACACGCTGCGCAACGCGGTCGAGAAATACTACGAGTCGTCGGACATGCAGATGTCCGCGCTCCTCAAGGACATCGAGAGCGCCGACGAGGACAGCGTCGAAGTCGTCAGTGCCGACGAAGAGGAGATGTCGGCTGCGGCGCTCGCCAGCGCGGTCGATGATGCGCCAGTCGTCAAGCTGTTGAACGCGATCCTCACCGACGCCGTCAAGCGCGGGGCGTCGGATATTCATTTCGAGTGCTTCGAGCACGAGCTGCGCGTCCGCTACCGCGTCGACGGCGCGCTCTACGAAGTCATGAAGCCGCCGATGAAGCTCAAGGCGGCGCTCATCTCGCGATTCAAGATCATGGCCCAGCTCAATATTGCCGAGCGTAGGGTTCCCCAGGACGGGCGCATCAAGCTGAAGGTCGGCAACAAGGTCATCGACTATCGCGTCTCGACGCTGCCGACGCTGTTCGGCGAGAAGGTCGTGCTGCGAATCCTCGACAAGGGGAACCTGACGCTCGACCTGGCCAAGTTCGGCATCGAGCCCGCCGCCGAAGAAGCGCTGATGGAAGCGATCATGAACCCGTACGGGATGGTGCTCGTCACCGGCCCGACCGGTTCAGGAAAGACGACCACGCTCTACTCGTCATTGAGCAAGGTCAACACGATCGACGTCAACATCATGACCGCCGAGGATCCCGTCGAGTACAACCTCTACGGGATCAACCAGGTGCTCGTGCGCACCGAGATCGGGATGACGTTCGCCGCCGCGCTGAAGGCGTTCCTTCGGCAGGACCCGAACATCATCATGCTCGGCGAGATTCGAGACCTGGAGACGGGCGGCATCGCGATCAAGGCCGCGCTCACCGGCCACCTCGTGCTCTCGACGCTGCACACCAACTCGGCGCCGGAGACAGTGACGCGTCTGATGGACATGGGACTCGAGCCCTTCAACGTCGCATCCGCGCTCAACCTGATTCTCGCCCAGCGACTCGTCCGCCGCATCTGCTCGAACTGCAAGGAGAAGTACGAGCTGACGAAGGAGGAGTACGCCGGCGCGAAGGTGAAGCCGACGACGACGCTGCGCGAGCTGCGGTTCACGGCGCGCGCGCTGGCCGACGCGAAGCTCAAGGCGACGAAGGAAGCGGCGCCCTACCTCGGCAGCCTCACGCTCGATACGACCATCGGCGAGCTGCCGTTCTTCCGCGGCAAGGGCTGCGACCAGTGCTCGGGGACGGGGCTGAAGGGACGCCAGGGTCTCTACGAGGTCATGACCATGACCGCCGCGATCCGCAAGCTGGTCATCCAGAACGTCGGCGCCGCCGAGATCCGCGATGGCGCGATCGAGGAAGGCATGCTGACGCTGCGAATGGATGGATGGCTGAAGGTGCTGAAGGGGATCACGACACTCGAGCAGGTAGTGCGCGAGACCTCAGCCTGACGTGTGACCGATGACGAATTTTCCGTGCTTCGGCTATCAGCGGTAAGCTGCAAGCAGTCAGCGAACGGCGGACCGCAGTGCGCTAACTGCTTGACGCTTATCGCTTACAGCCAGCAGCTCACGATACTCAAACGGTAGAGATCCAATGACCGCACCAGCGACAAACGCTTCCTCAGTCAATCTCCGGATGTTGCTGGAGGAGATGATCGAGCGCGATGCGTCCGACCTCCACATCACGGCGGGGGAGCGGCCGAAGCTGCGCGTCGACGGCGACATCACGAACTCGAACGTCGAGTACGTGCTGAACCCGAAGGACACGCTGCAGATCGCCTACAGCGTGCTGACGGAAAACCAGAAGAAGCGCTTCGAGCTCGAGGACGAGCTGGATTTCTCCTTCGGCATCCAGAACCTGGCGCGCTTTCGCGGCAACTGCTTCAAGCAGCGCGGCTGCGTGTCGATGGTCATCCGGCAGATTCCCTTCAGCGTGAAGACCTTCTCCGACCTCGGCCTCCCGCCGGTGATCGCGAAGATGGCCGACAAGCCGCGCGGGCTGGTGCTCGTCACCGGACCGACCGGCTCGGGCAAGTCGACGACGCTCGCGGCGATGATCGACAAGATCAATCGCGAGCGGAAGGGACACATCATAACGGTCGAAGACCCGATCGAGTTCATCCATCGCCACCAGGGCTGCATCGTCAACCAGCGCGAGGTCGGCACCGACACGAAGAGCTTCAGCAACGCGCTCAAGTACGCGCTGCGTGAAGATCCCGACGTCGTGCTCATCGGCGAGCTCCGCGACCAGGAGACCATCGCCGCCGCGCTGACGATCGCCGAAACGGGTCACCTCGCGTTCGCGACGCTGCACACCAACAGCGCGACCGAGGCGATCAACCGCATCATCGACGTCTTCCCGTCGCACCAGCAGGAGCAGGTGCGGACGCAGCTCCGCTTCGTGCTCGAGGGAATCATCACCCAGACGCTGCTGCCGCGCGCCAAAGGACGCGGACGCGTGATGGCGGCCGAGATCCTGGTGATGACGCCGGCGATCCGCGCGCTGATCAAGGACGCGAAGATCGAGCAGATTCCCGGCATGATGCAGGCTGGAAAGAAGTATGGGATGCAGACGCTGAACGACGCGCTCTACACGCTGTACATGGCGCGCGAGGTGACGCTGGACGAGTGCGTCCGGGTCAGCGGCGAGCCTAACGATTTTCTCCGCATGATCGGCCAGCCGCCCATGGACGACGGCATGCCGCCGATCGGCGGGCTGTCGGCGTCACGGCCCGGTGTTACGGCGGGGAAGCGTTAGTCGTGGGTAGCAGGATGCCAGGCGGGATCGGCTATAAGCGATAAGCCGCAAGCAGTCATCGGACGGCGTTGAGGTGTCGCGGCACCGCCGTCGTCTGCTAACTGCTTGCCGCTTACCGCTTACAGCCCACTGTCACACGAAGTCCAACGAGGCGCACAGATGGCAACTTTCACATACACGGCCCGCACCCCCCAGGGCGAGCTCAAGACGGCGACGATCGACGCGGCGACGCGCGACGACGTCGTCGCGCAGCTGCGCCGGCAACGCCTCAACGTGATCAAGATCGACGAGGCGCCGAGCCAGAAGAAGAAGCTCGGGTCGATCAAGGGGCGCGACATCGTCATCTTCACGCGGCAGTTCTCGACGATGATCAACGCCGGGCTCCCGCTCGTCCAGGCGCTGGACATTCTCGCCACGCAGAGCGAGAACCCGGCGCTGAAGCAGGTGACGAAGGCGGTGGTGTTCGACGTCGAGTCGGGGCACACCGTCGCCGACGCCTTCCGCAAGCACCCCAAGGCGTTCGACGACCTGTACGTGAACATGGTCGCCGCCGGTGAGGCGGGTGGTATTCTCGACACCATCCTGATGCGACTGGCGATCTTCAAGGAGAAGAACGACGCCCTCGTCCGGAAGGTGAAGGGCGCGATGATCTACCCCGGCGTCATCATGAGCGTCGCCGTGATCGCGATCGTCGTGCTGCTCATCTTCGTCATCCCGACCTTCGCCAGCATGTTCGCCAGCGTCGGGCTGCCGCTGCCGCTGCCGACCCGCATCGTGATCGGGGCGTCGGGTTTCCTCAAGGGCTACTGGTGGGCGATCGTCGCGATCATCGCCTTCGCCGTCTACTCGGGGAAGAACTATTACAAGACGTCGAACGGCCAGCTGACGATCGATCGCCTGATGCTCAAGGCGCCGGTGCTCGGCGACGTGCTGAGAAAGTCGGCGGTGTCGCGCTTCACCAGAACGTTAGGCACGCTGATCGGATCAGGCGTCAGCATCCTCGACGGGCTCGAGATCACGGCGAAGACGGCGGGCAACCGCGTCATCTCGGACGCGATCATGGAATCGCGCGCGAGCATCGCCGGTGGTGAGACGATCTCGGCGCCGCTGGCCAAGTCGGCGGTGTTCCCGCCGATGGTCATCTCGATGATCGCCGTCGGCGAGCAGACCGGTGGTCTCGACGAGATGCTCTCCAAGATCGCCGACTTCTACGACGAGGAAGTCGACGCCGCCGTGAGCGGACTCCTCGCACTCATGGAGCCGATCATGATCGTGTTCCTCGGTGTCATCGTCGGCGGCATGGTCGTGGCGATGTACCTGCCGATCTTCGACATGGTCAACGCTGTTCAGTAGTCGACCGGCTATGACCCTGCGATGAGAGCAGAGAGATAGCGCGCACCCGCGAAAAGGGACGGCCCCGGAGAGTGTCTCCGGGGCCGTCGTCATTCGGCGAGCGACGTGGCGGTGGAGTTTCGGATTTCGCACGTTCGGCGACCGGACCCGTCGTCTCGACGAGCTGTCGGCCGCACAGGAGCCGCCAAATACCTGCCGGCTTCGGCATCGCGAATGCGGGCACAACAACGCTTGACGGTCGCGCCCGCTCCGACGCCCGCTGGTGTTCTCCTGCGTGCCGCTTTGCGGCTGCGCTGGGGGCACGCGCCACAGTAGCGTCGCGCCGGTGCTGCACTCGCAGAACTCACCAAGCCGCGGCAGTCGCCCGCTCAAGGGATAAGTCCTGACGCCCTAACGGTTTGCACGGCATCGTCCAAGGGATGGAAATGGGCACGGGCACTGCATGCGCCCTCACGTTTCCAGTGTGCATCTCCCCCCGATTGATCCGAGGTCAAACGTGGCCCGACCGTCGCCGCCGTCCTCATCCGCTGGCCGCGGTCTGCTGTCGCGAGCGATGTGTTGGTCGGAGCTGCTGCACGAAGGCGCCAGCGGCATCGTGCGGATCATCGTCCGAACCGGGGGGCGTCCACGTGCACCCCTGAAGTGCTCACCCGGTACGCGGCGGGGGCGGCGGCGACCCGCGAGGTGTTGAAGCTCACCGTCGGCGCGGGCACCTCCGGCTGGAAGGCGCGGTTGGGCGACCAGCCGGACGGCCACCGACCAGGATTCGGGGACGCGCCGCCAACTCGGTCGCACGCCCAGTCACAGGCGTTACAAACACCTTGAGCGGACCCCCCATGGGCCTTCGTCGTCGTCAGTTACTCCGGCTGGCAACCGTTTTCACGGTTGTGATCCTCGCCTTTTGTACCGAGCGGTCGTCAAATCCGATGGGCCCCGGGCCGATCGATGGCCCGCTCGCCGCGACCGCGCAGATGCAGACCGGGACGATCAAGGTCACGACCACCACCCGTGGCGTGGAGCTCGACCCTGACGGCTATACGGTCACCGTTGACAGCGTCGGGAAGAAAGCGCAGTCCAAGACCGTTCCCGACTCGGGGATGGCGCAGTTCGCGAACGCGAACGCGGGAACGCGTACCGTCACCCTCACAGGGATCGCCAGCAACTGCTCCGCTGCGACGAATCCGCAGATTGTACAGCTTGCCACGAACGCGACGGCTACCGTCGCCTTCGCGGTCACCTGCCAGGCGACGAAGGGGACGCTCACCATCAACACCACCACGACTGGCGCCGATCTCGACCCGGACGGCTACAGTGTGACGGTCGATGGGAATGGCACGACGGCAAAGGCCATCGCCACCAATGGCACGGTCAGCTTCAGCGGCCTCACCGCGGGCACCCACACGATCCTGCTCCTGGGGCTCGCCCCTAACTGCAGCACTGCCAATAGCCAGCAGACGGTGACAATCACGGCCGGCGCCACGACGACTGCCAGCTACGCGGTCAACTGCGTGGCGACGACAGGGACGCTCAACGTCACAGCTGCAACCACGGGCGCCGAGCTCGATCCCGACGGCTACACGGTCAGTGTCGACGGAGGGACCGGACAGCCGCTCACGGTGAACGGCTCCGCGACCTTCGCGCAGCTCACGCCGGGCTCGCATACGGTCACGCTCGCCGGGCTCGCGCCGAACTGCACGGCGGCGAGCAATCCGCAAAGCGTGACCATCACTGCGGGCGTGTCGAGCGGCGTCACGTTCAACGTCAGCTGCGTGACGACGAAGGGCAGCCTGACGGTCAGCACGACGACAACGGGCGCGGATCTCGATCCCGACGGCTATGCAGTCGCCGTTGATGGCGGAGCTCCGCAAGCCATTGCCGTCAACGGGACCCTAACGGTCGCCGGGCTCACCGCCGGCACGCACACCGTCGCCCTGTCCGGGTTGGCCGCGAACTGCACGACCACGAACAACCCGCAGACCGTCACGATCACGGCGGGGGCGACGACCAGCGCCAGCTTCACGGTGAGCTGCACGGCGATTCCGACGAACGGTAATCTTACGGTGACGGCGGCGACAACCGGGGTCGAGCCGGATGCGGACGGCTACACCGTGAGCGTCGATGGCGGCCCCGCGCAGGCGATCGCAAGCAACGGCTCGGTGAGCTTCCCGGGATTGAGCGCCGGCTCGCACACCGTCACGCTCGCCGGGATCGCCCCGAACTGCGCCGCCGCCACGAATCCGCAGACGGTGACCATCACTGCCGGCAGCAGCGCGAGCGCGACGTTCAACGTGACGTGTGTGACGACCAAGGGCACGCTCTCGGTCAACACGACGACGAGTGGTGCCGATCTCGATCCGGACGGTTACACGGTCACCCTCGACGGTGCTCCCGCGACAGCGCAACCGATCGCGACGAACGGCAGCACCGCCTTCGCGAATCTGAGCGCGGGGACGCACACGGTCGCACTCTCCGCCCTTGCCGCCAACTGCACGGTGACCGGCAGCAACTCGCAAACGGTCACCGTCACGGCTGGGGCGACGACCAGCGCGAGCTTCACGGTGAGCTGCACGGCGATTCCGACGACGGGTGATCTGACGGTGACGGCCAGCACCACCGGCGTCGAACTTGACCCAGATGGCTACAGCGTGAGCGTCGACGGGAGCGCCGCGCGGGCGATCGCGAGCAATGGCTCGCTGAGCTTCGCCGGCTTGAGCGCCGGCTCGCACACGGTCACGCTCGCGGGGCTGGCCCCGAACTGCAGCGCGGCCGCGAATCCGCAGACGGTGACCATCGTCGCCGGGAGCACGTCGACCCTGGCCTTCAGCGTCAGCTGCGTGACGACCAGTGGCGCTGTGACGGCGAGCACCACCACGACGGGCGCGGACCTCGACCCCGACGGCTACAGCCTGACGCTCGACGGCGATGCCGCGACGACGCGCGCGGTGGCCGTCAACGGTTCGGTGACCTTCTCGAACCTGACGACTGGCGCGCACACGATCGCGCTCGGCGGAGTCGCGGCGAATTGCACCGCGGCGACTTCCACGCAGACGGTCAACGTCGTCGCCGGTGCGACGGCCAGCGCGAGCTTCACGATCACCTGCACCGCGATCCCCACGACGGGTGACCTGACGGTGACGAGCACCACCGCCGGGGTGGAGCCCGACGTGGACGGCTATACGGCCACCCTCGACGGAAACAGCGCGACCGCGCGAACGTTAGGCAGCAACGCGTCGATCGCGTATACGGGCTTGTCCGCCGGCACCCACACGGTGGCGCTTTCCGGCCTCGCGGCGAACTGCTCGGCGGCATCGAATCCGCAGAGTGTCACGGTCATCGCCGGCAGCACGGCGAGCCTCGCTTTCAACATCACCTGCGTCACGACGAAAGGCACCATCGCCGTCAGCACCACCACGACGGGCGCCGACCTCGATCCGGACGGTTACACGGTCGCCCTTGATGGCGGGGCCCCGCAAGCGATTGCGGTCAATGGTACCCTGACGTTCGCCGGTCTGAGCGCGGGCGCGCACACCATCGCCCTCGGGGCGCTTGCCGGCAACTGCACCGTCACGGGCGTCAATCCGCAGACGGTCACGGTCACGGCCGGCGCGACGACTAACGCCGGTTTCGCGGTGAGCTGCACCGCGATCCCGACGACCGGTGGTCTGACGGTGAGCACTGCAACGACAGGAGTGGAACAGGATGCCGATGGCTACACTCTCAGCCTCGACGGCGGGGCGGCCCAGGCGATTGCGACCAACGGGTCACTGAGCTTCTCCGGGCTCGCCCCCGGCGCCCATACCGTCTCACTTGGCGGGATTGCCGCAAACTGCACCGCGGATGCGAATCCGCGGACCGTGTCGATCACCGCCGGCAGTACTACCACGCTCGCGTTCACCATCAACTGCGTCACGACGAAGGGCGCCATCAGTGTCGCAGCCACGACGACCGGTGCCGACCTCGACCCCGACGGCTACAGCGCGAGCATCGACGGCGGAGCCGCGCAGGCTCTCGCGATCAACGGTTCGGTGAGCTTCGCTGGATTGAGCGCTGCGTCGCACACGGTCACGCTCGCCGGGCTGGCCCCGAACTGCACGACCACGAACAACCCGCGATCCGTCACCGTCGGCGCGGGTGCCACCACCAACGTCAGCTACGCGATTACGTGCACGGCGATCCCGACGACCGGCGCCCTCACCGTGACGACCGCCACCACGGGCGTTGAGCAGGACGCGGACGGCTACACAGTCAGCGTTGACGGCGGCACGGCTCGCGCGATTCCGACCAACGGCTCGCTGAGCTTCTCGAGCCTGACCCCGGGGTCGCACAGCGTCACTCTCGGCGGCCTCGCACCAAACTGCACCGCCGCCGCGAACCCCCAGACGGCGACGATCACCGCGGGCAGTACAACCGACCAGACGTTCAACATCACCTGCGTCACGACGAAGGGCAGCATCGCTCTCAGCACGTCGACGACGGGCGCCGATCGCGATCCGGACGGGTACTCGGTCGCCCTCGATGGCGGCGCGTCGCAGCCGATCGCGACGAACGGCAGCGTGACCCTGGCGAACCTCGTCGCTGGCGCGCACACGCTCGTCCTCTCGGGGCTCGCCGCGAACTGCGCCGTCACGAGCGCCAATCCGCAGAGCGTGACAGTCACGGCCGGCGCGACGACCAGCGCGAGCTTCACCGTGACCTGCACGGCAATCCCGACGACCGGCGACCTGACAGTCACCGCGGCGACCACCGGGGTCGAGCTCGATCCGGACGGCTACACGGTGAGCGTCGATGGGGGCGCGGCGCGCGCCCTCGCGAGCAACGGCTCGGCCACGTTCCCAGCGCTCGCCGCAGGGACGCACACCGTCGCGATCAGCGGGTTGGCCGCGAACTGCACGACCACGACCAATCCGCAGACGGTGACCATCGTCGCGGGCAGCAGCGCGAGCACGACGTTCAACGTCAGTTGCGTGACGACGAAGGGCACGCTCGCCGTCAGCACGACGACAACGGGCGCAGATCTCGATCCGGACGGGTACGCGGTTGCCGTCGACGGCGGCACCGCCCAGCCGATCGCGACGAACGGCAGCGTCAGCGTCGCCAACCTGAGCGCCGGGACGCACACGATCACGCTGGCCGGACTCGCCGCGAACTGCACCGTGACGGGGAGCAACCCGCAGACCGCCACGGTCACGGCGGGTGCGACGACGAACGCAGGATTCACGATCACCTGCACCGCGATCCCCACGACGGGCGACCTGACGGTCACCGCATCCACCACTGGGGTCGAGCTCGACGCAGACGGTTACACAGTCAGCGTCGATGGGGGAGCGGCGCGCGCGCTCGCGACCAACGGGTCGCTGACCATCCCCGGCTTGAGCGCGGGGACGCATACCGTGACACTTGCCGGCCTCGCCCCCAACTGCACGGCAGCCAGCAATCCGCAGAGCACGACCATCGGGGCGGGTAGTACCAGCACCCTGACGTTCAGCGTGACGTGCGTGACGACGAAGGGCAGCCTGACGGTCAGCACGACGACAACGGGCGCGGATCTCGATCCCGACGGCTATGCGGTCGCCGTAGATGGCGGAGCTCCACAAGCCATCGCGGTCAACGGGACCCTAACGGTCGCCGGGCTCACGGCGGGTGCGCATACGGTCACGCTGTCCGGCCTGGCCGCGAACTGCACGACCACGACCAACCCGCAGACCGTCACGATCACCGCGGGCGCGACAACGACGACCGGCTTCACCGTTACCTGTACCGCCATTCCGACGACTGGGACGCTCACCGTCACGGCCGCGACCACGGGCGTCGAACTGGATCCCGACGGGTACACGGTCAGCGTCGACGGAGGGACCGGGCAGCCGCTCACGGTGAACGGCTCCGCGACCTTCGCGCAGCTCACGGCGGGCTCGCACACCGTCACGCTCAGCGGCCTCGCGCCAAACTGCACGACCACGACCAATCCGCGGACGGTGACCATCGTCGCCGGCAGCAGCGCGAGCACGACATTCAACGTGACCTGCGTGACGACGAAGGGCACGCTTGCCGTGACGACCACCACGACGGGTGCGGATCTCGATCCGGACGGGTACGCGGTCGCCGTCGACGGCGGCACCGCCCAGCCGATCGCGACGAACGGCAGCGTCACCGTCGCCAACCTGAGCGCCGGCGCACACACGGTCACGCTCTCCGGGCTGGCCGCGAACTGCACGGTGAGCGGAGCCAACCCGCAGACGGCGAGCATCAGCGCGGGCGTGACGACGAACGCCGGATTCACGGTCGCCTGCACGGCGATTCCGACGACCGGCGACCTCACGGTCACCGCGACGACCACTGGCGTCGAACTGGATCCAGACGGCTACACAGTCAGCGTCGATGGCGGTACGGCGCGCGCCCTCGCGATCAACGGCTCGGCCACCTTCCCGGCCCTCGCCGCAGGGACGCACACTGTCGCGATCAGCGGGTTGGCCGCGAACTGCACGACCACGACCAACCCGCGGACGGTGACCATCGTCGCGGGAAGCAGTGCGACCACGACGTTCACCGTCAGTTGCGTGACGACGAAGGGCAGCTTGGCGGTCAGCACGTCGACGACGGGCGCGGATCTCGATCCCGACGGGTATGCGGTTGCCGTTGATGGCGGCGCCGCACAGGCGATCGCGGTCAATGGGACCCTAACGGTAGCCGGGCTCTCGGCGGGCTCGCACACCGTCACGCTTTCCGGCCTGGCTCCGAACTGCACCACGGCAACGAATCCGCAGACAGCCAGCGTCACCGCAGGCGCCACCGTGAACGTGAGCTTCGCGGTCACCTGTGTGACGACCCACGGCGACCTCGCGGTCACCGCGACGACGACTGGCGTGGAGCTGGACCCGGACGGTTATCAGGTAAATGTCGACGGCGGTGCGGCCCAGGCGCTCGCCGTGAATGGAACTGCGAACTTCCCGGCGCTCGCTGGCGGTACCCACACGGTCACACTCACCGCCCTCGCGCCGAACTGCACCGCGGCGGCGAATCCGCAGACCGTCAGCGTCGTCGCCGGAACGACGACGACACTTGGCTTCAACGTCTCGTGCCTGACCACGCATGGCGATCTGAGGGTGACGACGGCGACGACGGGCGTCGAGCTCGACCCGGATGGTTATGCGGTGCGCGTCGATGGCGGGACCCCGCAAGCTGTCGCAATCAACGGGTCCGTCACGTTCGCGGCGCTGACCGCTGGCTCGCACAGCCTGACGCTTTCCGGACTGGCCGCCAACTGCACCGTGAGCGGCGCCAACCCGCAGACGGTGACAGTTGCCGCCGGGACGACGACGACCTCGAGCTTCGCGGTGAGCTGTGTCGCGACGACGGGCGCGCTGACCGTGACCACGGCGACGACCGGCAGTGATCTCGACCCCGACGGCTACACGGCGAGTGTCGATGGTGGCGCGCCGCTAGCGTTAGGCATCAATGCCTCGATCACCTTCGGCACCCTGAGCCCCGGGTCGCATACCGTCACGCTTTCCGGCCTGGCTCCGAACTGCACCGCTGCCACCAATCCACAGACCGCCACGGTCGCCGCCGGCGGCACGACGAGCTTGAGTTTCGCGATCAATTGCGCCAGCACTCATGGGGATCTGATCGTCAGCACCACAACCACCGGCGCCGACCCGGATCCCGATGGGTACACGGTGACGCTCGACGGCAACGCGGCGACCGCCAAGGCTGTATCCACGAACGGGAGCGTGACGTTCCCCGCGCTCGCTGCGGGCTCGCATACGGTTGTCCTCTCGGGTCTTGCTTCCAATTGCTCGACCACGAGCCCACAGACGGTCTCCGTCGCCGGAGGGAGCGCAGCGACGCTCGCCTTCAGCATCACCTGCGTGACCACGCATGGCGATCTGGCGGTCACGACGGCGACGACCGGCGTCGAGCTCGACCCGGATGGGTACACCGTCAGCGTCGACGGCGGCACTGCACAGGCGATTTCGATAAATGGATCGGCGACGTTCGCCGCGCTCACCGCTGGTTCTCACACTGTGACGCTCTCGGCGCTCGCTCCGAACTGCACCGTGAGCGGCGCCAACCCGCGGACGGTTACCGCAGTCGCCGGGACGACGACCACCTCGAACTTCGCGGTGAGCTGCGCGGCGACGACCGGCGACCTGACCGTCAGCGCGACGACGACCGGGAGCGATCTCGATCCGGATGGGTACGCGGTAACCATCGACGGCGGGGCGCCCAAGGCAATCACCGTGAACGGCACGGCGGCGTTCCCAGGTCTTGCGCCTGGCTCGCACTCCGTCGCCCTCACCGGCCTCGCGCCCAATTGCACGACGACCAGTCCGCAGACGGCCACGATCGTTGCCGGTACGACCACCAGTGCCAGCTTCACGATCACCTGCGTTACGACCCACGGCGACCTGGCTGTCACGACGACGACCTCCGGCGTCGAGCTCGATCCCGACGGATATGCGGTGGCCGTTGATGGCGGCGCCGCGCGTCCAGTGGGGGTAAACGGATCTGTCACATTCACCGCGCTCGCCGCGGGCTCGCACACCCTCACACTTTCGGGGCTCTCGGCCAACTGCGCGGCCGCGGGCAATCCGCAGACGGTCACCGTGCTCGCCGGCACGACCACGACGGCCGCGTTCAGCGTCACGTGCGCGACAACCCATGGCTCGCTCGTGGTGACTGCCGCGACAACGGGCGCGGACCTGGATCCTGATGGCTACAGCGTGACTGTGGACGGCGATGCCGCGACGCTCAAGGCGATCGCCGTCAACGGGTCCGTCACCTACGCAGGGCTCACCCAGGGTTCGCACAGCGTCGCCGTGGGTGGACTGGCTCCGAACTGCAACGCCGCGACAAATCCGCAGCCGGTTACCGTGGCCGCCGGGGGCACCGTGACGCTGGGCTTCACGATCACCTGCGTTACGACGCACGGCGATCTCGCAGTGAGTGCCGCCACGACGGGCGCCGAGCTGGATCCCGATGGCTATGGGGTCAGCGTGGACGGCGGGAGCGCGCAGCCCATTGGGGTGAACGGTTCCGTGAGCTTCATCGCGCTCGCGGGCGGCGCGCACAGCGTTACGCTCTCCGGGCTGGCGCCGAACTGCGCCGCGGCGACGAATCCGCAAACCGTCACCGTCGTCGCCGGGACGACCACGACGCTCGCCTTCACCGTCACTTGCGCAGCGACCACCGGCGCGCTGACTGTCACCGCGGCGACGACGGGCAGTGATCTCGACCCCGACGGCTACACGGTGAGTGTCGACGGTGGCGCGCCGCGAGCGTTAGGCATCAATGCCTCGATCACCTTCGGCACCCTGAGCCCCGGGTCGCATACGGCGACTCTGTCCGGTCTGGCCGCAAACTGCAGCGTGACGGGGAGCAACCCGCAGACCGCCACGATCACGGCGGGCACGACGACCAACGCCAGCTTCGCCGTGAGCTGCACCGCGATCCCGACGGTCGGGAGCCTGACGGTCAGCACGGCGACGACCGGTGTGGAGCAGGATGTCGATGGCTATACCGTCCGACTCGACGGCGGCGCGACCCAGGCGATTGCAAGCAACGGGTCCCTGAGCTTGTCGGGACTCGCACCGGGCACCCATACCGTCACGCTCGGTGGGATCGCGCCCAACTGCACGGCGGCCAGCAATCCGCAGAGCACGACGATCGTCGCGGGCAGTACCAGCACGTTGACGTTTACCGTCAGCTGCGTGACGACGAAGGGCACGCTTGCCGTAACGACTACCACGACTGGCGCGGATCTCGATCCCGATGGCTACACCCTAACGGTGCAGAGCGACGCGCCTATCACACAGCCAATCGGCGTCAACGGCTCGGCGACTGTTCCCGGGTTGAGCGCGGGCGCGCATACAGTCACGCTGTCCGGACTCGCCGCGAACTGCACTGTCACCGGCAGCAATCCGCAAACGGTCACGGTCACTGCCGGTGCGACAACGAACGCCAGCTTCGCCGTGAGTTGCACCGCGATCCCGACGACGGGCGACCTGACGGTCACCGCGGCGACGACCGGGGTCGAGCTTGATCCGGACGGCTACACGGTGAGCGTCGATGGGGGAGCGGCGCGCGCGCTCGCGATCAACGGGTCGGTGAGCATCCTGGGATTGAGCGCGGGGACGCACACCGTGACACTCGCCGGCCTCGCGCCCAACTGCACGGCGGCGACAAACCCGCAGAGCACGACCATCACCGCAGGCGCGTCGAGCGGCGTCACGTTCAACGTCAGCTGCGTGACGACGAAGGGCAGCCTGACGGTCAGCACGACGACAACGGGCGCGGATCTCGATCCCGACGGCTATGCAGTCGCCGTTGATGGCGGAGCTCCGCAAGCCAT
>JBJMKB010000084.1:0-79510 GCA_045806045.1 Gaiellaceae bacterium | reverse complement strand
CTGGACTGTCCCGGACAGCTTTTCGGGAGGCACGCCTTGGCGGCGTGCGACGGCGATGTACAAAGCCAGCAGGATCACGGCCGTCGCATTGATCGTCATCGACGTGGACACCCGATCGAGCGGGATGCCGTCGAACAGGAGCTCCATGTCGGCGATCGAGTCGATCGCGACACCGGTGCGCCCCACCTCGCCGAGCGCGTGCGGATCGTCGGAGTCATACCCGAGCTGCGTCGGCAGGTCGAACGCCACCGAAAGACCCGTTTGCCCATGGTTTAGCAGATAGCGGTAACGCGCGTTCGACTCCTCCGCAGACGCGAAGCCCGCGTACTGGCGAATTGTCCACGGCCGTCCGCGATACATGTCGGGGTACGGCCCGCGCGTGAACGGCTCGACGCCGGGCAGCTCCGGTTCGTGCTGCACGTCGTCCGCGGTGTAGACCGGCTTGATCTCGATCCCTGACTCGTTCTCGCGCCGGTCGGTCGCAGCCATGGGTCGAATCGTAGTCCTCGACCGAATCTGAACCGGGCATCCCTATGCTCGCATCATGCGCGTCCTTGTACTCGCGCTGCTCGCCCTCGTGCTCGCAACGACCGGCGAGAGAACGACCTTGCGCTGCCCGAACGACGCGTCCCTCGGCAGCGTCCGCTTCACACGCGCCGGCCACGAGCACGTCGTCACGTTCGCGACTTGCGCAGACCGGATCGGCGGCCCCGCCCCACGCGCCGTCGCGCGCACGACGATCCGCTCGCCGGACGGCCGCCTCACTGCCGCGATCAAAACCAGCGGTTCCGGACGCACCGCGAAGCAGACGATCTGGATCACTGACAGGCGCACGCACCGCAGCCGGCCGGTCTTCTCGGAGACGCAGTACTACAAGCAGATCGGACCGGGCGACACGCCCGGACCGATCGTCCTGCTCCGGCTCTCGGCGGACGACGGCTGGCTCCTCTTCACGATCGACCCCGGCGGGTCCGGTTCGATCGCGGCCGACGGCCTCGTGCTGCGGGTCGTCTCGACGAGCGGTGGGCGCGTCCACAAGCTCGGCGTCGCGCTCGCGTATCCCGACTACCTCGCGTGGTGCAACGGCCGGCTCGTCTACGTCGGCGGCAGCGACCGCATCGCGATTCACGCGAAGCGCCTGCTGGTCGCCTCGCCGCCGAGCTGGCGCCCGCGTCCGCTCTGGGGCGACCGCAGCCGGTCCTTCGCCTCACCGGCCTGCGCGCCCGCAGGAGGCGCGGTCGCGGTCCTGTCGCAGCGCTCGAACATCGACGCCAACTTCTTCGCGACGCGCTGGCAGCTCTGGCGCGTCGGGCTCGACGGGTCGCTGCGCGAGCTCGACGCACCGCCCCGAGGCTGGGCCGACGAGGCCCCGCAGTGGTCGCGCGACGGCCGGTCAATCCTCTTCGTGCGCGAGTGGAAGGGCTACGGTCGGGTCATGCTCCTGCGCGACGGACGTCTCTACGGACCGATTGCGAACCTCGGCTACGCGCTGGGCTACTACGGCCACCACGACTGGGGGCTCCGGTGGAGCGCGGGATCGCCGTGACCGTTCGCGTTCGTCTCTTCGCCGGTCTGCGCGAGCGTGCCGGCTGGTCGCAGCGCGAGGTCGAGGCGGCGACCGTCGGCGACGTCTGGGGCGCGCTCGAGCTCGGCCCTGAGCCGGAGGGCCTGCTCTATGCCGTGAACAAGGAATACGCCGCGCGGAACCGCGAGCTCGCCGACGGCGACGAGGTCGCGCTGATCCCGCCGGTCTCCGGCGGCGCCTTCCTGCTCAGCGACGAGCAGCTCTCGCTCGAGCGCGTCGTCGACGAGGTGCGCTCGGACGAGGCAGGCGCAATCGCGACGTTCACCGGCACGACGCGTGTCCAGTCGCGCGGCCGGACCGTGACGCATCTCGACTACGAGGCGTACGAGGGAATGGCCGAACGCGTGATGGCCGAGATCGCCGACGGCCTCCGCACGAGGTACGACCTGATCGCGATCGCAATCCACCATCGCGTCGGGCGCGTCGAGATCGGCGAGACCTCTGTGGTGATCGCCGTCTCCGCGCCGCACCGCCAGGACGCCCTCGCCGCGTGCAAGGACGCGATCGACGAGCTGAAGGACCGTGTGCCGCTCTGGAAGAAGGAGGTCTACGTCGGCGGCGAAGAGTGGATCGGCCGCGGCAGCTGACCCGATCGCCGCTGTACCTGGTCGGGGGAGAGTGAAGAGCAACGCCGGGGCTACAGTGGTCGCGTGGATCCGTATCCCGAGCGAGACTACGAGCCGATCCAGCCGCGCGGCACCGACTGGCGCGGGCGCATCAGGAAGGCGCTCGGCCCGCTCGTGGCGCTCATCGTCGCAGCGGCGAAGTTCAGCTTCGTCCTCGTCAAGTTCTCGAGCATCTTCATCGCCGTCGCCGCGTACGCGCTCATCTTCGGCTGGAAGTTCGCAGTCGGGTTCGTGGCGCTCATCTTCATCCACGAGGCCGGCCACTACATCGAGGCGAAGCGCGAGGGGCTGAGCCCGAAGCTGCCCGTCTTCATCCCGTTCCTCGGCGCGTACGTGCAGTACACGCGCGGGCACCCCTGGCAGACGGTGCGCGTCGCGATCGCCGGACCGATCCTCGGAGGCGCCGCTGCTGCGGTCTTTTACGCGATCGCGAAGTCGAACGGCTCGCACCTGCTCTACGCGCTCGCGTACTCCGGGTTCCTCCTCAACCTGTTCAACATGCTGCCGTTCGGCATCTTCGACGGCGGCGCCGTCTGGCGGTCGGCCCGCTGGCTCCGCCTCGGCGGCGGCCCGCGGCTCGCGCTCGCGTCCTACGCGTTGTATTTCGGCACGGCGGCAATGCTCATCCTCGGGATGATCGCCACGTACAGGCCGCAGTCGCGTCTGTGACCGACGACAGGAGGATCCTCGACGAGGGCACCTCCCCGATCGACGCCTCGGTGGCGAAGATCGCGGAGGAGTTCCGCGCGGGATTCGAGAAGGTCGCGTTGATCGACCGGCCGGCGGTCGCGCTCTTCGGCTCGGCCCGCGTCGCGGAGGGAAGCAAGCCGTACGAGGAGGCGCGCGCGACCGGGCGCAGGTTCGGCGAGGCCGGGTGGGCGGTCGTGACCGGCGGCGGGCCTGGCTGCATGGAGGCCGCCAACCGGGGCTGCAAGGAGGGCGGCGGCCTGTCGGTCGGCTTCAACATCGAGCTCCCGCACGAGCAGCATTCGAACCCGTACCTCGACATCTCGCACACGTTCGACCACTTCTACGCACGGAAGGTGTGCTTCGTCCGCCCCTCGCAAGGCTTCGTCATCTTCCCCGGCGGGTTCGGCACGCTCGACGAGCTCTACGAGGCGCTGACGCTGATCCAGACCGGCAAGATCCGTCACTTCCCGGTCGTCCTCTTCGATTCCGACTACTGGCAGGAGATGCTCGACTGGTTCCACGCCGAGCTGTTGGCCGACGGGATGATCTCGCCCGACGACATCGAGTTGCTGCACATCACCGACGACGTCGACCAGGCAGTGCAGTACGTGCTCGAGTGCTACGAGGAGCGCTGCGCCGACAGTCCCGCGTCACCCGAGAAGGCCGACGCGGAATAGAGCCAGTGAATGTGGCTCGGATCGCCGACTCAGATTCCGCTCGGCAGCACGATGTACGGCGTCGGCGGCGTCCTGCCGGGGCCGTAGACCTTCGTCGGGCTGTCCGGGATGTAGTGCGACTTGAACACGTCGTGTCGCAGCTCCTTGCCCTCCGTGTCATAGACCGTCCGCTCGACCGTGACGTCGAAGCCCTTCTCCCCCGTGCCGTCGACGACCTTCACGGAGCGGCGCGGCGCGTTCGGGTCGATCGCGTAGTTCATCGACGGGCTCGTCCAGTTCGTCCGAGGCCCGGTCTTCGCGACCACGCGACGCTTCTCGTCCGTGCCGTAGAACGTGAAGGTCAGCGTGGCGTCGGTGTACGACGTCTTGATCAGGAGCCCGTGCTTCAGATCGTTCTTGAACTCGAAGTCGGGTCCGCCCCACGACACGGTCGCGTCGCGGCCGAGCGGATAGTGCGAGAGGTAGAGGTTGTGGTTCGTGCGCGCGAGGATCGGCAGCCCCAGCTCGAACGCGTTGTTGAAGAGCGTCGTTGCCGTCTGGCAGACGCCCCCGCCGATCGACGGCAGGACGAGCGAGCCGACGATCATCTGGCCCTCGAGGAACCCGCGTTCCGACGTACGAGGCCCGACGACGCGGTTGAACGAGAAGACCTCGCCGGGCTTGATCAGCGTGCCGTCGATGAAATCCGCCATCAGGTGCACGTTGTGGACGCGGTTCGACGACGACACTCCCATGTCGGTCGTGAAGGAGACGAGCTTCTCGCGGATGCCGAGCGCGTTCGCGTCGGCCGTCGTGAGGTCCGGCTGCCGCTCGCCGAGCTCGACGCGCGCAGCGTGATTTCCGGTCGTCGCCGCCTCGATCGCCCCGACGAGCTGCGAGGGATCGACATCGTGACCGGGCTGTGAAGCCGTCGCCCGGACTCGGTCGCCCTCGACGACGAACTGCGCGTTGTGCGCGCGCCGGATCCACATCCCGAGCCGCGGGCGAACGAGGCGCGCGAGCGCGCCGCCGTCGAGCGAGACGTCGAAGCCGTGGCCCCTCCGCACGACGTGCACCGCGCTCGCGAGCTGTCGCGGCGTGAGCGCGCCGCGCTGCGCGCCGTGGAACTCGATCGCGACGGGCCGCGCGACCAACCCGCGAGCTCGGACAGCGGCTCGGCGCGCGGCGGCGTCGGTTACAGCTGGGCGGAGGATGCGGAAGGGCGCATGGATGACAGCCGCCGGTCCCGCGAGGCGGCGGAGCAGCTCTGCGTTGTCGAGCCGGCGGCCCATGCGCGCGCGCGTGACGACGACACTCGTGCCACGCAACTCGACGTCGGCGGACGCCGGTGCGCGACCGAGCTCCGCGAGAGCACGCAGCACGTTCGCCGACGAGCGCGCGGGGCGAACGACCGGGCGCACCTCCACGCGCGCCGGCACGAGGACGGCGAGCTCGGAACCGGCTGCGAGCGCGCGCGTCGCCGTCTCCTTCGCGTCGACGGAAACGAGCCAGCCGCGCGGGACGTGATACGACCGGTCGCCGGTGCGAATCGTCACCACGCGGCTGCCCCACCGCCGCACCTCCCGCTCGATCTGCGGGCGTCCGTCACCTTCGACATCGATGCCGAGCACGTGCACGCCCGGCTTCGCGACGCCCCGGAACTGCAGTCCGCGAGCGACCGCGACAGCGCAGGCAGCGACGAGGACCACGACGAGAAACACGACCCCCCGCTTCATCCCGACAGTGAAGCAACTCGGGGCGACAGCGCGTTCCGGTGGCGTATCGTCCATCGCGTGGAGCTCCGGGATCTGCCATCGGTGGACGAGCTCGCGCGCCATTCCGGCGATCCGCTTGCGGTCGAGGCGGCCCGCACCGTGCTCGACCGGGCGCGTGAGGAGATCCGCGCGGGCGCGGATCCTGGGGACCTGGGCGCTCGCGTCGACGGCGAGCTGGCGCGCGCGCGGCGACCGGCGCTCCGCCGCGTGCTCAACGCGACCGGCGTGATCGTGCACACGAACCTCGGGCGCGCACCGCTACCCGAGGCAGCCCTCGCCCGCGTCGAGGAGGTCGGCCGCGGCTACTCGAACCTCGAGTACGACCTCGCCGAGGGTGCGCGCGGGTCGCGTCAGGATCACGTGGCATCGATCCTGCGCCGCCTCACGGGCGCGGAGTCGGCGATCGTCGTCAACAACAACGCCGGCGCGATGTTGCTCGCGCTCGCCGCGCTCGCCGAGGATCGCGAGGTGCTCGTCTCGCGCGGAGAGTTGATCGAGATCGGGGACGGCTTCCGCATCCCGGACGTGCTCGCGCGCTCCGGCGCGCGGCTCGTCGAGGTCGGCACGACGAACCGCACGCGTGCGAAGGACTACGAGCGCGCGGTCGGCGACCGGACAGCGCTCCTGCTGCGCGTGCACCAATCGAACTTCCGTGTCGTCGGCTTCACCGAGCGACCGTCGCTCGACGAGCTCGCGGCGGTCGCGCGCAGACACGAGCTGCCGCTGCTCGACGACCTCGGCTCTGGCGCGCTGGTCGACCTCGCTGACGAGCCGACGGCGCGAGCGTCGCTCGCGGCCGGTGCAGACCTCGTCTGCTTCAGCGGCGACAAGCTGCTCGGCGGACCGCAGGCAGGGATCGTCGCCGGACGCGCCGATCTCGTCGATCGCTTGCGCAGGCACCCGCTGCACCGCGCGCTTCGCGCGGACAAGCTCGGTCTTGCCGCGCTCGAGGGAACGCTGCTCCTCTACCTCGAGCCGGAGCGCGCGCTGCGCGAGGTGCCGGTGCTGCGCATGCTGCACGAGGACAGCTCGACGGTTCGTGCGCGCGCGGAGCGACTCGCGCGAGCAGTCGACGGCGAGGTCGAGGAGACGGTCGCCCGCGTCGGCGGCGGCGCACTGCCCCTCGCCGAGCTTCCGTCGTTCGCGTGTGCGATCGAGGAGTCGCTGGGGGCGGCGCTGCGCGCGCACGACCCGCCGGTCGTGGGGATCGTCCGGGACGGGCGCCTGTTGCTCGACTGCAGAACCCTGGCCGACGGCGAGATCGAAGACGTCGCTGCCGCGGTCCGCGCATGCCGCTGACGGTCGGCACCGCCGGCCACATCGACCATGGCAAGACCTGGCTCGTGCGCGCACTGACCGGCAAGGACACCGACCGCTTGCCAGAGGAGCAGGCGCGTGGGATCTCGATCGACCTCGGGTACGCGCCGCTCGAGCTGCCGGGCGGTCGGCGCCTCTCGCTCGTCGACGTTCCCGGCCACGAGCGCTTCGTCCGCACGATGATCGCGGGAGCGACCGGGATCGACCTCTTCCTGCTCGTGATCGACGCGCAGGAGGGTGCGCGGCCGCAGACGCTCGAGCATCTCGCCGTGCTTCGCCTGCTCGGCGTGACACGCGGAGTGGTCGCGATCACCAAAGCTGATGCCGTCGACGCCGAAACGCTGGAGCTTGCCGCCGAGGAGGCGCACGAACTGGTGCCCGATGCAGAGGTCGTCCGCGTCTCGGCGAAGACCGGCGCCGGCCTCGACGACCTCCGCGCTGCGCTTGCCCGCGTCCCGGTCGAGCAGCCCGACGTCGACCGCGCGGCGCGCCTGTACGTCGACCGCGTCTTCACCCTGCAGGGCGTCGGGACGATCGCGACGGGCACGCTGTGGTCGGGCACCATCGCCGCGGGCGACGAGCTGCGTGTCGAGCCTTCCGGACGGACGGTTCGCGTCCGCAGCGTGCAGGTGCACGATGCGCCGGTCGAGCGCGCCGAAGCGGGACAGCGCGTCGCGGTGAACTTGCCGACGGTCGAGCGTCGCGACCTCGCGCGCGGCGACGTGCTCGTCGAGCCAGGGCACTACCCTCTCTCGTACCGGCTCGACATCAGGCTGCAGGACATCGCCGATGTGCCGGCTGCTGTGACGGTGCACGTGGGAACGAAGGCCATCCCCTCGCGCGTCGCGCGCGACGGCAGCTACGCGCAGCTGCGCCTGAGCGAGCCCGTCGTCGCGGCGCGCGGCGACCATGTCGTCTTGCGCACGAACACGACCGTCGGCGGAGGGATCGTCCTGGACCCCTCGCCGCCGCGCGGGCTCGACGCGCAACGGCTCGCGGTGCTCGAGCATGGCGACCCGGAGGAGATCGTGCGCGCCCTCGTGCACCAGCCGGTGACGGGGCGCGAGCTGCAAGCGCGCGGCGTGCTCGGGCCGGAGGAGCTTGCGCGCGGGCTCGCCGGCGTCCGCTCCGCGGGCGAGCACGTCTTCTCGAGCTCATGGCTCGACGAGTTGCGTGCACGTGTGCACGCTCGGCTTGCTGCGCGTGCGACGTCGAATCCGCTCGATCCCGGCATCCCACTCGCCCAGCTCGTGCCCAACGAGCCGTGGGCGCCGCACGTGCTGAACCTGCTCGAGCTGGAGCGTCGCGGGGCCAAGGCGTTCCTGCCAGGCGCCACGGCCGGGTTGGGCGAGCGGGCGCAGGCGGCGTCCGAGCTGGAGGCGCAGCTTGCGCAGGAGGAGATCGCGAAGGTTACCGACAAGGAGCTCGCCGCATTCCTCGAAGAAGCCGGCCGCTTGCGCCGCGTCGGCGACGGGCTCGCAGTCTCCACTGCGCTCTACGACCGCGGCCGCGAGCTGCTACCGCAGCTCGACCAGATCACCCTGGGCGGCTTCCGCGACGCGCTCGGCGTCGGCCGCCGCACCGCGCAACTGCTGCTCGAACGCTACGACGCCGACGGCTTGACGCTACGGCGCGGCGACGTGCGGGTGTTGCGGCCGTCGCGTCGGGCGTAACGTGCGGCTCGATCTTCGGTCGCTCAGATGGGGCTGATCGCCGAGTGGCGCCCGGAGCTGTCGACTCCTTCGATCCCGAAGCGGTGCCGTCCGCCCCGTGCGTGCCAGACGAGCTCGCCGCCCTGCCGGAGTCCCGTCTCCGCTGCCGGCTTCCCGTCGACGAGCAGAATCGTGCGCACCGGCTCGTCGAAGCGGTAGCGGACATGCAGCACGCCTCCACGCTCGCGCACGGTGTCCGACACGAGGCGAGGACCAGGCGTGCTTCGAAAAACCAGCACCGCAAGAAGCGCGGCAGCGGCGGCGAGCGCCGCCGCGGCAGGAACGAACACGAGCGCCTGCCTGCGGGCGCGTGCACGCTCGCGAACCTCGACCTTCAGCTTTCTCGCCGCGCCATCCGCGAGCGCCAGCGCCTGCTCCGGCGTGTCCGACGTGGCGATCACGTAGCCGCGCCTGTCCGCGTCGACGCGCAGCGGGCCGATGGTCGCGCCGACGTCGAAGTAGAGGTTCGCGTCGAGGACGCCGGGAGACGCGCGAACATCGTCCAGCCCGTGGATCGACGTCACGTCGCCGACGGGCAGTACGCCGGGATCCGCCGTCAGGAAGCGGATCGCGATCGGGCGGACGATCTTCGGCGCGATCAGCGCGTCGGGAACGTCGCGGCCGAGCGCCTGGAGGATCGCGACGTCGAACAGCTCGACGCCTGTCGCGTGCCGGACGAGGTCGGCCATCTGCCCGGCGCCGATCCGCGCGGCGATCTCGATCAGCCGGACGTCGTCGTCGCGCACGATCAGCTGCGGGAACGCGATCCCGTCCCGTAGTCCCAGGGCGCGCACCGCTGCGTATGCGATCTCGCGCGCGCGCTCGAGTCGCTGTGCCCCCACGCGCGAGGGATAGGAATGGATCCATCCGACCCCGAACCCGGGGCCGGCCGGCCGCAGCCGGTCCGAGAAGGTGATCAGCGCCGGCTCGCCGCCTCGGACGACGAGGATGCCGTTCAACTCCGTGCCGTCGACGTACTCCTCGAGCAGCGCGTGTGACAGCCGCGAGAACGCGAGCGTCTCCGCGAGATGAGCCTCGGCCGCTTCGGCGTCTTCGACCATGAAGAGCCCACGCTGTCCGCCGGAGTCGGCCGGCTTCAAGACGGCCGGCGTCGGCAACCGCTCGACGAGGGCGCTGACATCGGTGCCCGCGGTGACCAATGCATAGCGCGGCTGCGGCACCCCTGCCCGCTCGAGCTCCGTGCGCATCGCCCACTTGTCGGTCATCGCCCGCGCGACGGCGGCGCCGATGGTTGGCAAGCCGAGCTGGTCCGCGACCATGGCGGCCGGCACGACGGCGCGATCGCTCGAGATCGCGAGCACGCCGTCGACATGATGTTCGGCCCCGGCCGCGGCGACGACCGCGATGTTGCTGAAGTCGACGTTCACGCACACGTCGGCGACTTGGAAGCCGACCGCATCCGGATCGCCGTCGACGGCAACGACGCGGTGGCCGGCCGCACGCGCGTGACGAATCGCTGGCAGCTGCGAGATGCTCGCCCCGAGGAACAGCAGTGTTGCCACGAGCCTCTCAGCGTACTGCGGGGTTCCGACGGTCCTCCGCCGTCGTTCAGATCCCGGTCAGGCGTGGGGCACGTACTGGAGGTGCACGATCGGGAGCAGCCTTGCTGTCCGCAGATCCGACACGAGCCGCCGCGCATCCTCCGTGCTTCCGAGGCGCACGTCGATGCGAGCGGAGAGCGGGTTCGACGTGAGGTTCTTCACCAGTTGCGGATAACGGCGCTTCATCATCGCGAGGGCGGCTTCCCTCGAGACCACGGTCACACCGACCACCCCACGCTCGCCCCTCGCCGCCGCGACCACCCGGTGCGCTTGGGCCACGGTGACACCGGGCTGGAGGTAGAGCCGCACGGTCGCCGACACCGACCCCCGCCCTCCGAAGGGAGGCGCGTGGAACGCGAAGAGTGCGAGCACCGCCGCGCTCAGCACGCCGGCGCCGAAGCTCGCGCGACGGCGAAGCTGCCGCCGCCGGGCATCCGCGATCACGGCCGCGGCGGCCGCCGGCCTGGCACGCGGGTTCGCGACGGCGAAGGTCACGGTGCTGCGATGACTAGCACAATCGTCGGTCTGCCGAGCAGCCATTCGTCGAACTTCGCGCAGCGCCGAACAGGTTGCTATCGCCCTTGGATCCTGAGAGGCTCGCAGCCAATTGTTTTGCTGACGAAGGGGGTTGGCCGTGGCGGCACTCGAGGTAAAGCCCGTTTCCTCGCCGGACGAGGTTCGTCAGTTCACTGACGGAAAGGGACATGCAGACGTTCTCCAGCTCCAGGGACAGCCGGTTCTGTTCGGAACGTTCGAGCCTGGCTGGCGTTGGTCGGAGCACGTGAAGCCGATGGCGAAGACGGATAGCTGCCAGGCAACGCACCTCATGTACTGCGTCTCGGGTCGGATGCGCGTTCGGATGGACGACGGCGCCGAGCAAGAGATCCAGCCGGGCGACGTCGCTGCGATTCCACCGGGCCATGACGCGTGGGTCGTTGGCGACGAAGCGTGCATCGCGGTCGACTGGGGTGGCGCCGCGAACTACGCCAAAGCGTAGGGATCTGGCTCGCCCACCGAGCGGTCGTCAAGACGCGAGAAGTCTACGACGGTTCGCCTGGGCGAGCCTCGCATCGCACCCGTACGATCCAACCTCTGGAGCGGCACGGGCCCGGTGGCCCAGCTGGTCTTCAAAACCAGCCCGGCGTGGCAGCCCCACGCTTGCTCGGTTCGACTCCGGGGCCGCTCCGTGCAGGACTTTTCTCAGCCGTCGACGTCGAGCTCGCGCTCGGCGTCCTCGGCGCTTTTGCCCGAACTTTTGCCCGAGCCGTTTCCGAACAGATGCCTGTCGAGCCGGCCCGCCTCGTCGCGGAAGCTGACGCCGGCGAGGTCGATGTAGCGCTGCGTCGTCGAGAACGAGGCATGGCCGGCGCGCGTCTGGATCGCGAGCGGCGCGTTCCCCGCCGCGGCGTCGTTCGTGATCGCGGTGTGCCGGCCGTCGTGGAACGGCCTCATCCGCCGCGCGATCTTCGCCCGCTTCAGCGCCGCCCGCAGCGTCTCGGCGTACACGGTCGTGTCGAGCGGCGTCCCCTTCGTCGGATGGCAGACGACCCGCTCGTCGTCGCCCTGGAAGCTCGTGCGGCCACGGTGCTGCCAGAGCAGCTCGGCGATCGTCTGCTCGAACGCGATCGTCCGCTCGCCCGACTCCGACTTCGGCGTGTCGACCTGGTGCAGCACCCACGTCTCCTCGACCCGCAAGACCATGTCGACGAGGTCGACGTGGCGCCAGCGCAGCCCGAGCACCTCGCCGCGGCGCAGCCCGCACGCGACGACGAGCAGGAACACGACGCGCGCCTGCTCGATCCAGGCGCGGCTCTCGCTCGTCGTCTTCGGCTCGGCCGGCGCGGCGGCCGCGAGTTCGTCGAACGCCGCCGCGACGCGAGCGATCTCCGCCGGCGTCAGGATCGTCCAGCGCCGCCGCGGCTCCTTCGGCCGCTCGAGCAGCGGCACCGGGTTCGCGTTCGCCGGCAGCGCGTTCCGTTTGATCGCCGCCGTGAAGAGCAGGTTGAGCAGGTTCAGGTGCCGGTTGATCGTCGCCGGCGACGCGCCGGCCTTCCGCTTGTCCGCGATGTACCGCTCCAGCCGGTCGACGTCGACGAGTTCCAGCCGGAGATCGCCGAGCGCCGGTACGAGGTGGGTCTTCACGATCGTCGTGTACGTCGACGTCGTCGACCGCTTCAGCCCGCGCGCGGCCGGATACGTCTCGAGCCAGCGGAGCGCGAAGTCCTCGAACGACTCCGGCTTGATCTTCCGCCGGCGCTCGCGCTTCACGTCGACGAGGCGATCGCGGAGCTCGGCCTCCGCCTTCGTCGCCGTCCAGCCGTCGGACTCGGCGCCGAGTGTCTCGACGATCCGTTCCCCGTCGGCGTCGCGGTAGCGGAGACGGAACACACGGCCCCGAGCACCCTCGTAGACGACCACGCTGCCCGTCCGTCGCGTCATCAACGGTGACCCTGACACGGCGCCAGGACGAAAGCTAGGCCGCCCGCAGCGGCCGGCCACTGCGCCGCGTCGCGCGGTCGCCGCCCGCCGACCGCCCGGCGAGCCACCCAAGGACCTCGGCCCGGTCGTAGCGCACGTACCGCCCCAGCTGCTTGTGCGGGATGTCGCCGTTCCGCGTGTGCTCGCGCACCCACCCCTCCTTCACCTGCAGGATCTCGGCGACCTCCGCGGCAGTCAGCAGCCTGTCCTCGGTCACGCCGCTACGCTCGCGAAGTGGCCTACACGTTCGGACTCCGCAGCGAAGACGGCGATGACCTCGGATCGTTCGCCTCGAGCGAACCCAACTGGGACCCCGGGCACGTCCTGCACCGCGGCGGCGGCGACGACCTCGAGGTCGTGCGCGTCGCCGACGCCGACGACGGAGACGACGTCGAGGCGTACCTGATCGTCAAGCCGCACGGCGCCTCCGCATCAACGTCCTGATCTGCTCGTTGATCGCGTCCAGACACTCCGGGTTGAACACCGTCCCCGGCTCAGGGAAGAACGCGTACTGGCGCCAGCGCCCGAACCACTTGATCACGCCGAGACGCGAGCCGTCGCGCGCCGCGCACACGTGCCAGACCTCGGTCTTCCGCCCTGCCGATGCCTCGGCGTTGAGCGCGAACAGCAGGTAGGACTCGGTCACGCTGATCTCCGGTACTCGTCGGCGTTCGGGCAGGTCGCGAGGTGCGAGAAGTGCAGCGTCGCGCCGTTGGGGACGACGCTGGGCGCTTCGCGGTAGATGTCGGCGCGGCCGTCGGCGAAGACGACGACGTTGCCGGCTTCGTGCGGGTCGAAGTCGACCGGCATGTGGCGGCCGCGGTTTGTCGTGACCCAAAGCATCGGCCGCAGACAGCTCTTGCACTTCGGCGCCGCGGCGCGCAGCTGCCGTGCGAGCGCGTCGGCGCCGACGGATTCCGCGTAGAGCTTCTGGCGCTCGCGGGCGTTCATCAGGCGGCGAGCGCTTCCTCGACGAGGAGCACGGCGCGGACCCGCTCGGCCCGGCCGGTGTCGACGCGGTCTTGGAGGCCGCGCGAGACATGGCCGAGCCAGTGGTCGGGGACGCCGGTGAGGCGCTCGAGGTCGCGCCAGGTTCCGCCGGCGGCGCGGTAGTCGCGGAGCAGCTGGGCGAGCGGCGCGGCCGGCTCGAGCCGGTCCGGGTCGTGGAGCGGCGAGCGTGCCCGCATCGCCGCCATCTGCTCGCGCAACGGCTGGCGGCGCTCGGGCGCGTGGAACTGGCAGACGTCGCGTCCGAGCATCGCCCGTGACGCGCAGGGCCGGCCGCGCCGGTTGAGCGCCGTGCACGGCGCGTCGTACTGTTCGCCGGCCTGCTGCGCCCGGAACCGCTTGTAGGCCGCCGAGTTGCCTTTGCGGCGCTTCATGCCGTGCTTCGTCGAGACGCGCACGGTCATCTCGATCCGGCCGTGACGGGGAAGGCCGAGCAGCTGCCACGTGTAGCAGAGCTGCGAGCAGAGAGCCGACTGCGTCAGCCCGAGCCGCTCGTGATTGTCGCGGGCGATCGAGTTGACCGACTGCCATCCCTCCCAATGCAAGGGATGCAGTGCGCGCGCCTCGACCTCGGACAGCTTCCGCCGCGGTGAGAGCGTCGGCCCGGTGCGTTGCCGGCGCAGCCGCTTCGACTGACCGCGACGGCGCATCGGCCACCCGTTCCGCTTCCACGCGTGCTGCACGCTCCCGACCGCGCCCGACTTCTTGCGGTAACCCTTCTTGCGCCAGAGCTGGTCGACGAGCTCGGCGATCGTCGCGCCGCCGCGCACGTACAGCACGTAGAGCGCGAACAGCTCGCGCCGCGACCACGGTCCAAGCGGCCAGCCCTTGTGCTGCTTCGCGTAACAGATCGCGCACCAGACACCGTCGCGGTCGCGCACGCCGGAGTCGCCCCGCGCCGCGAACGCGACCACCGTCCTGCAGCGATGACAGACGTCGGCGAGCTCGAGCGCACGCTCCCGCTCGAGCTCGCAACCCGACGCAAGCTTCTCTTCCGCGTAGAGCTCGCCCGCGTTCATGCGGCTTGTTCTTCCATGAGCTCGTCGGCTGCCTTGATCGGCTCGACGCCGGCGCGGGTGATCAGGTCGACGTTGCGGAGCGCGGCGAGCGCGCCGCGGAAGGTGCTGCCCTTCGATTCGTAGCCGACGAGCTCGGCGAGCTCGTCACGGGCGACGCCGTCGGGCCAGCGGTCGTAGAGGACCTCGAGCACCTTGCGTGCTCCCTCGGGCAGGTTGCTGCGCCAGTGGTCGTAGAGCGCGCGGCCGGTCGGGAGCGCGTCGGCCGGGGCGGCGTCGAGGCCTGCCGTGGTCGCGATGATCGGTTCGGCGCCCGCCGGCGAGACGTAGCCGCGCTTGCGGAGTTCGGCGATCGCGCCGCGGAACGTTGAGCCGGAGGCCTTGTAGCCGGCGAGCACGGCGAGCTGCTTGCGTGTGCGCCCGGCCGGGAACTGCGCGAGCACGGTGAGCAGCCGGGCGGCGCCGAGTGGCAGCTCGCCGTCGACGACCCGCGGCGTGTCCGGGGACAGTCCCCTGTCGTCTGCAGAGCGCGGCGAGGGTTGCCTCGGCGATGAAGGCGGCCGCGCTGGAGTGGACGCGACCCGAGGCTTGTCGTCCCGCGCGGCGCGCTCTGCGGACGACACTCGCTGCGCCGCCTGGCGCGTCTCGTCGTCACGCGTCGAGATCTCGCCGAGCAGCTCGACGAGCGAGGCCGATGCCTGGCCGGCGCGATCGAGCGATTCGCGGATCGTGACCGCCGCGCCGGAGAGGAGCTGCCGGTCGTCGTCGGTCAGGAGCGAGACCTCGATCGTCTCCGGCGTGCGTGCTTCGAGCTCGCGGATCCGTTCGAGGCGGTCATGGCTCTCGCGCTGCAGCTCTGCGACCTTCGGCAAGTCGTCTTGCTTACGCTCGAGCTCGCGCTGCGCGTCCTTGAGCCGCTTGCGCAGGTCGGCCGGGTCGTTGTCCTTCGCGCGGTCGACGGCGGCGCGCATCTGTTCGTTGAGGTCGTCGAGGTCGACCTTCGCGAGCACGCGCGGCTCGACGCGCTTCTCCCCCGCTTTCGGTGTCGCGCTCGAGTTGAACGTGCGCCGCTCGCGGATCCGGACACGCACGAACAGCGGCTCCGGTTCGGCGCCGGGCTCGAAGAACCAGGCCTCGCCGATCTCGAGCGAGGCGAGCGACTCCATCAGCTCGGCGCGCTGCTCTTTCGAGCTCGAGCGGCTGATGTAGTTCTTGTCGACGGCGTCCTGGTCCTGGCCGGCGACCAGGCGGAGCAGGACGAGCAGGTCGAGCTGGGTGAGCACGCTCTTGTTCACGAGCGCGGGCCGCTGGCTGATCAGCGTCGAGCCGAGGCCGTGGATGCCGCCGCGGCGCACGATCGCCTGGTAGGCGCCGAGCATCCGGACGTCGCCGCTGCCTTCCTTCTCCTGCGGCACGAACATGTCGGCCTCGTCGACGAACAGGTGCAGCGGGAAGTCGTTCCCCGGCTGCATCTTGCGCCGGTACAGCCGCTCGCCGAACGCGGTCGCGAACTCCCGCTCCGCGGCGCGACTGTCGAGCAGCGAGAGATCGAGCACGTAGTAGCCGGGATGGTCGACGACCAAGTCGGCGACGAACGCGCCGGCGCCGCGCTCCAACGGCAGGTCGCCGTGCTGGCCGCCGAGCACGACGACCGGCAGCCCCGCCTTCTTCCCGTCCGCGGACGCGCGCAGCCCCCACCAGGCGCCGGTCGGGTCGAGCGCGACGAACGGCAGCTGCGCCGCGAACAGCTCCTCGGCGAACACCGACGCCGTGTACGTCTTCCCCTTCCGCCGCTGCGCGAGGATCGCGCACGTCTTCGTCACGAAGTCGATCGGCAGCACCAACCGCGGCGACACCTTGAGGCCGTTCACGTGCCTGGCTCCTTCGTGCCCGGCAGCGGCGGGTTCTCGCGGCGGCGACGCTCCTGCGCGGCGCGGCGATCGCGGAGCATCTGCCGCAGGTCGTCGACGATCTCCTCGTCCCGTTTCGGCGTGCGCGGGACGGGCCAGCCGAGCACCTGACGGTAGAGGTCGTCGAGCATCACACGACGACCTTCGGCCCGGCGAGGTACTCGATCCACTCGTGCAACGCGATCGCGCCCTCTTCGGTCGAGTCGGTGTTCCAGTCCCGCGACGTGGCGATCAGGTTGCGGTCGTCGAGTTCGTCCCACACGCGTTGCGGGATCGCTTCCGCGACGTCGCTGTCGCAGGCGCGTGCGTCGGCGAGCGCGAGCGCGAGCAGCTCGAGCTCCGACAGCGGCTCGTTCGGCTGCCTCGCCATCTAGACCACCCCCGCGTTGACGGACGAGATCTCGTCTTCGGGGACGCCGAGGGCCCGCAGGCATGCAGCGCGCGCCTCGAAGTACGACCTCTCGCCGAAGTTGTTCTGGTGCTCGCGAAGCAGCCGGCTCTGCAGCGCCGGCGGGATCCGGAACCAGTGCCCCCTGCAGGCGAGCCGCGAGAACGGCACCTGCTCGACGCAGTCCGGCGCCGGGCACTCGTGCGTCGACGGCGACGTCGTCATGCGACACGCCGCTCTGCCGGCGGCTCGTGCCGGCGGACGAGTTCGCGGCTGCCGGCGAGCACGTCGCCGCCGGCACCGAGCCGCTCACGGAACAGCCTGCCGGCGACGTCGACGAGCTCCGGGTCGATCTTCGTCCGCCGCTCCACCGGCCGAGCCTTGTCGTTGCGGCGCGGCATCTCAGGTCGCCTTCCTGCGGCCGCGGCCGCGTCGTGCTTGCGCTGCGGCGGCCGTTCTCGGCGCCGCAGCGACTACGCCGTGCTTGCGCGCGATCTTCTCGATCGCTGTGCGGACGGCCTTCGCAGCCGGCTCGTAGGCGCCGCGGTAGATGCCGCGGACGTCGGGCCAACGTTGCGACTGCGGGACGGCGTCGCGGTTGACGTAGCGGGTCGCGATGAGGGCCTGCAGGAGGACGCCCATGATCTCCTCGGCGGTCTTCGCCTCGGCGAGGCGGTCGTCGAGCAGCCGCCGTGACGCGCTGCCCTCGACGTGCGCGATGCGCGAGATCGTGCCGTCCTTCTTCTCGATGACGGTTTGCGAGTCGTCGTCGGTGAACTTGAACGATGAGTGTGCGAGCTCGGCGCCGATCTCCATCACCAGCAGGTCGGCGATCAGGCGCATGTTCTCGGCGTCGATCTTCGGCGCCGCGAGCTTCGTCTCGAGCGCGAGGCCGAGCGCGATGTTCTGCTCGCGAGCGCGCAGCTGCGCCCGCTTGTCGGCCTCGCGCTGCTTGCGCGCCTTCTCCTTTTCGTCGGCCGGGACTTCGCGCTTTACACCCGTCGTGTGGTTCGCCGGCTTCGTGCACACGTAGATGACCCTGCCGTCGCGCGGATGGACCGCGGCGGCGTGGCACGGCTCGTTCTTGTGGTTCGCCGGCGTCAGCTTGAGGCCGCGGATCGACCAGTCGTCGAGCTCCTTGCCGCGCGTCGGCTCGGCCCAACTGTTCGTCTTGACGATCGTGACACCGTCGTCCTGCAGCTTCTTCGTCGCTGCGCCGATCTTCTCGGCGAGCTCGTGCTCGGCGAGCTGCTGCTTCACGGCGTACGCGTAGTTGCCCTGGCGCGCGCCGTACTGGATCGCGGCCTGGAGCCGCCTCGGCATGTCCTTGAGCTTCGCGAGCTCGAGCGCGTCGGAGATCTCGATTCCCCCGGAATCAACCTGCGCCTGCACCGCCTCCGGCAGGTCGAGCAGCGTCAGCCGCTTCGAGATGTGGCCTTGTGAGCGGTTGACGCGCTCGGCAAGCTGCCGTTGGGTGAGGCCGCACTCGTCGATCAGTCGCTGGTAGCCGGCGGCTTCCTCGAGCGGGGTGAGGTCCTCGCGTTCGAGGTTCTCGGCGAGCATCGCCTCGAGCCGGCCCTGGTCGTCCAGGGTGCGCAGGATGACGGGCACCTTCTCGAGGCCGGCCTTCTTCGCGGCGGCGAGCCGGCGGTGGCCTGCGACGACGACGAAGCGTGCGCCGTCGTCGTCGCTGCGCATCGTCGCGACGATCGGCTGGATCATCCCCTGCGCCTTGATCGACGCCGCGAGCTCGGTGACGTCGCCAACGTGCTTGCGGACGTTGTCGCCGGCGGTCGTCAGCGAGTCGACGTGCAGCAGGTGGAACTCGTCGACGGGCTGGTCGTTCCCTGCGGGTGGTTGAGCGTCTCTGGTCGCCGTAGCTGTCACGACGCTCCTCCTTTCGTTCGGTGGACGGGTTAGCCGGCCTCGGCGAGGTCGGCGACGACGTTCGGTTCGCGCACGCAGCGCGAGCAGACGGGCGGGTCGATCGAGACCCAGGCGCAGCCGCCGGCGCACGCCCACCACTGCGTGCAGCCGCAGCGCTCACACGCCGGGCCGGCATAAAGCCGGTTGACGAGCAGCGCGCCGATCACGACGGCGGCGAGGTAGATCAGGACGGCCTGCTCGAGCGGCGTCACTGGCAGACCCACTCGGAACCTCTGTGGACGCGGGCGCTGTGCATCCAGGCGGTGGCGAGGGCGGCCGCGAACGGGTCGTATGGCGAGTAGTGGGCGTACGGCGTCGACGCCCAGGTCGACGGCAGGAACTGCCACGGCCCCGACGCGCCCGACTTGTTGTGGAAGCGCGTCCAGTGCGCGGACTCGCAGCGGCCCTTCCTGATCAGCGTGCCGGCGTCGACGCCGTAGGCGATCGCCGCGAGCTTCGCGGCGTGCTCGTACGGCGGCACGAACTGCACCAGCCGTGCGTGACGCAACCTGCGGAGCACGAGCCCGCGCGCGTTCGCGTCCGTGCGTGCCTGCACCGCCCGCCTGGACCACCAGACGACGTCCTTGCCCTGCACGAGCTCGACGTGGACGCTCCCCGTCGCGGCGGCCGCGTCGCCGGTCGTGTACGGGTTCGGCTCGTCGGGTGCGTAGACGATCACGAGCGCGATCGCCGACAGCCACGCCGCCCAGCTGAGCGCCGTGCGGGTCACCGGGCGGCCCTTCGTGCGGCGTTGCCGGTCGGGCGGAGCGAGAAGCAGCTGACGCACTGGAAGGTGCGGCAGCCGAACTGGCGGGCGACGAGCAGCGCTTTGCCGTCGTCGTCGCGGTTGCGGCCGCAGTCGCCGCAGAAGCCGAACTGCAGACGGGCGGCGTCCGACTTCCACTCGACGAGCGTCGCGAGCTCGAGCGAGTTGGTCACGCGACGTCGCTCCGTAGTCCGAGGTCGAGGTGCGCGAAGGCCTTGCGGATCTCGAGGCGCCGCTCTTTGCCCTGGCGGCGCATCTCCGGTGCCTGGGTGCGGAACCGCTCCGCGTTGGTGCGGACGGCGAGCTCGCGCTTCCACTCGTCCTCGCCGAGCGCCCAGCCCTTCATCTCGACCCACTGCAGGAACTCCGACTTCGCGTCGCCGTGCGCGCGGTAGGCCTCCTCGACGATCGCGAGCAGCTTGGCGCGCTCGTCGACGCTGATCCGCTCCGACGCCTCGATCACCCAGCGTGCGTGCTCGAGGTTCGCGAGCCGCCAGCTGTTCTCGGTCGCCCAGCGGAAGAGGCCGAAGTAGCTGCGCTCGAGCGACGCGCTGATCCGCTGGTAGTGCTTCGTCAGCGCGAACATGAACGCCGGCGAATCAGGGCCCACCTCGAGCTCGACAAGACCCTCGTCGAGTCCCTCCTGCTCGTTCAGCTCGTTCAGCTCGTTCAGCCGTTCGCGTGCGCGAAGCTGCCAGCGCTCGAGATAGGCACGCGACCGCGACGCCAGCTCGGCCGCCGTCACACCCTGATCGGCGAGCGGCTTGAACGCCGCACACCACGTGCTCCACTCGGCGTGGCCGTTCGGCCAGAACCCGAACTCGCGAGCGAACGCCTTGACGAGCTCCCTGACGTCGGTCGACCGTCCGTCGTCGGCGCCAGCCGACACCGAATCGATTTCTTTTCTATCGATTCGGTCCAAGGACGAGTTAAGGACGAGGTCCAAGGACGAGTCATTAAGGAGCGGTCCAGGATGTCCCCCAGCCGAGCGTCCAGAAATGTCCGCCGGGTCGGGCGCAAATGTCCGCTCACCAGCAGGCAAAGACGAGGGGACATTTTGTCCCCCAAGATCAGGGGTCTCGGCGACCTCGACGGCCGGCTCTTCGACGAGCTTCGGCGCGATCTCCGCGAGCTGCGACGGCGCCAACGCATGACCCTCGAGCGGCCGCTGCCGCCACGGCAACTCGAGCTCCTCGGCCGTCCAGAACCTGCCCTCGAGGAACGGCAGGCCGCGCTCGTAGTCGACGTCGGCGTAGCGCAACGGGCCGACGATCAGCCGGTAGATGTAGAAACGGTTGCCCTGATCGCGCGCCCACACCACCTCGAGCTCGTCGAGCTCCTGCAGCCGGTCGACGCAGCGGCGCACCTGCTTCGCCGACAGCTTCGTCCGGAACGCGATGTTCCGCTCGTCCGGCTTCGAGCTCTTCCGGTGCACGCTCTTCGACGGCTCCTGACGCAACCAGCCGACACCGTCATGGTGCGCCGTCTCCGCGATGATCAACGCGACCGTCCGCGACCCATGCTTCGACCGCGACTGCTCGATCACGACCTCCGAAACCTTGTAGCTCACGCCGGCGCACGACCCTTCAGGCCGCCGGCGAGCGCGATGCCGTGCATCAGTCCATCGACGAAGACCGACTTCGCGAGCAGCGGGTGCACCTGGAACGCACGCGCCGACGAGCGGGCGTAGTAGTCGGTGTCGTCGACGAGCTCGCCGGCGTCGACGCCTTCCACACCTGCGTCGCGTAGCAGGCCGTCGAACTGCGCGACAATCTGTGTGCGCGTCGCGCCCTCGACGACTCGCGCGCCGGGCCCGTACTTCAGCTCCTCGACGTACAAGCTCGCCGCGTGCAGCGGATGCGTGTAGTCGATCGAACTCACGCGCGGAAGGCCTCCGTGAACTGGAACCGGACGACGCCGAGCTCGTGGTCGTCGATCACGACTTCGCCGAGGCGCTCGAGCTCGGCGAGCGCGCGGCCGCAGGCGCCGCCGTCGAGCCGCGTCATCTCGCGCAGCTGGCGCGCCGACGGCCACCCGGTGCCTTCGCCGTTCATCGCGAAGTCGGCGAGCGCGAGCGCGACGAGCAGAACCTCACCCGAGGCCTGCGAGCTCTCCCACACCCTCTGCGTCACGGCGTAGCTCACGCGGTCGCTCCGAGCTCGAGCTGCGCGTCGACGCCGGGGACGACGACCGTGTCGGGGAGCTGCAGCTTGCCGGCGTCGCTGTGCGCGACGACGAGCAGCGCGGCGCTCAGGAGATCTCGGAGCGACTGCTCGGGCGCGCCGACTACAAGGAACTTCGACCACGTGCGCGTTCCGGCCTGGCGGAAGCGGACGCGCAGGCCCTGCCAGTTGCCCGTGTGGAGCGCGATGCCGCTCTCCGCCTCGACCAGGATCTCGACCTGGCCGTTCACTGGCGCCTCCTTGCGAGGTAGCCGCCGCGGGCGCCCGCGCTGGATGACCAGCGGCGGATCCTGCGCGGCCGCTCGAGCGTCTTCAGCAGCACGCCGGCGACGAGCAGCGCGAGCACGAGCTCGACCAGGGTCGCCGGGTTCACGGGCGCACCCCCGTCAGCTCGGACACGAGGTCGGCGACGCGGTGGTAGAGATCGTCGGTCGCCTCGTCGACCGCGAGTTGATGCGCGTAGGTCTTGCCGTCGTCGTCGAGGGCCGCGCGGGCGCCGAGCCAGGTGATCGACTGGTAGACGATCCGCTGCTCGAGCGCCTCCGTCCGCGCCTCGGACGGAAGCGGCGGCGGCGCCTCATGCTCGGCGAGCGCATCGACCGCGGCGGCGAGCCGGTCGATCGCGGCGTCGTGCTCGCGCATCGCCGCCGCGACGGTCAAGCCGTCGCAGCCGAACGTCGTCGCGAGCGCAACCTTCACCCGCGTCCGCTTCCAGTCGGCGGCCGCGGCGGCGACCTGCTGCTGCAACCGGAGCGTCTCGACGATCACGAGTTCACCCACTGACGACGGGCCGGTTCAAACCGGTCGCGAGCCGGTTCGGCGTGGCGCTCGCCTGCGGCGCCGTGCGCGAGGGCGGCGTGGTCGCGTGCCAGCTCGAGCGTAGCTTCGAGACGCTCCACGATCGCGTCTGACCTCTCGACGTAGGCGAGCGAACCGACGTGATGGTTAGCGAGCCAGTCGATCGCGTTGCGGGTCTCGGCGACCTTCATCGCCAACTCACGGCGGGCTGCGCGTGTTCCTCCGAACAGGTTCACGCCGCCCACCGCGCCGTTTGCTGTCTGTCCAGCACGCTACGGTTTCGCTTGTGACCGACCTTCCGCGCTCTACCTGGGACGGTGCGCTCCAGCTGCGCGAGCTCGTGCTGCCGGTCGGGCTCGCCTCGGCGAGGCGCAGCCAGAAGCAGCAGCTCAAGCTGCTCCACGCCGAGCCGTGCGGGCAGCCGATCGGCCAGGCGCGCTGGTGCCCCGAGCACGGCAAGGTTCCCGACGAGGAGATCGTCAAGGGCTGGGAGATCGCGAAGGGCCAGTTTGCCCCCGTCGACGTCGACGAGCTCGCCGCCGCGGCGCCCGCTGATTCCCGCAGCATCAACGTCTACGCGATCGTCCGAGCCGACCAGGTCGACCCGCTGCTCGCGAAGCGCGCCTACTACCTGCTCCCCGGCCGCGGCCGCGCCAGCCTGTACGGCTACGCCGCGCTCGCCGACGCGCTCTGCGCCGAGCAGCTCGTCGGGCTCGCCCGCTGGACCGCGCACGGCTTCGAGCACGTCGGGCTGCTCGACTCGAAGCCGGCCGGGAAGACGCTCCTCCTGCACGAGCTCGTCACCCCCGGCGAGCTGCGCGACGTCGCGCCGATCGCCGAGCTCGTCGACAGCGCGCAGCTCTCGACCGAGACGGTCGACCTGGCGCGCAAGCTGCTCGCCCGGCTCGAGGTTCCGTACGACCCGGAGCTGCTCCGCAACCACCACGCCGAACGCGTCCAAGCCGTCCTCGAAGCACAACTCTCCGGCGACCGCATCATCCACGCGCCGCCCGTCGTCGACGAGCCGCCGACCGTCAGCAGCAACGTCGACCAGGCGCTCACCGCCAGCTTCCGCGGCATCCCGCGCGCCCGCAAGCAACGGCTCGCCGAAGCACTCGCGCGCTAGACGTCCCGCGCGCTGAACCGCGGGCCCGGCGGCGGGCGGGATCCTTTCACCCGCCGCCGAGCACCCACCGACCGTCATCAACGCGTGACGCGAGCGGTCGTCGCTCGCAGAGCTGGAAGCCGACAGGACCTTGTCCGCGCACGCACCACGCGGGCCGACCTCCAGCTCTGCCAACGACGCACCGTTCACGAGCCGACCTCAGAACGCGGCGTGATGAACCGCTCGATCCGCCGGCGGAGCAAGTCGGGCATCTCCTCACCACGCGGCAGCAAGCGGAGATCGCGCAGCAACGCTCGACCCTCGTCCTCTTCGGTCGAGTCGGCCTCGTAGAAGGACTCGACGGTGACCTCGAGCACGCGTGCGGCGATGAACACGGCCTCCCCCGCCGGCTGGTGGTCGCCGCGGATCCACTTGTAGACCTGGCTCTCGGTCGTCTTCAGCTTCGAGGTCCTGCGCATCTCGAACGCGAGGTCCGCAGCGGTGAAGCCCTTCCGCTGTATCGCCGTCTCGAGCCGCTTCGGGTTGAACTTCGTCGCGATCACGATTGGCATGTTGAACGGTTTGACATGACCTGTCAAGTCTGACTGTCCCATCGGACAGCGCAGGCTTTGTAGCGTCGAGTGGTGCCGATCTCTGCACCCGACCTAATCCGGCTGGTCATGGAGCGAACGGGAACGGCCACGCCGACCGAGCTCGCGCGTGCGCTCCGGATGACGGGCTACACCGCGCCGCGCAACATCACCCGCTGGCTGAGCGGCGACAGCTCGCCGGACTACGACAGCACCCTGACGCTGCTGGCAGCGGCGGGGATGTTGAACCTCGACGCGCCGGCGCCAAAGCTCGGCGAGGCGGATGCGAACGCGCAGCTGCTGCGCGAGCTCCGTGCGCTCGACCGGAAGATCGACACCGACGTGGTTCCGCGGCTCGACCGGCTCGCCGACGAGCGCCGGCAGCGCGTGCGGGGAGCCTAGGTCGCTTGCGCGCCGCGGACGATCAGGTCGATCTCGCGCCGAACGACGGCGAGCGTGTCGAGCAGGTTCTGCTCGGCGCGCATCAACTCGAGGAGACGGCCGCCGTCAACCGAGTGGCGCTGCTCGAGCGCGCCCACCAGGTCCTCGATCAGCTCCTTGCGTTCACGCTCGTCCACGCCCTGCGTATTCTCCCCTTGCCCGCCGCAGGCCGTGTGTGGAGTTAGATCATCGTGTCCCCGACGACTTCAGTTCAATCACCCGAATGCAGTAGACGGAGCCGGCGTGTGCTGAGACTTGGGCTCTGTGCGGTGATTTGCGTCGTCGGTTTCGCTGCCGGCGCGGCCGTCGCCGGCTCGAGCGAACGGTGGGCGACCGTCGCGCAGGTCAAGAGGACGTTGCTCGAGAACCCGCTCGACGTGCAGCTTTGCGTGTCCGATTGCGGCGCGGTCGACGACGTCACGACCGGAGAGTGGCTCACCTTCCCGGTCGACGTGATCGGCGCAACGGTCAAGGGACGCGGCCCGTCGCGTCTCGTGAACGGGGCGAAGCGGTATCAACGCTTCGAGGCTCGCGTCTGCGCGATCTACTACCAGGCAGGCGGGCTGCACGTCCAGGCACACCTCCTCTGGCACACCAGTTCACCGCCCACCGGGATGAAGACGGTCACGATCAACGGCAAGACGTACACGATCGACAACACCCACGGTACGGCGGCGTACGCCTCCGATGCCGAGCACCCAGTCCTCGCGCCGCCGCTCGCTCACCGCGGCTGCTGACGCGCCCCGCCGCTACAGGAGGATCTCGGCGGCGAGCTCGGCCGGGCAGCCGTGCGCAAGTAGGTTGGCGGCTTGGTGGAGGTCGACGTCGACGGCGTGCGCGATGCGTTCGGCGATCGGGACGGGGCAGCCGGCGTCGAGCAGCGTCTCGAGGCGCCAGGCCTCGACTTTCTCGGCCTCGGTCGGCGGATAGTCGATTCCGCGGGAATCGTTCACGGGCGGGTGTTGCCCGGCGCCCCGTCCGCCCGGGAGAGGCGGGAAGAAGACAGGGCGCCGGGGCTCATGTGGGCGGTGGCCCGGGTCGGATCGGCGCGAGGTAGCCGCCGGCGAGGCTGAGCAGGAGCGTGAACGCGGCCTCGACCATGTCGGGCGTCTGCACGTGCGCGAGCGAGAGGATCCAGACGATGATCAGCGCGCCGGCGCCGGCGGCCGTCATGCCGACGACCTTCTGGTGGATGTCGAGAGGGCCGTTCACGGTGTCGCGACCTTCCGCGGGTAGATGAACGCGACGTCGTGCCAGGTGCGGCCGGTGTCTTGCCAGGGGTGGAAGACCTCGTGCACGCCGTTTGCTTGGTTGCCCTCGATCGAGGCGAAGCCGGAGGCCGTCACCTTGGCGACGAAGCCGGTGTGGCCGGTGCCGGGGATCCGGTGGCCGTAGCGGTCGTAGCTGACGAACGCGACGAGCGCGCCGACCTTCGGTTTCGCGAAGACGAGATTGACCGCGGCGTAGTAGTCGAGCTCGTGGTAGACGCTCGCGGTTCGGTCGGCGAAGGTCCCGTATCCGGAGACCAGGAACGCCCACTGTTGGAACGACACGCACCAGGCGAGCCCAAGCGCGCCCGTGACGCGCTGGTAGACGTTGACCTGCGCTCCGGTGTTCGAGCCGAGCGGATGCTCGGTCACGCCGAGCTGAGAGAGCTCGATCGCCTTGATCTTCAGCGCGAGCGGTGTGACGCCCGGCTCGACGGCTTGGACGCGGCGGGAAGCGTTGAGCTTCCACGTGACCGGCAGGCTGGTCGCGCCGCGGAGCAACGCGATGAAGTAGCGGCCGGCGACGGGCTTGACCCACTTCTTCGGGTAGCCGAGCCGCCACTTGTAGTCGACGATCCCGGCCGCGAGCTTCGGGCCGAAGAAGTTGCACTTGTACGCGAGGTTGCCGGTGTAGGTGCCGTGGATCTTGGTGAAGACGTTAGGCCGGTGGCCGTGCGGGCCGGAGATCATCCACTTGAGACCGCAGTTCGTCGGGCTCGAGGAACCGGCGCGGAGCGGCAGCGGGTCGTGGCGGACGGCGGAGCTCGCCGTCGGCGCGGCGACTGGCGCGATCACGATCGCGACCAGCATCAGAACGAGGAGGTGGTGGAGGCGTCTCATGCCCCCGTCTGTCGGAGCCGGGGTCTTAGAGCAGCGTGCGGAGGAGCGCGATCGCGGTCTTCACGTGCTCGCCGTGGGGTGTCGTGCCGATAGCGCCGGCGAGCGCCATCGTCATCGCGGCGAAGCCGGCGACGATCCAGTTCCGCTGCCCGGTGATCCGCTCGCCGAGCGTGCCCACGGCGCCGCCGAGCTTGGCGTCGAAGAGCTTCTCGAGATGAGCACCGAGCTCGGCTGCATCGCCCTTCGTGAACGGCCGGTCGTCGGTCATACGTTGCTTATCGGCCCGCGGTCCTAGACCAACGTTCTGTACCCAAAGGCATGCGGCGGCGTCATCCTTGGTAAGAACGAATGGTGTCTCGGATTCGTAGCGTCGAGGGTGCCCGCGGGATCGCGGCGCTGATGGTGTTCAGCTTCCACCTTCGGACGCAGTCGCGAGGGCAGCTCGGCCCGCTCGACTGGGTCTTAGGCAGGTGCTGGCTCGGCGTCACGTTCTTCTTCGTGCTCTCGGGCTTCCTGCTCTACCGGCCGTTCATCACGGGCACGGTGCCATTGAGGCGCTACTTCGCGCACCGCTTCGCACGGATCGTTCCCGCGTACTGGTTCGCGCTGATCGTGGTCATCGCGGCGTTCCCCGCCGGTCTGCCGCACACGTTGTGGCCGAACTTCTTGTTCCTGCAGCACGACTACGGGTCGCATCCGGACTGGATCATCCTGCCGGCGTGGACGCTCTGCATCGAGGTCACGTTCTACCTCGCGCTTCCCGTGCTCGCGATCGTGTTGCGTGGCAGTCCGTGGAGGATCGGGCTGCTGATCCCGGCCGGCTTCGTCTACATGGCGATCGCCAAGCACGAGCACGTTCCGCTGCGGACGCTTGGGGACGCGATCGGGTTGTTCGCGTGCGGGATGCTCGCCGCGGTCGCGTACGAGCGCGGCTGGGTGCGGATGCCGCTCCGGGTCGGCGCGGCGCTCGGAGTCGTAGGGCTCGCGAGCTTCGACCGCTTCGGCGGCTGGCAGGTCAATGCGCTGGCCGAGCTCCTGATGGCGGGCTTCTTCGCGAGCGTCGTGCTCGCGATCGCGCGCGGCCGGCTGGCCGTGTTCAGTTGGCGGCCGCTCGTCGGGCTCGGAACGATCAGCTACGGCTTCTATCTGTGGCATCTCCCGCTGATCTGGCATGTGCCGCTCTTCATCGGACGGGTCGGCTTCTTCCTCGACTTCGTTCTGGTTCTGCTGGTGACGGCGTCGGTCGCGACGTTCTCGTGGTACGCCGTCGAGCGGCCGGCGATCTGGTTCGTGCGCTGGTTCCCGAATCGGCGTCGCGAGCGGCATGCGTTGACGGCGTTGCCCGCAGCGGCCGACTAGGCGTCGTGGCCGATGTATTGCGGGTGCTTGAGGTGGACGGTGAGCGGCTTCATGACGGCGCCGCGGCCGAGCAGGAACGAGGAGCTGCCGCCTTGGTGATGGACGAGCGCGTCGAGCATGCCGGTACCGGAGACCATCGTCGCTCCTGAGTTGATCGCTTCGCCGGTCGCCATCATCTCCTCGGTGCCGTCCGCGGCATGGGTGATCCCGGCCCAGAAGGAGCGCTTGCCGAGGCCGCCGCTGAACGAGGTCGCGTACTTGCCGGTAATCGTCAAGCCCTCGTCGGAGGTGACGTCGGGGATCGGGATCGGGAGGCCGGGAATGTCGTTCTGGTAGCCGGTGTCTCCGAACGGTGTCGTAGCGTCGAAGCCGGTCAGGGCGGCGAGAACGAGATGGGTGTTCGAGGCGCCGACCGGGGAGCCGCCGAACAGGCCGCTGTCGATGTCGACCAGGAACGTCGAGGCGGCGACGTCGCCGGCGTCCGCCCATTTCCAGCCGAGCCACCACGCCCAGCGCGGCGCCGACACCGGATCGAGGATGTACTGCAGCTTCGCCCCTGCACCGTCGAGCAGCAGGTCGGTGAACGACGCCGGCGCCGACGAGTTCGCGACAGTGGCGCCGTAGCCGGCGATCGTCTCCATGACCGCGGCCGAGAAGAGCAGCAGGTCGCCGACCGTGAGACCGATCGGCTTGTTCACCGAAGCATGCTGTTGGAAGACGGCACCGCTTCCGAAGACGGCGTACGAGCGGATCTCGACCACTCAGGTGCTCGCGGTCACTTGCTGACCCAGCGGCGCGAGACCGAGGCGTTCGCGACGAGCCCTAGGCCGGATGCAGCCTGTTTCCACAGACAGCCCACCTCGATGAAGTCGCGCAGCGCCAGCGCCGGCAAGTCCTGCCAGCCGGAGTCGAGCATGCGCAGGTGCGTCGCTGTCGAGACCGCGGCGAACTGCGACACCGACACGAGATTCGGGGTCGCTGAGTCATCGGAGGCCGATGCGGTGACGGCAGCAAAGATGGCGTTGGTGCCGTCCGTCGACGCGAACAGCGCGACCTTGTATTGCGGCTTCAACCCGGCCGAGTCGTACAGCCGCCACTGCTCGACCATCCGCGGCGGCCCGAAGTTAAGCTCGATGTAGCTGGTCGAGCTGCCCGTGCCGACACCCGTCACGATCACCTCTTCGCCGCCGACCCACTGTCCATAGGCGGCGACGTAGACGAGGAATACGAACCTGTATGGGGTCGTACCGATCTTGAGCAGTACCGCGTCCCCGTCTCCGAGCGGCGCGGGTATCTGCTCGACGACGCGGGCGCGCACACCGCCCGAGGGGAACTGCAAGAGGCCACGGTTCATCTCAGAAGTCAGCCCCGAAGGCGTGCACCTTGACGGCACCGGCTGTAGGCGCGGCCGTGATCGACGCGCGCAGCGACTCGCCGCTCTTGAGGAACAGGTTCGCGTACGTCTTCGTCGTGCGGTACGAAGCGACGGTGGCCGAGCCGGCGGCCGGGTTGTCGAGGTCGAACTCGTCGAAGACGAAGTAGTTCGTGCCGTCGTAGATGTAGATGACGACGGTGCAGTCGGCCGGGTCGCCGTCGGCCTTGATCGTGATCTCTTCGCAACGAGACCCGCTGCCGCCGGCGGTGAAGAAGCTGCCGCTGATCGTGCCGGTACCGTCACGGTTCGTGTTCGCGGTCGCGATCGAGACGACGCCGTGGTTCGGGGTCGCTGCGAACTGTGGTGTTGTTGACATCGTCGTGACCTCATTTCAAGTGGTAGGAGAAGAACAGACCAGCGTCACCGGCAGCGCCGCCCGGCCCAGCAGGCCCAGCAGGCCCGACTGGGCCTGCCGCTCCGGCGGACCCCTTGATGTTGGCGACGATCGAGTAGGATCCGGCGGCCTTCAGGTAGACGTTGTCGGTGGCGTGGTCCAGGTAGTAGTCGCCGTTGACACCGAGGCCAGCCGCAGGAGCTCCGGTGCCATCACGCCAGGTCGCGCCGTTGGTGCCGTTGGTGCCGTTGGTGCCGTTCGTGCCGTTCGTGCCGTTCGTGCCGTTCGTGCCCGGCGGGCCCGCCGTCCCTGGCGGGCCTGCCGTCCCGGGCGCTCCGGTCGCGCCGGTGACGAGCGCCTCGTAGGCGGTGACGGCGCCGGTGATCGAGTCGACCGCGACGACAAGGACGGTGTTGTCGTCGTCGGCCGTGGGCAGCCTCTTGCGGTAGTCGCGCCGGTACGCCAGCGGCAGCGTGAACGCCGGCATGCCAGGTATGCCGCCGCCCCACGAACCCTCGACCTCGAGGTCGTTGTCCGGGGCGAGCCGGAACCGGGCCGGCACCGCCCGCCCGTCGGCGCCGGGGATCGGCAGGTTGCCGTTCTCCCACGGCGGCGAGTCGGCGGTGAGCAGCGCGGTGACGCGCGCGTCGTCGCCGGGCTCTCCGACGTACACCCATTCGCTGCCGATGGGGCGGCGTTCGAGGTTGTCGAGGCGTGTGTGATCGTCGAGGACGATCCGGATGTGTTCGTCTTGGAGCCGGAAGCGGCGGAGGGCGGTCATCCGGAGGTCACTCCGTCCTCGAGCACGACCGCGTCGAGGAGCTCGACGCCCGAGTCTTTGTCGAGCTTGACGACGGCCTTGCTGATCCGGCCGGTTCCGATCGTGTCGCGGCCGGTCTCTTTGATGCGGTAGCTGCCGAAGTCGCCGACGTCGAAGTCGGTGAAGAGTTGTGGGCCGTCGGCGGCCGGTGTCATGGTGACGGTCTTCGGCGGCTCGGCGATCATCATCGCGTCGACGACCTCGGCGAGCACTGCCTGGCCGGCGCTGGTCGAGTCGTCGGTGGTGACGTGGCCGCGGTCGTCTTCCCAGAGCCCGTAGGCGGCGATCGACGCGGCGTCCTCGTGGCTGAATCGGCGGCCGGTGGAGCCGGTGACGGTCGCGCGGTTGCGGACCATCCCCCACTCCTCCTGGTAGTCGGCGCAGTTGGCGATCGTGCCGGCGCCGTACTCGAACTTGAGGCTGGCGGTGAGGTCGGTGCCGCTGTCGGGGTAGAGGGCGGTGAACTTGGCGCAGATCGCGCCTTCGTCGACGGCGTCGATCCGGAAGTGGATGCCGTCGGCGAGCCGGGCGAGGTATTCGACCTTCTCGGCGACGACGTCGCCGTCGAGGAACTTCTTCTTCAGCGTCGGTGAGACGGCGAGCGTGCCGGCGCGCAACCCGGTGGCGGCGTAGCCGTTCTGGAGGTTGAGCAGCTGCCAGGCGATCTGCGCGAGCTCATTGGTGATGGTGACGTCGCCGCGGATCCGCCGCCAGGCGGCGTTGTAGTACGGGTCGCGGGCGGTGAACTCGATCCGGTGCGGGTTGCGGGTGAGCGGCGCGACGAGGGGGCCTTCGAAGCGGAGGATGCCGTTGCGGAAGGCGGCGATCCGCCGTTCGAACGGGAGCACGTCGAGGCGGTTGAGGTCGTTGGGGTCGACGATCGTGCCGGTGAGCTCGCAGTAGTTGTCGAGCTCGCGTGTGTAGACGACGTCGTCGGGCTTCTCGATGAAGACCTTGTTCACGCCGGCGTTGTCGCGGACAACGAATGCCCAGGTGGCGGTGCGGATGCCCATCTCAGATCCTGGCGTCGCGCCAGGAGACGGAGAGCGAGCCGCCGCCGGTGATCCGGAGCGCGTTCACACCGGACTTCAGCGACCACCAGAACGTCTCCTGGGCGACGACCTTGTCCGGGTGCAGGATGCCGCCGACCTTGACGGTTTTCGCTGCGCAGTCGACGATCACCGTCGCGCCGCCGGTGCCGGTCACCTTGATCGTGTTCTCGGCGGTGAGCGAGTCGTTGTAGATCGTGCAGGTCGCACCGGGGCCGGTCACTGTCAGCACGGGCCGGGTCGGGAAGTTGCCGAGCGTGGTGACGTCTGCGGCGGTGCCGACGACGACGGTCGACAAGGTGTCGGCGTACATGCGCGGGTCGGCGGCGACGAGGTCGACGGCCCACTTGAGCCGGCGGCCGCGGATCGGGAAGTCGTCGTCGAGCGCGGTCGCGACGACGACGTCGGCGCGCTCGAGGTAGGCGAGGCCCTGACGCCGCCACTTCAGGGTGTGCTGCAGGCCGTTCATCGCGAAGCGGCGCTTCAGTTCGTCGAGGAGATCCCAGGAGTCGGCGAGCGTCGGCCCGATCACGTAGCCGACGAGCGAGAAGACGCGGCCGCCGTAGAGCGAGGTGAGCTCGATCAGGCCGTGCTCGCGCGCGCGTTCCGGCCGGTCCTCGCGCGGCGCCGGCGAGCCGAGCCCCTTGAACTTCGAGAGTGCGTGCGTCGTCCACGGGATTTCGTGGATCAGGAGGTCGTCGATGTAGGCCTGGTCGACCACGCGGTTCGCCTATCGGCCTCAGCGGTAGGCGAGCGCGCGCGCGATCTTGTTCGCGAGCACCTCGCCCTCGGTGCGGTCGTTGACGTGCAGATGCTCGACCTGCATCACCGGGGCAGCAGACTGTGTGCTCCGCTTCGGCGTCTTCGACGAGCTCGGCGCCGGCGGGATGTTCGGCTTCGGCTCCGAGGCCATCCGGTCGGCGGCCGCCTTCGCGTTCGCCGCGTCCTCCTTGGCGCCGGCGAGCTTCGTCTTCAGGTCGTCGATCTTCTTCAGCAGCTTGTAGACCCGGGTCGCTTCCTTCTCGACCGAGGTGAGCGACTCGACGATCGAGACGGCGAAGTACTTGCCGAGGTCGGAGCTCGCGCTGCGGATCGAGACGCCGTAGCGGGCGAGGATCGCCAGCACGTCGTCCCTCGCCTTCCCGGCCTTGATCTTGCCGGCGTCGAGTTGCGCGTTCACCTTGTCGAGGTCGGCGACGAGATGGGTGCGGATCAGGTCGCGCTTCGAGTTCAGGTCCTTGAGCGACTGTGCGAGCACCTTCGCCGCGGCGGCCTGCTCGATCGTCGCGCGCGCCTCGAGACGGTCGCGCAGCCGTTGCTCGCGCAGGTCGGCGAGCCGCTGCTTCGCGTCACGGACGCGCTTGTTCGCGTCCTTGATCTGCTGCGGGTCGGTCGCCGCGAACGTGTAGATCTTGTTGTTGATCTCGACGTCCTGCGTCTGCCCGTTCAGCGCCTTCCGCGCCTTGCGGGCGTCGCGGAGCTCCTGGCGGGCGTCGACGGTGTCGCGCTGCAGCTGCCGGCGCCGGTCGAGCTTGTCGAGCGCGTCGAGCTCCCGCTCGGCCGGCGTCTTGATTCCCTGGGAATACAGGAACGACTCGTTCGCGACCCGCACCCGTACCTGCAGCGTGTCGTCGAGCCGCTGCGTCGCGGCGTCGAAGGCCTGCAGGCCGCGGTCGGCGACCGCCGAGAACGCCGCGTCGAGCTTGCCCTTCGCCGTCGTGGCGAGCTTCTCGAGTTGAGCGCGGTTGGCTGCGATCAGGATCCCCTGGTCGCGGATCGCGTTGCTGACGTCCCGCCAGGTGCCCGCCATGATCCCGTGCGCGCGCCCGTACGCCGCGGCGGTGTCGTCGATCGCCTTCTTGTTGTCGCGAGTGCCAGCCGCAGCGTCGTCGCTTGGCTTGCGGCTCTTGAAGACGTCCCACGGATGCGTGATGTCGTGCACGAGCGGGGCGGGGTTGCCGAGCGTGAAGAAGTCGACGGCGTCGGGGATGATGCTGAGGTGGTTGCGGTCGAACTTGGCGTCGACTTGCTTCTTGTGGATCAGATAGTCGACGGCGATCGTGATCGCGAGGCCGGTGCCGGCGATCGACTTGATTCGCGCCAGCGCCGACCCGAACGAACGGGCCTCCTTCGCAGCTGCGGAGAGACCTGCCGCGTCCGTCGCGGCGTCCTTGCCGATCCCGACCTTTCCGGCGAGCTTCAGCACCTTGTAGGCCGCGAAGACGTCGAGCAGGGTGCGGGCGCCGCTGCCGCCGCCGGCAGGGTTCAGCCGCCCGAGCTTCGAGACGGCGCCGGCGACGCGATCGAGATCGGTCGCGAGCTCCTTCGCGAGGTCGGAGGCCTCGCCGATGTCGCGTTTGATCTCCGGCCAGTTACGGTGAACGCTGGTCACGATCGAGGTGATCGCACCGCCGACGCTCTCAGCGAGGCTGGCCCCGAGCCGCTGGCCGGCCGCCTGCAGTGACGGGTCGTCGATCGCGCCGGTGAGCGAGTTGAGCTCGCGGGCGATCACGGGGAGCGCTCCGGAGCCGACGCCTTCCTCGAAGTTGTGGATCGAGTTCTGGGCGCGCTCGAAGGCGCCGGCGGTCGAGTCGCCCGCGGCCGCGGCCTGGCCGGCGAACTTCGCCTGCAGCGCGATCAGCGCCTGCAGCGGCGTTTTCACGTTCGAGCCGAGCACGATCCCGTAGCGCTTGAGGATCCCGAGGTTGCCGCCGAAGACGCGCGCGACGATCTTGGCGCCGGTCGCGAGCCCAACGTGCGAGCCCGCCGAGACGTCGAGCGCGAGCGAGTTCAGCCTGTACGCCGCAGTCAGCGAGCCGGTCGTGCGCAGCTCGCCCGTCAGGGCGGCCTTGACCTCTTCGTCGTCGACCGCGGCGAAGCGCGACTGCTTCGCGACCACGCCGTCGATTTCTTTGCCGCGGCGGCGCCAGGAAATCCCGGTCGCGTCGAGCTGCGCACGCAGACTCTTCTGGATCCGTTCAGCCTTCGTCGATTCGTCGTAGATCGAGCGGGCGGCGAAGCCGGCGCCGGCGCCGCCGATGAAGGCGGTCGACGCGAACGCGAGGCTGTTCCGGAAGCGGCCGAAGATCCCCGACGCGGAGAGCAGCCCGCGGACGCCCTTCTGGACGTCGCGGTCGGCATTGCGGGCCGAGCGGCCGAGCAGCGACCAGCCGGCGGCGCCCTGGGCGCCCCCCTGCTCGGTCTCGCGTCCGAGCCGCTTCGCGGCGCGCCCGGCGAGGATCGACGCGGTCACCTGTTCGTGCGAGCCGCGCTGGGCGGTACGCGCGACACGCTCGTAGACCGCGAGCTGTTCCTGAAGCGCCTTGCGGGTGCGGACGCCGGCGGCGACGTGACGGGCTGCGCTCTTCTCGGCGTCGTCGCCGAGGATCGAGAAGCCCTTCGACATCTTCGTCGTCTGGCTGGCGCCGACCGTGCCGGTCGTCTCGAGCGTCCGCGTGACCTTCTTCAGCTCAGCCTCGAGCTTCTTCAGTTCGGCGTCCTGGACCTTGATCAGGAACTCGATGTCTTGGCGTTCGCTGCTCACTCTCTAGCCTTTCGGGCGTTGAACGTGTCGAGCGCGAAGCGCACCTCGTCGACGAGCCACGCCGGCGCGTTCATCACGTCGATCTGTGGCGCGCCGAAGGTGAGCGTGTCGAGCGCGATCCGCACCGAGACGAGCGGCCGGCCGATGCTCCCGCCGCGCGCCAGCGTGTACACCTGGTCCTCTAGCCGCTTGCGCCGGCGGCGGCGGTGTTCGACTCGTGCGTCGGCTCCGGCTCCGATGCCGGCGTCGTAGGGCTTCCGGGCCGCCCGCGGTCGACGTGGTCGGCGATCAGCTTGAACGTCTGCGGGGTGAGCTGCGAGACGGTCTCCGGCGTGCAGGGCTTGCCGAGGTCCCAGGAGACGACGGAGCGCTGCACCTCGAGGAGCCGGCGCGTGCCGGCGTTGAGGCGCGTGTCGCCTTCCTCGCCGATCGCGAGCAGGTCGTCGAGCGTCGCGGCGTCGGAGGAGGAGAGCTCGCGCAGCTGCACGTGCTTCGTCTCGCCGTCGACGAGGATCTCGACGTCCCAGGGATCGTTGTTGACGAAGCCGCCGGCCATCAGGCGTAGCTCGCGGTCGCGTTCGTCAGCTTCGTCTCGATCACCTTGCCGGACGCCGGGTCCTGGTAGACGCGGCCGCTCATCTCGATCGCGCGCAGCACCTGCGAGGCGTCGGCGTCTGCCGGGGCGTCGGTGAACTCGACGCAGTAGGCAATCTGCTCGAGCGTGAAGTGCTTCGTCGTGCCGGGGATTAGACCGCCGGTCGCGACCATCCGCACCTTCGTCGTCGTCGGGTCGGCCTTGAGCGCTTCCTTGTAGTAGGCGGAGAGCGTCTGGCGCGGCGCGAACTTGATCGTCGAGTCGAGGTTGCCCTCGGGGAGCGAGAAGAGCATGTTGCTGCCGAGCACGGCGTCGTCGGTCTCGACGTTGTTCGTCTCGTTGGCGGAGAAGTCGCGGCAGGCGATCGCCGTCTCGCCAGCGCCGTTCAGCGAGACGTAGACGACGACCTGCTTGAAGTTCCAGCGCTTCGTGATGTCCATCGCGGCGACGGGGACGGGCTGGTCCTGGTCGAGTGCACGGCCGATCCAGTTCGGCTTGATGCGCAGGAAGTCGTTCGCGGCGACGGAGAGCTCGTAGTCGTTGCCGATCGTGTCCCAGAAGAGATCGACGATCGCCGGCGAGGGGTCCTCGAGCACGCGCAGGATCGAGTGCGGGATCGCCTCGGCGTTCGGGTCGCTCCAGCTGTGCACGAACGAGCCGACGTCGGGGCCGGCGCCGGCGACGGTCGCCGGCAGCCCCTTGAAGCTGGTCAGGATCCGCCCGAGCGACGACGGGCGCGGCGCGAGCTCCATCCCGACCTGGTGGAAGCTGGTGCCGTACTCGAGCGGCGAGGCGGCGCGACTGCCGAGCGTCTCGTCCATCTGCAGCGTCTCGCGGTTCGGCGAGGCGGCGGCGGTCGCGACCGGCACGAAATCTGTCATCACGGTTTCCTTCGTCCCCCAGGCGCCCTGCGGGGCGAGACCGATCTTGTCTACGCGGCTCACTGTTCACGCTCCTCGAAGTCGGCGACGACGAACGCGACCTTGTCGGCCCTGTTCGCCTTCACGGGGTAGCCGTCGAGCTCGCCGTACTTCTCGTCGAGCTGCTTGACCGTCATCTGCTCCGGATCGGTCGCTGCCTCGGCGGCGATCGCCGCGAGCTCGCCCGCCGGCAGCCGCCATCCCTGGTGGCTCGCGGCCAGCTGACGTGCGAACGCGCGCGGCAGCTCGTACTCGGTCTCGGAGTCGCAGACGGCCGGGTAGCCATGCGCGGCGAGCGCAGTGCAGCTCTGCTGCGGCGGCCCCTCCCACCTCACGGCGACCGTGACCATCGGCTCGTTGTTCGGTGCCATCGGCGGCGCTTATCGGCGCTCAGAACTCTTCCCGCTGGACGCGCAGGCGCAGGATCTTCGCGAGCGTCGCCTCGCCCTCGTCGAAGATCGGGTCGATCCCGTCGTCGCGGAGCTCGACGAAGTCGCAGAGGTCGTTCAGTGGGCTGCTCTGGCGGATTCGCGCCCGCATCAGCGGCACGATCCGCTTCAGCAGCTGCTGCGAGTCCTCCCACTTCGTGTTCAGCGGCAGGTAGAGGATCAGCGTCCACTCGTAGCTGGCGGCCATGCCGCCGCCGGTCTCGTCGTCGACCTGGTCGTCGCGCTTGATGATCATCGTCAGCAGCGGCAGCTCGGGCAGCGTCTGCGGCTCGAACGGCAGCAGCGTCGCGAACGCCGTCGTCGCCTCCATCTCGTTCAGGAACGCGGTCTCGAGCGCCTCGCTCGCGGCCGGGTCGTCGAGGACGCCCATCAGAGCTTCCCGTAGGTCTCGCGGAAGACGCGGTTCAGGGTCGCGCGGCGGTGCACGAGGCCGCGCTCGAAGAACTTGCCGCCCGGCCGGTTGCGCCGGATCAGCGCCCGCGGCCTGTACAGGACCTCGCCGCCGACGACGAAGCGGAGCACGGCGCGGCGGCCGTTCGCGCCCTGCCGGCCCTTGCGCGGCAGGATCATCGCGCCGCGGTTGATCGCGGCCGCGTAGTCGGTGCCGAACGAGCCGACGAGGACGGTCGAGATCCCGATCACCTTCGAGCTGATCGAGCGGCGCAGCCGGCCGCTGCGCCGCGGCGTCGATTCCTCGACGTCGTGGGCGAGCGCCTCGCCGGCATTCCGCAGGAATCGCTCGCGCGCCGCCTGCAGGCGCGGTGGCAGCTCGGCCATCAGGTCGAGGCCGCGGATCGAGGTTGCGATTACGGCGCGCTGTCCGGCCATCAGGGGCGCGCCTCGAGTGTGATCGTGCCGGAGCGGCCGCTTCGCCGGTAGGCGTCGATCGTGTCGAGCGCTTTGCGGACGTCGCGCGCGAGGCCGGCTTGCGTGTCGCTGTCGAGGTTGCGGGAGGTGCGGGAGTGGCGGGCGAGGTCGCGGAGGAAGTCGCGGGCGACGAAGACCTTGCAGGCGTGCTTGATGTCGTCCGGGACCGCGGGGAAGCCCCAGGTCGCGTCGACGCGGACGACGCAGCCGTCGAAGAGCCGCGCGGTACTCGAGACGTCCTGGCGGAACCAGAGCTCCGTGACCGGCTCCCACTCCTCACGGATCCGCGGCAGCTCGACATAGGCGGGGGCGGCGATCGTCGCGACGAGCTGGCCGGCCGGGTTCAGCACTTGCACGGTCGTGATCGACGTCGCGTCGGAGATGTGCAGCCGGCCGAGGTTCGCGATCTCGGCCGTGACGTCGTAGAGCCGTGGGTCTTGCGCCGCGGCGATGAACTCGCGCTTCGTCCCGCGGTAGATCTCGCGGCTCTCCGAGTTGATCAGCCCGATCAGCGCCGGGTCGTTCGAGGGGTCGTCGTCGAGGACGCTCGGCATGTACGCCTTCACCTCTTCGAGCGTCACGAGCGCTCTCGGCGACAGAACAACGGGCACGTGGCTCCTTCGGTTCAGGTCGGGTGTTCGTGGGACGGCCGGCTGCGGCTCCAGCCGTCCCACGTTTCAGGCCACGATCGGGGGGACGGGCGGCCTGAATGTCGTCGTCGTCGTTCGCCTAGAGGTTGGCTCCGCAGTCGACGCAGCGCGTGATCGTCAGCGGCTCGCCTGCCGGCGTCTCGGCGTCGTACGACTCGATCCGCTCCGCTGGGCAGCCCTTGAGGTGGCCGACGCGGGCCTCGGCCTTGGCCGGCTTCTCCTTGGCCTTCGGCTCGACGTCGAGCTCGTCGACGAGGTCCTCCGGATCCGGTTCGGTCGCGTGGTTGGGCTCGTCGTCGCCGACCTCGGGCTCGGCCTCGTCGACGATCGGTGTCGCCGCGGTGTCGAGCTCGTCGGCAACGTCCGTCGCCTTGACCTTGACCTCCTCCGTCGTCGGCTTGGCCGCCGCGGGCTTGCGTGCGGCTGGCTTCTTCTTCGCGGTTGCGGTCTTGGTCTTGGCGTTGGACGTTGCCATCGAGCTGCTCCTTCCGTTCGGTTTCGGGTGCGGGTCGCTGACGCGGGTTACCCGTTCAGCACTCCGCGGAGGCGGGACGCGGCGAAGCCGCCGAAGACGGCGATTCCGCAGAAGAACTCGATCCGCGTCCGGTAGGCCGGCTTCGCGTCGAGCTCGCCGATGTCGCGGACGCTGATCGGCTCTTCCGGCGAGTCGCCGTTGAACAGGCCGCAGACGCCGTGCTCGGACTCGTCTTGCGACATGCCGACCACGTAGATCGAGGAGCAGGCGGCGCCGGAGGTGCCCTGCACTTCGGTCTGCGGGATGATCAGGGTGTTGTCGGCCTTCTTGCCGATGTCGAGCAGCGGCAGCCCCTGGTACGTCTTGACGACGCGGCCGAACTCGTCCTTCGTCTCGTCGTACGCCGTGAGGCGCCGAGCCGAGGACTCGACCTTCTGCCGGATCAGCCGGTTCATCCAGATCCCGCCGGGGTTGTCGACGGCCGCGATCGCCTCGTCGAGCTTGTCGAAGAAGGCGTTGCGGGCGTTGTCGTCGGCACCGATCACGAGCAGGCCGTTCGTCGCGGCGTCGATCACCTGCGCGCCCGTCAGCCGCTTCTTGAGGCCGTCGAACGAGTTGGCGTCGACCGCGGTGTCGCCGTTGATGAACGTGTCCTGGAACTTGGTGACGGCCGCCTTGACCTTCAGCCGGGTCTGCACGGCACGCTGATCGTTCAGGTTGCCGCGCGTCTTCACGATGAACGTGTCGACGTCGGCGTCGCCGCCCAGGATCGAGAGCGTCTCGGTCTTCTGGTTGACCGTCCCGGTCGACTCGACGTACGAGCCGTTGACGGCGCGGAACTCGACGCCCGGGAGCGCCGCCTCCTCGTTGTAGGCGTACGCGTTGCCCTCGATCGAGAGCAGGTTCAGCCGGTCGAGGACGACGGACTCGAGGATGAACGTCTCGACGACGCCCTTCTGCAGGTCGTCGTGGGAGAGCTTCGCTGCCTCTGCGAGCGTGATGGCCATTTCAGTTCGTCTCCTTCAAAAGGTGTTCAGGTCGGGGTCAGTCGTTCTTGGAGTAGGCGGCGCGGAGACGACCCATCCCGGGACTGACGTCGGCGTCTGACGGCTTGCCTTTGCCGCGCTTGCCAGCGTCGATATCGCCGGGCTTCTTCTTGCCGGACGTGTCCGTCTCGAAGAGGTAGTCGTGCTCCTTGCGGAGGCCCTTCAGGGCGTCCGCGATCGCGTCGTCGTCGTCCGCGTCGACGTCGTCCCAATCGATGAGAGCCGCGGCTGCCTTCACGCGCTTGGCCGGCACGCCGGCTTCCATCGCTGCAGCTTTGACTCGCAGGGCGCGGTTCTGCTGCTCGAGCGTGCCGGCACGTTCCTTCTCCGTGTCACGCTCGCGCTGAGCCTTCTCGGCGTCGCTGAGGTCCTTGCCCTCGAGCTCGGTGGCCTTCGTCTCGGCCGCCTTCGCTCGATCCCTCAGCCTCTTGTTCTCACGCCGAAGTTTCCGCGCCGCCTCGAGAGACAGCGTCTCGCCATCATCGCCCGCCTGGGGCTTCTTCTTGTCGTCGCCCGCCTGGGACTTCGACTTCTTCTTGCCGGTCTCGGCGTCGTCGCCGCTCTCGTCGTCGTCGTCGCCTTCTTCTTCGTCGTCATCACCGTCGTCGTCGCCCTCGTTGTCATCACCGTCACCGGCGCCGTCCTTGAAGCGCAGCGTGTCGCCGCCAAGGGCGTCGCGCAGCAGGTCGTGGCTGGTCGGTGCGGGGAAGTGCAGCCGCAGCTCCTCGTCGAGCGGGGAGAGGGCATGGCTGAGGGCGCGCAGAAGGGATGTCATGGCCGCGTTTATCGGAGCCAGCTCACGGCTGCGCGGGGTTGAGGTCACCGTTTCCGCCGGCGCCGGTCGCCGCCGGGTCGAGCGTCGGGTCGGCCGCGGCCGCCTGGTCGCCGTCGTCGGCCTCGAACATCTGCTCGATCAGGTCGTCGTCGTAGCCGGCCTCCCGCAGGGCCTGGTAGCGGGAGATGCCGAGCTTGCGCTTCAGGATCAGCGTGCGCGCGATCTCCTCCTCGGAGCGCGGCGTCGCCGGCACCCACTGCCCCTTCAGCTCGAAGTCCTTCGGGACGCGGGCGCCCTCGATCAGCAGCGCGAACGCGAGCGCCTTCTCCCAGGCGTTGCCGAACGACTCCTGCCGGTCCTCGAGGATGCCCGAGAAGCGCGCCTCGGCCGACTTCATCGCCTCACCCGATGGGTAGTCGCCCTTCGTGATGAACAGGTAGTGCAGCGGCGTGCCGGAGACGCGCGCGGCCTCGGCGCGCAGGTTCTCCTGCACCTCGATGAACTGCGACAGGTCGGTCTCGGAGAAGTCGCCGAACTTTGCGTCCTTCGACTCGATCGTGAAGACGCGGTCGGGGCCCGGCTTGAACGGCGACTCTTTCGGCTTGCCGCTCTCGTCGTCGTCGGGATCCTCGAGGCCGGTCGCCCAGCGCTGACGGTACGACGCGAACTCGGCCGCGACGATCAGGTCGCAGACCGACTTGTTCAGGCCGTCCTGCAACGGCACGACGTCGGAGAGCTGCGAGGTGCCGTACTGATAGAGCCGCTTGTTCGGGAAGTGGAAGACCGGCACCTGGCCATAGGGGTTCTCCAGCACTCCGACGAGCACCTCGGCGTCGTCGCCTTCCCCGACGACCATGTCGTCGACGCCCGGGACGGGATCGAACGTTGCGCGCGCGGTCGAGGCGCCAGGCGAGCGAGAGACGTAGCGCTCGGTGTGGCCCGGGTAGTAGAGGTTGACGCGCAGCCGGCCGTCTTCCTGTTTCCAGACGCGTGTCGCGCGCGCGAGCTCGCCCGGCACGAGGTCGGAGTACTCGACGGCCATCTCATCTGCCTCCTGCGGCCAGATCGCGGCCCGGCCGGAGGGGTCGGGCCAGACGATCACGTAGCCGTCGCCGGCGATCAGCGACTCCCGATAGACCTCGTTGGAGCGCAGCCCCATCTTGTTCCGCTCCCAGATCTGGTGCGCCTTCGACGCGAGCGGGTCGCTGACGCGTGCGCGCGACTTGCCGCTGGCGTCGGCGACGACCTTCGTCTTGGCGGCGGTCGAGCTGAACCCGGTGATCTTCAGACGGTCGGAGACGGCGTCGACGATCGCCGGGCAGATGTTGTCGACGATCTCCTCGAAGACGCCGTTGAAGATCCGCTTGAAGCGCTCCTTCGAGTAGGCCATGCGGTGACGGCCGTCGTAGTAGTCGCGGTAGAGCTTGTATGCCCGGCGGCGCTTCGTCGCGTTGACTTCGCGCAGCGCCCAGGCGATGTCAGCGGCAGGCACATCGCGGCTTATCGGCCCGTCACCACGACTTCACGCGGCGGCTCTTCGGCGGCAGGGCGCGCGCCGCGCGGCCGACGGCGATGATCGCGGCCACGCCGCCGTCGTTCCAGTTCGAGTCGAGCTTGTCGAGCTTGTAGTAGCCCTCGCTCGTCTTCGTGGCCGAGATCGCGTTCACGTGCGCGTTGAAGAGCCGGTTGCCGTTGTGCGCGACCCTCCGCCCGTTCGCGAGCTTGTAGAACGTCTCGGTGCATTCGCGCATCGTGTTCGAGTTCGGCCAGACCGGCGCCGTGTCGAAGCGCTGCCCCAGGATCCGGATCTCGGTGCCGAAGTGGTTCGGGTCGGCGACGACCTCACGGATCTTGTAGCGGCCGGCCAGCTTCTCGTTGATGAACCGCTCCGCGACTTGCCGGTCGTCGGCGTCGTAGTAGTCGTCGACGTGATGGTGCGCCGGCGCCTCCGCGATGACCGCCCAGATCCGCACGCGAACGACGATCCGCCCATCGGGCGCTCGCCAGGCCCAGGCGACGGCGACGCAGTCGCGGCTGTGCGCGGAGTCGACGCCGACGTAGATCTCGGCGCCGTCGGGGATCGCGATCGAGTCGTCGAAGCAGGCGCCCCAGACGCCGTTCTTCAGCCACGAGCCCTTCGTGACCGTCCAGCCGTTCAGGATCAGCCGGATGAACTCGAGCTCGTTGCCGTTCTTCTTCATCCGCTTCAGCAGCCGGAGCAGCGCGGCGTGCGGGGCCCAGGAGCCGGGGTTCGCGAGCTTGATCGCCCGCAGTACGGCCTTGTCGTCGTCGAGGTCGAGCTCGTAGCCGGGCGGCAGCCCATACCACCACATCAGCTGGCCGGCGTCCTCGTCGCGGACGATCGTCAGGAAGTCGTTCCGCTTCCGCTCGATGTTCGGGCTCGCCATGTAGGCGTCGAACGCGACGCCGAGCTGGCTCATCTTGTTGTGGCCGGCTGTGGTGATCGCGAGCAGGTACGCCCACAGCTTCTTGTCCATCGCCGTGTCGTAGGAGGTCTTCGTCCGCTGCTGCGCCGTCGTCGTGTAGGCGTGCCACTCGTCGAGGATCCCGACGTCGGGATTAGCACCGTCGTTGAGCGCGCCGCCGCCGGCGGCGATCACGGCGTAGAAGCCGCTGTCGTCGCGCCGCTTCAGCCCGCCCTCGCCCGGGCGCACCCAACGGCCGAGATCGCCCGACTTCACGAACGTGCGCGCGTAGTCGATCCCGAACTTCGCCTGCTTGGCCGAGCCGGCCGCCTGGAAGACCTGGGGCGCGCCCGGCGCCGTCATCAGCGCGTGCAGCGCGAGCCCGGACGCGAGCGGCGTCTTCCCACTGCCGCGAGGCACTCCGAGCAGCACCTCCTTGTAGACCCGGCTCCCGTCGGGGTGGAGCCGGAACGCCTCGCGGATGAAGTCCTGCTGCCAGCGCTCGAGCTGGAAGGTCTTGCCGTCGGCGAACCGGAAGAAGCGCGGGAAGAACCGGATCACCTGCTGCGCCGACCCGGGCGGGCCGAGCTCGGCGATCGCCTGCATGAAGTCCGACGTCGTCGCCGCCAGGCGCTCGTCGTGGCGGCCGCGGATCGCCGCCTCGAACTCGGCCGCGACGTCGTAGCGCTTCGCCGGCAGCTTCAGCCGCCGGTAACGCTGCTGCAGCGCACGCAGCCCGGGCTCCTCGACGAGCTCCTCCGTCTCGAGCAGCGCGCGGTGCGCCGGGCGGCGGGCCTCAAACCGATTCTCAGCGACGCGCTCGGCGAGGCCCTTCCGTCTCTGCGGCATACCGCCGCCTTTCGGCAGTGGCGATGATTCCGACGGAATGACGTGCGCCGCGGCGAACGACTGCACGTGATCCGTCCCGGCCACCACCGCCCACTCGGCACGACGTCGACGTCGCGCTTCACGTGGTCAGGCGATCGGCTGCCCGAACTCCTCGACGTCGCGTTCCAAACGTCCGGCCGCGACGTCGACGACGCGGCCGACGTCCGGCGTGCCTACCGCGTCGTCGGCATCCTCGAGGGCCGCGACCGCCGGCACTTCAGGCCTCGTGCTCGAGCGGATCGACTTCGACGAGGCCTTGTTCCTGCCGTCCCAGTTCAGGCGCCACCGGGCGCTCGTCGTGCGCAGCAGCGAGTCGGCCACGTAGACGTCTACGTGCGCGAACGTCGCGCGGCGACCCTGAGCTCCCTCGGCCATAAGACGAAGCTCTCTGCCGTCTTCGTCGACGCCGGCGACGTCGACGCGGTGGGCGGCCGCGGTGAGCTCAACGGTGACGAACTCGTTGACCGCGACGTGGACGCCGACCTCCGTGCAGTGGAGGAGGATGGGCTCGCCGCCATCGTCGGGAACGACGAAGACGCGCGCGGTGCGGTTGTCCGTTGCTCCGGCTTCCACGACGAGACGTCCTCTACGCATGTCCATCGGTGACGCTCCTCTCGATTGGGTTGCTGAGCTCGTCAAAGACGGGCTCGTCGACGTCGCCGCGGGCGCGCCGGCGGTGCTGCTCGAGCAGGACGTCGAACTGCTCGAGCACGTCCTCGGCTTCGTCTTCGGACAGCTGCTTGACGCTCGTCAGCTTGAGGCGGTCAAGCATCTCGCGTTTGGCGGTCCCGATCGGCTGCCCGGTGACCTTGTCGAGATCGTGCGCCTTGCCGTGGAAGACCTTGATCTGGATCGAGGTGATCCGCTTCAGCAGCAGCTGCACCCCGAGCGTGTACGCACGCGGCCTGCAGGTCTTGCAGACCGCCGCACCGCGCGAGATCGGCCCCTGACACGCGGGGCACGTCATGCGGCCACCGCGGCGTCCAGCTCGACGAGCCGCTTCTGGCACCAGGAGGCCTCGTCGACGGTCAGGTCGGCGACGGTGCCGATCGGCCGGCCGAAGATCTCTGTGGCGTCGCCGAGCAGCTGCGCGATCGACGTACCCTGGTCGAAGCCGAGCAGAGCGTCGAGCGCGTCCGCCTGGCCGGCGACGTCGGCCTGCGCGTCGCCGCTCGCGGCGACGTTCTCGAGCAGCTGCACCTGGAGCTCGTAGACGTTATGGCGCACCTCGACGAGCCGGAAGGCCTTGCAGTCGACCCAACGACCGAGGAGCTGGTCCTTGCGGTCGACGGCGACCTTGACGCGCACGGTGACGTGCGTCGGTTCGGGCTGCGGCTCGCGCTCCTTCGCCGACTGCGCGACGCCGTCGGCGCCGACTCTGGTGGAAGATTTTTCCACCAGCCCCTTCTTCTCGAGCTCCTTCCGGACAGCGGCGACGGTCGGGTGCGACACGCCGGCGTCCGCGGCGATCGCGCGGTCGGAGCGGGTCGGGTCGAGCAGGAGCGTCGCTCTGGCGATCCCGCGCCTCGCGCTCGCCGGAAGGTGACGTCGTGCCACGTTCACGGCGAGCGCGAGCGCACGCAGTTGATCGGAGGGCAGCTCGAGCGTCAGCTTCTTCGGCGCGATCTTGAGCTGGTTGCACGCGCGTAGGCGGCCGCGGCCGTCGACGAGCACGCCGTCGGAGCCGTAGAGGATCGGGTAGATCTGCCCATACGCCGCGATCGCCGCCTTCAGCGACTCGAACTCTTCCTCCGTGTGGTTCGGGAGGACGATGTGCCCGAACAGCTTCAGCGTCTCGGCCTCGAGCAGCTCGTGCGCTGCGGTGACCTCTTCGCGGCCCACGCCGAGCTGCTCGGCGATCTCCTCCACCTTGTAGCCGTTGTTCTGCAACGGCAGCACGTGCTCGAGCGCCCAGCGCGCGCGCTCCGAGAGCCGCGACCAGTCAACCTCCGATGCCGAAAGCCTCAAGGGACAGCACCTCCTCTCCTGCGTCGATGTAGTGGTGGGCGTTCAGCGAGTCGACGACCTCGAGTCGTCCGACCGGCGCCGGCGTCAGGCCCTCAACGTCTCCGTCTTCGTGGGCGCGTTTGCCGAGCGCCTCGAGCGAGAGCTCGCTGCGCCGGTTGCTCTCGTAGCGGTTGTCACCGAAGTCCTCGTCCTGGCGGTACCAGTCCGCGATCCGCGGGCCCGACAGCAGCCGCCACGAGTAGGTCGAGAACGAGATCCCGAACGTCGGGTCGTACGCGCCGGCCGGGCGGCACTTGACGATCTTCGCGAACGCGATCGGCAGCTCAACGCGCAGCTCGGCGAGCGCGAGCTCCGCTGAGAGCTCCGAGCCGAACTCGTCGATGTCGAGCTTCTCGTACGGGTCGAGCTCGCCGCGCGGACTGATGAAGCCGCGGATCTCCCACACCCAGCGCAGCGACTTCGCGTCAGCCTGCAGCCCTGAGAGCCGCCAGCACTGGATGCGCAGGAACTGCAAGCAGCGGTCGTACTGGTGAGGGTCGAGCCACGCGGGCGCGGCGAGAAGGTAAGAATCGAGCGCGCGGCGACAATGCGCCTCGACGTTGCGCACGTCCCACAGTTGGACCGGTGCGGCGCGCAACGTTCAGCTCGCGGCCGCGGCGACGTCGACGTGCGAATCGGAATGGGTGCTGATGGCGGGCTCCTCGTCGAAGGGACGAACGGAGCCGCTACCGGCCAAGCGGCACAGTGTCAGCGCGCGGCCGCCGCGTCTATGGGCCGTTCGGCTCATCTTGCGATCGCGCGGGTCCTGCACACCTCAGCCTGTCGGAGGGGCTGCCGGCGCGCGCGACGGTTTACGTGTCGTCGGCGAGCGGGGCTTCGACGCGGCCGCGCTGGTAGCGGCCGTTGCGCACCTTGAACCGCAGCTCGCGATCTCCGCGCACGTGGTTCGTGCGGGCAGCGAGGTATTCGACGAGTGTGCTCACCTGGAGCTCGTCGAGACCGCGTCGGCGCAGCAGCTCGAGCAGCTCGCGCTGGTCGAGGGGCTGCTGGTCTGATTCCGTCGGCATCTATGCCGCTGCTTGCCGAGCCGCGGCCGCGCGCCGGCGCCCGGCGTTGGCGATCGTGCGCACGTGCTTCTGCGCCTCGAGCAGCAGCGGCATCGCGCAGTCGGCGCACCGGCGGCCCGTGATCTCGATCGGCAGCCCGACGTCGGGGTGCGCGGCGATCATCAGCACGCCTACGGTGCCGGCGTCGTCGATCACGCCGGCGAACGGCGTCATGAAGTGGATCCGCCAGCCGGCCTGCTCGTGCAGCTTGAAGATCACGTCGGCGTAGGCGTCGGACTCGCCGAGCCGTTCCATGTCGGGACCAGCGGTCGTCTCGGCGAGGAGCTGCTCGCGGTCGCTGGACTCGAGCATCTCCTCGGTCGTGAGTTGGTGCGGGACGTCGACGTCGAGACGATGACCGACGAGCTCGACGAGGGTCGTGCGTCGCGATCGCCTTTGTTTCCTCGAGCAGGGCGGCATCCATTGTGGGGATTGTCGCTTACAACGACGGACGTTGCCACTTTTCCATCGTGCTCTACCTGCTGGTTACTCGCCCTTCGCGACGGCCGGCTTGACCACGATGACCACTTCTGGGCTGTAGGCGTGACAGTTGGCGCCGGTGCCCTCGGCGCCGACGACGTAGGTTCCCGGCGTGTCGAAGTCGAGCGTCGCGGTGTAGACCCCGAGCTCGTCGCGCTCGACTTCCGAGTCGGCGCCGTAGACGAATGTCTCGGGCGGGCCAGGCGCGTACTTGAGGAGGCGATAAAACTTGACCGTCGTCGGGTCGATCGGCGCGCCGGCGACGTCGGGCACGGTGAACGCGACGGTGAACGTGCGGCGGTTGCCGGCGACGATGACTATCTGGCCGCTCATGTGCAGCGACTATCGGACAGTCAGGGTGGCCTGGCCCGCGGCGGACGATGTCAGCGCGGCGGCTGTAGGGATTGAGACGGCAAGGCTCGCGGCGCCCAGGGGCTGAGAGGTGATCGACGCGACGGCAAGTACTGTCGACACGGCGAGAGGGAGAGCGGTATCCGTCTCGACAGCGACCCCCGTTCGTACGGTGCGGACGATGCGTGCCGCCTGGACTGTGTTCGTCTCGAGCGCCTGGCCGACGTGCAGCGTTCGCACGACCCTGGCCGCGAGCGCGACGTCGGTCCCGGACGGCTGCCCCGTCGTCCTCGTCCGGAGGACGCGCGCAGCGAGTCCGCTGTCGGTCTCGGGCGCCTGGCCGACGTGGACGGTGCGCACGATCTTCGCGGCCAGCGCGACATCGTTCTCGGGCGGCTGCCCGGTGGTCACCGTCCGCACGACGCGCGCAGCGAGCGGCGACTCGGTGTCGAGCGCCTGGCCGACGTGCACCGTTCGCACGACCCTGGTGGCGAGCGCGACGTCGGTCTCGGACGGCTGCCCCGTCGTCCTCGTCCGGAGGACGCGCGCAGCGAGGCCGCTGTCGGTCTCGAGGGCCTGGCCGACGTGGACGGTGCGGATCGCTCGAGCGGCCTGCGGCGAGTCCGTTTCGAGCGCCTGGCCGACGTGCACCGTGCGCACGACCCTGGCCGCGAGCGCGACGTCGGTTTCGATCGGCTGCCCCGTCGTCCTCGTGCGGAGGACGCGCGCAGCGAGCGCGCTGTCGGTCTCGAGCGGTTGGCCGACGTCGATCGCTTGGCGGGTGCTCGCCGGCGCTGCTGTGGGGACGAGCGTTGGTGCGTGTTGCGGCGAGAGCCGCAGCTTGATCAGCAGCGGCGTTGGCATGGCCCAGCTCCCGGTCTAGTTGCGGGCGGTGACTTCGAGGTCCTGCGTCGTCGCGGTCTCGACGGTCGACCCCGAGCGCTTGAACTGCACGCTGAGGATGTTCGCTCCTACCAGGTCGACGGCGGCAGAGGGAGCTGCGGCCGACGCCGGCAGCAAGAACGAGCCCGCAGCGATCACGGCCGTTCCGAATATCGCCTTGCCGGTGGCCTCGAGCGTGCCGACGGAGCCCTTGGTGACGCAGCGGATCGTGACCTCGAGCTCCCAGGAGATGCTCGTCTGCGCGGCGATCAGCGTCTGCAAGGCGCTGGCGACGACCACGGTGCCGTTCGCGTCGGCGCCGGTGCCCCAGTAGACCGAGATCGTCAGGTTGCCCGGCGTCGCCGCGGTGGTGATCTTGCCGAACAAGCGGATCTTGAGTCGCTTGCCAGGACGGGCGAAGTAGCCGCCGCCGAGCACCGGGAAATCGGAGGTCGTGTACATCGCCTTGTCGGTCGCCGCGAGCGTCACGGCTGCGAGGTCGGCCGTGACGAACGGCTCCCGCGTGTCGACATAGAACACGCCGTCGGTCGCGATCGGCTCGCGCTCGGCGAGCAGCCGGCCGATCCGGGGCTTCCAGTCGGCCCGCTCGAGCTCGGCGAGCTCGGCGACGTCGTCAAGCATCCGCGGCGGCGACCGCAGCACGGTCGCCTGGCGCTCCATCTCGGCGAGCGTCATCAGGCCGCCCGATAGAAGCCGGCGACGGCGAACTGGATCGCGAGGTCGGTGCCGTCGGTCGTCGTGACGGAGTCGAGCGCGACGAGCGGGATCCGGGTCGCGTCCGCGGCGGCGTCCTCGTAGAAGATGATCGCCCGTGTGAGCGTGTTGTTGGTCGCGCCGCCGGCGACGAGCCAGGTCTGGTCCGGCATGTCGACGTCGACGCGGTCGTTCGCCTGGTCGACCGTCCGCGTGCCGACGATCCCAGTCTTACGGGCGTAGTTCGTGAAGTTCGCCTCCGTGTTGCCGGCGAGTACGTCAGCGATCGTCGTCCTGTCCTTCAGGAGCGCGTCGGCCTCGCCCGCCTTCAGCAGCAGCACGCCGAGCTTCGTCGGATCGTCGAGCACCTTCTCGGCGACGGCGCCCTTGGCGACGTTGAACACGAGGTCTGCCATGAATGTCGTCTATCGGCGTGCCGACTCCGACAGAGCGTCGCGATGCCGTACGACCTTCCGGACGTCTGGCGCGACGAGGACGGCTGGCCGCCACCGGCGATCGAGCGCACGCTCGACTGGTGGAAAGAAACGCACGCCGCCGGCCGCTCGAGCAAAGCCGTCGACGCCGTCCTCAAGGAGCACGGCGTCTACGCGAAGCCGAGCCCGGCGCTTGAGCCGCACCGCGTCGAGCCGCCGGCGCGCGACCGGCTCCGGCCGTTCTCGTACTTCGCGGAGGTACGCGAGGCCCGCCGGCGCGCCGCCCTGCTCGAGCGCATGCGCGCGGCCTAAGGCTCAGCCGTGGATGCGGCCGCCGTCGGGCTGCGGCTTCCGCCGTTCGATCGTCCCGCGCCCCATGGCAGCAGCGCCGGCTGGGTCGCGCGCGGGATCGGGTTGGATCGGGATCCGGAACCCGTGCTCGCCGACGGACGCCGAGGCCTCGGCGTCGACGACGCCGATCGAGATCGGCGGGATCGGCTCGTTGAAGAGCGCGAGCTCGACGCGGCCGCCGGCGGCCAGGATCGCGCGCTCATCGTCGTCGGGCTCGTAGACAACGAGGATGTGCCCGGGCGCGACGCGCTCGCACCAGAGGTCGCCGATCGCGTCGTTCGGGCCGCGGTAGACGGCGTTGCTCGAGGCGACGCGGACAGGCTTCACGTTGGGCTGGTTCGTCGCTTGACGAGCGTCCCCTGCGCGCGGCGTGGGGCCACCGAGGGGGGGCACCGCATGTACTTCGCTGACGGTCCTGGCACGCCTGACACACGCAGCTGAGCCAAGTGCGTGTGTTCAAGCGGTGCGGTAAGGCCCATACGGGGCTCGAAGCCCCTCGCCCGTCCGAACTTTTGCCCGAACTTTTGCCCCAGTCAGCCGCTCGGGGACGATCTGAGAGGGTCGAGGAGGGTCTGATTCCCTCGGAATAGCGTGGGCCGATCGGGCGTGGCTGGCCTTCAAAACCAGCCCGGCGTGGCAGCCCCACGCTTGCTCGGTTCGACTCCGGGGCCGCTCCGCTCGCAGCTCACATGACGTGGAAGGCGCGTGGGTCGCGGCACACGGACGCCGGGAGCAGGTGCGACGAGCAGAGCTCGGGACCGGGCGCGTGGATCGCGAAGGCGCTCCGCAGGTCGCGCGTGAACCAGATGTGCATCATCTCGCTCCCCTGAACGCGCCGCTCCCCCGCCGCACAGGTGCCGTTCGCCCGCGGGGCGAGACCACGGCGGCCGTCTCGAACGCAGACGATGTGCGAATGCCAGCGCGTGATCGGGCCGCCGGGCGTGGCGCCGCGCAGGCCGCGCGGCATGCTGATCATCACACCGACGACGACGAGGGGCCGGTTGGGAAGGTCGGCGTAGATCAGCGTGTCCGGACGGCTCGGGTCGAGGTAGTGCGCGTCGCTGTGCCACGCGCGATTCTCCGAGTGGAACCACATGACGCGCGTCTCGCCCGGCAGACGGTGCGGCCGCCGCACGCCGAACCCTGCGGCTCTCGCGGCGACCGGATCGCTCCAGCGCGACGCCGTCGCCCGCATCCGCTCGAGGAGGCGGCGCGCGGCATTACGTTCGCGTTCGCTCGCGAGCGTGACGTCGGGATACTGCCGCAGTCGCAGCACGAGCCCGTGTGTCGCCGATGCAGGAAGCGGCGGGCCGAGCTGCGGGAGACGCAGCACCGAGACCGGGCGCGCTCTCGGCGGAACCGCGACGGCGGGTGGCCGCGACGGCGCAACACCCGTCCACACCCACGCCACGCCGGCAAAGGCAGCGACCACGACCGCGAGGCGCGCGATCACGGCTGCTCCAGCCGCGCGAAGAGGTTCTCCAAGAGCCGCGCGCCGATCGCCGTCTTCGCCGTGCCGGCGAGGGAGAACGCACCGGCGGCGAAGACCTTCGCGCCTGCTGCCGTCTCGTAGTAGGTCATCTCCGCCGTGAACCCGGGACCGTAGAGGTGCGGTATCGAAGCGACGACCGTCGTGCCGGCCGGCGACGAAGCCGCCCGGTGGTCGATCTCGATGCCGAAGTCGCCCCATGGTTCGCCGTCGGCGAGCGGCGTCCCTGCAAAGAGCCACGGCGCGGCGCCGGGAACGGGGCGCACCGGCCCGCGACGCTGTCCCTCGTCGTTGCCGCGATACTGGACGCCGATCAGCGACGCTTCGGGCTGGCCGAGGTCGCGCCACTGTGCCACGCGCTCGAGCAGCGGCCCGTGGCGGACGACCTTCCAGAAGAAGTTGTTCGCCGAGAGCCACGCGAGGTTGCCACCACGGTCGCGGTAGCCGCGCACGATGTCGTACTCGCGTTGCGTGACGTATTCATGGTGGCCCGGGAAGACGACGAAGTCGTAGAGCCGCGCCAGCCGTGCCCCCGAGCCCACGCGCTCCAGGTCGCCGTCGCTCAGGTAGTCGGCGCGCATGCCGTGCTTCGCCGCCCAGATCAGGAAGGGCAGGTCGTAGAGGCGGAAGTGACTCGGGACGCCGCCGTTCAGGAACGGCCGGCCGAGCCGCATCGTGTGCAGATGCCAGCCCGCGTACCACGTGTCGCCGCGGCCGTCGCCGTTTCGGTCGTAGAAGTTGTAGGCCTGCCACGTGTTCGTCGGCATGACCACCGCCACGCGCCTCGTCCCGAGGTGCGACGGCCGCAGCACGAACGGGGCGTAGCCGACGCGGCCATCGGTCGCCGTGACGCGAACGAAGTAGACACCGCTCGGCCAGCTTCCGATCGGGACTGCGATGTTGTGGGGCGCGTGAGGGTACGCCCAAGCGATCGCGTGCAGACGCGCGACGACGGTGCCGGTAACGGAGTCGTTGGCACGTGTCGTGACCGAGCTCCCGTCCATGTGCAGCACGTCGACGCGCAGCTCCGACGCGTCGGTCGCCACAGCGACCTGCGCCACGTCGCCCGGCGCGTAGCCGGCGGCTCCTGCGGCCACATCGATCGTCTGGACCCGCACGACCGCGCGTGCGGGCGCCGCGCCGGGAGAGCTGAGCCGGAGGAGGTACGTCCCCGGCGGCGTGCTCGCAGCGGGCGCCCACGTCAGCGCCGCGCCGCCCGATCCGACGGGAATGGCGTCGTCCGTGTAGACGGAGCCCTTGCGGTCGGCGCGGTCGATCTCCAGGCGCGCGAAGCCGCTTGCCGAGGCCGCAACCTGGATCGTCGCGGCGTCCCGGTAACCGTCGCCGTTCGGGCTGATCGTCGTCAGGTCGGCCCGGTCACCCGCGAAGGGGCGGCTCCCGTTGCCGACGACGAGCGTCGACCGCGCTCCGGCAAACGCCGCCGGCACCACGACGAGCAGGGCGATCGAAGTCATGAACAGCTTCATGCCTCGACCTTATTAGACATTTACTGTCTAGTCAAGAGCTAGCTGTTAATAAGTTAGGCAGAAGGTGTATGATTGGCGTATGGTCGGCGACCGGATTCGCGAGGCACGCGCCTCCAAGGGGTGGAAGCAGAAGCACCTGGCCGCCGAGGTGGAGGTGGAGCCGATCACCGTTTCGCGCTGGGAGCGCGGTGCGACGACCCCGGATCTCGACGTGCTCCGCCTCGTCGCGGAGGCGACGGGCAAGCCGCTGACGTATTTCGTGAGCGGCGAGAACGAGGAATCCGGCGGCCTCGACACACGCGTCGACCGGCTCGAGCAGTCGCTCGTCCGGCTCGAGCAAAAGCTCGACCTGCTGCTCGAGCGCTTACCGCAGTGACACGCGCAGCATGAGCGCGTAGGCGGCCGCCGTCGGCGGGCGCTCGGCCGGGTCCTTCGCGAGCGCCTGCAGCACCGCCGTCGAGAGCGGCGAGTCGAGCGGGTCGGGCGCCGACTCGAGGTGGGCGAGGATCGCGTCGGGGACGCTTCGCCGGCCGAAAGGCGGCGCACCGCTCAGGCACTCGTAGGCGATGCAGCCGAGCCCGTACACGTCACTCGCGGGCGAGGCCGGCGCGCCGCGGATCAACTCGGGCGCGAGGTAGTCGACGGTCCCGGAGACGCGGCCGGGCTGCGTCAGGACGGTGTCGTCTGCACGGCGGGCGAGTCCGAAGTCGGTGAGCAACGCGCGCCCGTCGCCGTCGAAGATCACGTTCGCAGGCTTCACGTCGCGGTGCACGAGCTCACGCTCGTGGAGCACGTCCAGCGCGGCCCCGACCTCGGAGACGACGCGCACGACGTCGGCGTCCGTCAACCGGCCGGCGGAGATCCTCTCCGCGAGCGTCTGCCCTTCGACGAGCCGCGCGGCGAGGAACGGGCGGCCGCCGGCCTCCCCCGCCTCGACGACGTCGACGATGTTCGGGTGCGAGAGCGAGGCGGCGATCCGCCCCTCGCGCTCGAAGCGCCGGCGATAGGTGTCGTCGGCCGCCAGCTCGGGCGTTGCGAGCTTCAGCGCGACGACCGTCCCGTCGTCGCGAACGGCCCGGAACACCGTGCCCATCGCACCGTGGCCCAGCACTGCTTCCAGGGCATAACGGCCGAGCCGTCCCCCGACCTGCGGCTCCTCCACGCCCGCCACGATAGAACGCCGGAAGTCACTGTGCTAGAAGCCGGAGGATGACGACGGGCGCACTCGTCGGCAAGTCCTTCGCGGGCTACCGCGTCGAGCGCGTGCTCGGCCGCGGCGGGATGAGCGTCGTCTATCTGGCCGAGCACCCGCGCCTGAAGAGCAAGGTCGCGTTGAAGCTGCTCGCGCCCACGCTCGCCGAGGACGACCTCTTCCGCGAACGGCTCCTCCGCGAGTCGCGCCTCGCGGCGTCCCTGAACCACCCGAACGTGATCCCGATCTTCGACACCGGCGAAGAGGACGGAGTGCTGTTCGTGTCGATGCGCTTCGTCGACGGGCCGGACCTGCGCACGTTGCTGCGCGCGGGGCCATTGCCACGCGAGCAGGCCGCGTCCGTGATCGGACAGGCCGCAGCCGCGCTCGACGCTGCGCACGCGCGCGACCTCGTGCATCGCGACGTCAAGCCGGCGAACATCCTCACCGAGGCGAGCCACGTCTACGTCGCGGACTTCGGGCTGACGAAGCACACGGACGCCCGGTCGGGCGCAACCGCGTCGGGTGTCGTCGGCACCGTCGACTACATGCCGCCCGAGCAGATCGAGGGCCGCCAGCTCGACGGCCGCGCGGACGTGTACGCGCTCGGTTGCGTGCTCTTCGAGTGCCTGACGGGTCGCCCGCCGTTCCAGCTCGACAACGAGGTGGCGGTGCTCTGGGCGCACATCCGCGAGGACCCGCCGCTGCCGAGCGAGGTCGACCGCAGCGTCCCGCGCGCCTTCGACGGGATCGTCGACCGCGCGCTCGCGAAGAATCCGCGCGACCGCTACGACTCGGCCGGCGCGCTCGCGGCCGACGTCCAGCAGGCCACGCAGACAAAGGTGCGCACGCGCCAGGTGCGGCTGCCGCGGGCGCGTACGCGTTCGCGCCGCCGCTGGCTCGTTCCGGCGCTCGCCGGGCTGCTGCTCGGGGCCGCCATCGCGACGCCGATCGTGCTCGCGATCCGCGGGCCCGCGGGCGCTTCGAGCTCCGAGGCGACCGCCGCCGACCCCTCGCTGATGCAAGTCGTGCCGTCGTCGCTGCAAGGGCGATGCGTGCGCGCCGATCCGCCGTCACCCGACTTCGACGCGAGCGTCGCCTGCACGCCGACGGCGACGAACGTGACGAGCGTGCGGTACAGCCACGCGCGGAGCGGCCTGCGGATGAAGCAGCACTTGCAGGACCAGGCGCTGTCGCATCACCTCGTCACGCAGACGTCGGCGGGCTGGGCGACGGGCTCGTGCTCCGAGCCGGCCACCGCCTCCGTCCGCGACTGGACGCAGACCGGCTCGCGGCGCGCGCAGCTCTTTCCGTCCACGCCGGGCCGGCCCCGGGGGCGCCTGCTCTGCTACGCATCGCCGTACGGATGGGCCGCAGCCGAATGGACGGATCAGTTGAACGACGTGTACGCGGTCGCGTACGGCACGAACCGCTACGCGGTCTACCGCTGGTGGCGGGTGCGCAGCGGTGCCTGACGGTCAGTGCTGGGTCGAGCAGAACGGATCCCCGGCGATCACCTTGGTGAAGAGCACGTCCTGCTGCTTTTCGACCTCCGGGTTGTAGGGACCCAGGTCGCGTGCCTCCGCGACCACGTCGGGTGTGACACCGGGGCCGACCACGCTGATCCGGTACCTCGTGCCGTTGCCCGGCGGCCGCGCGGGCTTGCCCGGCAGGGACACGTCGTGGGTCGGCCAGAACGAGTAACAGAACGCCCCGCTCGGCTTCCTGAACACGATCGAGGTCTCACGCTGCCAGCCGGGCCCGTACGCCGAGCCGAAGGTGTCGATGTAGAGGCTGCGGCCGTACGAGTCCGTCGGCTCGCCGTTCGCCGTCGTGTGGAAGCCGTGCACCGGCAGGCCGCCGTAGGTCATTCGCCCGAAGATGTCGTGTGCGTCGCCGTGGAAGGCCCAGTCGGTGTACAGCTCGACCGTCGCGATCGGGCCTGCCCAGTGCGAGATCCGCAGCTCCCATGCTTTCTGCCAGTCGGTCCAGGGATCCCAGCCGCGATGCGGCAGGTTGCGCTGCCAGCTCTGCAGCGCCCAGTACGACCCGTCCGGCGCCTTGCACGCGGCGAGCAGGTAGGCGAGCGGCGGTCCGTCGTACGGACGGCACTGGTCCTTGAACGTCTTCCACATCGCGCGGTGCTCCAGCTTGAGCCCGCCGGAGTAATCGTGCGCGAAGCGCACCTGAGAGAGCCCCGACTCCGGGGTCCGAGCGTTGATCGCGCCCCAGACGAGCACGTGCCGCGCGCGCCCCTTCGCGCGGTACCCCACGAGCGCCCGGGACCCGTTCACCTTCAACGTCACCTTCTGTGCGTTCAGGTCGAGCAGGTCGGACGCGCGGCCGGCAGGTGCGACTAGCATCGCCGCGATGGCGAGAGCGATCGCCGCCGCGCTGACGCCCTTCCGCGACGACGGCGCGGAGCTGGACGACGACGCCTTCATTCCGTACCTCACGTTTCTCCAGGCTGCCGGAATCCAGGGCATCCTGCTGCTGGGGACGACGGGCGAGGGCATCTCTTGTTCAGTAGTTGAACGGCAGAGGGCGATCTCAAACGCGGTCGCCGGGCCGCTGCCCGTGCTCGCGCACTGTGGCGCCCAGACGACCGCCGACACGGCAGCGCTCGCAGCGTACGCGGCCGAGGCCGGCGCCGAGGCGGTCGCCGTGATCGCGCCGCCGTACTACCAGCTCGACGAGGACGCGCTGCTCGCACACTTCGCCGCTGCCGCGCGCGCGTGCGCGCCGCTGCCGTTCTACGTCTACGAGCTCGAGAAGGCGTCCGGCTACGCGATTCCCGTCTCGGTCGTCGAGCGGCTGCGGGGGATCGTCGACAACGTCGTTGGGATGAAGGTGAGCGACGCGCCGTTCGCGAAGGTACGGCCGTACCTCCTCGAAGGGCTGGACGTCTACGTCGGAGCCGAGGCGCTGATCGGGGAAGCCCTCGCCGCGGGCGCCGCCGGCGCGGTCTCGGGTCTCGCTGCTGCATTCCCCGAGGTGGTCGTCGAGGCGGTCGGCACCGGAGACGTCTCCGCCGCGGCCGAGCTGCGCACGATCGTCGAGCGCTACCCGCGGCACGCGGCGCTGAAGGCGGTCGTCGCGGCGAAGGGCGTGCCGATGCGCGAGGACGTGCGCGGGCCGCTCCGGGGGCTGACGGACGAGGAGCGCTCGTCGCTCCTCGCCGAGCTAGGGCTCGGGCTCCCCTAGGTCCTGCATCGCCTGCCGCGCGCGCGCGTGGACGTCGGCTCGGCGGTCGTCCAGCGTCTTCGGCTCCGGCGCCGCGTCGGGCTCCGCTGCCTCGAGCTCCGGCTCGCCGTCCGGCTCCTTCGTCTCCGCAAGCTTCGCGCGCAGCTCCTGCGCCGGCGAACCGCCAGGTTGCGCACCGAGCTGCGCACGGCGCGAACGCCGCGAACGACGCTTCAGAATCGCCCTCAGCCCGAGGCCACCGGCCAGCAGGGCGAGCAGGCGCTTCATGCGGCCGATGCTACACTGCCGCCGCTTCTCGTCCCGTCCGTCGCGCCGTCATCCCGAAGCGGCGTCCAGGAGACGGGGCCGATTCAGTCCATGGGAAGGGAGATTCGGGTTTGAACGACTACGAGATCATGCTTTTGCTGGACCCCGAGCTCGCCGAGGAGCGGGCGAACGAGATCATCCAGCGCATCCGCGACGCGGTCGACGGCGCGCAGGGCAGCTGGGACGGCCATGAGCCGTGGGGCCGCCGCCGCCTGACCTACGAGATCGACCACAAGAGCGAGGCGATCTACCACCTGCTCCTCTTCACCGCATCGGCGGAGACGCTCGCCGAGATCACGCGCGTGCTGAAGATCACCGACGGGGTGATGCGTCACGGCGCCTATCGCCGGGTCAAGGGCTCCCAGCACACGAAGGCTCCGGCACCGCTCCCCGTGGGCGCGCCCGCTCCGGCGAGGTCCTACGACGACAGGGCCCGCACCGGCGATGACACCGACCCGGACGCGGAGTAGCCTGGACCGTCCCGTAGGAGAGGAGCGAAAACATGTCCGACATCAACCGCGTAACCCTCGTTGGCCGCCTGACCCGTGATCCGGAGCTGCGCGCCCTCCCATCCGGCACCTCCGTGCTGAACCTCGGACTCGCCGTGAACGGGCGCCAGAAGGATCAGTCGGGCAACTGGATCGACAAGCCGAACTTCTTCGACGTCAAGGTCTTCGGCGCGCAGGCCGACATGCTCGCGAACCACCTCGCGAAGGGACGCCGCGTCGGCATCGACGGCCGGCTCGACTGGTCGTCCTGGGAGGCCCAGGACGGCGGCAAGCGCTCGAAGGTCGAGGTCATCGCGCAGTCGGTGCAGTTCCTCGACAGCCGCGGCGACGAAGGCGGCGGCGGCAACCAGTTCGTGCCCGCGGGCGCATCGGCAGGATCCGACGCCGACTTCCAGGGCTCGGACGACGACATCCCGTTCTACGGAGCATTCTTTGGCAGCACCGAAATCCGATCGCGATCGCAGTTCAGGAGGCAGCCGCAAGCGGACCGCGCCGAGCGGTCCCGGCCGCCGCAAGAGCTGCTTCTTCTGCAAGAGCAAGGTCGACGAGGTCGACTACAAGAACGTCAACGAGCTCCGGCGCTACGTGTCGGAGAAGGGGAAGATCCGCTCCCGTCGCATCAGCGGTGCGTGCCGGCGCCACCAGCGCCAGGTCGCCGTCGCCGTGAAGCGCGCGCGCGAGCTGGCGCTGCTCCCCTATATCGGCGAGAAGTAATGGACGTCGTCCTCAAGCAAGACGTCGACCATCTCGGTCTCCGCGGCGAGGTCGTGAACGTCGCGCGCGGCTACGCGCGCAACTTCCTCCTGCCGCGCGGACTCGCCGAGGCTGCGACGCCGGGGATCGTGAAGGAGCTCGAGAAGCGCGACGCGCAGCGGGCGAGGCACGAGGCGAAGTCGGTCGACGAGGCGCGCGCGATCGCGACGCGACTGGAGGGGCGCGAGCTCCGCTTCGACGTCAACGCCGGCCCGACCGGTGCGCTCTTCGGCTCCGTCACCGCCACGAACGTCGCCGACCGCCTCTGGGAGAGCGACAAGATCCGCGTCGACCGCCGGAAGCTCCAGATGGAGACGATCAAGCGGATCGGCCGCTACACGGTGCCGTTCGAGGTCTTCACCGACGTCGTCGCCGAGCTGAAGCTCGTCGTCGCGCCGGAGGGGCAGGAGCTGCCGCCCGAGGAGGAGCTCGCCGCGCTCGAGGTACGCGAGCAGGAGGCGGCCGAGGCCGCTGCCGCCGCGGCGGCAGCCGAGCACGAGGCCGCCGAGGCCGAGGTCGAGTCGGTCGCCCTGGCCGAAGAGGCCGCCGAGGAAGAGCCGGCGGCCGAGGACGACGCCGCCGAGATCGAGCCCGACTCCAGCGCCGAAGCTTCTTAGACAGATCCGTCCACAGGCTCTCCACGGACCTGTGGACGACGATCCACGCGCCTGTCCACAGGCGGTTCACACCTGTGGAATTGCGGCGGAACTTCCCGCAAAGACCGTCCATTTCGTCCACTATCCCTGGGCGAACATCTGTTCTATTATCCCTGCGTGGACGAGGTCTTCGGCGACCAACAGGCAGTTACCCACACCCTTTCCGACGCCGCGAAACGCGGGTCTACTACGCCTCGGATGGCCGCGCGTGCCCAGGCACTGATGACCGCCCCGGTCCCGCCGCAGAATCTCGACGCCGAGGAATCGGTCCTCGGAGCGATGATGCTCTCGCCGCTGGCGATCGGGGCGGTCACAGAATCGTCGAACCTGAGCGCCTCGGACTTCTACCGGGAGAGCCACGGCCAGATCTACAAGGCGATCCTCTCCCTGTACGCGAAGGGGGAGCCGGTCGACGCGATCACCGTCGTCGACGAGCTCGACCGCAACTCGACGCTCGACGCCGCGGGCGGCGCCGAGCGCGTCCACGAGCTCGCGGCGCTCGTCCCGGCCGCCTCGAACGCGGCGCATTACGCGCGCATCGTCAGCGAGATGGCGACCCTGCGCGGCTTGATCCGCGCCGGCAACGACATCGCGCGGCTCGGCTTCGACCGGCCCGGCGAGACGGTCGAGCTCGTCGACCGTGCCGAGTCGATCGTGTTCGATCTCTCGCAGCAGCGGGTCTCGACCGAGTTCGCTCACATCGACGATCTGCTCAAGGAGTCGTTCGAGACGATCACAAAGCTCTACGAGGCGGGCAGCGACATCACCGGCACCGCCTCGGGCTACCGCGAGCTCGACCGGCTGACGGCCGGGTTTCAGGAGGGGAACCTGATCATCATCGCGGCGCGCCCGTCGATGGGCAAGTCGGCGCTCGCGCTCGGCATGGCGGCGAATGTCGCGGTCCGGCACGAGATGCCGGTCGCGCTGTTCACGCTGGAGATGTCGAAGTCCGAGGTGACGCAGCGGCTGATGTGCTCGGAGGGCAAGGTCGAGTCGCAGCGGCTGCGCACCGGCAAGCTCGCCGTCGACGACTGGCCGCGGCTGACGGCTGCGTGCGACAAGCTCGCGAAGGCACCGATCTACGTCGACGACACCGCGTCGATCACGATGATGGAGATCCGCTCGAAGCTGCGCCGGCTGAAGATGAAGGAGCCGAACCTCGGGCTCGTGATCGTCGACTACCTGCAGCTGATGACGAGCGGCACGTCCGCCGAGAACCGCGTGCAGGAGGTGTCGCAGATCTCGCGCGCGCTCAAGGTGCTGGCGCGCGACCTCGACGTGCCGATCGTCGCGCTCTCGCAGCTCTCGCGTGCGGTCGAGCAGCGCCACGACAAGCGGCCGATCCTCTCCGACCTGCGCGAGTCGGGCTCGATCGAGCAGGACGCCGACCTCGTGATGTTCGTGTACCGCGACGAGTACTACAACCCGGAGGAAACCGACTCGGCGGGTGTCGCCGAGCTGATCCTCGCCAAGCACCGCAACGGCGCGACTGACGCGATCAAGCTCGCGTTCCAGAAGCGCTACGCGAAGTTCTCCGATCTGGCGGCCGCAGCATGAGCACGACGGTCTGGCTCTCCCCCTCGGCCACGTCGTTCTCATGTCTCTGCGAGCTGTGCCTCGAGTCCGCCCGCGCGGCGGGCGTGCTGTTCGCCGACGCGCTTGCGTCGTCGACGGTGCGCGGGTCGATCGCGCGGGAGGCCGAGGTGGCGGTGGCGCGCTGCATTGCAGGCCACGAGATCGTGCTGCGACGCAGCGCGCGACCGCCCAGCTTGACGCTGCACGACGACCGGCAGCTGCAGCTGAGCTGATGGCCGCAGGCGTGCCGAAGCCGAGATGATCGAGCGGCAGCACGTCTGGCTCGGGCCTGAAGCGACGCACTTCGACGAACCGTGCGAGGCGTGCCTGTCGGTGCGCGAGTCGCTCGCCGCAGAAGCCTGCGTCGTCCACGGGATGCTGCGCCGCGACGCCGACGTCGGCTTCACGACGTGCCGCCGCGGCCATCGCATCGTCGTGCGCCGGATCGTTCGCCCGCTCGCACGCGCTGTTTGACTGTTCTTCTCGTCGTTCTCGCGTTCTCGTTCGCGTGGTCGATCGGATCGCACTACACCGGCGCGTGCATGGGAATGCCGTACGCGCTCGGTGCGATCTCGGCGCGTGCCGCGCTGCTCCTGATGGCGCCGCTCGCGCTGCTCGGTGCGGCGCTCGCGAGCGGCAAGGTCGCGCAGACGGTCGGCCGGAAGCTGATCGACGCCACTCCCACGCGGCTCGGCGAGGTCGTCGTCATAGCGGTCGCGTTCGGCGTGACGGCCGTCTACAACCGGATCCGCATCCCGACCTCGACGATCCAGATCCTCGTCGGCGCCGTCGTCGGCGCAGCCGCGGCGGCGTCGGCCGGCGTCCACTGGCGCACGATCCTCACCCTCGTGGCGATCTGGGTCGCCGCACCGTTCGCCGCGGCGCTGATCGGCTTCGTGGGAGGGAAGACGCTCGGCTCGGTGACGCGGGTCGGAGCGGCGCTCGTGCTGGTCGGCGCTCTCGCATCCTTCGCGATGGGCGCGAACGACGTCGCGCTCGCGAGCGGTGCACTGGTGGGTCCAGACGTCCTGAGCGCACGGCAGGCGGCCGTGCTCTGCGGATTCGGGATCGCCCTCGGCGTCCTCCTCACCGGCCGCGGCCTCCTCGACCGCGTCGCGTTCGACATCGTCGACGTGGATCGCGTCACCGCGACGACCGCGCAGCTCGTGCAGGCACTCGTGATCCTCGTCGCCGTCTCGTTCGGCTACTTCACGTCGATGAACCAGGCTCTCGTCGGCGCGATGGCGGGCGCCGGCGCCGCGCGCGGGCGTCACGCCGTGCACACGAAGAACCTCCTCGGGATCGTCCGCGGCTGGGTGACGGGGCCTCCGACGGCGTTCCTGCTGGCGCTCGTTGCGGCCCTTCTCGTCCGTGCCGTCGGGGGAGCGTCCGCCCTGGTTCGATAAACTGAGGCACGTGCCCTCGACCGTTGTGGTCGGCGCGCAGTGGGGCGACGAAGGAAAGGGCAAGATCGTCGACCTGCTCGCCCAGGAGTCGGACGTCGTGTGCCGCTATCAAGGCGGTCCCAACGCCGGGCACACGATCGTCGTCGAAGGCGAGACGTTCAAGATCCGGCAGACGCCGAGCGGCGTCATCTCGGGCAAGACGTCCGTGATCGGCGCCGGATGCGTCGTCGACCCGCAGGTGCTGCTGGACGAGCTCGACGAGCTCGCGGCGCGCGGCGTCGACCCGTCGGTCGTCGTCGTGAGCGGGAACGCGCACCTGATCATGCCGTGGCACGTGGCGATCGATCAGGCGTCGGAGCGCCGCCTCGGCAAGCTGCAGATCGGCACGACGCGCCGCGGCATCGGGCCTGCGTACGCCGACAAGGCATCGCGCATCGGGATCCGCGTGCAGGACGTGCTCGACCCGAAGATCCTGCGCCAGAAGATCGAGGTCGCGCTGGAGGAGAAGAACCTCTGGCTCGAGCGGATCTACGAGAGCGAGCCGTTCGATCTCGAGGACGTCTGGTCGCGCTACGCGGGATACGCGGAGCGCCTGGCGCCGTACGTCGGCGACGTGTCGCTGCTCGTCGACCAGGCGCTGCGCGACGGAAAGCGTGTGCTCTTCGAAGGTGCGCAGGCGACGCTGCTCGATCTCGACCACGGGACGTATCCGTTCGTCACGTCGTCGAATCCGATCGCATCGGGCGCGGCGACCGGCATCGGCATCGGCCCGACGCGCATCGACCGTGTGCTCGGGGTCTTGAAGGCGTACGTGACGCGCGTCGGCGAAGGACCGTTCCCGTCGGAGATCGCCGGCCCCCAGCAGGAGCAACTCCGGGACCTCGGCGGCGAGTTCGGGACGGTGACCGGCCGGGAGCGGCGCTGCGGGTGGCTCGACCTCGTCGCGCTCCGCTACGCCGTCCGCGTCAACGGCATCACGTCGCTTGCGCTGACGAAGCTCGACGTCCTCTCGGAGTTCGGCGAGCTCCCGGTGTGCGTGCGCTACCGGCTGCGTGACGGCTCGGAGACGGAGCACTTCCCGGCGCACCAGTCGGACTTCCACCATGCCCAGCCGGTGTGGGAGGTCCTGCCGGGCTGGTCGCAGCCGCTGGACGACGTCTCGAGCGTCGACGACCTCCCGCCGGCCGCGCGCGATTACGTCGACTTCGTCGCCGCAGCGCTCGACGTGCCGATCGAGTTGGTCGGCGTCGGCGCCTCGCGCGAGCGCGTGCTCGCTTGACGCTCGCCTACGCCCCGAGCGGGTGGACCGAGTTCATCGTCGCGCTCTCGATCTTCGGCCCGCTCGCGATCGCCACCGTCCTGACGATCGTCATCCTGCGCGGCAAGAAGCACGACCCGGACGAGAAGCGCTGGCGCCGCCAAGCGGAGGAGCGAAAGCGCCTCGAGCGCAACGCGGAGAACGGCCGGCCTTAGATCGTTGATTTCGCCGGGCTGAAGCGCGTCGCGTCGAGCTGCTCCGTGCCGAGATGCCCTCGCCACGCGAGGGCCGATTCGACCTCGACGCGCCAGAAGGCGGTCGGATCGAGGTCGGTCGACCCGTACTTCAGCGCATAGCCGTCGACGACACTTTTCGGGACAGGCTGCGGCGCAGCGCGGCCCTCGACGATCGCGACCCGGTCGTCCACGTCCGCATGAATCGCGATACGGCCGTCGCGGCCGAGGTTCCTCCCCTTGCGCGAGGTGAGCGGCGTCCAGAACCAGATCGCGCCGTCAGAGACGACAAGCCACAGCGGCGCCACGTGTGGACGGCCATCCGGGTTGGTGGTCGCGAGCCACGCGTTGCGGACCGACGCCAAGACGTCGAGCACGTCGGCCCACTCGAGGAGCGATCCACCCGGCGCCGCGAACCTCGGTGCCGAGGCGCGCATCTCCATCAGACCGTTGACAGGTCATCGGGCGTGTCGACGTCGACGAGCAGCGCCGGATCGAGCTGAAGCTCGACGACGTCGAGCTCGTCGTAGGCGCGGTAGAGGGCGAGGGGGCCTTCCGCGAGGCGCCGCTCCAGGACGGGCAGCGCCGTCTTCGACCACGCGCCGGGGAGTGGACCCGTCTGCGGCACCGCAGCGTCGCGGCAGGCCTCGCCGAGCTCGCGCAGGAGCTCCGCGGTGACGCGCGGGCAGTCGACCGGGAGGAACACGGCGACGTCGTGCGCGGCTGCGCGCAGGCCGGCGACCACGCCGGCGATCGGCGCACGGATCTCGGCTTCGTCGTCGATCACGTCGAACGGCAATTCGCCCGCCTTGCCGACGACGAGCACTTCGTCGCAGGCCTCGGCGAGCACGCGCCGGCCGCGTTCGGCGAAGGTCTCGCCCTCGATCTGCGCGAGAGCCTTGGCCGAGCCGAAGCGACTGCTCGCGCCGCCGACGAGCAGCACGCCCGTCAGCGCGCGGCGCATGCGCGCACCGTCACGCGACCTCGACGCGCCACGGCTCGCTGTAGACGTTCATGCGCCCGCCGCGCACGAACCCGCAGAGCGTCACTCCGCGATCCCGCGCCAGCTCGACGGCCAGCGACGACGGCGCGCCGACCGCGACGAGCAGCGGGCACCCCGCCACCGCCGCCTTCTGCACGAGCTCGAACGAGAGGCGACCGCTCACGCAGAGGATCGACTGGTCGAGGGGCAGACGATGCTCCAGGAACGCCCAGCCGATCACCTTGTCCATCGCGTTGTGCCGGCCGACGTCCTCGCGCAGGCACAGGAGCTCGCCGCCGTGGTCGAAGAGGCCGGTCGCGTGCAGCCCTCCGGTTGCCTCGAACGCCGGTTGCGCCTCCCGGAGCCGTTCGGGCAGGACGGCGAGAAGGTTCGCGCTGACTCGGAGGTCGCTCTCGACCCGAGGCGCTTCGACGGCAACCGCCTCCAGCGCGCCCTTGCCGCACACGCCGCACGACGACGACGTGTAGAAGCTCCGCGCCAGCCGGTCAGGGTCGAAGCCGGGCGCCTCGAGCTCCACGGCGTTCGCCGCAAGGTCGTCGGGAAGGCGCGCAGCGTCTGGCCGGAGTCCTTCCGAGAGCGCAAATCCGAGCGCCAGCTCTTCGTCGTGGCCCGGCGTACGCATCGTCACCGCGACGGGCGAGCCGGCGATCCGGATCTCGAGCGGCTCCTCGACGGCGACGACATCTTGCTCCTCGCCGTCGGGGATGCGGACGACATCGACCTTGGCGGTCGCGTAGGGCGGCGCGCTCACCGCTCAAGTATCCGTCAGGCGGGTGCGCCGGGCGTCGGCCCGTAGTCGAGCAAGACCCTGTAGAGGTCGCGGTAGGCCTCCACGGCGATCGGCACGTCGCCGGGATCGAACGGCCCCGGCGACTCGATCTCGTCCTTCACCTCGCGGGCCGCGTGGTACGCGCGCGTGATCTCCGGCTCCTTCAGCTCCTCGCCGTCCCGCTCCCGCAGCTCGAAGCCTCTTGCCTCCATCATCTCGGTGATCAGCTCGTGCACCTCGGAGATCGCCTCGACCGGCGACTCCTCGAGGAAGGGGGACAGCTGCTCCCACTGGCTCTCCCAGATGTGCTCGTCGACGCCCGGTTCCTGCATGAGATGCGATGTTCCGGTCGAGGCCCGCCGTCAAACCCCCGCAGTACACTCGCCGCGTGCAGGTGGTGGTCGTCGGCTCGGGTGCGCGCGAGCACGCGCTCGCGTGGCGTCTCGCGCAGAGCCCTGGGCTGACGGAGCTGCACGCCGCGCCGGGCAATCCGGGCATCGCCACGCTTGGTCGCTGCCACCCGGTCCGGCCCGACGACGCCGACGGCCTGCTCAGCCTTGCGCTCACGCTGGGCGCCGATCTCGTCGTGGTCGGGCCCGAGGGCCCGCTGGTCGCCGGTGTCGCAGACGTGCTGCGCCAGAACGGTGTCCCCGTGTTCGGGCCGGGCGCCGAAGCGGCACGCATCGAGGGATCGAAGTCGTTCGCGAAGGAGATCCTCCGCGCCGCCGGCGTGCCGGCGGCCGAGACGCTGTCGGTCGCACGTGCGCCCTGCGTGGTGAAGGCGGACGGGCTCGCCTCGGGCAAGGGCGTGTTCGTCTGCAGGAGCGCCGACGATCTCGACGACGCCTTGCGCGCCGTCACCGCGTTCGGTGGCGAGTTCGTGATCGAGGAGCTCCTCGAGGGCGAGGAGGTGTCGCTGTTCGCCCTCTGCGACGGACGCCGTGCCGTGCCGCTCGGAGCAGCGCGCGACTTCAAGCGGATCGGCGACGGAGATCACGGCCCGAACACCGGTGGCATGGGCGCGTACTCGCCGGTGCCGCCGCTCGGCGACCTCGAGTCGCTCGTGGAGCGCGTCCACCAGCCGGTCGTCGACGAGCTTGCGCGGCGCGGGACTCCGTTCGTCGGCTGTCTCTTCGCGGGGCTGATGCTCACGCCGGAGCCGAAGGTGCTCGAATTCAACGCGCGCTTCGGCGACCCCGAGACGCAGGTGTTGCTGCCGCGCCTCGAGGGCGACCTGCTGGCTGCGCTCGCGGCGGCCGCCGCCGGGGACGTCTCCGGCGTGCAGTTCGGGCTCGCAGACGAGGCTGCCGTCACCGTCGTCATCGCGGCGCCCGACTACCCGGAGCGGAGTGACTACGCAGGCGCCGAGATCAGCGGGATCGACGCGGCGGAGGCCGCGGGCGCGATCGTCTTCCACGGCGGGACCGCCATTCGTGACGGCACGGTGGTGACGAACGGCGGCAGAATCCTGTCCGTGACCGCAACCGGGACAACCGTGGCCGACGCTCGCGCCCGCGCATACGACGCGGTCGAGCTCGTGTCCTTCGAAGGTGCGACGTACCGGCGGGACATCGCCCATGCCTGAGCCGCTGGTCGGGATCCTCGTCGGCTCGGAGTCGGACCGCGCACGGATGCAGCCGGCGATGGACGAGCTGGAGCTGCGCGAGGTCCCGTGGGAGTTCGAGGTCCGCTCCGCCCATCGCACGCCGGATGCGGTCGCCGAGTACGCGAAGGGCGCAGCGGAACGGGGGTTGAAGGTCTTGATCTGCGGCGCCGGGCTGGCGGCGGCGCTGCCGGGCGTCGTGGCGGCGCACACGGAGCTGCCGGTGATCGGCGTGCCGCTCCGCTCTTCCATGTCGCTGCTCGACGGCCTGGACGCGCTGCTTTCGATCGTCCAGATGCCGCCCGGCGTCCCCGTCGCGACCGTCGGCGTCGACAACGCGAAGAATGCAGCGGTGCTTGCGGCCAGGATCCTGGCCCTCGCGGCCCCGCCTTCCTGACCCGGCTCTACACTGACCGGGGTGATCGCGCGCTACTCCCGTCCGGAGATGAGCCGGATCTGGTCGGAGGAGGGCAAGCTCGCGCGCTGGCTGGACGTGGAGCTCGCTGCGCTCGACGGCTGGGCCGAGATCGGAGTCGTGCCGGCCGAGGACGTGACGGCGATCCGCGCGCGTGCGACGGTGCCCACGCCGGAGCGCGTGGCCGAGATCGAGGAGACGACCGACCACGATCTCGCAGCCTTCGTCGACGCCGTCGCCGAGCAGCTCGGCGCCGAAGGCCGGTGGGTGCACTACGGGCTCACGTCGTCGGACGTCGTCGACACGGCGCTCGCGCTCCAGCTGCGCGAGGCGGGCGAGCTCGTCGTTCGCGGCATCGACCGTGCGCTCGCCGCCGTCGTGAGGCGCGCCGAGGAACATCGTCGCACCGTGTGCATCGGGCGCTCCCACGGCATTCATGCGGAGCCGACGACGTTCGGGTGGAAGCTCGCGGGCTGGGCCTTCGAGCTCGACCGCGCGCGCAGCCGGCTCGAGCGCGCGCTCGAGAGCTGCCGCGTCGGCCAGCTTTCGGGAACGGTCGGGACGTACGCCGCGATCGATCCGGAGGTCGAGCGCATCGCATGCGAACGGCTCGGCCTCGAACCGGATCCCGTGTCGACGCAAGTGATCTCGCGCGACCGGCATGCCGAGCTGCTGAACGCGCTCGCGCTGTGCGCAACGTCGCTCGATCGCTTCGCAACAGAGATTCGCCATCTCGCACGCACCGAGGTGCGCGAGGTCGAGGAACCGTTTGCCGCAGGGATGAAGGGCTCGTCGGCGATGCCCCACAAGCGCAATCCGAAGGTGGCAGAGCGGCTCTCGGGGCTCGCGCGCGTCGTTCGTGGTGCGGCGCTCGTCGGAATGGAGAACGTGCCGCTCTGGCATGAGCGCGACATCTCGCACTCCTCCGCCGAGCGGATCGTGATCCCCGATGCATTCCTGGCCGTGGATTACATGCTCGACCGGTTCACGTGGATCGTCGTCGGGCTCGTGGTCTATCCGGAGCGCATGGAGCGCAACCTGTGGGCCTCGCACGGCCTGTTCTTCTCGCACCGGCTGCTGCTCGCACTGATCGAGCGCGGTCTCGAGCGCGCGGACGCATACCGCCTCGTGCAACGCGACGCCATGCGCGCGTGGGACGAGGAGCGCGACTTCGCCGAGCTCGTCCGCGCCGATCCCGATATCGCCGAGCGTCTCGACGACGACGCGCTCGCGGATGTCTTCGACCTCAATGCCACGATCGCCCACCTCGACAGCACGTTCGACCGTGTCCGCCGTCTCGTCCCGAAGGAGGAACCCGTCCATGCCTGAAGCCGCCACGCACGTCGGCAGCGGGAAGGTCCGCGAGCTCTACGCACTCGACGAGGACCGGCTGCTGCTCCTCGCCAGCGACCGCATCTCGACGTTCGACGTCGTACTTCCGACCGAGATCCCCGACAAGGGCCGCGTGCTCACGGGCCTCTCCGGATTCTGGTTCGCGCGCACGCGCGACCTCGTCCCGAACCATCTCCTCGCGCTGCGCGAGGACGGACGCTCGACGGAGTGCAAGCGACTCGAGATGCTGCCGATCGAGTGCGTCGTGCGCGGCTACCTCGCCGGCTCCGGCTGGAAGGACTACGTCTCCACCGGAGAGGTTTGCGGGCACGCGCTGCCGGCGGGCCTCGTCGAGTCGCAGCAACTGCCGCGCCCGATCTTCACTCCGGCGACGAAGGCGCAGTCGGGGCACGACGAGAACATCGACCGCGCGGCGGCGGCGGAGCTCGTCGGCGAGGATCGCTTCGACGAGGTCGAGGCGGTCGCGCTCGCGCTGTACGCGTTCGCTGCGGACTACGCGCGCGAGCGCGGGATCATCCTCGCGGATACGAAGCTCGAGCTCGGCCTCGACGAGAACGGCGACCTCGTGCTGGGAGACGAGGCATTCACTCCCGATTCGTCGCGGTTCTGGCCGGCGGCGGACTACCGCCCCGGCTCCACGCCGCCGTCGTTCGACAAGCAGTTCGTCCGCGACTACTGCGAGTCCCTCGGCTGGGACAAGACCGACCCCGGCCCGGAGCTTCCCGACGACGTCGTCTCCGGCACGCGCGCGCGCTACATCGAGGCGTTCGAGCAGCTGACGGGCATCGGCTTCGACGCGTACGTCGCCGACCCGAGCACCGTACTCCGATGAAGACGGTCCTTCGATGAAGACGGTGCTCCGATGAAGGCAACCGTGCTCGTCCGGCCGAAGCTCGGCATCCTCGACCCGCAGGGACAGGCCGTCGAGAGCTCGCTGCGTCACCTCGGATTCGAGGTCAGCGAGGCGCGCGTCGGCCGGCTCGTCGACGTCGAGCTCCCGACCGACGATCTCGACGAAGCGCGTACGCAACTCGAGCGGATGTGCGAGCAGCTGCTCACGAACCCGTTGATCGAGAGCTACGAGATCGACCTGGAGCACGCATGAGCGAGCCACGCCCGGTGATCCCCGTCGTCGTCTGGCCGGGCTCGAACGACGACCGGGATGCACAGCTCGCACTGGAGCGCCTCGGCGCCGACGCGCCGCGCGTCTGGCACACCGATGATTCGCTTCCGCCCGACACGGCAGCCGTCGTCCTCCCCGGGGGGTTCTCGTACGGGGACTACCTGCGCTGCGGCGCGATCGCCCGCTTCTCGCCCGTGCTCCGTGCGGTCGAGGCGTTTGCAGACGACGGCGGCCTCGTGCTCGGGATCTGCAACGGCTTCCAGATCCTCACCGAGGCCGGGCTGCTCCCGGGCGCCCTGCGCCCGAACGAATCGCTCACGTTCGTCTGTCGCGACGTCCCACTCGTCGTTGAACGGGCGGACACCCCGTTCACGTCCCGTTGCGCCGTCGGGCAGGTGCTGACGATCCCGGTCAAGCACGGCGACGGCTGCTGGTTCGCCGACGACGAGCTCCTCACGCACCTCGAGTCGACGCAACAGGTCGCGCTCCGTTACGCGGACGGATCGAACCCGAACGGCGCGGTGGCGGACGTGGCCGGCGTGGTGAACGCCGAGGGCAACGTGTTCGGGCTGATGCCGCACCCGGAGCATGCCGTCGACGTCCTGCTCGGCTCCGACGACGGCGCGCTGATCCTCGGGTCGCTCGTCGACGCGGCTCGATTGTCGCCGGCCCTAGAGGCTTGATGTGGATTGGGGTGCTTGTGGGGATGGCGCAGACCAAGCAGGTCGTTCGGGTCGGGCGCAGGGCATAGCGGTACCTACGTTCAACCCGACCCGGGCGAGATGCGCCGCGTCTGAGCCACCATCCGCGAGTGCGCAAGATCCACATCAAGCCTCTAATCGTCTAGGCCGCCTCCACCGTCCCCCCGAGCGCGTCCGCGAGCTCGGGCGTCTTCGCGAGCGCCTCGCGCAGGCGCTCGACGTCCCGCTCGCGCAGCGTGACGGGGCCTCGCCGGGTGGCCCCGTCGGTCGAGTACGCGAACCGCACGAGTCGCTCGCCGCGGTCGTTCTCGAGCAGCTCGACGACGGAGGAGAATCGCTTCTCGCCCGCTTGTTGCTTGAGTGTCAGGCGCTCGACGACGCTCGCCGCGCCCCACGGTGTTGCCGTCTTGGTCATGCAGCGACCGTAGTCGGAAAACCGCAACACGTGGGAAACGTCTCCGTCACGAGTGTGTGAAACCGTCTGCACACAGGTTTGCAACGGACGCGTACCGATCAACCAATGCGGGTGAGCTTCCGCCTCCTCGCAACACTCGCTACGTGCGTGGCCGCGCTCGCCACGGCGCAGCAGGCCGCTGCCGCTCCCGGCGTCAAGTACGGCCTGACCGACGACGCGTGGCTGACGAACGGCCCCGGGACGCTCGACGCGCGACTCGCGAAGCTCGACGCGCTCGGCGTCCGAGTCGTCCGCTTCACCGTGCGCTGGAACGAGGTCGCGCGCACGAAGCCGACGGCGCCGAGCGATCCGACCGACGAGGCGTACGACTGGAGCCGCGTTGACGAGGTGCTCGATGGTCTGCACACCCACGGGATCGACGTCGTCGTGCAGCTCGTCGGGACGCCGGCATGGGCGAACGGCGGCCGCGCGTCGAACTATGCGCCCACAACGGGCGCGACCTTCCGCGACTTCGCGGCCGCAGCAGCGCAGCAGTATCCGTGGGTGCGCCGCTGGCTGATCTGGAACGAGCCCAACCAGGTGCGATGGTTGCGTCCGACGAGTGCGAGCGTCTACACCACGCGACTCCTGAACCCTGCGTACGCAGCGATCCACGCGGCCATCCCGCGGGCGCAGGTCGGCGGCGGCGGAACCGCTCCGCGTGGCGCGACCGGCGGCGTCTCTCCGGTGGCCTGGCTGGCCGGGATGCACACCGCACACGCGCGGCTCGACGCCTACGCGCACAACCCGTATCCGCTCGACCCGAAGCGCGAGACGCCGCTCCACGGCGGCTGCAGCCGCTGCACGACGATCACGATGGCGACCATCGGCAAGCTCGTCACGCTCGTCGCGCGGGATTGGCCGCGCGCGCGGATCTGGCTCACGGAGTACGGCTACCAGACCGACCCGCCGGACCGGCTGCTCGGCGTGTCGCCCGCGCTCCAAGCGCGCTATCTCGCCGAAGGTTCGTATGCCGCATACAAGACAGCGCGCGTCGACCTGCTGATCCAGTTCCTCTACCGAGACGAGCCGGAGCTGTCGCGGTTCCAGAGCGGACTGGTCACGCTCACGAACGCGGTGAAGCCGGCATACGCGGCCTACGAGCTTCCGCTCGCGCAGGTGTCGCGCACGCAACTGTGGGGCCAGCTCCGTGCGCCGGCTGCCGGCCGGACGGCCCGGCTCGAGCTCCGCGTCGGTACCGCGTGGCGGACGATCGGCGCGGTGCGCGGCGGTGCGGGAGGATTCTTCCGCTGGACGGGCGCGCTGCAGCGTGGGTGGCAGGTGCGCGTGCACGCGGGCGCCTTGACGGGCGCCCCGCTGACGATCGTCTAAGCGTCGATCGCGACGTGCCCTGGCTGGGCCGCGACTCGCGCCAACCACTCGCCGATCGCGCGACGCCCGTCGAGCTCGAACCCACCTTCGTGGGCGACGTGCGTGTACGCATACAGCGCGATGTCCGCGAGCGTGATCGTGTCTCCGACGAGCCACGCACGGCCGTCGAGGTGACGTTCCATTGCGTCGAGCGCGCGATTTCCGGCCGCGCGCCGCTCGTCGAGCCGATCTGCGAACGACGACGCGGGCTTCCCGGAGTACGCGAGCCAGAATCGCACGACGGCGATCGCGGGCTCGTGGTCGTATTGCTCGAAGAACATCCACTGCAGCACCTGCGCGCGTTCGTACCGGTCGGCCGGAACGAAGCGCGACCCTTCGCCGAAGTACCACAGGATCGCCCCGGACTCGCCGAGCGCACGTCCGTCGTCGAGCACCAGGGTCGGCACGCGCAGCGCAGGATTGAGTCCGCCCAGCAGAGTCGGCCGGTTTGACCGGTCGACGACGTCGACCTCGCGCACCTCGTACGACAGGCCGAGGTGCGCAAGGAGCAGCCGCACCTTGTAACAGTTGCCCGAGACCGCGCTGTTGTAGAGCAGCATCTCGCGCGACTCTACCCCGCGACTCGTCGCTGGCCGGCTCCGCGCTGGATAGCCGGCTCCGCGCTAGACGTGAGCGGGCTGAGGCATGCGGGCGGCAGCGATCACGTCCGTGAAGGCCGCGAGGCGCCGACCCTGGTAACGCGCCGCCGCGAGCACCGCGTCTGTTGGCCGGCCGCCGCTCGACGGGAAGGCCGTGCCGTAGGGGTTTCCGCCCGCCTCGCCGACCACCGGATCGGTGAAGCCCGGCGGAACCAGCACACAGCCCCAGTGGTAGAAGACGTTGTTCAGCGCGAGGATGGTCGATTCGAGGCCGCCGTCGGGATACATCGCCGACGTGAACGTCGTCACGGGCTTGTCCGCGAGCGCGCCGTTGAACCAGAGACCGCCGGCCTGGTCGAGGTACTGCTTCAGCTGCGCTGCGGGGTTGCCGAACCGCGTGGGCGTGCCGAACGCGTAGCCGTCGGCCCACTCGAGATCGGCGATCTCCGCTTCGACGACCGACTCGCGCGTCTCGTCGCGGTGCCGCGCCCACAGCTGGTTCTGCTGAATCGCCTCCTCGGGCGCAAGCTCCGCGACGCGGCGCAACCGCACCTCGCTGCCGCCCTCGCGCGCGCCCTCCGCGATCGCGTCCGCCAGCATGTGGGTGTTGCCGGTAGCGCTGTAGTAGATGACGGCGATGCGGGCCACTGCCGCTCGTCTTTCCGGCGACAGCCCGCCGAAACACGTTGCTATCTGGCGAGCTCGAGCAGCTTCGTGACGGTATTCCAGTTGCGCGTCGTCGGCACGACGCCGAGCCTTCCCTCGGTGAGGAGCCTCGCCCGCTGTGAGTCGCGGATCCCCTCGGGCAGCCACGAGTAGACCTCGCGTCCACTCACCACGAACAGCTCGCCGTCGCCGGACTCGAGCCCGGCGACGGGCTTCGGCTCGCCGGAGAGGAATGTGACGAAGAAGCGCGAGCCGTTCGTCGCGGTTTCACCGAACGGATCGCGCGCGACGACGTCGGCGAGCTCGTCGCGCGTCCGGACGACGACCTGCACGCCGAGAAGGGCTTCGAGCTCGCGGACGAGCCGCGCCGGCTTCGCACTGCTGTCAAGGATCGCGTTCCCGCTCTGCAGATGCGTCCGAACATCGCGGAAGCCCGCGGCGGCAAGCGTCGCGCGCAGCTCATGCATCGGCAGCCTGCGGTTGCCGCCGACGTTGACGCCGCGGAGGAGGACGACGTAGCGCATCGCCTTACGCGAACAACGGTGCGAGGTGGTCGTTGAGGAACGTCCCGTTCGGATCGAGGCGGCGACGCGTCTCGACGAAGTCCCGGGCGCGTGGGTAGCGCTCGAGCAGCTGGTCGCGCGTGAGGAAATGCAGCTTGCCCCAGTGCACACGCGCGTCGAAGTCGCCGAGCAGCCGGTCGACGTCGCGCAGGTACGGCCAGTAGTCGGTGCCCGGTGTGCCGGAGACGGAGATGACGACGGTGTCGCGGTCGTAGCTGTGCGAGAGGAACGCGTCGTCCCGGCCGACGGTGCGCACCTCCATCGGGAACACTGAGGCCGGCAGGCTTGCGAGCATGAGCTCGCGCGTCGCCGCGAGCGCATCCCGCCCGCGGTCGAACGGCACGAAGTACTCCAGCTCGTGGAAGTTCGGCTCGTACACCATCGGATAGATGACGTGCGCAGGCGCAACGCGACGGCGTGACTCCTCGGAGTCCGGCGTCGAGGCGTCCACCTCGTCGTAGATCTTCACGTGGCACATGTCGGCGCTCGAGCCCTCGAGACCGTAGAGCGCCGCGGAGTCGTCCGACGGCATCCAGAAGAACGAGAAGTGACGATGCGTGCGAGCGAGCTCCTCGAAGCCGCCCCACGTCTCTTCCCATGACCAGTCCTCGACGCGCTCGCGCAAGCGGTACGCCGCTGCGACCTCGAGCTCGACCTCGGTGATCGCGCCGAGCATTCCGACCGCAACTTGCGCAGCGTGCAGCACGTCGAGATCCTCGTCGCCGATCTCGACGACGTCGCCGGCCGCGGTCACCAGGCGCACGCGGCGCACGGACGAGGAGAAGGAGCCGAGGCGGAGCCCGGAGCCGTGGGTCGCCGTGGAAACGGCGCCTGCGATCTGCTGCGCGACGATGTCGCCCTGATTCGCGAGCGAAAGCCCGCTCGCCCAGAGTGGCTCGCCGAACGCGCCGACCGTCGTCGCAGGCCCCGCGACGACGCGTCGGCGCTCGCGATCGATCGAGCGGACGCCGCCGAGGCGGCGCAGATCGAGCAGCAGCCCGTCCGTTGACACGACGGGCGTGAACGAGTGCCCGGCGCCCGCGACGCGCACCGACAGCTCGCGCCGCGCCGCTTCGGCGACGAGCGACGCGACCTCGTCCTCACTCGCCGGCGCACCCAGCTCCCGCGGGGCAAAACTCTGGTTCCCGACCCAGTTCGTCCAGGTGGACGTCAGCACGTGGCAAGCATCGCACCCTGCGACAATCTCGCGGCATGGAACTCGAACCCTGCGACGTCGCAGAGGGGCTGTGGCTCTGGCGGATGCGCTACCCGGACTGGCGGCCGGAGGCCGGCTGGGGGCCGCACGTCGCTTCGACCGTCGCCGCGTCGGGCGACGAGATCGTGCTCCTCGATCCGCTCGCTCCACCCGAGGACGCAACGGAGCTCTGGGAGCGGCTCGACGCCGCCCCGCCGACGATGGTCGTGATCCTGAAGCCCGACCACGTCCGCGACGTCGACCTCTTCGTGCAGCGCTACGGCGCACGCGCCTATGGCCCGTGGCTCTTCTGGCGGACGAACATTCCGGAGACCGAGCTCGAGCCGATCGAGCCGGGGAGCGAGCTGCCGGGAGGGCTCGTCGCGCAGTACGACGGCCGCGGCCGTATGGAGACGCCGATGTGGATCCCGGAGCGGCGCGCGCTCGTGTTCGCCGACGGGATGACGGCACCGGGCGGAGAGCTGCGCATCTGGGCGACGCCGCACGCAGAACGCGCGCTGGCCGCGATGCGCGCATTGCTCGAGCTGCCCTTTGAGCACGTCATCGTCTCGCACGGCGAACCGGTGCACGACCGCGCCGCCTTCGAGCGCGCGCTCGAGCTGCCGCCGCTCGAGGTCGACTGATGACCGCGCTACCGCGAACGCATGGTTGCCCCGTCAGGCGCCCGAGCGCCGTCGGCCGGCGACCACGTACATCGCCATCGCGATCCCGGCGGCCACTTCGGCGATCGACACGGCGCGAATCCTGATCCCGTTCCCGGCCGCGATCCGTGCAGCCGGCTCGAGAAAAAGTGCAGCGGCCGTGACGAACGCACCGATCCACGCGCGGCGCGTGCGCCACCTGTGTCCGAACCATCCGAAAAGCGGCCCGGTGAACAACCCGCCGACGATGACCGGGGTCTCGCTGCGGCCGAAGGCGGTCACCGTGCGGAGGTTGAGGTGGGCGTTCTCGAACGGGCTCAGCGTCATGAGGCCGTACCCGGCGAGCGCCGCCAGCGTGCACCCGAGCCCGAGGAGCACGGCCCTTCGCGGGTCTCGCTGCGTGCAGCCGGCAAGGAAGGCCAGGACGAGCCAAGGTGCGGAAAGGAGGCTGATGTCCCAGGCCCATGGATGCCACGGCAAGCTTCCAAGGTATTGGTCGCCCGCGCCGAAAAGCGCAGCGAGCACCAGCGCGACGACGACCACCACGCGCGCAAGCTAGCAACCCTCGCAGTCGTCGGTCCTCACCGAGGCGGTCCGGGTCGCAAACCGCGGGGTGTGTACTGGATGGGGACATAACCCGTAGCGTCGCGTGGTGCCGGGGAAGACCTCGCTCGCGTTCCACTCGTGTTCGTGCACTACGCCGCGAGGAACGTCGGCTGCGGCGATGACTCACGTCCATACGCGTAGCGCACCAGGGACTCGATCGGGCAACGGACGGAATCTCAGTCACTTCTGACCTCCAAAGACGCAAGCTTCGCGCCTACACCGGCCAGTGGATGTTCCGCGATTCCCAGAGGGTGAGTGTCCTGGCCGGAAAGCGTCTTCGCAACCTTTCGCGTGGCGGATGCGTGATGTCGGGTGGGAAGGTGGTGAGAGGCTACGGACACGAAAGATGAGGCGGAATTCCGGGAGTTCGTTACCTCTTGCGGCAGTCGGCTGTTGCGTACCGCCTTCCTGCTGACCGGCGACCGCGGCCACGCCGAGGACCTCGTGCAACTCGCGCTAGAGCGGACTGCCCGTCGCTGGTCCGGGCTGGCCGGTTCACCCGAGGCGTTCGCACGGACGGTGCTGCTGCACGCGGCGACCGACCGGTGGCGGCGGCGACGTGCCCGCGCGCAGGAGGTCTTCGACGGTGTCCACGAGTCGTCGATCGCCGACGGTGTGGATCAGCTACTGCTGCGGCGGGATCTTGTCGCAGCGCTGCAACAGTTGCCGTCGCAGCAGCGCACTGCACTCGTGCTCCGATACTTCCTCGACCTGAGCGAGAAGGAAACGGCGCGCGAGCTTGACATCAGCGTCGGAACGGTCAAGTCCGCGGTCAGTCGGGCGCTGGACCGATTGCGCACGCTCGTACCCGCTGACCTCAACCAGGAGGTGCACAGATGATCGAGATGGAGAACCTCGTTCGCGAGTTGATGACGGAACAGACCGAAGATCTCTACCTCGGTCACGATGCCGCCAGCAGAGCACTACGTACGGCCGCGAGGCGACGCTTCGGACGGAGGCGCGTAGTGCTGATCGCCGCGGTGGGTGCCGCCATCACGGTCGTAGGAGCAGGAGTCGGCGCTGCCACCGGTGTGCTGCCGTGGTGGAACAGCATGCAGGCGGTGGACGCATCGCCGTTCGGCACGTCGGCAGATCCAGCCGCTGTGGCAGGAAGCACCGTACGGCTCTCTGTGTCAGGGCCTGCGTCAACGACGTTCGAGGTCGTCACCAATACGGTGACGGTCGGTACGGATCAGGAGAACTGCACGGCGATCGCCGTCAAGCACGCCCAGGGACGATCACAGCATCTGATGACGAGCTGCGGGGCACCTGGTGCGGCAGTCGCGCAGGCTGGGGGCATTGACTGGCAGGCGCCGTCAGGAGTCACATACGCCATCGTCGCCGGGCCGACCCCGACCTCTACCGCGGCGAGGGTCGCGCTACTAGCCAGCAACGGCGTCACGGCGACCACCGAGCCGGTCGCGGGAGGCTACTACCTGGTCTACGCCCCCGCAGAACTGTCAGTTGCGAGCCTCGTCTTCTACGACGCACGTGGGCAGGTTGTCGACGAACTGGCGCTTCACCCGCACCCGTAGGTGTCGCCTGCGCGAGCGTTGCGGAATGAGCTCTGAGAACGCTCGCGCTGATCCCCAATCATGGTTGGTCTTTGTTCCTCCGCGTCTGCGGATGTAACGTCTCGCCGCGCGCGAGCATTGCCACGAACTCCGCAATCTTGCGGGCACGAGTCTCGGGCCGCTTCACCGCCTCGATGCGATACAGAATCGCGTAGCGATTCTGGCTGGTGAGCCGTCTGAACATCGCCTTCGCCTTCGGTTCAGCCGCAAGCGCAGCTTCCAAGTCG
>JBJMKB010000083.1:0-13426 GCA_045806045.1 Gaiellaceae bacterium | reverse complement strand
GTCACGTCGAGCGAGGTGGAGGCGCTCCACCTCGAGCAGAACCTCGTCAAGCGGCACCGCCCGCCGTTCAACGTGCGGCTGCGCGACGACAAGTCGTTCCCCTACATCGCAGTCACCGTCGAGGACGACTACCCGCGGGTGATGTTCACGCGCGAGAGACACCGTCGCGGCGTCGTCTACTTCGGCCCGTACGCGAAGGCGAAGAAGGTGCGCGAGACGCTCGACGTGCTCAACCGCGTCTTCCGCTACCGCCCCTGCGAAGGCCCGCAGCCCGGACGCCACAGTGGCATCCCGTGCCTCGACTTCCACATCGAGCGCTGTCACGCGCCGTGCGTCGGCTACATCTCGAAGGAGGACTACGGCGAGCTGATCGACCAGGTGATCGAGTTCCTCTCCGGCAACGACCGTCCGATCCGCCGCAAGCTCGAGGAGCAGATGCGCGAGGCTGCCGCCGACGAGCGCTTCGAGCACGCTGCGCGATATCGAAACCGGTTGCACGCGATCGAACGCCTCTCGGAGCGGCAGGCGGTGGAGCGCAAGTCGATCGGGACGATCGACGTGCTCGGAATCGCGGTCTCGGACGAGCGCGCGGCCGTTCAGGTCTTCCCTCTGCGCGAGGGGCGCATGGTCGATCGCCACTCCTTTCATCTCGAGAACGCGGCGGGCGAGGAGCTCGACGAGGTTCTCGAGCAGTTCTGCCTCGAGTACTACGGTTCGGCCCCGTCGATCCCGCCCCAGATCCTCGTGCCGCGCGGCTCCGGCGACACATCGGCGCTCGAAGAGTTCCTGTCGGAACGGCGCGGGTCGCACGTCGAGGTGCGCGCGCCCGAGCGGGGCGAGAAGCGCCGCCTGCAGGAGCTCGCGCAGCAGAACGCGCAGCTCGCGCTCGAGTCGGAGACGTTCGTCGCGGAGACGAAGCGCGCGCGCCGGCTCGAGTCGCTCGAGGAGCTCCGTGAGGCGCTGAATCTCGAGTCGCTCCCGATCCGGATCGAGTGCTTCGACATCTCGAACATCCAGGGCCGCGAAGTGGTCGGGTCGATGGTCGTCTTCGAGGATGCGGTGGCGAAGCGGGGGCACTACCGCAAGTTCACGGTCAAGAGCGTGGAGGGCCAGGACGACTTCGCGTCGATGCGCGAGGTGATCTCGCGCCGCTTCTCCCGGCTGGCGGCCGATCCCGGCTCCGACGACTGGAACGAGTCCTTCGCGGCGACGCCGAACCTCGTCGTGATCGACGGCGGCAAGGGACAGCTGAGCGCGGCGCTCGCGGCGATGCAGGAGCTCGACCTGCCGCGCGTCGCCGTGATCTCGCTCGCGAAGCGGATCGAGGAGGTCTTCGTCCCGGGCCGCTCCGACCCGATCGTCCTCGACCCTCGGTCGCCCGGGCTGCAGCTGCTGCAACGGATCCGGGACGAGGCGCACCGGTTCGCGATCACGTTCCACCGCCAGCGCCGTGACGCGGCGGCGCGCGAGTCGATGTTCGACCAGCTCGAGGGCGTCGGGCCGGCACGCCGGCGTGCGCTCTTGCAGCACTTCGGGTCGGCCGAGCGCGTACTCGATGCCTCCTCCGAAGAGCTCGAGGGTGTGCCGGGCGTGCCCGCGAAGACCGCGCGCAGCATCTACGCCCAACTCCATCGTGCGGGGCGCGCGTAAATGACATTGTCGGCCGTGCGTCGCGCCATCCTCCCGCTGCTCGCCGTGATCCTGGCCGGCTGCGGCGCCTCGAGCGAAGCGACGACGAGCACGTCTGCCTCGGCACCGCCGGGACCGGGGACGGTTCTCTACGCACGCGGCGACTGGGCCGTCGTGGTCGACGGTGCCAGTGCGACCGCGTTCCATCGCGTGGCCGGCGCCTGGCGGCCGGACCGGAGCGGCGCGGTGAAGATCGACATCCTCGGGCCTCGCGGAAAGGTCGCGAGCGTGCCGCAGTTCGCCGTCGAGCTGCGCGCGCACGAGCCGTTGATCGAATCGGGCATGTGGGTCGACGGCCGGGAGATTCCCGTCAAGGGCGGCGGGCTGACTCCACGCCGGGGAACGATCTACGGTGCGCTCGGCTCGCCGCTCGAGCCGGGCGAGCACGTCGCGGTCGCCTATGGGCGCACCTCCACGCACGGCGCGGCGATCGCGTGGACCTTCACCGTGTGAGTCCCGTGCGAGTGGGGCTGCGCCTTTACCTTCAGGTGCCCGCGGTGTCCGGATCCGCGTCCATGAACGGATACCGGTAGTCGGTCGGCGGCGCGAACGTCTCCTTGATCGAGCGCGGGCTCACCCAACGGATGAGGTTCCACATCGAACCTGCCTTGTCGTTCGTGCCCGACGCGCGCGCACCGCCGAACGGCTGCTGCCCGACGACGGCACCCGTGGGCTTGTCGTTGATGTAGAAGTTGCCGGCTGCGTAGCGCAGCTTGTCCTGCGCGTCGTCAACCGCGCTCCGATCCTCCGCGAAGACGGCGCCGGTGAGGCCGTAGGGCGCACTGCGATCGATCAGCTGCAGAGTGTCGTCCCAGTCGTTCTCGTCGTAGACGTAGGTCGTCACGACCGGTCCGAAGAGCTCCTCGCGCATCGTCCGGAAATCGGGATCGCGGGTCTCGATCACTGTGGGCTCCACAAAGTAGCCCTGCGAGTCGTCGTAGCCGCCGCCGACGACGATGTCTGCCTTCGAGCTCGACTTCGCTTCCTCGATCGCGTCGCGCTGCGTGGCGAACGAGCTGCCGTCGATCACCGCCCCCATGAAGTTGCGAAAGTCTGAGACGTCGCCCATGGGAATGGTCGCGATCTCCTGCTGCAGGCGCTCGCGGAGCGCGGGCCAGAGGTTGGACGGTGCATACACGCGCGACGACGCGGAGCACTTCTGCCCCTGGTACTCGAAGGAGCCGCGCACGATGGCCGTCGCGAGCGCGTCGACGTCGGCGGACGGATGCGCGACGATGAAGTCCTTGCCGCCCGTCTCGCCGACGATGCGTGGGTAGTTCCGGTAGCGCTCCATGTTCTCGGCGACGGTGCGCCACATCGAGTTGAAGACCGGGGTCGAGCCCGTGAAATGGATGCCCGCGAGGTGCGGGTTCGCGAGCGCGGCGTTCCCGATGGTGGCGCCCGGCCCGTACACGAGGTTGATCACGCCGTCCGGCAGCCCGGCCTCCTGGAAGAGTCGCATCAGGTAGTAGGCGGAGAGCATGGCGGTGCCCGCCGGCTTCCAGACGACGACGTTCCCCATGAGCGCGGGCGAGCTCGTCAGGTTCGCCGCGATCGCGGTGAAGTTGAACGGGGAGACGGCGAAGACGAATCCTTCGAGTGGCCGGTACTCCATCCGGTTCCACACGCCGGGCGACGACTTCGGCTGCTCGCGGTAGACGCGGTGCATGAACTCGACGTTGAAGCGGAAGAAGTCGATCGTCTCGCACGCTGCGTCGATCTCCGCCTGGTGAGCGGTCTTCGACTGGCCGAGCATCGTCGCGGCATTCAGGGTGTCGCGCCACGGTCCCGCGAGCAGCTCGGCGGCGCGCAGGAGCACCGCGGCTCGCTCCTCCCACGGCCAGCGCGACCAGTCCTCCCAAGCGTTCGCCGCGGCGTCGACCGCGAGCTGGACGTGCTCCGCGTTCCCCTGGTGCACGTCGGCCAGGACATGCTCCTTGTCGTGCGGCATCACCGCCGGCTTCGTCTCGCCGGTGCGGATCTCCTTACCGCCGATGATCAGCGGAATGTCGATGCGCTCGTTCCGCATCTGCTCGAGGCGCCTCTGCAGACGCAGGCGCTCAGGACTGCCCGGGGCATAGTCGTGGATCGGCTCGTTCTGCGCGGGCGGCGGACGGAAGATGGCGTGCGTGCTCATTTCCGCTCCGCTCCTTGTTCGCCTCCGTCAAGCCTGCGGCCCATGCGCCGTACTGTACGGATGCGGACCGGATCGAACGCGGATCGTGCGAGGCGGTCAGCGCTTCAGGAGATAGGTCGCCGTTACGACGACCCACACCATGAAGCCGAGCGACGAGGCGAAGACGTCGCTGCGCGCGAGGGTCCAGCCGGCAGCGCCCTCGACGAGACCGACGGCGAGCACGGCGATCCCGCCGGCGACGCCTGCCTGGCCGAACCACCTCCCGATCTTGCGCGCCCGCCAGGCCGCGAGCGACGAGCCGATGATCACGGTCGCCGCGCAGGCGGACGATGGGGCGGACACGACGGTCACGCCGCCGAGCACGGCGATCGTCTGGAGGGTGATGAATGCGGCGCCGCCGAGCACCACGACGCTCGCGAAGAATCCATCCGGATCGAAGCGGACGAGCCGGGCGCGCAAGCTTGCGATGAACCACAGGTAGCCGAAGATCGCCGCGGTCAGGAGCGTGGGCTGGATGCGGTCGTGGCTCGGCCCGAGGATGAGCGCGGGGAGGGCGAACGCCACGTAGAGGTACCCGAAGGCCGGCAGCTGCGCCCGCGTCACGCGGCGAAGCTACAACATCGAAGGATGAAGCCGACGCTCGTGCAGTACGACGCACCCGGCTGGGGCGTGGGGGAGGTCTGGCTCGACGAGCGGGGCCGCGTCTTCTACTCGGAGCTGCCCCGTCCCCGGCGGACACGTCAGGGGTCAGACCCCGCTCATGTCCTCTCGCGCCGGTTGCAGGCCTTCTTCGCCGGCGGGGCCGACGACTTCCGCGACGTCGAGCTCGTGCTCGACGGCGGCTTCCACGGGGCATGCGCAAAGGCCCTGCGCAAGGTGAAGCGCGGAGACGTCGTCACCTACGGCGAGCTTGCCGCGCTCGCCGGCAGGCCCCGAGCCGCGCGGGCGGCGGGCACGTTCTGCGCGCGATGCAAGCTCGCGCCGTTCCTGCCCGTGCACCGCGTCGTCGCCTCCGACGGCATCGGCAGCTGGGGCTCGCACGGGGTCGACTACAAACGGCGGCTGCTGGAGCTCGAGGGTGTCTCTTTCGGATGACCTGAAGGACGAGCTGGCCCTGATCGCCCCGGCTCGCCGGTGCTGCCGGCACGCCGAGCTCTCTGCGCTGTTCCACGCGTCGGGCGCATGGCATCTGCGCGGGGGCCACATCGCCGTTCATCTCGACCTCTCGACCTCGGCGATCGCGCGGCGCGCATTCGCGCTTCTGCGCGACCTCGGCGTGCGGTCCGAGATCCGGACCTACAAGCGGCGGGCGTTCGACCAGGCAACGCGTTACCAGCTCCACGTCGAGGTGGACGAGCAGGCATTCACCGTGCTCCGCGAGGCCGGCGTGCTTTCCGCGAGCGGCGCGCCGCTCGAGCAGCCGCCGAAGCGCGTCGTCGGCCGCTCGTGCTGCCGCGGCGCTTACCTGCGCGGCGCGCTCCTCGGAGCCGGGTCGCTCTCGGGACCGCGCGACCCGCACCTGGAGATCCGCCTGGGCGGCGTCGCCGGTGCGCGGTTCATCGCGGAGGTGGCGGCGAACGAGGGCGTGCCGCTCGCGGTCGCGGAGCGCCGGTCGCATGCCGTCGCCTACGCGAAGAGCCACGATGCGATCGCCGACGTGCTCGCGCTCGCGGGGGCGGGCGACACCGCGTTGCGCCTCGAAGAACACTCCGTCCTCGCGGCGATCCGTGCCGACGCGAACCGTCTCGCGAACGCCGACGAGGCGAACCTCGAGCGTGCAGCGCGCGCGGCGCATCAACAGCTCGAGGCGATCCGGACGCTCGACCTCGACGCGCTTCCGCCGCGACTTGCAGAGATCGCCGAGCTCCGGCTGCGCCATCCGTCGGCCTCATTGCGCGAGCTGGCCGCGAAGGCGCGGCCACCGATCAGCAAGGCCTCGGCACACCGGCGTTTGCGGGCCGTCGTGCAGCTCGTTGAAACCATACGTTGACTGATTTGAAACTGCTCTAGCGGCCATGACGCCCGTGGCTCCATACTGAATCGCTGCGGGCCCGTGCTCCGGCAGACGGTGGATACAGACCCCGTCCACCGTCAACGTCTGGACTCGGTTCAACCGGAGGGAGGGTCGTCCTCGGAGCCTCCCTCCGGGCCCGCTTGCACGGTCCTCCGCAACGCCCGGTGATATACGGTTCGATGCCGTGAGCCAGGCCAAGTTCGACGAGCTGCGCGGACGTCTCGCCGAGATCTCGGATCTCGTCAAGACGGCGGCTCTCCTCGGCTGGGACCAGCAGGTGATGATGCCGCGCCGCGGCGCCGCGATCCGCGCCGAGCAGATGGCGACGATCGGACGCGTCGCGCACCAGAAGTTCACGTCACCGGAGGTCGGGAAGCTGATCGACGACCTGCGCAGCTGGGGCGAACAGCAGGACTACGACTCGCTGGAGGCGAGCCTCGTCCGCGTCGCCGCAAAGGACTGGGAGAAGGCGAGCAAGGTGCCGGCCGACCTGCGCGCCGAGATGTCCCGTTCTGCCGCGCTCGCGAACCCCGTCTGGGTTGAAGCCCGCAAGAACAACGATTTCGGAAGCTTCCTGCCCGTCCTTCGCAAGAACCTCGACCTGCGGAAGCGCTACATCGAGTGCTTCGAGGTCGACGACGAGCCGTACGACATCGTGCTCGACGACTACGAGCGCGGGATGAAGACCAAGGAAGTCCGGCGCATCTTCGACTACCTGAAGGAGCACCAGGCCCCGCTCGTCAAGGAGGTCGCCGCGCGCGGTGCGAACGAGGAGAAGGCCAATGTCTTCCCGGTCGAGCAGCAGAAGGTCTTCGAGCTCGAGGTCGTGAAGGCCTTCGGTTTCGACGACGAGGCGTGGCGCCTCGACCCGACCGTGCATCCGTTCGCATCGGGAACGGGGATCACGGACATCCGGATCACGACGCGCTACTTCACCGACCACCTCGGCGGCCTGTTCGGGACGATGCACGAGTTCGGGCACGGGATCTACGAGAATCAGATCGACCCGGCGCTCGAACGTACGCCGCTCGCCCGCGGCGTGTCGCTCGGCATGCACGAGTCGCAGAGCCGCATGTGGGAGAACCTCGTCGGCCGCTCGTTGCCGTTCTGGCGCCATTTCTTCCCGCGGATCCAGCAGCTGTTCCCCGACGCGCTCGGTTCGTACGACGCGGACCGCTGGTACCGCGAGGTGAACGCCGTCGAACCTTCGCTGATCCGCGTCGAGGCCGACGAGGCCACCTACAACCTTCACATCATCCTTCGGTTCGAGCTCGAGCAGGCGATGCTCGCAGACGAGTTCCCGCTCGAGCAACTGCCCGACGAGTGGAACAGCCGCATGTGGGACTATCTCGGGATCACCGTCCCCGACGACACCGAGGGCGTGCTGCAGGACGTGCACTGGTCGGGCGGGTCGATCGGCTACTTCCCGACGTACGCGCTCGGCAACCTCATCTCCGCCCAGATCTGGGAGAAGATCACCGCGGAGATCCCGGACCTCGACGACTCGTTCGAGCGGGGGGAGTTCGCTCCGCTGCGCGACTGGCTGCGCGAGCACCTCCACAAGCACGGGCGCAAGTACACGCCGGGCGAGACGCTCGAGCGCGTCGTCGGGACATCGCAGATCGACCCTGCGCCCTACGTGCGCTATCTGCGCGGGAAGCTCGCGGCGATCTACGGGATCGCCGCACCGGCGTAACAACGCAGATGGTCCGCCGCAGCTGGCCGGCTGCCGTGCTCGCGATCGGCCCTGCGTTTGCAGTGCTTGTGGCGGCGATCGGGCTCGTCGGTGCGGATTCCCGCTGGCTCGTCGCGGCGGGGCGGCATCCCGGCGTCCTTCATCTCCGGGACTCGCTCGCGTTTGCGACGGCGCCCACCGCTGACTGGCACAACGCGCCGGTCCTCGGAGAGTTGGTCTTCCGTGGGCTTTTCGCGCTCGGCGGCGACCGCGGCTTGATCGCAGCACAGGTCGTGGCGGCCGCCGTCGCAGCCGTCGCGCTCGTCGTCGGGGTGCGCGCCGCCGGTGCGCCGGCCCCCGGCGCCCTGCTCGTCACGCTGCTCGTCGTACTCGGGGCGCTGCCCGCCTTTGCCGTCGTGCGCAACGGGCTCTTCACGCTCGCCTTCTTCCCGATCCTCCTTCTGCTCCTCGAACGGGACGCGGCCGCACCGTCGCGACGCATCTGGGTCGCTATCCCACTGCTCGCGTTGTGGGCGAACTGTCACGGCGGCGTCCTCGTCGGCTACGCGCTGCTCCTGGTGTACCTCGCGATCGCGCGGCGCCGTGAGCCGATGGTCGCCATCGGTGTCGCCGTCGCCGGGGCGCTCGCCGTCTGCGCGACGCCGGAGCTCTGGGAGACGCCGCTCTACTACCTCGGCGTGGCGCGGAACGAGGCGGCCCGCATGGGCGAGGGACTTTGGGCGCCGCTCACGGCCAGCACACTCGACATTGCGGTCGTGGTCTGCGCCGCATGTCTCATCGTCCTCGCTCGGCGTTCGTGGCGAGTGTGGGAGGTCGTTGCCGCTGTCGGTCTGGGGGCCGCCACGGTCCAGACCGCGCGACTCGGGACATGGCTGCTCTTCTTGTGCGCGTACCCGGCCGCGCGCGCCAGCCGTCTCGAGCGACCGGCGGCGCTGTCGCCAATTGCGCCGACCGTCATTGCTCTTGCGGCGGTCGTGCTTCTCGTGCGCACGCCCGCGGACACGGGGAATCGCGTCCTCGCGGACCGTGCGGCCCGCACGGGGTTGCCGGTGCTCGCCGATGTGGTCCCCGCCGAGCAAGTAGCCGCGTCGGGGGGCAAGGTGTGGGTCGCCGATCCGATCGATGCCTTCCGACGCGGTGACCAGCGTCTCTACCTCGACTGGCTTGCGGGCCGTGCCAGTGGACGCGCCGCAGTCGACCACGCGCGCCTCGTGCTCGTTTCCCGCACGACCAGCGCCGGTCGCGCGGCCGCGCGCGACCGGCGCCTCGTTCCCGTCGCGGCCGACAGTGACGGCGTGCTGTACCGCGTGCGCGCGGCTCGGTAGCTCGTCCGGACCGCTCTACGCGAAGCCGTCGCTAGAGTCCTGCGCATGGCGAAAACACGCGTAGGGATCAACGGATTCGGCCGGATCGGCCGCAACTTCTTCCGCGCCGCACTCGAGCGCGATGCCGACTTCGAGATCGTGGCCTTCAACGACCTCGGTGACGTGCCGACGATGGCCCACCTGCTGCGCCACGACTCGGTCCTCGGAACGTTCAAGGGCGAGGTCGAGGTCGAAGGCGGCTCGCTCAAGGTGAACGGCAAAGAGCTGAAGGGTCTCGCCGAGCGGGACCCCGCGGCACTCCCGTGGGACGAGCTCGGCGTCGACCTGGTGATCGAGTCGACGGGATTCTTCACCGACCGCGCGTCGGCGCAGAAGCACCTCGGAGCCGGCGCGAAGAAGGTCGTGATCTCGGCGCCTGCCACCGATCCCGACATCACGCTCGTGCTCGGCGTGAACGACGACCAGTACGACCCGGAGCAGCATTCGATCATCTCGAACGCGTCGTGCACGACCAACTGCGTGGCACCGATGGCGAAGGTGCTCGACGCCACGTTCGGGGTCGAGCGCGGCTTCATGACCACGATCCACGCGTACACGAACGACCAGCAGATCCTCGACCTCCCGCACAAGGACCTGCGCCGCGCCCGCGCGGCCGCGATCAACCTCATTCCGACGTCGACCGGCGCGGCCCGCGCGATCGGGCTCGTCCTGCCGCACCTGAAGGGTAAGGTCGACGGCATCTCGGTGCGCGCCCCCGTCCCGACCGGGTCGGTCACCGACCTGGTGGTCGAGTTGCGCGTGCCGGCGACCGCCGAGACGATCAACGAGGCGTTCGCGTTGGCCGGGGAGAGCGGGCCGCTCGCCCCTTACCTCGATTATTCGACGGAGCCGCTCGTCTCGACCGACATCGTCCACTCGCCGGCGTCGTGCACGTTCGACAGCCTGCTCACGATGGCGAACGGCACGTCCGCGAAGGTCTTCGGCTGGTACGACAACGAGTGGGGCTACTCGTGCCGGCTCGTCGACCTCGTGCCGCGTCTCGTATGACCGTGCGGCTGCCGCGGTCGGTCGAGACCGCGGACGTCGAGCGCAAGATCGTCCTCGTCCGCTCGGATCTCAACGTGCCGCTGGAGGACGGCCGCGTCGCCGACGACACGCGGATCCGTTCCTCGCTGCCGACGCTGCAACTGCTCCTGGAACGTGGCGCGCACGCGGTTCGCGTCGCGTCGCACCTCGGCCGCCCGAAGGGACCTGACGAGACGTACGCGATGACGCCGGTCCGCGAGCGCCTGCGCGAGCTGCTCCCCGACGAGCGCGTGTCGGTGCTCGAGAACACGCGCTTCAACCCGGGCGAGACGAAGAACGATCCCGCGTTCGCGCGCGAGCTCGCGGACGGCGCAGATCTCTTCGTCAACGACGCGTTCGGCTCCGCTCACCGCGCGCACTCGTCGACCGTCGGCGTCGCGGAGCTCCTGCCCGCCTACGCCGGGCTGCTGCTGCTCGACGAGCTGCGCAACCTCGGCAAGCTGCTCGGCGACGTCGACCGGCCGTTCGTGATCGTCTCCGGCGGCGCAAAGGTCGAGGACAAGATCGGTGTGCTCGAGAACCTCGGCTCGCGCGCGGACGAGGTGCTGATCGGCGGGAAGATGGCCGAAGACGTGCGGACGGAGAACCCGTTCTCGTTCGTGGCGGTCCTGCCGACGGACGTCGTCGCCGCCTCCTCGTTCGACGCTGACGCCGACACGCAGGTGACGCCGTTCGACGCGCTCCCCGACGGCTGGCTCGGCCTCGATATCGGCCCCACGACACGCGACGACTTCGCGCGGCGCATCGGCGGCGCGCGCACGGTGTTCTGGAACGGCCCGATGGGCGTCTTCGAGTGGCCGAGGTTCGCGGAAGGGACCTTCGCGGTCGCGCACGCCCTTGCGGACTCGGACGGCTTCACCGTGGTCGGCGGCGGCGACTCGGTGCGCGCGGTGAACGACGCCGGCGTCGCCGGCCGCATCTCGTGGATCTCCACCGGCGGGGGCGCCTCCCTCGAGCTGCTCGAGGGAAAGGAGCTGCCCGGCGTCGCAGCGATACCGGTGGCGGCGATGTCCGATGCGTGAGCTCACACCGGCGATGTGGTCGCCGTGCTGATCGCAGGCAACTGGAAGATGTTCAAGGGCCCGGCCGAAGCCGGCCGGTTCTGCCGCGCGCTGCGCGAGACGGAGCTGCCCGACGACGTCGACGTTGTCGTCTGTCCGCCGTACGTGTCGCTCGAAGCCGCCGTGCAGGCGCTCGCCGGGACGGAGATCGGCGTGTTCGCCCAGAGCGTCCACTGGGAGCTCGAAGGGCCGTTCACGGGCGAGGTCTCGGCGTCGATGTTGCTCGAGGTCGGCGTCTACGGCGCCCTCGTGGCCCATTCGGAGCGGCGGCAACTGTGCGGCGAGACCGAAGAGACGGCCCGCGCGCGGGCCCGGGCGGCGCTCGAGGCCGGGCTCGACGTGATCTTCTGCGTGGGGGAGACGGAGGCGGAGCGCGAGGCGGGCGAGACCGAAGCGGTCCTCCGCCGTCAGCTCGACGGGGTCGAGGCGGACGACAAGCTCGTGATCGCCTACGAGCCGGTGTGGGCGATCGGGACCGGGAAGACGGCGACGCCCGAGGTCGCCGAGCAGGCGCACGAGCTGATCAAGTCGCTCGTCGACGTCCCCGTGCTCTACGGCGGCTCCGTCAAGCCCGACAACGCGGCTGAGCTGCTCGGCCAGCCGGCGATCGACGGCGCGCTCGTCGGCGGAGCATCCCTCGACGTCGAATCGTTCGCCGCGATATGCCGCGCCGCCTCGTAACGCTCGTCATCCTCGACGGCTGGGGGTGTGCGGCACCAGGTCCCGGCAACGCCGTCGAGCTCGCCGAGACGCCGGTCTTCGACCGGCTCTGGCGCGAGTATCCGCACACGACGATCGAGGCATCCGGCGAGGCGGCGGGGCTCCCGGCGGGGCAGATGGGGAACAGCGAGGTCGGGCACCTGACGATCGGCGCCGGGCGACGCCTGTACCAGGATCTCGTGCGGGTGAACAAGTCCGTGGAGGACGGCTCGCTCTACGAGAACCCGGTGCTGCGCGCTGCGTTCGAACGCGGCAACAGGGTGCACCTCCTCGGCCTCGTCTCGCACGGCGGTGTCCATTCGCACATCGACCACTTGAAGGCGCTGCTCCGCTTCGCACCCGAGAAGACGTGGATTCACGCCTTCACCGACGGGCGGGACGTGTCGCCGACCTCCGCCGTCCACGACCTCGCCGAGCTGCCGTTGGACAGGATCGCCACCGTGGTCGGGCGCTACTACGCGATGGACCGGGACCAGCGCCTCGACCGCACGCAGAAGGCCTTCGACGCGATCGTGCGGCGTCTCGGCACCCATACCTCGGCAGACCAGATCCTCGCCGAGGTGCAACGAAGCTACGACGCGGGCGTGACGGACGAGTTCATCGAGCCGATCTGCGTCGACGGCGCACCCGGGATCGAGCCGGGCGACACCGCGATCTTCTTCAACTTCCGTCCCGACCGCGGCCGTCAGCTGACCCGGATGCTGCTCGACCACGGCGTGGACGTGACGACGCTGACGCACTACGCGTCAGATCTGGAGACGCCGGTCGCGTTCGCCGAGAAGGAGGTCCACGAGACGCTCGCCGAGGTGCTGGCCGCCCACGACCTGCGCCAGCTGCACGTGGCGGAGACGGAGAAGTACGCGCATGTGACGTACTTCTTCAACGGGGGGCGCGAGGAGGCGTGGACGGGTGAGACCCGGCTGCTCGTCCCGAGCCCGCGCGACGTCCCGAGCTACGACTTCAAGCCGGAGATGTCGGCTGACCAGGTCGCCGACCGCGTCGTCGCGGAGGTAGGGGACGGCTACGCCTTCTGCGTCGTCAACTTCGCGAACCCGGACATGGTCGGCCACACCGGGTCGATTCCCGCCGTCGTCCGCGCTGTCGAGACGGCCGACCGCGACCTCGGCCGCGTCGTCGACCGCGTGACCGAGCTCGGCGGGGTCTGCCTGATCACGGCAGACCACGGCAACGCCGAGAAGATGCTCGAGGGCGACGGCGTCAGCCCGCACACGGCGCACACGACGAACCCGGTCCCGCTGATCGTCACCGACCCGGACGCCGTCCTGCGCGAAGGGGGCGAGATCGCCGATCTTGCGCCCACCTGCCTCAGATTTCTTGACCTCGAAGCGCCAATTGCAATGACGGGAAGAAGCCTCGTAAAACCCCCGTAAGGCGGACTTTTCCGGCCGAAGACCGGGCTATACTCCGGCTCCCTTGTCGCTCCCACAGCCTGACCTGGCGATCCTCCGGAAGGCCCAGCGTGGTGATGAGCGTGCATTCACCATCATCGTCCGGACGTACGAGACGCCGGTCTACAACTACGTCCTCCGGCTGACGAACGGCGACAAGGCGCTTGCCGAGGACCTGACGCAGGAAGTCTTCCTGCGCGTGTTTCAAGGTTTGCCGCGCTTCTCTCTCCGGTGCAAGTTCACGACCTGGCTCTTCCAGGTGACGAAGAACCGGGTGCTCGACGAGCTG
>JBJMKB010000082.1:0-21642 GCA_045806045.1 Gaiellaceae bacterium | reverse complement strand
CGCAAGCACCCGCACCAGGAGTTCCTGTCGATCGACACGACGAACATCCTCTTCATCTGCGGCGGCGCGTTCGCCGGCATCGACAAGATCATCGCCAAGCGGATCGGGAAGAACGCCGTCGGCTTCGGGCGTCAGATCTCCTCGAAGCGCGACGCGGAGAGCGCGGAGCTGCTCGCCGACGTGATGCCGGAAGATCTCCTCAACTTCGGGCTGATCCCGGAGTTCATCGGCCGCCTGCCGGTGCTCTCCGCGGTGCACCAGCTCAAGCGCGATGACCTCGTGCAGATCCTGACGGAGCCGAAGAACGCGCTCACGAAGCAGTATCAGCGCTTCTTCAACTACGACAACATCGACCTCGTCTTCACCGACGACGCGCTGTGGTCGATCGCCGACAAGGCCCTCCATCGCGAGACCGGCGCGCGCGGCCTGCGCTCGATCATCGAGAACGCGCTCCTCGACGTCATGTTCGAGCTCCCCTCGCGCAAGGATGTCTCCAAGTGCGTGATCACGAAGGAGACGATCGAAAAGGGCTTGAAGCCGACGCTCGTCACGAGCGCAGGCGCCGACGTCGAGTCCGACGAGCTCGCCGAAGAATCCGCCTGAAACCGGATCCTGAGTTTCGCCGGCTGCGGGCTGCGAGAGAAACTCGTCAACCTGGTTCAGAGAGCGAACCAGGTTGAGTTTGGGTGGAACCTGGTTCGTTTTTTGAACCAGGTTCCTGAGTTTCGCACCGCCATCGCTCAGTGCGAGAGAAACTCCGGGTTCAACCGCGGCCGGGCACGCCCTGCGCCGGATTACAGACGTACGGCGCGAGTTGCGCGTCCGCCCAGGCGCGTGTCGGCGCGCCGAGGTCGACCGTCTGCGCTGACGCGGGAGCACCGCCCGGCGTCTGGTTCACGCTCGCCTCCGTCCCCACCGTCACATCGTTCGGCGCGAGCAGGTCCTTGAACCAGAGGAGGATCGCGCGCTGCTGCCACCAGCGGTCGAAGAAGTACGCATGCTCGCCGCGCTGCAGCTCGATCGTGTGCCCCGGTGCGTACGCCTCCATCATCCGGGCCTCGAACGCCGGCACGAGCGAGTCGTCGGCCGCGTAGAGATTCAGGAAGGGAACGTGCACGTTGGCCTGCGCGTGCATCGCGCTCTCGTGGCCGAGGATGTCGAAGCCAGTCGTGCCGTAGTAGGCGCCCGCATCGGCGAGCGCGCCGCACGCCGTCGTCTCGTGCGGAGTGACGAGCGCGACGAGCGCGTCGGTTGCCGCAGGGTTCGTCGAGATCTGCGTGTTCTGGTCGGCCGGTGCGCTGAACGTCAGCCCTGCCGAGAAGACGTGGCTGGCGTCCTGTGCGAGTGCGAGCACCGTGTTCTGCGCGCCCTCGCTGAAGCCGACGACACCGACCTTGCCCACTCCCGGCTGCGAACGCAGGTAGGCGCCGGCCGCGAGCACGTCCTGTGACTCCTTCCACCCGAACGTCTGCAGCCAGTTTGGGTAGCCGTAGCCGGCCTGCGACTCGAAGAAGAAGTCGCGCTGATCGGCCGCGAGCACGTCGTAGCCGCGCGCGTAGAGCAGCGCCGCCCATCGGATCACCGACGCGTAGCCGTGCGTGTTGAAGCCGTGCACGACGACGACAGCCGGGTTGGAGCCCGGGTGGAGCGCGAGCATCCCAAAGAGCGGCGCGCCGTCCCCGGAGGCGAACAGCACCTGCGAGAAGGCGGCTGGCCAGGCGGGGTAGTCCGGGCTGCCGGGGATCGAGCCGGTCGTGTAGTCCTCGGCCGGCGCGGTGTTCGGGACGGCCGTGTCGAACGCGGAATCGAGCCCGGCGGGCACGTAGTCCGCCTGGTAGGGCTGGGCCAAGAGTTGGCTCGCAGCCTGGGAAGCACGGTCCGCCGAGGCGCCCGGAGCCAGGCAGAGCCCGGCGGCCACGGCCGCCGCGAGCAGGGCGGCGCGAATCGAGGATCTGCGGATCTCAACCATTTCCGACTTGACACGTCCTATCCATATCGCCAAAACTCACACCTGAATCGGGTCTCAGGTTCAGGCGGCCCACTCACCACGGGAGGATGCGTTCATGCGCCATCGCTTCACCAAGGTCCTGCTCGGGCTGGTGCTCTTCACCATGCTCGCGGGGACGGCGACGGTCGCGGCGCGGTCGGATCGCTCGACCGCCTCGTACAACGTCGGCATCGTCTACTCGCGCACGGGCCTGCTCGCGGCCTACGGCGCCGAGTACATCCAGGGCCTGCGCTACGGGCTCCAGTACGCGACGAACGGCACCAACAAGGTGAACGGCAAGACGATCAACCTCACGCTTGCGGACGACAAGACGGATCCGGCGACCGCGGTCAATGCGGCGAAGGACCTGATCGGGCAGGGCTACAAGATCCTCGCCGGCAGCACCTCGTCCGGTGTCGCCCTGCAGGTCGCGCCGCTCGCGGCGCAGAACCACGTGCTCTTCATCTCCGGGCCGGCGGCCTCGGACGCGATCACGGGCGTCAACAAGTACACGTTCCGCTCCGGGCGGCAGACGCTTGAGGACGTGAACACGGTCAACTCGTTCCTGAAGGGCGCCGGCAAGAAGGTCGTCGTGCTCGACCAGGACTCGGTCTTCGGACACGGCAACTACGCCGCGGTGAGGGCCCTGGTCGGAGGCAAGGGTCATACGGTCTCCGAGACCTCGGTGCCGCTGACCGCGACGGACTTCACCCCGTTCGCCCAGCAGGTCAAGAACGCGAACGCCGACCTCGTGTTCGTCGCGTGGGCCGGTAGCACGGCCGCGGCGATGTGGAAAGCGCTCGACCAGCAGAACGTCTTCAACGGACCCGACGTCGTAACGGGTCTCGCGGAGCGCGCGACGTGGTCGGCACTCGGCGACCCCGCGACGAAGATCCACTTCCTGTCGCACTACGTCTACACGGCGCCGAAGAACAAGGTCAACGACTGGCTCGTGAAGCAGATGCGCAAGCGCGGCCAGGCGCCCGACCTGTTCACCCCGGACGGCTTCAACGCCGCGCTCATGATCGTGCAGGCGCTGAAGAAGGGCGATTACGACGCCGACAAGATGGTCTCTGCGCTGGAGGGCTTCAAGTTCCTCGGCCCGAAGGGCTTCGAGGCGATCCGGCCGCAGGATCACGCGACCCTGCAGCCGATGTTCCGCGTGCAGCTCGTGAAGAACGGGAGCAGGCTCACGGCGAAGGTGCTCGGAACCGCGAACTCGTACCAGACGGCTCCGCCGCTGGTCGCGATGAAGGGCTAGCAGGAAGCAGCACCGCGCGTGAGCGCATCCCCGATCCTCGCAACGAGGGACCTCGGGCTCGTCATCGGAGGCGCGACGATCGTCACCGATGTCGAGCTCGAGGTCCGCGAGGGCGAGCTGCTTGCCGTGATCGGTCCGAACGGGGCCGGCAAGACGACGCTGTTCAACCTCATCTCGGGCCTTCTCCGGCCGACGTCCGGGCGCGTGGAGCTCGGCGGCGTCGACATCACGGGGCAGCCGCCCTTCCGGCGCACGCGCGCCGGGCTCGGCCGGACGTTCCAGGTTTCGAACGTCTTCCCGCTGCTGCCGGCGTTCGAGAACGTCCGTCTCGCCGCCGAAGCGGCGCTCGGCGGCACGATGCGCATCTGGCGGCAGGCGACGCGGGTGACCGAGGCCGTCGAGCGTGCACGGTGGGCACTCGACCGCGTCGGGCTCGGCGCGCGCGGCGAGTCGCTGGCAGGACTGCTCTCGCACGGCGACAAGCGCAAGCTCGAGCTCGCCATGCTGCTCGCCGGACAGCCGCGCGTGATCCTGCTCGACGAGCCGTTCGCCGGTGTCTCGATGGAAGACGTGCCGGAGCTCGTCGAGCTGATCCGGTCGGTGCACGGCGAAGGCAAGACCGTGCTGATGGTCGAGCACCACATGGAGGTCGTCACGGGACTCGCCGAGCGCATCGCCGTGCTCCACCACGGCAGCCTGCTCGCCGTCGACACCCCCGAGGCGATCATGCGCAACGAGACCGTGCAGCAGGCCTACCTCGGGGAGCCTCTGTAATGGCTGCTCTCGTGTCGGTCCGCGACCTGCACGTCTATCTCGGCGGATCGCACATCCTGCAGGGGATCGACTTCGAGGTCGCCGAGGGCGGCGTGACGGCCCTCCTCGGCCGCAACGGCGTCGGAAAGACGACGACCCTGCGTGCGCTGATGGGCCTCGTCGACCGTCGGGGCCGCATCGAGGTGGCGGGAGCCGACGTGACCTCGACGCCGACGCACAAGATCGTGCGCCGGGGCGTCGGCTACGTCCCCGAGGACCGCGACGTGTTCGCCGGCCTGACGGTCGACGAGAACCTGCGCCTCGCCGAACGCGACGCCGAACCGCAGTACGAGCTCGTCTACGACCTCTTTCCGGAGCTGAAGCAGCGCGGCAGGCAGCTCGCCGGCACGCTCTCGGGTGGGCAGCAGCAGATGGTCGCGATCGCTCGTGCGCTGTTGAACCGGAATCGCGTGCTGCTCGTCGACGAGCCGACCAAGGGGCTCGCGCCGCTGCTCGTCGCGCAGGTCGCCCGCGTGCTCGAGCGCGTCTCCGAGCTGACGACGGTTCTGCTCGTCGAGCAGAACCTCGGCGTCGTGCAGCGTGTCGCGCGCGACGCGATCGCCCTCGACACGGGCCGTGTCGTCCACACCGGGCCTGCTCCCGAGCTCCTCGCCGATACCGCCATGGTGCACCGCATGCTGGGCGTAGGACACGCATGAGCACGTTCGTCCTGCTCACGATCACCGGCCTCGGCCTCGGCGCGCTCTACTTCTTGATCGCGTCGGGACTGTCGCTGATCTACGGCCTGATGGGCGTGCTCAACTTTGCCCACGGCGCGTTCCTGACCGTCGGCGCGTACGCGATGTGGTTCACCGAGTCGAAGCTCGGCGGCGTCTCGATCTACCCGCGCTTCTTCCTCGGCGTGGTGGCGGGGCTGGCCGTCGGCGCGATCTTCGCTGCGCTCGTCGAGCTGGTCCTGATCCGCCCGCTCTACCGCCGCCACATCGAGCAGGTGCTCGTGACCGTCGGCCTCGGGCTTTCCACGACCGCGCTGGTGGTCGCGATCTGGGGCAACGACGCGCGTGCGGTTCCGGTCCCACGCTGGCTCGGCGAGACCACGACGATCCTCGGTGCGCACATCCCGAACGACCGCTGGGTCTTGATCGTCACCGCTGTCGTGGTGCTCATCGCCTTGAATGCCTTTCTCCGCCGCACGCGCTACGGGCTGATCATTCGCGCAGGCGTCGAGAACCGCGCGATGGTGACCGCGCTCGGCATCGACGTGCGCCGCGCCTTCACGCTCGTGTTCGCGATCGGCGGCGTCGCAGCGGCGCTCGCCGGCGTGCTCGGCAACGTCTACTTCAGCACCGTCGACCCGCAGCGCGGGACGTCGCTGCTCATCTTCGCGTTCATCGTCGTCGTGATCGGCGGTCTCGGCTCGCTGCGCGGCACGGCGATCTCAGCCGTCGTCGTCGGGCTCGTGCAGCAGTACGCGAACTACTACGCGTCGTCCGGGCTCGGCGACCTGAGCGTCGTGCTGCTGCTCGGGCTCGTGCTGCTCGCGCGGCCCGGCGGCCTCTCGAGGAGCTTCGCGTGAGGAGGGTGGCGCTCCCGCTCGCGCTGCTCGTCGTGCTCGCGCTCGTGCCGCGGTTCTCGATCGACATCCCGTACGTCTTCAAGGACTCGATCAACACGCCTGGGACGCTGCAGCTGCTCGCGCTCTGCCTGGTCTTCGGCGGGATCGCGATGACCTACGACCTGCTCTTCGGCTACACCGGCCTCCTGTCGTTCGGGCACGCCCTCTACTTCGCGGTCGGCGTGTACCTGGTGGCGATCGCGGTCACGAAGTGGCACTGGACGTTCTGGGTCGCCGTCGCGCTCACGGCGCTCGTCGGCCTCGCGCTGCCGCTCGTGCTCGGCGCGGTGTCGTTGCGCGTGGGCGGGATCGCCTTCGCGATGGTCACGCTCGCCTTCGCCCAGGCGGGATCGATCCTCGCGTTCAAGAACCCACACGGGTGGACCGGCGGGGAAGAGGGACTCGGCGCCGACTACACGAAGCTGCCCGCGACGTTCGTGGGCATCTTCAACACGAAGCACCTCTACTGGCTCGCGCTGGCGTATGTCGCCGTCGTCTTCGCGGTCGTGCGCTGGGCCGTCAACTCGTCGCCGGGCCACATCTGGCAGGCGATCCGCGAGAACGAGTTGCGCGTGGAGGTGCTCGGGCTCCGCCCGTACGCGTACAAGCTGATGTCGTTCGTGCTCGCGTCGTTCCTCGCGACGGCCGGCGGGGTCGTCTACCTGTTGCTGCTCGGCGGCGCCACGCCGGAGGTGACGAGCGCGAACTTCACGCTGACCCTCCTCGTGATGGTCGTGATCGGCGGCGCCGGGACGAAGTGGGGCGCCCTCCTCGGCGGCGTTCTCTACACCTGGGCGAACGAACGCCTGGGCGACGCGTCCTCGTCCCATGCCGTGTCCTCGCTTCCGTCTGTGCTGCGCACACCGCTCCAGCAGCCGCTGTTCGTGCTCGGAGTGCTCTTCATCCTCGTCGTCTTCTTCGTTCCCGGCGGGCTCGCGCGCGCCGGCCGGCTGAGAGCGGCGAGCCGCAGATGAAGATCGCGTGGGAGGAACGCGGGAGCGGCCGTCCGCTGCTCTTGATCCAGGGACTCGGGTATGCACGCTGGAGCTGGGAGCCCGTCGTCCCGCGCCTCGCCGAGCGCTACTGGGTGCTCTTCTTCGACAACCGCGGGATCGGCGAGTCCGACAAGCCGGCAGGGCCGTACACCGCGCGGGAGATGGCAGACGATGCCCTGCAGGTGCTCGACGAAGCGGGCGTCGAGCGTGCGCACGTGCTCGGCGCGAGCCTCGGCGGGATGATCGCGCAGGAGCTCGCGGTCGCAGCACCCGACCGTGTCGAGAAGCTCATCCTCTGCTGCACCACGCCGGGCGGCGCCGCCACCGTCCCCATGCCGGAGGTGACGGTGAAGCTGTTTGCGGAGGCGGCGACGCTTCCGCCCGAGGTCGCCCTGCGACGGTTCGTCGAGAACGCTCTAGCATCCGACGCATCGGCCGAGCTCGTGCAGGAGCTGTACGAGCGGCGGGTTGCGAATCCGCTCGACCCGGCCGGCTGGCAGGCGCAGGCTGCCGCCGGGCTCGGCTTCGCGGGCGTCGATGCTGCGATCGCGGCGCCCACGCTGCTCGTGACGGGGACGGAGGACAACGTGGTCGACCCGCGCAACTCCGACGTCCTCGCCGAGCGCATCGCCGGCGCAGAGCTCGAGCGGCTCGACGGCGCCGGTCACTTGTTTTTCTGGGAGCAGCCCGACCGGTTCGTCACGATCGTCGAGGATTTCCTCGAATGAGTGTTTCTGCGCCGAGCCAGACGATCGACCTGATCATTCGCGAGCGCGCGAGGATCACGCCGAACCGCGTGGCGATCATCGAGCGTGACCGCCGCTGGACGTATGGCGAGCTCGACGAGCGCTCGGACGAGCTCGCCGCCGGGCTTGTGCACGGCGCGCGTGTCTCGACCCTGTACGGGAACTCCGGCGAGCACGTTGCACTGATGTTCGCCTGCGCGAAGGCAGGCGCCATCCTGCATCCGATCTCGTGGCGCCTCGCGCCCGCGGAGATCGCCTACCAGCTCGACGACGCGGCGCCGTCGCAGTTCCTCTTCTCGGAGGAGCACCGAAAGCTGGGGGAGGCCGCGCTCGAGCTCGCGCAACCGCTGCAACCTGATTCACGCAGCGAGCCACATTCCCGGGTCGGACCGAACGACCCACTCCTCCTCATCTACACCTCCGGCACGACCGGCAAGCCGAAGGGCGCACTGCTGACGCACGCGAACTGCTTCTGGACGAACCTCTCGTTCGACCTCGCAACGGGCATCCGCTCCGACGACGTCATCTTGCAGGTGCTGCCGCAGTTCCATTGCGGGGGCTGGAACGTGCAGCCGATCCTCGGCTGGTGGAAGGGAGCGGCCGTCGTGATCGAGCCGGCGTTCGACGCCGCCCACGCGCTCGAGGTGATCGAGCGCGAGGGCGTGACGACGATGATGGGCGTGCCCGCCAACTACCTCTTCATGTCGCACGAGCCGGGCTTCGCCGGCGCTGATCTGTCGACGCTGCGGCTCGCGGTCGTCGGCGGCGCGCCGATGCCGGAGCCGCTCCTCGACATGTGGGCCGACCGGGGAGTAGAGATCGTGCAGGGCTACGGTCTCACCGAGGCCGCGCCGAACGTGCTGTGCCTGGCGCCGGAGGATGCTCGGCGGAAATCCGACTATGCGGGCAAGCCGTACCCGTACGTCGAGTGCGATCTCTCAGACGAGGGCGAGCTGCTCGTACGCGGTCCCAACGTGTTTCCCGGCTACTGGCGGAACGACGAGGCGACGGCCGCCGCGTTCCGCGACGGTTGGCTGCTCACGGGGGACGTGGCTGAGCGCGACGACGAGGGGAACTACCGCATCCGCGGCCGCCTCAAGGACATGGTCGTCTCCGGCGGCGAGAACATCTATCCCGCTGAGGTGGAGGCCGTCCTGCACGAGCACGCGGCCGTCGCGGACGCCGCAGTCGTCGGCGTGCCCGACGAGCGGTGGGGCGAGGTCTGCGTCGCGTTCGTCGTGGTCGACGAGCCGGTGAGCGAAGAGGAGCTTCGTCGTCACTGCTACGACCGCCTGGCGCGCTTCAAGGTGCCGAAGGCGTTCCATTTCGTGGACGAGCTTCCTCGCAACTCCATGGGCAAGATCCAGAAGAGCGAGCTGGTGCACGCGTGACCGACACCGTCCTGACGAACGTCGACGGACGTCCGCTCTCCAAGCGAGGTCTCGACACGCGGCGCCGCCTGCTCGACGCCGCCGAGAGCGTCTTCGGGGAGCTCGGCTATCACGACGCGTCGGTCGTCAAGCTCGCCGACGCAGCCGGCGTCGCCTCGGGAACGTTCTACCTCTACTTCGACACGAAGAAGTCGATCTTCGACGAGCTCGTGCGCGACCTGAACCGCCGCGTCCGGCACGCGATGAAGGAGGCGTCGTCACAGGGCACGACGCGGCTCGAGAGCGAGCTGCTCGGCTTCGACGCGTACTTCCGCTTCACCGCCGACCATCCGACGCTCTACCGCATCATCCGGCAGGCCGAGTTCGTCTCCCCGGAGATGCTCCGCTATCACTACGACCGCCTCTCGGAGGGCTACATCGTCGCGCTGCGCGAAGCGTCGGCGAGCGGCGAGATCGGCAAGCTCGACGCGGAAGTCGCCGCCTACGCGCTGATGGGGCTCGGCGAGATGATCGGCATGCGCTGGATCCTCTGGGGCGACGGGCCGCTGCCCGAACGCGTCTCGACCGAGCTCGCGCGGCTCATTCGCTGCATCCTCGAGGCCGACGCATGAGATCCGTTTCGCTGGCCGCGACCGCTTCGTACCTTCCGGAGCGGTGGATGACCGCTGCCGAGGTGGCGGAGCGCTCGGGGATCCCGGAAGACGTGATCGTGGAGAAGTTCGGGCTGCGCGGCAAGCACGTCGCGGCGCCGGAGGAGCACGTGAGCGACCTGTCGGTGCGCGCTGCCGAGCGTCTGCTCGAGGAGACAGGCTTCGATCCGAAGCAGATCGACGCAGTCATGTACTACGGCTCGATGTGGCGCGACTATGCCGTCTGGCAGTCGGCGCCGCACATCGCGTACCGGATCGGCGCGACGAACGCGTTCGCGCTCGAGTACGACAACGTCTCGCACGGGACGCCGATCGCGCTGCGCGTCGCGCGCGACCTGCTCCGCGCGGAGGAGGAGCTGAAGAACGTCCTCGTCGTCGCGGCCTGTCGTGAGTCGTACCTGCTCGACTATACGAACGAGCGCTCGCGCTTCATGTTCAACTTCGGCGACGGAGCAGTCGCGGGCCTGCTCGTCGGCGACGAGCGTCGCAATGAGCTGCTCGGCTCGCATGCGATCACGAACGGCGCGTACTCGCTCCAGGTCAAAGTTCCGGGCGGTGGCTCGGTCGACCCCGAGGGCTACCGCTTCCTCGACGTGCAGGACCCGGCCGAGATGAAGGGCGGCCTCGACCAGGAGTCGCTCCCGAACTTTGTCGCCGCCGCGCAGGGCGCGATGGAGCGTTCGGGGCTGACGCTCGCCGACGTCGACTTCGTCTGCCCGTTGCACACGAAGCGCTCGATGTTCGTTGCTCTCCTCGAGGCGCTCGGGATGCGCGAAGATCAGGCCGTGTACCTCGACGACACAGGGCACATGAGCGGCGTCGATTCCCTGCTGGGGCTCGACCGGGCGGTGCGCGACGGCCGCATCGAGGACGGTGACCACGTGCTCTTGCTTTCGGCAGGGACCGGCTACACCTGGGCGGCGACCGTCGTCCGCTGGGGAGGAGCGACGCGATGAAGGTGGGCGACAGCTTCGGCCCGTCGAGCTGGATCGACGTCCCTCAGGCGAAGATCGACGCGTTCGCCGAGGCGACCGGCGACCACCAGTGGATCCACGTCGATCCGGAGCGCGCGAAGGACGGCCCGTTCGGCACGACGATCGGGCACGGCTACCTGACGCTTTCCCTGCTGCCGGTGATGTCGTACGAGGTCGTTCCGCGCGAGGGCGGGATGGCGATCAACTACGGCCTCAACCGCGTGCGCTTCCCGGCACCCGTGCCTGTCGACTCGCGCGTGCGGGGGACGTTCGAGGTCGTCGGCGTCGCGGAGCACGACTGGGGCGGCCAGGCGACCATGCAGGCGACGGTCGAGCGCGAAGGCGGCGACAAGCCCGTGTGCGTCGCGGAGCTCGTCTTCCGCTACTACCGGTGATCGCGCGCGTCGCGCTCGTCACGGGTGCCCGCGGCGGCATCGGCACCGCGATCGTGACGCGGCTCGAGGCGGACGGCTGGACCGTGCATGGCGTCGACGTCGACGACGCCGACCTCACGACACGCGCGGGCAACCGCGCGGTCGTCGAGGCCGCGCTCGCCGCGCACGGGAGGCTCGACGCGATCGTCCCGAACGCCGGCTTCCAGCACGTCGCGGCGGTGAAGGACTTTCCGGAGGACGCGTGGGACGGCCTGCTCGCGCTGCTCCTCACCTCGCCGTTCCTGCTCGCGAAGTACGCGTGGGACGCGCTGGCCGCGTCGGGCGACGGCCGCATCTGCGTGATCGCCTCGGCGCACGCGTTGACAGCTTCGCCGTCGAAGGCCGGCTACGTCGCGGCGAAGCACGGCGTACTGGGACTCGTGAAGACGCTCGCGCTCGAGGGCGCCGATCTGGGAATCTCGGCGACCGCCGTCTGCCCGGCTTTCGTGCGGACGCCGCTCGCCGAGCGGCAGGTCGAGGAGCGGGGGCTCGAGGCGGTGATCGAGCGTCACGCGGTGAAGCGGATGCTCGAGCCGTCGGAGGTCGCCGATCTCGTCGCGTTCTTGCTCTCGCCGTCGGGCCGCGGCATCACCGGCGTCCCGGTGGCGATCGACCTCGGCTGGACGGCGGCCTAGCCCCTTTTCGGATCCAACACCGCAGCCGTGTGGGATCCAATGACTCGGTTCGACGGCCGAGTCCGGCCGTATTGACACAGTCATCGTTCGTATCTAGGATCCGAAAGGTCGTCAATTCGAACAGGAGCATCGTGGCGGACATCGAGATTCGGATCCAGGAGCAGGCGGCAGGTCTGGAAGCGCAGTGGGCCGAGGACGAGCGCTGGGCGGGCATCACGCGGACGTACGCGGCGGAGGACGTCGTCCGCCTGCGCGGCTCGGTGGTGCCCGAATGCACGCTCGCGCGCGTCGGGTCCGAGCGGCTCTGGCGCCTGCTCACGCAAGGCGGGTACGTGAACGCACTCGGTGCGCTGACCGGCGGCCAGGCGGTGCAGATGGTCAAGGCCGGCCTGCGGGCGATCTACGTCTCCGGCTGGCAGGTCGCGGCCGACGCGAACCTGGCGGGGTCGACGTATCCGGACCAGAGCCTCTACCCGGCGAACTCGGTGCCGCACGTCGTGCGGCGACTGAACAACGCCCTGCTCCGCGCAGACCAGATCGACTGGTCGGAGGGGCGCAACGGCACGGACTGGCTCGCCCCGATCGTCGCCGACGCGGAGGCGGGCTTCGGCGGCGCCCTCAACGCCTACGAGCTGATGCGGGCGATGGTCGAGGCAGGCGCTGCCGGAGTCCACTTCGAGGATCAGCTCGCGGCGGAGAAGAAATGCGGTCATCTCGGCGGCAAGGTGCTGGTGCCGGCGTCGCAGTTCATCCGAACGCTGACCGCCGCCCGGCTCGCCGCGGACGTGCTCAACGTGCCGACGGTGCTCGTCGCCCGAACCGATGCGCTCAGCGCGACCCTGCTGACGAGCGACGTCGACGAGCGGGACGAGCAGTTCGTCACGGGCGAACGTACGAGCGAGGGCTTCTACCGCGTCAACGACGGGCTCGAGAGCGCGATTGCGCGATCGCTCGCCTACGCGCCGTACGCCGACGTGCTCTGGTTCGAGACGTCGACGCCGGACCTCGGCGAGGCAAAGGAGTTCGCCCAGGCGATCCACGAGCAGCATCCGCGCAAGCTCCTGGCCTACAACTGCTCGCCGTCGTTCAACTGGAAGAAGGCTCTGCCGGAGGACCAGATCGCCGGCTTTCAGCAGCAACTCGGCGAGTGGGGCTACCGGTTCCAGTTCATCACGCTCGCCGGCTTCCATTCGCTGAACGCGGGCATGTTCGAGCTCGCCCGCGGCTATCGCGACCGCGGCATGAGCGCCTACGTCGAGCTGCAAGAGCGGGAGTTCGCCATGGAGGCGGACGGCTACACCGCGACGAAGCACCAGCGCGAGGTCGGTGCGGGATACTTCGACCAGGTGATGCAGGCTGTGTCGAAGGACTCGTCCACGTTGGCGCTGCAGGGCTCGACGGAGGAAGCGCAATTCGCATAGAGGAAGAACACGACGTTCTTGCGCCGGAGGCGCTCGCGTTCGTCGAGCGCCTCCAGCGCGAGCTCAATCCGGAACGCGAGCGGCTGCTCGCGGCCCGTGGGACGCGACGCGGCGAGACGCCGCGCTTCGTGCGCGCGCCGGAGGACTTCAGCGTCGCGCCTGCGCCGGCCGACCTCCAGGACCGGCGCACCGAGATCACCGGGCCGGTCGAACGCAAGATGATGATCAACGCGCTCAACTCCGGCGCGAAGGTCTTCATGGCCGACTTCGAGGATGCGAACTCGCCGACCTGGGACAACGTGCGCAACGGACAGCGGAACGTCTATGACGCGGTGCGGCGCACGATCGAGCTCGACACCGGCGAGAAGCAGTACCGCCTGAACGACCGGACTGCGACGCTCGTCATCCGTCCCCGCGGCTGGCACCTCGTCGAGGCTCATCACGAGGTGGACGGCGAGCCCGTCAGCGCGTCGCTCTTCGACTTCGGGCTCGTGGTCTTCAACAACGCGCGCGAGCAGCTCGAGCGGGGGACGGGGCCGTACTTCTACTTGCCGAAGCTCGAGTCGCATGAGGAGGCGCGGCTCTGGGCGCGTGCGTTCGCGCTCGCGGAGGAGGAGCTTGGCCTGCCGCACGGATCGATCAAGTGCACCGTGCTGATCGAGACGATCCTCGCGGCGTTCGAGATGGACGCGATCCTCTACGAGCTGCGCAACCACTCGTGCGCGCTCAACGCGGGACGCTGGGACTACATCTTCAGCTGCATCAAGAAGATGGGCGCGGTGCTCCCGGACCGCTCGCAGGTGACGATGACGGTGCCGTTCATGCGCGCGTATACCGAGCTGCTCGTGAAGACGTGTCACGACCGGGAGGCGCACGCGATCGGCGGCATGGCCGCGTTCATACCGTCGCGTCGCGACCCCGAGGTGAACGCGGTCGCGCTCGCCAACGTGACCGAGGACAAACGGCGCGAAGCCGGTGACGGCTTCGACGGCACCTGGGTCGCGCATCCCGATCTCGTTCCGGTCGCGATCGCGGAGTTCGACGCCGTGCTCGGGGAGCGCCCGAACCAGGTCGACCGCAAGCGCGACGACGTCCACGTGAGCGAGGAGCAGCTGGTCGACTTCGAGATCCCCGGCAGCTCGATCACCGACGACGGCCTGCGGGTCAACGTCAGCGTCGGCGTCCGTTACCTCGACGCGTGGCTCCAGGGCGTCGGCGCCGCCGCGATCGACAACCTGATGGAGGACGCCGCGACAGCCGAGATCTCGCGCGCCCAGGTCTGGTCGTGGGTGCAGTCCGGCCGCTTCGACGAGGCGCGAGTGCGCGAGGAGATCCAGCAGGTCGACGCGTCGGAGGAGGCGAAGGAGGTCTTCGCCGAGGTCGCGCTCTCCGTCCCGCTGAAGGACTTCCTGACCACGGAGGCGTACGCTCTCCTCAAATGAGCCTCGAGTCGACGAAGGCCGACGACATCGCCGTGCTGATCGAGGAGGCGATCGTTTCCGGCGAGCTGGCACCGGGATCCGTGCTGCGGCAGGAGCAGCTCTCCGAGCGGTTCGGCGTTTCGCGCACACCGGTGCGGGAGGCGCTGCGCAAGCTCGCCGCCCTCGGGCTCGTCTCGTTCGAGCCGAACCGCGGCGTCCGGGTCCGGACGCTGTCGCACGACGACCTGCGCGAGGCGTTCCTCGTGCGCGCCGAGCTCGAGGCGCTCGTCACCGAGGTCGCGGCGCAGAAGATGACGCCCGAGATCCTCGCGGAGCTCGAGGCGTGCGAGAAGCGGTTCGGGCGGCTGACGAAGGAGGTTCGTTCGCACGAGCCGGGCGGCGGGCGCCGCTCGCTGATGGCGGACTGGATGCGCGCGAACCACGCCTTCCACGACGTTCTCTACCGGACTGCGGATATGCCATACGTGGAGTCGGTGGCGAAAGCGGCACGCCGCACGTTCTCGGGGCCCGCCGTCTGGGCGCCGTCCGACGACCATCTCGACCGTCTGTACGAGCGCAATCAGGCCGAGCACCGGGCGATTCGCAGCGCCCTCGAGGCGGCCTCGGTCGCCGGCGCCCGCGAGCTCGCACACGAGCACGTGATGCATTCGTTCGAGCTGCTGACGACGATCCTCGAGCACGTCGCCGCGGACTGGGCGCGCACCTGAATTCCTGGCGCAGGCTGCGCTTCTTCGGCATACTCGTGCTCATAGTCGCTGCCTGACCTGATCCGTCCGACACGTACGATGGGCCGCCCGTGAGCGAGATGCAGCCCAGGTACGAGCCCCAAGGGGTGGAGGAGCGCTGGCAGCGCACGTGGGAGGACGAAGGCCTCTACAACGCCGACCCCGACCCGGCGCGCACGCCGTATGTCGACGCGCACCCGCCGCCCAACGTCACGGGTCAGCTCCATACCGGCCACGCCCTCGGGCTCGCGATCGGCGACACGATGATCCGCTGGAAGCGGATGCAGGGCTTCAACACCCTCTTCCAGCCCGGCTTCGACCATGCCGGTATCTCGACGCAGAACGTCGTCGAGAACGCGCTCGTCGCCGAAGGCACGTCACGTCAGGAGCTCGGCCGCGACGCGTTCGTCGAGCGCGTCTGGGCGTGGCTGCACGAGTACGGCGGCAAGATCCTCGACGACTTCCGCCGCCTGGGCGCATCGCTCGACTACCGCCGCGTGCGCTTCACGATGGACGACGGTTACGTGCGCGCCGTGATGCGCTGGTTCGTGCACCTGTGGGAGAAGGGCTCGATCTACCGCGCGAACCGGATCATCAACTGGTGCCCGCACCACGAGACGTCGCTCTCCGACCTCGAGCTGATCCACGAGGACGTCGACGACACGCTGACGACGATCCGCTATCCGCTTGCGGACGGCGACGGGTATATCCCGATCGCGACGGTGCGGCCGGCGACGATCCCCGCCGACGTCGCCGTTGCCGTGCACCCGGAGGACGACCGCTACCGACACCTGATCGGACGCGAGGTGATCGTCCCGTGGACGGAGAACCGCGTGCCGGTGATCGCCGACGAGCGTGTGGAGCGCGACTTCGGCACCGGCGCGCTGAAGATCACCCCCGGACACGACGCGACCGACTTCGCGATCGGGCGAGATCACGACCTCCCCGAGCCGATGTGCATCGGGCCGGACGGCCGCGTGACCGCGGCCGGACTCGAAGGGCTGACGCAGAAGGAAGCGGAGGAGAAGATCCTCGACTGGCTGAAGGAGCGCGGCCAGCTCGAGAAGCGCGAGCACTATCGGCACTCCGTTGCGCGCTGCGAACGCTGCAAGACGCGGATCGAGCCGCTGATCTCGATGCAGTGGTGGGTCCGCATGGACGACCTGCGCGGCCCGGCGCTCGATGCGCTGCGCGAGCGGCGCGTCGCCTACCACCCCGAGAGTCAGCATCGGTACGCGATCGACTCGCTCGAGAACGCGCCCGACTGGAACATCTCGCGCCAGATCTGGTGGGGCCATCAGATCCCCGCGTGGTTCTGCCCGAACGAGCACATCACCGTCGCCGAGTCAGAGCCGGACGCGTGCAAGGAGTGCGGCTCGACGGAGCTCCGCCAGGAGACCGACGTGCTCGACACGTGGTTCAGCTCGGCGCTGTGGCCGTTCGCAACGCTCGGCTGGCCGGACGAGACGCCGGACCTCGACTACTTCTACCCCGGCGACCTCCAGACGACGGCGCGCGAGATCATTCGTCTCTGGGAGAACCGGATGATCTTCTCCGGCCTCGAGCTGATGGGCGAGATCCCCTTCAAGGACGTGATCATCTATTCGACCGTGCTCGCTCCCGACGGAGGGCGTATGTCGAAGTCGCTCGGTACGGGGATCGACGCGAAGCTCGTCCTGGAGCGTTACGGCGCGGACCCGACGCGCTACGGGATGATGAAGAACTCGCTCACGCAGGACGTGCGCTTCTCCTACCCCGCGATCGAAGAGGGCGCCAAGCTCGCGAACAAGCTCTGGAACGCGGCGCGCTTGATCGTGACCGCGAGCGAGGGTGCTCTCCCGGACGAGCGGCCGTCGTCGCTCGAAGAACGCTGGATCCTCGCGCGGCTTTCGCAGACGCAGCGCACGGTCGAGTCGTTCCTCGCGGAGTTCGACTTCGCCCACTCGATGGACGAGCTGTACCACCTCACCTTCGACGACTTCTGCGACTGGTATCTCGAGGCGATCAAGGGCCGTCTCTACGACGGCGACGCCGGCGCGCGCGCCACCGCCACCGCGGCGCTCGAGCGGTTGCTCAAGCTGCTGCACCCCGCGATGCCGCACGTGACCGAGGAGATCTGGTCGCATCTGCCGGCGCGCGAGACGCGGCTGATCGTCGCGCCGTGGCCAAAGGCAGGCGACGAATGGGACGCTGATGCGCTCATCGCCCTTCAAGACGCGGCCCGAACCTTCCGGCGCTCCGGTGTGATCCCGCCGCTCGAAGGCGACGAACGTCGCATCTTCGACGCGGTCGTGAAGCCCGATCGCTCGAAGGCAAACGGAGATGCAGCCGCGGAACGCGAGCGGCTGCGCAAGGAGATCGCCCGCGCGGAGAAGCAGCTCGCGAACGAGCGGTTCGTCGCGAACGCCCCCGCCGAGGTCGTCGATGCCGAGCGGGCGAAGCTCGAGCGCTACCGTCGCGAGCTCGATGCCATCGGCGACTGACCGGCTCAGGCTCGACGGAGCCGGAGTCATCGCCTGGCTGGAATCGTTGAGCCCCTGGCCGGCGGACGGGTTCGGCACCGAGCGCATGCTCGAGCTGCTGGCGCGGCTCGGCAACCCGGAGCGCTCGTTCGAGGCGGTTCACGTCGTCGGCACGAAGGGGAAGTCAACGGCGGCGCGGCGTCTTGCCGCGACGATCGGCGGCGTCGCCTACACCTCTCCGCACGTCGAGGGCTGGCACGAGCGGCTGCACACCGATCCCGCCGGGTTCGAGCGCGCCGTCGCGCGCATTCGCCCTGACGCGGAGGCGGTCGGCGCAACACAGTTCGAGGCGGTCACAGCGGCAGCGTTCGCCGACTTCGCCGCGCGAGGTGTCGAGCGAGCTGCGATCGAGGCCGGTCTCGGCGGCCGGCACGACGCGACGAACGTGATCGACGCGCGCGTCGTCCTGCTCACGAACGTTCAGCTCGAGCACACCGACGTCCTTGGCGAGACGCGCGAGCAGATCGCGGCCGAGAAGCTCGCGGTCGCGGGGCCGAAGGCGACCGTCGTCCTGCCCGACGCGGAGTTCGCTCGTTTGGTCCCGGGGAGGGTCGTGGTGGGCGGCGCGCGCGAAGCCGCCTCGGAGCTCCTCGGGCGACCGGTCGAGCTCGCGGAGGCGCGCCTGGCGGGGCGCCTCGAGATCCGCGACGGCGAGGTGCGCGACGGGGCGCACACACCAGAGGCAGTGGACTGGCTCCTCGAGCGCCTGCCGCAGCCGCACGACTACGTCGTCGTCGCGTCGATCCTTCGGGACAAGGACGTCGACGGGATCCTCGAGCGCCTCGCCCGCGCGGGCCGCACGCTCGTCGCGACGAGCTCCTCGAATCCCCGCGCGCTCCCGCCGGGGGAGGTCGCCGAGCGAGCCCGAACCTGGTTCGAGATGGTCGAGGTCGAAGCCAATCCCCACCGAGCGCTTCGTCGCGCCCGTAGGCTGGGGCGCCCCGTCCTCGTCACCGGCTCGCTGTACCTGCTTGCCGATCTGGCTCAGGATGAGTGAAATGCTTACGATGTCCCGGCCCGGTGAACGCATCAGCGTCTTCCTGTTCGCCCTCTTCGTCGTCGTGGCGTTCGTCGTGCTCGCGTTTGCCGCGGGCTACGGGATAGGAAGAATCCTTCTGTGATCGCAGCGGTGTTCGGCGGCGTGCACGACTTCTTCCACTCGTCGACGTGGTACGTGATGCGCAACCTCGCGATCTTCTTCGTGCTCGTCTTCTGGATCGCGACGGTCTACTGGGTCAACAAGGACGCGAAGCGCCGCATCGAGGACCCGCTGATCGTCTGGGTCGTGACCGCGATCGGCGTCGTGCCCTTCATCGGCCCGCTGATCTACATGCTTTTCCGGCCGCCGGAGTATCTCGACGACGTGCGCGAGCGCGAGCTCGAGATCAAGGCGATGGAGAAGCGGCTCGGCGGCCGCGACCTGCACTGCCCCGTTTGCCGCGCGGAGGTCGACGAGGACTTCCTCATCTGCCCCGTCTGCACGACGAAGCTCCGGCAGGCGTGCGCCACGTGCAACCGGCCGCTCGAGGCGCTCTGGCAGGTGTGCCCGTATTGCGAGACGCCGATCGAGCACGATCCGACGGCAGTATCGCTCGCCGAGGCGAAGCGGCCGGCGCGCCGCCAGCGGTCCCGTTGAGCGGGTCGAACGGCTAGTGTCCGCGCCCGCATGGCCGTCGAGCGGACGCTCATCCTCGCAAAGCCGGACGCCGTCGAGCGCAACCTCGCCGGCGAGATCCTCGCCACGTTCGAGCGGCGCGGGCTGAAGCTGCGCGCGGCGCGCTTCGTCAGAGCGACTCGCGAGATCGGCGAGACCCATTACGCCGAGCATGCCGAGAAGCCGTTCTTCGGCGAGCTCGTCGACTTCATCACCTCCGGGCCGACGCTTGCATTCGTCCTCGAGGGGGAGGGGGCGATCGCCACGTGCCGCGTGACGATCGGCGCGACGAATCCGGCGGAAGCCGCTCCCGGCTCGCTGCGGGGCAGGTTCGCGCTCGCGATGCCGAACAACCTCGTGCACGGCTCCGACTCTGCTGAGTCGGCGGAGCGCGAGATCGGGATCTGGTTCCCCGATGGCGTCGTCTGACGACGCGGCGAAGAACATCGCGCTCTGGTCGAAGGCGAACGCCGAGTACACGGACGAGAACGCGGCGACGAACTGGGCGCTCGACGACATCTCCTGGGGCATCTGGGGAATCGACGAGTCCGAGCTGAACGTCCTCGGTGACGTCGCAGGTCTCGACGTGGTCGAGCTCGGCTGCGGGACGGCGTACTTCTCGGCTTGGCTCGCGAAAAAGGGAGCGCGGCCGGTGGGCGTCGACGTGACGCCCGCCCAGCTCGAGACCGCGCGCAGGATGATGGCCGACACCGGGATCGAGTTTCCGCTCGTCGAGGCGGACGCGGCCGACACGGGCCTCCCGGACGCGAGTGCCGACCTCGTCGTCTCCGAGTACGGCGCGTCGATCTGGGTCGATCCGTACCGGTGGATTCCCGAAGCCGCACGGCTCCTACGCCCGGGCGGTCGACTGGTCTTCCTGCGCAACTCGACGCTCGTGATCCTGTGCTCCGGGGACGAGGTGCCGGCGAAGGACCATCTCGTCCGGCCTCAGTTCGGGATGAAGCGCTTCGAGTGGCCCGAGGGCGGCGTCGAATTCCATCTCGCGCACGGCGAATGGATCGACGTGCTGCGCGCGAGCGGCTTCGAGATCGAACGGCTGATCGAGCTCCAGGCGCCGGCGGACGCGCGCACGCACACGCAGTACGACTACGTCACGGCGGATTGGGCGCGCAAGTGGCCCTGCGAAGAGATCTGGGCGGCGCGGAAAGCGTGAGCGTCCCGCCTGCGCCGCCGCTCATCCTCGCCTCGACCTCGCCGCAACGTCGCGCGATTCTCGAGCAGCTGCAGATTCCGTTCGAGGTCGTGGCGCCGGACTACGACGAGGTTCCCGGGACGGGGCCGCTGGAGCGCGCGCGGGGCAAAGCGCACTCCGTCGAGCCCGACGACCGTCCGGTGCTCGGCGTGGACACCGAGGTGCTGTTTGACGGCGAGCTGCTCGGCAAGCCCGCGAACGAGACCGAGGCGGAAGCGATGCTCGAAGAGCTGTCGGGAAGGACCCACGAGGTCGTTTCCGGACTGTGCCTGCGCACGCAGGCGTGGGAGGAGGTCGGCACCGAGACGACGCGCGTGACCTTTCGCGAGCTCACGCCGCGCGACCTCGCGCACTACGTCGCGTCCCGCGAGTGGGAGGGCCGTGCCGGCGGTTATGCGATCCAGGGCCTCGGCGCGAGCCTGGTCCAGACGATCGACGGCGACTTCCTCAACGTCGTCGGCCTTCCCGGCTCGCTACTCGTGAGCCTGCTTGCCACGCGTTTCCCGGGCGTCTACGGCTTCGGTTGAGCGTAGAGCCCGAGCGCGAGGGTCGAAGCGGCACCAGTACGGCTAGACTCGGCGCCGGTCGAGCTATGGGTGTCTTCAACTACCTCACAGGGTTCGGCGGTCGCGACATGGCCGTCGACCTCGGAACCGCGAACACGCTCGTGTACGTGCGCGGGCGCGGAATCGTGCTCTCCGAACCGTCGGTCGTCGCGATCGACCAGCGCTCAGGCGAGGTGCACGCGGTCGGGCTCGAGGCGAAGCGCATGCTCGGCCGCACGCCCGGGACGATCAGCGCGATCCGTCCGCTGAAGGACGGCGTGATCGCCGACTTCGACGTCACCGAGCAGATGCTCCGCCATTTCATCCAGAAGGTGCACCAACACCGCTTCGCGCATCCGCGTGTCGTCGTGTGCGTGCCGTCGGGAGTGACCGGTGTCGAGAAGCGCGCGGTCGAAGAGGCGACGCTCTCGGCCGGTGCACGCAAGGCGTACCTGATCGAGGAGCCGATGGCCGCGGCGATCGGGGCCGGACTTCCCGTTGCCGAGCCGACCGGGAACATGATCGTCGACATCGGCGGCGGCACGACGGAGGTCGCTGTGAACTCGCTCGGCGGGATCGTCGTCTCGCAGTCGCTGCGCGTCGGCGGCGACGAGATGGACGAGGCGATCATCAATCACATCAAGCGCGAGTACAAGCT
>JBJMKB010000081.1:0-24349 GCA_045806045.1 Gaiellaceae bacterium | reverse complement strand
TCGGGCTCCGAGTATTCCCAGACGCCGTCGTCCGAGCGTCGCAGGCTCGGATCCGGAACGGTGAGCCCGAGCTCCCAGATCTGCGGGACGTAGCCCTCGAGGAACTGCTGGCGCGCCTCCTCGTTGCCCTGGGACTTGATCCGCCAGATGAACATCGGATCCTCGTCGCGCGGGATCGGGTTTCCGTGGAACTGCATGAGCGGCCCCCACCAGCGGTTCAGCGCTTCCTGCACGAGCTCGCGCTGCTCGTCGGTGCCGGTCATCAGCGCGAGGATCACGTCGCGTCCGTGGAGGATGTGGAACGACTCTTCCCAGCAGATCTTCTTCATGATCCGCGCATAGGGCGCGTACGAGCATTTGAGGAGCGCCTTCTGCGAGATGATCGCGGCCGCGTCGACGAGCCATGCGATCACCCCCACGTCGCCCCAGGTGTACGTCGGGTAGTGGAAGACGTTGTGGAACTTCGCCTTGCCCGAGATCAGGTCGGCGAACATCTGGTCGCGCGGTTTGCCGAGGTCCTCGGCGACGCGGTAGATGAGCTGCGCGTGGCCGACCTCGTCCTGCACCTTCGCGGTCAGCGCCAGCTTGCGTTGCAGGGTCGGCGCCTTGAGGATCCACTCGCGCTCGGGGAGCACGCCCATCAGCTCCGAGTTGGCGTGCATCTCGATGAACTTGATCAGCTTCTGCCGGTAGTCGTCCGGAAGCCAGTCCGTCGCCTCGACCTGCCCGCCACCCTGGACGTAGGCGAGGAATTCCTGTGTTCTCGCGTCCATCGAAGCCTCCCTACCTACCGATCGTTAGGCTGTGAAGCATAGATGTCCGCCAGGCGTGAGGAGCTAACGCGGATCGCGGCCCGGCTGTTCGCGAAGCAGGGCTATCAGGGCACGTCGCTCGCCGACCTGGCGGAGGAACTCGGGGTGCAGAAGCCCTCCCTCTACCACCACATCGCCTCGAAGGAAGACCTGCTCTGGGAAGTCGCGCGCGAGGGTGCCGAGGCCTTCCACGCCGCGCTGGACACGGTTCCGGCAGACGCGCCCCCCGCCGAACGGATCCGCCTCGCCCTGAGGGCGCACCTCGGCGTCGTGGCGGCCCAGCTCGACGTCGCGACCGTCTTCGTCCGCGAATGGCGCTTCCTCTCCGACGAGCGCCGGGAGGCGTTCACGAGCGAGCGCCGCCGCTACGAGGAGCGGATCCGCGACCTCTTCCGCGAGGGTGTGGAGGGAAGCGCGCTCCGCACCGACCTGGACGTGGCGACGGCGGCCCTCCTCTTCCTGAGCGCCGCGAACTGGGCCTACACCTGGCTTCGCCCCGGCGCCGACACCGCCGCGCTCGCAGACCGGCTCTACGAGGCCCTCCTCGAGGGCATGCGGGGATACGCGACTCCCTAGTCAACTACCTAGTCAACCCGCATGTTTCCGTTTCCCGGCTTGCAAGGAATATCACTTCCGCCCAGTGATATCGAAGAGGAGACGTCCAATGCGAAAGGTCAAGCTTCGCGTCGCCGTCGTGGCAGCGCTGGTGATCGCTGCCGTCGGCGCGGTGACGCTGCAGGTCGGTGCGTCCGAGCCCTCGTCCAGCACCGTCGCCGTTCCCGGGAAGGTCGGGCAGACGACGACCGTGTCGTGGCACGGAACCGTACCTCCGAGCAGCGTCCACGCGAGCGACTGCAACGTGGTCGCCGTCGGTACCGAGGACCAGCATCTTGTGGACGTCACCGCGCCGCGACGCGGATACGACGCGTACGACGCGAGGTTCACCTTCAAGATCACGTGGACGCCCGTCGGCGTGACCGGGGGTCCCGACGGGATCTCCTCCTCCGACCTCGTCCTCACCGTCAACCAGAACGGCGGCGCAGACGCGGGCGACACGCAAGGAAGCGAGGTCGGCTCGAGCGACAACGTCACGCCGACGTCGGGGACGGCCGACGAGACGGTCGTTGCCTACAACCTGGCGACGGGGCCCTACCAGGTCCTCGTCTGCGGCTTCACGAACGTCGCGGGCCAGCCGTACGACGCGACGCTGACCGTCGACACGACGCCGAAGTTCCAGGGCGCCGGCGTCGCATCCGCCAACGCGCAGGGCCTCGAGTTCGGCGCCGCGGTGCCCGTCGACGCACAGCGCGACGAGGCAGAGCCGATCGTCGAGATCGACCGTGCCGGGAACATCTACGCGTGCGGCCCGACCGGCTTCTCGAACGCCTCGGACTATGCCCAGGTCTCGACCGACGGCGGCGATTCGTACCACCTGCTCGGCACCCCGCCGCGCGGCCAGCAGGGAACCGGAGGCGGCGGAGACTGCGCCCTCGCGACCGGCATCACGAAGAACGCGCAGGGCAACTACCAGTACGCGTACTCCGGGCTCGACGCGCTCAACGGGTTCACGACGTCGACCTCGCCCGACAACGGCCACTCGATCGCGAGCGGTGGGCCGAACGGCAACGGTCTCCCGTTCGGGACGACGCAGGGAGTGCTCGCGGACCGCCAGTGGATGACGTTCGTGGACGACCACACCGTCCTGCTCTCGTACAACCAGCAGGTTCCGCGGAACGTGGTCATCCAGACGTCGACCGACGGCGGTCTCACCTACGCGCCCACCGCCGTCGTCGGGGCGCCGAACGCAGAGTTCCCCGGCCCCCTCCGCTTTGTCGAGGGGACGTCGATCGTCTACTTCCCGTACACGAAGGGGATGTCCGTCAACCTCGCGGTCTCGAACGACAAGGGCGCGACGTGGACGAACTGCAACCTCGCGAACGGCGAGGAGTTCGTGAAGGGCGGCACGGCCGGCTTCGCGGTCGCAGACCACGACAGCGCGGGCAACGTCTACGTGGCGTGGAGCGACTCGTCCGCGTATCACGCGTGGATGAGCGCGCTCACGGCCGCCGACGTCGCCGCCTGCAACGAGCCGATCGCGCAGGTGAAGCGCGATCCCGGCGGGATCCCCGCCCTCCACCTCGGCTCCGCGCCGGTCCAGGTCGACCGCGACAAGGTCGGCACGACCGTCTTCCCGTGGGTGGCGGCGGGCGGCGCGCCCGGGCGTGTGGCGGTGACGTTCTACGGAACGGAGTCGGACGGCGATCCGAACACGAACGAGTTCAACGCCGCGTGGGACGTCTACGTCAACCAGTCGCTGAACGCGCTCGACCCGGCGCGCACCTTCAGCCAGGTGAAGGCGACGACGCACCCGTTCCACTACGACTCGATCTGCCTGAACGGCCTCGCCTGCGACACGACGCAGCCGGGCGACCGGTCGCTCGCGGACTTCTTCGCGATCGGCTACAGCCCGGTGACGAAGAAGCTGACCGTCGTCTTCGACCGCGGCAACAAGAAGCCGGAGGAGGCGGCGGGTCATGTGGCGACGACGATGGCCGCGACGCAGATCGCAGGGCCCTCGAACGGCGGTGGGAAGGTCACCGCCGGACGGCCGGTCGTACGCACGTCGACGGACGACGCGTCGTCCGACGCCCTCTCGAACTACTCGTTGATGGGCGTCGGTGCGGCCCCGCCGAACCCCGGCCCCTTCAACGAGCCGGCGGGGGACATCACGAATGTCTCGATCCTGCCGGACGCGGCGACGCAGGGCTTCACCGTGAAGCTGAAGGTCGCCGACCTCTCGACCGCGGCGATCGCGCAGACGCTCGCCCGGACCGGCGGCAAGTCGATCCTCTACCTGTTCCGGTTCACGAACGGATACCAGGACGTCGGCGTCAGCGCGTCGACCACCGGTCTCACGTGGAAGTACGGATACGACGACTACACGACCGGCTCGACAGCGTGCGAGAACACGGTCGCCGCGTCGAACGAGAAGTGTCAGGTCTATCCGCAGGCGCAGAGCGCGAACGGCTCCGTCGACGTCGCGACGGGAACGATCACGCTGACGGTGCCTCGTTCGGCGCTCCGCCAGCTCGGCCCCGTCGACGGCTTCGGCCGCCCGACCGAGGTCGCCGCGGGTGACGGTGCGCGCTTCTACGACGGCACCGCGTGGACGGAGGTGAACACGGTGTCGCCGGACCAGACGGCGCAGTCGTTCCTCTACCCGCTCGATGAGACCGCGGCGATGGACTTCCTGCTGCCGCGCAGCAAGAAGTAGCTAGCCGAGCGGGATCCGGAGCCGGGTGGCGTACGCGCCACCCGGCTCCACCTCTTCGATGAGCGTCACCTCGCGCGCCCGCGACGCGATCGGGAGCTGCACGTTCACGTCGATCTCGATCTCGCTCACCGTCAGGTGCGGAATCGGCTCGTCGAACGCTCCCTCGTACGGCGGATGATCCGGCCAGCGCTGCCAGACGGCGGCCGTCAGGTCTTCGAACGGCGCCGACGGCTGCGGGTGCAGCCAGACCACGCCTTCCTCGAATCGCTCGACGCGGTCGAGCTCGAAGTCGAACGAGGGGAACTTCGCGAACAGCTGCGCGAGCGCGTCCTCGTCGACGTGCTCGGCGTCGAGAAACGGGGAGAGGATCGTGATGTGTGCGGGAACGCCTCGCGCGGCGGACGAGTCGTGCTGCAGCCGCAGGTCGGCCACCTGCGGCTCGGCTTCCGGAACCTCCACGATCAACGCGGTCAGCCGTGGCATGCTCGGGAGAGTGAAGCGTGCGCTCCTGATCGTCAATCCCTACTCCACGCATGTGACCGGCCGGCGGATCAGCGAGGTCGAGCGCGTGCTGCGCCTGCACGCCGTCGTCGAGACGCAGTTCACGCAGCGGCCGGGCCACGCAACCGAGCTCGCCGCGGCGGCGGCAGCGGAGCGCGTCGACGGCATCCTCGTCTTCTCCGGGGACGGGACGTACAACGAGGCGTTGAACGGCGCCGACGGCGCGACGCCATTCGGGTTCCTTCCGGGCGGGGGGACGAGCGTCTTCCCGCGCGCGCTCGGCCTCTCGCGCGAGCCGGTCGAGGCCGCGCACGCCGTCGGCTCGGCGCTCGCCGAAGGACGCACGCGCCGCATCTCCGTCGGTGCCGTGAACGGGCGCCGCTTTTCCTTCTCCGCGGGCCTCGGCTTCGACGCCGAGGCTGTCCGTCGCCTGAACGAGCTCGGACGGGATGCCGGCGGCGCGCGGCCAGGCGACGTCGCGTTCCTGCGCATGATCGCGAAGATGTTGTTCGAGCGCCGGGCGCGCTGGGACCCGCAGCTCGAGATCGAAGGCGTCGGGCGCGCCGCGTTCGTGCTCGTGGCCAACTGCGATCCTTACTCGTACGCCGGGGCGATCCCGTTGCGCGTCACACCGGCTGCACGGTTCGAAAAGGGGCTCGACTTCGCCGCTCCCGAGCGTGTTCGCCCGCGCGACGTGCCGCGGCTGCTCGCGACGATCGTCCGCGGCGACGGCAGCAACGCGCACGTCCTGCGCGGGCACGATCTCGACCGCATCGTCGTCCGCTGCGACCGTCCGCTGCCGCTGCAGTCCGACGGGGAGGATCTCGGTGACGTCGACGAGGCGATCTTCGAGGCGAAGCGCGACGCGATCTCCGTCCTCGTCTGAGCAATGCGACTCGAGTGCTCGACGCGGTAGCCTTCCGCCGCGCATGGCGTCGACTGAAGCTCTCGTGCCCCAGGGCCTGAAGGAGAGCGACCTGCTCGAGCTGTATCGCCGCATGGTCCTCCTGCGGACGTACGACGAGCGCTCGGTCGTCTACCACCGCCAGGGCCGCATCGGGACGTACGCGATCTTCTGGAACCACGAGGCGATCCAGGCCGGCGCGACGTTCGCGCTCTCGGACGACGACTGGATCTTCCCCTCGTACCGAGAGTCGGCGATCGGGCTCGTGCGCGGGATGCCGGTCGAGACGGTGTTGCATTGGTGGCGGGGGCATCCTTCCGGTTGGTGGAACCCGGCGGACTGGAACGTCGCCTCGATCGCCGTCCCGATTGCAACGCACGTGCCGCACGCGGCAGGACTCGCTTGGGGGAAGAAGCTCCGCGGCGAGAACGTCGTCGCGATGGCGTTCTTCGGCGACGGCGCGACCAGCGAGGGCGCGTTTCACGAAGGCGTCAACTTGGCGGCGGTGATGAACGCGCCCGCCGTCTTCGTCTGCAACAACAACCACTGGGCGATCTCGACCCCGCTCGAGGCGCAGACTCGTGCGGAGACGCTCGCCGACAAGGCTGCGGGGTACGGCATACCCGGCGTGCGCGTCGACGGCCTCGACGTGCTCGCGGTGTACGACGCCGCGCGTGACGCAGTCGAGCGCGCGCGGGCCGGGGGAGGGCCGACGTTCATCGAATGTGTTCACTACCGCGCGGCGCCGCATGCGACTGCCGACGACCCGCGCGCCTACATCGATCAGGCACGCGTCGAAGAGGAGCGCGCGAACGAGTGCGTCGGGCGCTACGAATCGGTCCTGAGGGATCTCGGCGTGCTGAACGAGGAGCGCGTCGCGGGAGCGCGGAAGGAGGCCGAGGACGCGCTGCGCGCCGGGATCGCCGCAGCGGAGGCCACGCCGCCGGCCGATCCCGAGCTCCTCTTCGCGCATGCCTACGTCGATCCGCCAGAGAACATGCGCCATGGCTGAGCTGACGCTTGTCGAGGCTGTCAACGACGCCCTGCACACCGAGCTCGCGCGCGACGCGGACGTGATGGTGCTGGGGGAGGACGTCGGCCGCTCCGGTGGCGTCTTCCGCGCGACCGCGGGGCTGCGCGACGCGTTCGGTCCGGATCGCTGCGTCGACACGCCGCTTGCCGAGGCCGGGATCCTCGGCAGCGCGATCGGCCTCTGCATGGCGGGTTGGCGGCCCGTCGTCGAGATGCAGTACGACGCCTTCTCGTACCCGTGCCTCGACCAGCTGATCACGCACGTCGGCCGCTACCGCTGGCGCACCGGCGGCCGCATGGAGTTTCCGATCACGATCCGCATGCCGTACGGCGGTGGCGTGCGCGCGCCGGAGCTGCACGACGACTCGCCCGAGGCCTACTACGTGCACACGCCCGGGATCAAGGTCGCGATCCCCTCGACGCCCGCCGACGCGAAGGGGTTGCTCGCGGCGGCGATTCGCGATCCCGATCCGGTCGTGATCTTCGAGCCGAAGCTCGTCTACCGCACCGCGCGCGGTGAGGTTCCCGAAGGCGACTTCGTCGTCCCGCTCGGCGAAGCGCGCGTCGCGCGCGAAGGGAGCGACGTGACGCTGATCGCCTACGGGGCGATGGTCCCGGTATGCGAGCGGGCCGCCGACGCGCTCGACGTGTCGTGCGAGGTGATCGACATCCGTTCGCTGCGTCCCCTCGATGAGGAGGCGATTCTCGCCTCGGTCGCAAAGACGGGCCGCGCCGTGATCGTGCACGAGGCGCCGCGCACCGCCGGCTTCGGGGCCGAGCTCGCCGCGCTGATCGCCGAGCGCGCAATCTTCGACCTGCACGGCCCGGTGCTGCGTGTCACGGGGTACGACGTGCCGTACCCGTACTGGACGATCGAGGACGCGTACATCCCGTCGGTCGAGCGCATTACCGCCGCAGTGCGTTCGCTGTTCGCGCCTTAGGCCCGGCGGACCAGGAGCGCGAGGTGACCGACCGGCTCCGTCTCTGGCTCGAGCGCGACCGCCGGGGCGCGGGCTACCACCTGCGCGACGCCGCCACCGGGGCGCGGGTCGAATGGGAGGACCCGCGCATCCGCGTCGTCGCGGTCGCCGGTGTGTCGTTCCGGCCCGAGGCGGTCGCCGACGCGTCGTTCGATCCCGGCTCGCCGCTCGCGCTGGTGACGGAGCCGGAGAACGAGCACGACCCGAATGCGGTGGGCATCTGGAACGCCGAGCGCACGCTGCAGGCCGGGTACGTGCCGCGCGACGTGGCTTCCGACCTCGGCGGGACGGAGCAGGCGGTGTCCCTCTGGCGGGCGGGCGAAGGACTGCGTGTCCTGATCGCGCCCGCGGACGCCTGGATCGGCAGGCCGCGCAGGTAGGCTCGGGCGCCGATGGCGTACGAGTTCAAGCTGCCGGACCTCGGGGAGGGACTGACCGAGGGAGAGATCGCCCGCTGGCTGGTCGCCGAAGGCGACGAGATCGCAGAGGACGCGCCGCTCGTCGAGATCCAGACCGACAAGACGACCGTCGAGATCCCCTCGCCGGCAGCGGGCAAGGTCGCCCGCATCCTGGTCGCCGAGGGCGAGGTCGTGCCGGTCGGGACCCTCCTGGTCGTGATCGGCGAGGATGCGGCGCCGGCGGCCGTGGTCGAGAAGCAGGCCGACACACGGGTACCTCTGACCCGCGCGGCGTCCGGACCTCTCCCGCGTGTCCAGGCCACGCCGCTCGTGCGTCGCATTGCGCAGGAGCTCGGTGTCGACGTGGCGGCCGTGAGACCGACCGGCCCGGGTGGTCGTCTGACCGAGGACGACGTGCGCGGTGCCGCGGGTCCCGCGGAGCCGGCGGAGGGACGCCGGGAGAAGGTGCGCGGGGTGCGCCGGCAGATCGTCGAGCATCTGGCGCGCGCGCATCGCGAGGTGCCTGCGGTGACATACGTGGAGGAATGCGACTTTTCGAACGTCGACCTGAAGAACCTCCTGCCCACCGTGCTCAAGGCGACGGCCGAGACGTTGCAGGAGTTCCCCGAGCTGAACGCGCGCCTCGAAGGCGACGAGATCGTCTATCTCGAGCGCTACGACCTGGGGATCGCGGTGCAGACCGACCGCGGCCTCGTCGTTCCGGTCGTGCGCGACTGCGATACCCGCACCGTCGGCGAGCTTCGGGCGGACGTCGACGCACTGGCGGAGAAGGCGCGCAACGGGACCCTCACGTCCGAAGAGCTGCGCGGCTCCACGTTCACCGTCACGAGCGCGGGCAAGCTCGCAGGCATCCTCGTCACGCCGCTCGTGAACCATCCCGAGGTCGGCATCCTCGGCGTGCACCGCATCGGCCCTCGACCGGTCGTGCGTGACGGGGAGATCGTTGCGCGCACGATGGGGAACATCAGCGTCACGTTCGACCATCGCGTGGTCGACGGTGCACGCGCGGCCCAATTCGCCCTCGCGCTGATCGCGCGGCTCGAGGGCTGAGCCGCGAAGCGCTAAGCCGCAGGCAGCGGCTCGCGGAGGTGGTCGGCGAGCATCGCCTCGATCCTCGGCGCACTCGCCCGCCCGTCGAGACGTGCGACAGCGGTGCGTCCGACGACGAGCACCAGCGTCGGCACGTCGTTCACCGACAGCTTCTCGACGAGGTCGGCGCGCTGGTCGACGTCGACTTGCAGCACGCGCAACCGGTCGCGTTCCTTGCGCGCGATATGCGCGACGAGACTCTCCATGCGTCGCGCCGGACCAGAGCGCGACGAGCTGAAGAAGACGAGCAGGGGCAAGGCGCCGTCTTGCAAGACGCGGAGGTATGCCCACGGAGCGGCCAGGTGTAAACCCGGCGCTACACTCGGCGCCCTGATGGGCGACTGGTGGACGGTCGGGATTCTCGTCGGTCTTGGGACGTCGATCGGCGTCGCGGCAACCGGCGTACTCAGGCGCGCGATCGTCGGTGCGGTCATCGCCGCGGTCGTCGCGGTGGCGATCGGCCTCGTGTTCGGCCAATGGGACGAAGCCGCCGGAGGGCTCGCGGGCGCGCTCTGCGGTGCGCTCGGATCGGCGCCGCTCGTCGCCGGCACACTGCGTCGCGGTGGGACGCGCGGCGGTACGGCAACGCTGCTCGCGGGCGCGTCGCTGCTGGGCGCGCTCCTCGCGCTCGCGCCGGTTGTCGGCTACCTCGAGGCGATCGCCGTGCCGGTGCTCGGCTGGCGCCTGCGCCGCCGCTCGCCCGACCGCCACGCCGGGCTGCGCACCCTTGCCAAGGACTAAGCCGGTCGTCCTGATCGTCATCGACGGCCTCACGCCGTCGATGTTCGAGGCTGCCGAGACGCCCGCGTTGCGCTTTCTCGCGGAGCGCGGCGAGTATCGGCGCGCGGCGTCGACGTTTCCGTCGCTCACCCCCGTGTGTTTGTCGTCGATCGCGACGGGGGCGCACCCGGACGTGCACCACATCCCGCACCTCGTGTGGTGGCACCGGGGCGAGCGCCGGCTCGTCGAATACGGATCGTCGTTCGGCGCCGTCCGAGCGGCGGGGCTGGCACGCTCGCTGCGCGACACGATCGTCGACCTCAACGCGAAGCACCTCTCGCGCGATGCGGAGACGGTGTACGAGGCGCTCGAGTCGCAGGGGCTCACCACCGGCGCGATCAACATCACCTGCTACCGCGGCAGCCATCGGCACCTGCCCACGATCCCGGGCGTGCCCGCGGTCAACGGTCCGAAGCGCTTCTTCTTCTACTCGCTCTACGAGAGCGACCGGACGGGTGCTCCGATCGCGGTGCGCAACCGTGCGCTCGGGTCGATCGACGCGTACGCCGCGTCCGTCGGGCGCTGGCTCGTCACGCGCGACGGCTTCGACCTGCTCGTGTTCTACCTCCCGGACTACGACTACGCGTCTCACGCGCACGGGCCCGACGCGGCACACGAAGCACTCGCTCGAAGCGATGCGTCGATCAGCGCGCTGATGGACGCGGCCGGCGGCCCGGAGGAGTTCCTCGATCGCTACGCGGTGATCGTCTGCAGCGATCACGGTCAGTCGAAGGTGGAGCACGTTGCGCAGATCGACGCCGGCGGCGATCTCGTCACCGCGTCGAATCGCGCGGCCATGGTCTACACCGACGCTGCCCGCGCGGTCGCCGAGCGACTCGACGGGCAGCCTGCCGCCGGGATCGTGCTCTTCCAGGAGGACGGCCGCGTGGTCGCGCGGCGCGACGGCGACGAGGACGCGGCGCTCCTCGACGACGTCCCGGACGGCCGCGTGCGAGCCGCCGCGGCGCTTCGCAACCCGAACGCGGGCGAGGTGCTCGTCTCGGCCGCGCCGGGATGGGAGTTCGTCGACCTGGCCGGCCGACATCACCTGGGCGGCGGCAGCCACGGCTCGCTCGAGCTCGCCGACTCGGAGGTGCCCATGCTCAGCGTCGGCCTCGGTGTGCCGCCGTCGTCGATCACGGGGATCAAGGACGTGGTGGCACAACACTTCGGCGTCGCCGTGCGTCAGGCGGCGTGAATGACGTGGATCGACGAACAGCTGCGCCGGCGCGGCATCGTCGACGAGCGCGTCCTCGACGCGATGGCGCGCGTGCCGCGCGAGCTCTTCGTGCCGCCCGGTTCGCGCAGTCACGCCTACGACGACGCGGCGCTCTCGCTGGCGCACGGCCAGACGATCTCGCAGCCCTACATCGTCGCGCTGATCGCGCAGGCGCTCGAGCTCGGCGGCGACGAGCGCGTGCTCGACGTTGGCACGGGGTCGGGCTATCAGGCGGCAGTGCTCGCCGAGCTCGCAGGAGAGGTGATCGGGATCGAGCGTGTGCCCGAGCTCGCCGCGCAGGCGCGCGAGAATCTCCGCACCGCGGGCTACGACGTCGAGGTGGTCGCCGGCGACGGCGCGCTGGGGCTGCCGGACCGCGCGCCGTTCGGAGGAATCGCTGTCGCGGCAGCAGCCGACGAGCTGCCCGCGCCGCTGTACGAGCAGCTGGAGCCCGGCGGGCGGCTCGTGCTCCCGATCGACGAAAGCCTCGTGGCGGTGACGCGGACCGCCGGTGGTCCGCGCACGCGGTTCCTGTCGCCCGCGCGCTTCGTGCCGCTCGTCACCGGTTTCCAGGACGCGCCTCCGGGGATCACCGGCCCGTGATGAGGGGTCGTGCAGCTTCCGAGCTGCTCTCACTACCAGTGCGCATGCACGGCATCCACCTGGGAACGCCGGTGGACGCGCTGCTCGACGAGCGCGTCGACCGGCTCCTCGGCTTCGAGGTCTTGTGCGGCGACGGCGCCCACCGCTTCCTGCCCTTCGCGATCGCCAAGGTCCGCCCGGACGAGATCGGGCTGGAGTCCGCGTTGACGCTCATCGACGAAAGAGACCTCGATTTCTACCGCCGCCGCTCGCGTCGCCTCGACGACCTCGGCTACGCCGAGCCGTGGGTCGACGACCAGGGCGGGGTCCACGAAGCTCTCAGCGCCGCCTGATCCTCAGCTAGCCTCGCGCCGTGTCCGTCACGTCGCGCACGGCCGCCGCGCTCCGCCGCCGGCACAACTGGGTGCAGCTGGCGAAGTTCGGGGTCGTCGGCGCAACCGGCTACGCGATCAACCTCGCCGTGTTCGCGTCGCTGCTCGGCCTGGGCGCGCACGTCGCTGCGGCGATCTCCTTCGTCGTCGCGGCGGCGAGCAACTACTGGTGGAACCGGCACTGGACCTTCGTCGGCCAGAAGGGCAGCTTCGCGATGCAGGGAGCCCGCTTCTACGTGATCTCGATCGCCGCGTTCGGCGTCAACCAGCTCTGGCTCGTCGTGTTCATCGACTGGCTGCACTGGCGCGAGGTTCTTTCGCAGGCGATCGCGATCGTGCTCGTCACGCCGCTGAACTTCTTGGGCAACAAGCTCTGGTCTTTCCGGTAGTCATGCGCGTCGTGGCCGCGGCGCTCGCCGTGCTGTTCCTCGCGCCGGCTGCGCATGCGGGAACGACGACCCACGGGCGTGCGGTCCCGAACCCGCTCACGACGACGACGCCGATCGCGCAGACGAAGCCGCGCACGACGCAGAACCAGGCGACCGCGCTCTTTCTCGCAAACCGCAAGGTCGCCCGGTGGTTGAAGCGCTACCCACCGCATCCGACGACCGACGCGACGTTCAAGGACGGCATCTGGACGGTCGACGTGTGGTCCGGCCGTGCCGGCGAGATCGCCACGGGCACGGTCGACGACGGGACGGGGGCGGTGATCGATGCGTGGACCGGACCGCAGGTCGCATGGAAGATGGCGCGCGGCTACCCGGGCGCGTTCGGCGGCGCGAAGATCAACAGCTACTCCGTCTGGCTCGGCTTCTGCGCGATCTTCCTGCTGGGTCTCGTCGATTGGCGACGGCTGCTCTCCATCCGGAACGCCGACCTCGTCGCCCTGCTCTCGTTCTCGGTCTCGCTCTGGTTCTTCAACCGCGGCGACATCTTCACGGCGATGCCGCTTGCGTATCCGCCGCTTCTGTGGCTCCTCGCGCGCTGCATCTGGATCGCACGCACCGACAGGCCTTCCCGCGGCGCTCCGGTCTGGCCGGTGTGGGTGCTCGCTGCGGCGACGGTGTTTCTCGCCGGCTTCCGCGTCGGGTTGAACTGGCGCGCGTCCAACGTGATCGACGTCGGCTACTCGGGCGTGATCGGCGCCGACCGCATCGTGCACGGCGAGTCGCCGTACGGCCACTTCCCGGTCGAAGACCCGCAGCCGAAGTGCGGTCCGGCCGACTCCGAAGGAGAGGTACGCGACCGCATCCAGACGAACGGCAAGTGCGAGACCGCGAACCCGCTCGGCGACACGTACGGCCCCGTCTCCTACCTCGCGTACATCCCGGGTTATCTGATCTTCGGCTGGAGTCACAAGTGGGACAAGCTGCGGTCGGTCCACTTCACGTCGATCCTGTTCGACCTGCTGGCGATCGTCGGGCTCGCAATCGTCGGCCGGCGCCTCGGGGGTCCCCGAATCGGCGCTGCAGCCGCCTTCGCGTGGGCGGCATGGCCGTTCACGCAGTACGCGTCGAGCTCGAACACGAACGACTCGATCGCGCCCGCCCTGCTCGTCTGGGGCTTCGCGGCGCTGACGAGCCACCCCGCACGCGGCGCGTTCGTCGCGCTCTCGGGCTGGACGAAGTTCGCGTCGCTCCTCGTGCTCCCGCTGTGGACCGGCTATCCCGAGGCGCGCCGCCCGCGCGCGACGCTCGCGACGCTCGCGGGGTTCCTGCTCGCGACGGCTGCCGTCTTCTTCGTGCTGCTGCTCGAGCCGTCGCCGCTCCACGCGGCGCGCGTCTTCTACGACCGGACCGTGAGCTTCCAGATCGGCCGCGACTCGCCGTTCTCGCTCTGGGACTGGGGCCAGTACCACGCGAAGGGCGTGCCCGACCTGCACCTCGTGCAGCGCGCGCTCCAGGTGCTGCTCGTGGCCGGCGCGCTTGCGCTCGCCTGGTTCCCGCGCCGCCGCTCGCCGCTTCGCATGGCCGCGCTCACCGCCGCCGTGCTGATCGGCTTCGAGCTCGTCCTGACGCACTGGTTCTATCTCTACCTGCCATGGTTCTTCCCATTCGTGGTGCTCGCGTTGATCGCACCGGTGCCTGGCTCGCTGCAGCAGGAGTCTTCCTCGCCTGCTGGGGGCTCGTCCACCGGTGGATCTGGTCCGGCTTTGCGCTGATCGACTGGCCGACGTACCGCCAGTACGGCGACGCGATCCTGAACCACGGCCTCGTTCCGTACCGCGACTTCCCTCTCGAGTATCCACCCGGGGCGCTCGCGGTCTTCGTTCCTCCCGCGGCATTCGCCGACTACGCCTCGGCCTTCGCGTGGGAGATGGCGCTCTGCGGCGTGGTGCTGGTGGGGGTGGTCGCGAGCATCCGCCCGGCGGCCGCGTTCTACGTGGCGCTTGCGCCGGTGCTCGCCGGATCGCTGATCCTCTCGCGCTTCGATCTCTGGCCGGCGCTCCTCGCCGCCGCCGCTCTTGCCGCGCTGCTCGCTGGACGGCACCGGCTCGGGTGGGCAATCCTCGGCGCGGCTGTGGCTGCGAAGCTGTGGCCGCTCGTCCTCGTGCCGCTCGCGCTCGTCTGGTCGTGGCGCGCGGGGCGGACGCGCGCGTCCGTCGCCGGACTCCTCGTCGTCGCGATCGCATTCGTGCCGTTTGCGCTGGTCGCGCCGCACGGGCTGTGGCACAGCCTGAGCGGACAGGCGTCACGTCCGCTGCAGATCGAGGGGCTCGGCGCCGCGCTCCTCACGGCATTCGGACATCCGCAGATCGTGACGACGCACGGCTCCCAGAACGTCGCCGGGCACGGCGGAATCGCGGCGCTGTTCGCGGTGACGCAGATCGTCGTGCTCGTCGCCGTCTGGGTTGCGTTCGCGCGCGGCCCGGTCACCCGGGACCGGTTCCTGCGCTACGCCGCCGCGAGCGTCTGCGCGTTCGTCGCGTTCGGAAAGGTGCTCTCGCCGCAGTTCCTGATCTGGTTGATCCCGCTCGTGCCGCTCGTGCGCGGCCGGCGCGGGGTTGCCGCGACGGCCCTCCTCACGACGGCGCTCGTCCTCACGCAGGTCTGGTTCCCGAAGCACTACTGGGACTACGTGTCGAGGTTCGCGCGCGCGGACGTCGTGCTCGCGCGCGACCTCGTGCTCGTCGTGCTCCTGATCGTGTTGACTTGGCCCGTGCGGGCGCCCACAGTCAGGGCTCCGGGGGAATCGATAGGGGAGGGCTGATGGCACGCACACCGCTGGCGAACGCGGTCGAAGACGCTGTTGCACAGATCGCGGACGAGGAACGGCGCACCACGCGGCGCAGGTTCCTGAAGGGAGCGGGCGTCGCCGTCGCCGGTGCGACGATCTTCGGACGCCTTGCGGAACCGAGCATCGCGCAGGGCGCGCCGCCCGCAAGCTCGCGGATCGTCGTCGTCGGATCGGGCCTCGCGGGGCTCACAGCGGCGTACCGGCTCCAACAGGCCGGGTACGCCGCGCAGATCTACGAGGCGTCCGGGCGCATCGGCGGCCGCTGCTACACGGGTCGCGGGGAGTTCGCCGATGGGCAGATCTACGAGCATGGCGGCGAGCTGATCGACAACAATCACATCGACATCAAGCACCTTGCGCAGGAGCTCGGTCTCGATCTCGACAACCTGTACACCGCGGAGACGAACGGGACGGAACAGCTCGGGTACTTCTTCGGGCGGCCGTACACCTACGCGCAGATGACCGGCGACCTGAAGGGCATCTGGCAGCAGATCCACTCGGACGTCAGCGCGGCCAGCTATCCGACGCTCTACAACCTCTCGACGCCGCGCGGCCAAGAGCTCGACCGGATGACGATCTACCAGTGGATCGAGAACTACGTCCCCGGCGGTCATTCGTCGCCGCTCGGGCAGCTGCTCGACGTCGCCTACAACATCGAGTACGGCGGCGAGACGACGGTGCAGAGCTCGCTGAACATGCTCTATCTCCTCGGCTACGTCGGCCAGGGTCAGTTCAGGACGTTCGGCAAGTCGAACGAGAAGTTCCACGTTCGAGGCGGGAACGACAAGATCGCGACCATTCTCGGCGCGAAGCTCGATTCGCAGATCACGACGAACACGCCGCTGACCGCGATCAAGCTGAACGGCGACGGGACGTACACGTTGACGTTCGCGAACGGATCGGGGGCGCTCACGCGCGTCGCCGATCACGTCGTGCTCGCGCTGCCGTTCTCGACGTTGCGCACGGTCGACTTCAAGAAGGCCGGCTTCAGCCAGGTCAAGACGTGGGCGATCAACGAGCTCGGCATGGGCACGAACTCGAAGGTGCACGTGCAGTTCGATTCGCGGTTCTGGCGCGACCAGGGCTGCACGGGCGAGACGTACTCCGACCGCGGTTACCAGAACACGTGGGAGGTCTCGCGCGCGCAGCCGGGATCGAGCGGGCTGCTCGTCTGGTACACGGGCGGCGAGCCCGGCGTCGCCGTCGGCAGCGGCACCGTGCAATCTCAGGTGCAGAAGACGTTCCTGCCCGCGCTCGAGCCGGTGCTGCCCGGTGCGACGTCGCAGTGGAACGGCAAGGCCGTTCGCGACTACTGGACCGGCTACCAGTGGACGAAGGGCTCGTACTCCTATTGGAAGGCGGGTCAGTACACGCGCTTTTCCGGCGCCGAGAAGGAGCAGAGCGGGAACTGCCACTTCTGCGGCGAGCACACCTCGCAGGACTTCCAGGGCTACCTGCAGGGCGCGGTCGAGACCGGCCAGCGCGTTGCGGGCGAGATCTTGAAGCCGTAGCGCCGCGGCCGGAGGTTGAGACGCGGGAATCTGGTTCCGCCACAGACCGGCGGAATCAGGTTCCCGCGTCGACTTCGACCCGGACGGCCGTGCACGAGGTGGCGCGGCCCTCCGCGGTGCACTCGACGAGCGCGCCCTCGATCCGCACGTCGCCGCTCGCCGGCTCGAGCCGCGCCGGCATCCCGGTGAGGAACCGTTGCAGCGCGTTGCGCTCGTCGCTGCCGATCACCGAGTCGTGGGGGCCGGTCATGCCGGCGTCCGTGATCGCCGCCGTTCCTCCTCTCAGCACGCGGGCATCGCTCGTCTGCACGTGCGTGTGGGTGCCGACCACCGCCGTGACGCGGCCGTCGAGGTAACGCGCCATCGCGACCTTCTCGCTCGTCGCCTCCGCGTGGAAGTCGACGACGATCACGGATGTCTTTGCGCGCGCTTGGTCGACGAGCCTGTCGATCGTCACGAACGGGCTCTCGAACGGAGCGAGCGAGAAGACGCCGAGCAGGCTGATCACCGCGACGCCGTCGTGGACGGCGAGCCCGACGCCGGGAGTGCGGGGCGACAGGTTCGCGGGGCGCAGCACGCGGTCCGTGCCCGAGAGGTACGGCGCGAAGTCCTTCTGTCCCCACGTCCAGTTGCCGAGCGTGACCACGTCGGCTCCGCTCGCGAGGATCTTGTCGGCGAGCTTCGCCGTGATACCGCGGCCTGCCGCCGCGTTTTCGCCGTTCACGATGCAGAAGTCGGCTCCGAGCTCCGCGCGAAGCGACGGCAACCGCGACTCGATCGCCCGCCGTCCGGGCGCGCCGAACACGTCGGCGACGAACAAGATGCGCACCGCGAGCGCCTTCCTAGTTCAGGGAGAGCGTCGCGGACGTGTGCACTTCGATCGCGACGTGATTCCCCGAATCGTTCGTATAGCGCGCGAGCGCTTGATGCTCCGCGCGTGAGAAGTCGATGATCGAGCCGAGCCTCGAGCCCGCCGACGTGACCGGCGAGCCCACTGCGAGCGAGGGATCGACGCGGACGTGGGAGACCGAGACGACCGCAGACGGAGCGCTGACTGGCTGGATGTCGATGCGCGAGCCGTACTTGCGCCCGTTCAGGATCACGTCGTCGATCGCGACGATCGTTCCGTCGACCGGTGAGTAGACGTCGGTGTCGGGCGCAGCGCCGACGTCGATCGCCGACGTAGCGGGACCGACGCCGCCGGGAAGCTGGTACCAGCGCGGGCGGCCACTCGCCCCGCCGACGACCGACCCCACGATGCGGCGCAGCAGGCCCTGGTTCGCCTGTGTGCCGAGCGGCGAGAGCGCCAGCGCGCCGACCGACGCGCCCCGGTAGCCGATCGCGGTCACACGCGATTGGCTGACGGGCAGCTGAAGGTGCAGGTTGCCGAGCCGCGCGACGATCTCCGGCCGCGGCGGGCCTGCCGGGAGGAGCCGCAACGCGCCTGCCGGTGCGGGCGGCTGGAGCGGGCGGTCGGAGCCGCCGAAGGCGGACAGGAGGAGGATCACCAGGGCGATGCACGCGGCCACGACGAGCACGGCGAGCCGGCGGAGTCGGCGCTCTCGCTCGAGGTGGCGGCGTTGGGTCGCGCGGGCACGCCGGTTCGACACCGGGGGCGACATCCCGGGCACCGTACCGAATGGCACGGGGTCCTTCAACGCAAGTGCCGCCTCCGTCGGAAACGGCCAATCCCAATCCGGTGGCCGAAATCCCTGCACCGGAGGGGTAGCATCGCGTCCGTGAGCGCCTCGCCTCGCCCGCCGCGGATGCAGGTCCCGCGCTGGGTTCAGCTCGTGGGCCTGCCGATCCTGCTGCTCTTCGCGTGGGTGGTGGCGAGCAGGGCGGCTCACGTCGTCTTCCTCTTCCTCGTCGCGGCGCTCCTCGCGCTGCTGCTCGATCCCCTCGTCCGCGGGCTGCAGCGGGTGCGTCTCCCACGCGGCCTCTCGGTCGCGCTCGTGTACCTGAGCTTTGCGGCGGCGCTGGTGCTGGTCATCCTGGCGGTCACCACCGCAGTCGTCAGCGAAACGAAGACCGCGGCGAACAGGTTCAACGAGTACTTCACACATGCTCACGGCAAGGCCGGACAGACGTCAGCCGATCGCGACGTCGACCGCCTGCAGCATTGGCTCGACACGCACCACCTGAAGTCGATCAAGGTCGAGCGCCGCGGTCACCGCCTCGTGCGCCAGATCCGGCAGCGCGACGTCGGCAAGTACACGAACAAGATCGTCACGTTCGTCGAAGGCGCTGCGATCTCGATCGGCACGACGTTGTTCTCCGTCGTGCTGTTGATCGTCGTGTCGGTCTACATGCTGCTCGACCTCGAACGTCTCGGCCGGCGGATCAATCGCCGGTTTCCGCCCCGACCGGGAGAGGAGACGTTGCTGCTCTCGATGGAGCACTCGCTCGTCTCGTACGTGCGCGGACAGGCTGCGCTCAGCCTGATCATCGGCGCGACCGCGGGCGTCGGCTTGTGGGTGCTCGCGGCGACCGGCCTCTTGCCCCACGCGCAGCAGTACGCCCTCTTGTTCGGCGCGTGGGTCGCGCTGACGGAGATCATCCCGTACCTCGGGCCGTGGCTCGGGGCGATCCCGCCGTTCGCCTACGGGCTCGTCGTGCATCCGATCTCGGCGCTCTGGGTCGCGATCCTCTTCCTCGCGATCCACCAGATCGAAGGGCACGTCGTCGTGCCCAACGTGATGGGGAACGCACTGCGGCTGCATCCGCTGCTCGTGATCTTCGGCCTCGCGACGGGCTTCGAGCTCTACGGACTGCCGGGCGCCCTCGTCGCGCTGCCGCTGCTCGCCGTCGCCCGTGCGATCTGGGAGTACTTCGCCGATCGCGTGACGCTCGAGAAGTGGTCGGACGGCGAGGCAGTCCCCGTCGAGCTGGTCGAGCCGCGTACCCTTCGAGAGCGATGAGCGCGTTCCCGGCCACCCGTCTCCGCCGCTTCCGGCGCACCGGCCAGCTGCGCGACCTCGTACGCGAGTCGGACGTCTCGCTCGACGACCTCGTGATGCCGCTGTTCGTCGCCCCCGAGGCGCTCTCGAACGAGAGGCTGCCCGCGATGTCGCGGTTCACGGTCGACGGCGTCGTGCGCGAGGTCGAGGACCTCGTGCGCGCCGGCGTGAGGAGCGTGATGCTCTTCGGAATCCCGGAGTCGAAGGACGACGAAGGCACCGGTGCGTGGGCCGACGACGGGATCGTGCAGCAGGCGCTGCGCGCGCTTCGCCCGCGCTTCCCCGAGCTCCTGCTCGTCACCGACGTGTGCCTCTGCGAGTACACCTCGCACGGCCATTGCGGCGTGATCTTCCGCGGCGAGATCGACAACGACGCCTCGGTCGAGCTGCTCACGCGCACGGCGGTCTCCCATGTGGAGGCGGGCGCCGACGTCGTCGCGCCGAGCGACATGATGGACGGGCGCGTCGGGTCGATCCGCGAGCAGTTGCCGCAGACGCCGATCATCGCCTACTCGGCGAAGTACGCCTCCGCCTTCTACGGGCCGTTCCGCGACGTCGCGGGGAGCGCGCCCTCGTTCGGCGACCGGCGGTCGTACCAGATGGATCCGGGCAACGTGCGCGAGGCGCTCCGCGAATGCGAGCTCGACCTCGCCGAGGGCGCGGACATGCTGATGATCAAGCCGGCACTGCCGTACCTCGACGTCCTGCGCGCGGCGCGCGACCGTTTCGACGCGCCGCTTGCCGCGTACAACGTCAGCGGTGAGTACGCGATGGTCAAGGCGGCCGCGGCCGCCGGCGACCTCGACGAGCGTGCCGCGGCGCTCGAGTCGCTGACCGCGATCAGGCGTGCCGGCGCCGACGTGATCTTCACGTACTGGGCGAAGGACTTCGCCGCCTGGCTCTAGTGGCGCCTCTGACGCGCAGCGACCTCTGGCAGCGCGCCCAGAAGCTGATCCCGGGCGGGGTCAACTCGCCGGTGCGGGCGATGCGCGGCGTCGGCCTCGACGAGCCGCTCTTCGTCCGGCGTGGGGAAGGCCCGACGATCGAGACGGCCGACGGACGCACGCTGATCGACTGGGTTCAGTCGTGGGGGCCGCTGATCTTCGGTCACGCGGACGCGGAGACGGTCGAAGCCGTGCGCGAGGCCGCGCTCGACGGCACGACCTTCGGCGCGTCGACCGAGCGTGAGGTCGAGCTCGCTGCCGAGATCGTTGACGCAGTGCCGTCGGTCGAGCGCGTGCGGCTCGTCTCCTCGGGGACGGAGGCGGCGATGTCCGCCCTCCGCCTCGCGCGCGGGTTCACGCGGCGCGACCGCGTGATCAAGTTCGCCGGCGGCTACCACGGACATGCCGACGCATTCCTCGCCGACGCCGGCTCCGGCCTCGCGACACTCGGCATCCCCGCCTCGCCCGGCGTCCCGAGCGGCGTCACCGCCGACACGATCGTCTGCGCCTACAACGACGTGGACGGCGTCGCGGCCGCCGTGACGCAGTACGGGGAAGGTCTCGCAGCGATCGTCGTCGAGCCGGTGGCGGGAAACATGGGCTGCGTCCCGCCTGCACCAAGCTTCCTGGAGGCGCTACGGCTGCTCTGCGACGCGAGCGGCGCGCTGCTCGTCTTCGACGAGGTGATCACCGGCTTCCGCGTCGCCCGCGGCGGCGCGCAGGAGCTCTACGGCGTGACGCCCGACCTGACCGTCCTCGGCAAGATCGTCGGCGGTGGGCTGCCGCTTGCGGCGTTCGGCGGCCGCGCCGACGTGATGGGCCACCTGGCGCCGGCCGGAGCGGTCTACCAGGCAGGGACGCTGAGCGGGAACCCGCTCGCGACGGCGGCCGGCGTTTCCGTGCTGCGGCGGCTGCGCGACCCGGACGTCTACGAGGAGCTCGAGCGCCGGTCGGCGCGACTCGAGCAGGGGCTTGCGCCGTTCGGGCGGGTGCAGCGCGTCGGTGCGATGCTCACGCTGTTCGCGGGGCGCACCGATCCGGTCGAGCGTTTCGCCGAGCTCGACACGGATCTCTACGGGCGCATGTTTCGCGGTCTGCTCGAGCGCGGTGTCTACGTCGCACCCAGCCAGTACGAGTGCCTGTTTCCCTCGCTCGCCCACGGTGACGACGAGATCGACGCGACGGTGGAGGCCGTTGCCGATGTCCTCGGTCGTTGACGCGATCGCCGCGGGGGCGCGATCCGAGAGCGCGGTGTGGGCGCGCGCGCTGCGCGGTGCCGCCGACTGGGAGCCGGTCTTCTCGCCGCTCGCGCCGGACGAGCTCGCGCTCGGCATCGAGACCGTCTACGAGGCCTATCTCGTTCATTACGGGCGGCCGCGCCTGTTCGAGCCGCCCGACCGCGATGAGGCCGTGCTGCTCGGCGACTACCTCTACGCCCATGGGCTTGTGCGGGTCGCAGACACGGGCGGGGTCGCCGCGGTCCGCGTCCTCGCGGAGCTGATCTCGCGGTGCGCCGCGCTGCGTGCAGACGGTGCCGAGGGCGCCGACGGAGCTGCGTGGGTGGCCGCCGCACGCGCGCTCGGTGGCTCGCCGAGCGACGCCGCGGTCGGGCGCGCGCTCGACGCGCACTCCGCTAGAGTCGCGCCGTCATGATCTTGCTCGACGCCGCAACCGAGGGACGGAACGTCATCCTCGGCATGCTCGTAGTGGGCCTGATCTTCCTCGGCGTGATCGTGCTCGGCGAGCTCTCGAACGCTGCGGCGCACCGTCGCGCCGAGCGGCGCCGCGCGCGGCGCACCACGTACTAGCGGCGCGCGCTTCCCGCACGGCCGCGCGTGAGAGACTCACGCCGTGGAGTGGCGCCTCCTCGCGGGTGTCTCGCCGGCCGACGTCCGTCAGCTCGTGGCGGTCGCGGAGCGGCGGACGTTCCATCGGGGCCAGGTCGTCTTCCACGACGACGATCCGGCCGATGCGCTGCATCTCGTCGCCGGCGGTCATTTCGCCGTTCGGACGACGACGCCGGCCGGCGCCACGGTCCTGATCGCGATCGTCGGCCCCGGCGACGCCTTCGGGGAGCTCGCGCTGATCGACGCCGGCCGGCGCGGCGCAACGGTGCAGGCGTTCGCCGACGGCGAGACCCTCGCGTTGCACCGGGACGCGTTCGAGGCGCTCCGCCGGCAGCGGCCGGCGGTCGATCGCGCGCTCGCGACGATCCTGGCCGAGCGCCTCCGGCGGCTGAACGACCTCCTGCTCGAGGCCCATCACGTCGAGGCGGACGTGCGCGTGCGCCGCCGCTTGCTCGAGCTGGCGGCGGTGTTCGACGGCGCGATCCCGCTCACCCAGGACGAGATCGCGCAGACCGCGGGCACCTCGAGGGCGACGGTCAACCGCGTGCTTCGGGAAGAGGAGGCGGCCGGCTCGCTCGTGCTCGGTCGCCGCCGCACGACCGTCTGCGACGCCGAGGCGCTCGCACGCTCTGCTCGTTTCCACTCCGTACACTGACCGCGATGCCGGCCCGCGACCTGCGCGAGTGGATCGCGCTCCTCGAGCGCGAGGGCGAGCTCGTGCGCGTCGCGGCGGAGGTCGACCCCCACCTCGAGGTGACGGAGATCGTCGACCGCACCGTCCGCGCCGGCGGGCCGGCGCTTCTCTTCGAGCGGCCGAAGGGCGCGGAGCACCCGCTTCTGATCAACCAGTTCGGAACGGAGCGGCGCATGTGCCTCGCCTTCGGCGTGCAGTCGCTCGACGAGATCGCCGAGAGGCTGGGCGAGATCCTGGAGCTGCAGCCTCCCGAAGGGCTCGCCGCCAAGGTGCGCGGGCTGAAGACGCTGAAGTCGATCGCCGACTCGCGGCCGAGGGTCGTGCGACGCGGCGCCTCGCAGGAGATAGTCCTTCGCGGAGACGACGTCGATCTCGGCCGGCTGCCGGTGCAGACGTGCTGGCCGGGCGATGCCGGCCCGTTCATCACGCTTCCGGCCGTGATCACGCGCGACCCGCGCACGGGCCAGCGCAACGTCGGCATGTACCGCATGCAGGTGCTCGGGCCGCGTTCGACGGCGATGCACTGGCAGATCCACAAGGACGGCCGCGCCGATTACCTCTTCACCGAGGGACGGATGGAGGTCGCCGTCGCGCTGGGGCTCGACCCGATCAGCGCGTACTCCGCGAGTGCGCCGCTGCCGAAGCACATCGACGAGCTGATGGTCGCCGGTTTCCTGCGCGGCGAGCCCGTCGAGCTGGTCAAGGGCGTCACGGTCGATCTCGAGGTGCCCGCCGACGCGGAGATCGTGCTCGAGGGCTACATCGACAAGGGCGAGTTGACGACGGAAGGGCCGTTCGGCGATCACACCGGCTACTACACGCCGGCCGAGCAGTTCCCCGTCTTCAATGTCACCGCGATCACGATGCGGAACGGCGCGATCTATCCCTCGATCGTGGTCGGGAAGCCGCCGCAGGAAGACGCGTGGCTCGGCAAGGCGACGGAGCGGATCTTCCTGCCTGCGATCCGGATGAGCGTGCCCGAGATCGTCGACTACGACCTGCCGGTCGCCGGCGCCTTCCACAACTGCGTGATCGTCTCGATCCGGAAGGCGTTCCCCGGGCACGCGAAGAAGGTGATGCACGCGATCTGGGGGCTCGGGATGCTCAGCCTGACGAAGGGGATCGTGATCGTCGACGAGCACGTCGACGTGCACGACTACGCCCAGGTGATG
>JBJMKB010000080.1:0-41578 GCA_045806045.1 Gaiellaceae bacterium | reverse complement strand
CCCCGCCTCTGCCGCTCAGCAGGTCTGGTTGGTGAGCGTGATGGAGCTCGCCGGGGAGCGGTTGCCGGCGCTGTCCATCGCTTGCACGCTGTAGGTGTTCGTGCTCTGGGTGCCGTAGGCGATCCAGCGGTCGATGTTGTTCTGGGCGCCGTCGAAGACGCCGTTCACGCGTATCTCGTAGCGGATCGCGCTCCCCGAGTCGACGTTGTCGACGGACTTGCCCCAGAAGAGCCACGTCTCGCAGCCGAAGTCGGAGGCGTTGAGGTTGCCGGGCGCCGTCGGGGCGGTGGTGTCGGTGGCCGGTTGCGTGGTTGGTCATGGAGACGACAGGCGCGGCCGGCGGCGTAGTGTCGACCGGCAGCGTCACCGTCACCGTGCTCTTCGCGGACTCCCGGCCCTTCGCATCGCCGGCCCAGATGGCGAACGAGTACGTCCTGCCCGGGACCAGGTCGCGTGTCCAGGTGTAGCTCGTCTGCGTCTGCGAGGCGCCGGCCCGGTAGCCGAAGCTCGCCTTGATCACGTAGGTGAAGCTGCCGGAGTTCACCGCCGCGTCCCAGGAGAGCGCAACGCTGCGCGGCGCGACCGCGGTCACGCGGAAATTCGTCGGGCTGGCGAGCTGACCGCCGCGCGTGGGGGCCGGCACCGCCGAGGGTGCCGCGACCAGCATCGCAACGAGAATGGCTGCGGCGATCACGGCCGCACGGCGGGCGAAAAGATGGGGGAACATGCCATTCCTCTGATCCGGACGGCGCACGAGGCGCCTGGTTGCCTGTCCCCTTTAATTAGTCCGCGTGGCGCGAACGGATTTAGACGGTTTCAAAAGGCGATGGCTCGTCATGACGATGAACTCCTGCCGGTTCACGGTGCGGTGCGCTCCGGTGCCGCCCGTATCTGGCTGAGCAGCGCATCACGTTGCGCGCGCCCGTTCGGGAAGTCATCGTCCCGATCCGCTCGCCACGCTGCGACCATCGCGAGCATGAGGATCCGGCAGTCGCGAAGCAGGAGTGGATCGGCGAGCGCGTAGTGGTCGCCAACCTCGTCGGGTGCGTGGGCGAGGTCGAATTCGATTGGCCCGTAGCAACACGTCTCGAGGTCGATGAACCGCATCCCGCTCGTCGTCCTCAGCAGGTTGCCGGCGTGCGGTTCGCCGTGTAACAGCTGCTCGTCCGCGCCCCGGTCGACGACGGCCCGGCGAAGGCTGCGCAACGAGTTAGCCAGGAGTTCCCGATCTGCGTCGATGAGTTCCGGACTCTGCGAAGGGTCTCGGATGATCGATTGCGCTTCTTCGACTCGCTCCGTGAAGTGTGGCGCAGGGGCATCGAGCTGCCGCATGCCTGCATGCAGGCGTTCGAGCGTCCGCGCGTACTCGGCCAACGTGGTGTCGGCCGGAAAAAGAGGCTCGTAGTACTTCCAATACGTGATCGCGAACCCGTCACGTACGTAGACGAGTGGGTCCACCCGAGGCTCGAGGACAGCGATTGGGCAGTGGGCTTCCTCAAGCCGCCGTGCCATCTCGACTTCGAACGCTGCAACTTCATGGTTCCGTCGAACGGGGGCCGCGACCCGAGCTAGAACGTCACAAGGCCGCAGTCGGAGAGCGAGCCGGTTCGAGCCGTGGAGAACGACGGCGTCATCGACCCTCAGATCAAGTGCTGACGCAGTCGACACAGCCGCATCCACCGCGGGCTGAATTTGGGACGTGTGCATGGTCGTATCGTGCCTCGTGTCCCGCAGGGGTGGCCGGGTGCTGGCGTGCGCCAGTGTTCGCGAGTGCACCTTGAGCGGCGTCAGTGCGGATGCGGATGCACAATGCTGTCGGCGTCAGGCAGAGCGACCGTAACCGCGTTCATCTGATCATCATCAGCGGCGGGAAATGCGCCGACAACGATCGTCGCTCGACGGTGGCACCGGGCGAATTCGTCGGCTTCCGTTGCGCTATTGGGGAAATCCACCTCGGCCTCGATCTCAGCTGCCCGGACCGCGCCTATCACGGCTTCGCCGTCACGCTCGATGATCTCGGCAACGGACTGACGCGCCTGATCATCGAACGCGCCGATCAGGAAACGGTTGTCGAAGTAGAAGCTCACCCGGCTGCCAGGGCGAACAACCAGTGTGAACGCGTCGAGGTCGTCGGGAGCCCCAAGGAGATACCAACGTGTCGCGCCTGCTCCGCGCGCGATCCTCTCCAGCACCACCGCGCGCTGTGTCTCTGCGAGGAGACGAGGAGCTAGTTTCGCGTTGAACGCCGCCGCAGCAAGGGGCGCGAAATCTGACTCGCTACTCACACGGTCACCGTAGTCGCTCGCTTGCGCGAGTGCTCCGCACTGCACCCCGAAGTTGAGAGACTCCAGCTGTGTCCGCGGACGCGCAATAGGAGACGTTCAACCGCTACGGCGTCACTCCGGTTCCCGACGCGAGACGATCTGAAAGTCGGAGTCGCCCGAGGTGGCGAGGGCCGATTAACGGTCTGCGCCACCCGCCGGAGGGTGACACGACGGGATGGTACATCTCGCGCGGCGAGTACTCAGACGGCTCTCTCAGACGTAGGTCGCTCGCTGAGGGACGCCCCTCTAACAGCGAAGCTGAGCCGATGCGGCGGCTACTCGCAGGCCTTGGCGCCAATCGCCGCGAATGCCCGGCTCGCCCGATGGTCCGATTGCCAGATGTTGACGTCCTGTAGGAACTTGGTCCGATTGCCTGCTCGATATGCGGCGATTCCTGCGTTGAGTTCGGTGATATCGATGCTCACGAACCCCAGCGCCTTTGTCGCACCCACCGGACGCGGAGCGCGAATTGCCCTCAGCGCGCGAAGCTCACCAGTCTCGAGTGGCTGCGCCTTGACCATGAACTTGAACATCCCGGCCGCGGTTGACGGCTGGGTTGGGTGCGACCCGAGCGCCGCGACGGCTTTTTGATTCCACACCCGACAAGTTGCGTTGGCCTTCGTGATCCAGATTGAACCGGCAGCGCCAGCCGCAGCTGCAATCGCCAAGAACATGAAAACCAACCCAGCAGCGCCCACTCTCGCATGTCGCTTATCCACGACGACCCCCCTATCGCACGCGCGTCTCTTCCGTAGGCCAGCGATCTGAACCCTACTGCGGAGACTAGTCGCATGGGCCAGCGTTGCGGAATGCACCCCGAGAACCACGGCCGGCGTGAAGTTCGCCGGCCTTAGTCGGAAATCATTCCTCGCTTGGCGTAGTAGAGCCTGATCGCGATCCCAGCCGGGACTACCACGAGCGGCCACCACGAACCTATTTGCAGGCAGATGCCGGCTAGCAGGGCAACTCCTAGCGCGAAGAGGACGACCTGGCTGCGGTTGCGGAACACGCTCGCATCGTAGGTGTGGTCGCCAGCCTTCGCATGCGCCAGGGTTCAGCTATGCGCCCTGAGGGGTCATCAGGCGACGCAGACGTCACGCCTCGTTCAGAACGTCGATGAGGCTCTCCAGCTTGACGCCATACGAGGTCGGCTCATAGTCCGCATCGAATCCACGGGCGGCCAGCTCCTCAGCCACTAGATCGACCAACTCATCTAACTGATCGTCACTCAAGCTCCCATTCCTTATGGCGCTGATGAGTGGTGAGCCCTCGGCTCTATGTCGGACGACGATCTCGGCGAGCGTTTCAACTTCCTGATCGGAAAGGCTACGTCTCACGAGGACGACACTAAGCCGCTCGGTCTGACGTTCGGATGGTTGGCTGCCCGAGAGTCATTACGCCCGAGGTGTCGAGGCCGCCGTTCGCCGCGAAAGAACGACTCAATCGTGGCAGTAGAGGGCGTGAGACTGGTGCAGAGTATGTGCGCACGCCTGGCGGTGCAGAGAGACGGTCATTCCAGAGGATGCCGTAAGAGGCTCACCGCGAAGTTCGGCCACCGCGCGTGAAGAACTCCCGCTCGGTGTCGGTCGGCGCCATGGCGGCCGCACGCTGGTAGGCGGCCGCGGCCTCGCTGTTTCGGTTCAGCCGACGAAGCAGATCGGCGCGCGTGGCGTGAAAGGGGTGGTAGTTGTCGAGCTCCAGCTCGTCGACCAGAGCGAGCGCGGTAGCGGCGCCCTGCACCTCGCCGATGGCGATTGCGCGGTTGAGTGCGACGATCGGTGTTGGGGCTAGCGCGAGCAGGTGGTCGTAGAGGGCGACGATTTGCGACCAGTCGGTTTGATCGATTGTCGGAGCGTCAGCGTGGACGGCGTTGATGGCGGCTTGGAGTTGATAGGGGCCGGGCTGGTTGCGACGGAGGCAGGCGCGCACGATTCTCTGGCCCTCCTCGATCAGCGAACGATCCCAGCGGCTGCGGTCTTGCTCGCCGAGCAGTGCGAGGCTGCCGTCTGGGCGGATGCGCGATGCGCGGCGGGACTCGGTCAGGAGCAGCAGCGCGAGTAGGCCGGCCGCCTCCGGCTCGTCGGGCATCAGTGTCGCGAGGATTCGCGCGAGGCGTATCGCCTCGGCGCAGAGACCGGGTTCGGCCTGGCTGGTCTGCCCGGCGGTGTAGATGACATAGATGACGGCGAGCACGGGGCCTAGGCGGTCGGGGAGCTCGTGTTCTTCGGGGACGCGGTAGGGGATGCGGGCGGCCTCGATCTTGCGCTTGGCCCGTACGAGACGGGTCGCCATCGTCGGCTCGGTGACGAGAAAGGAGCGTGCGACCTCCTTGGTCGTCAGGCCACCGAGTAGACGGAGCGTGAGCGCGACCTGCGCTTCCGTGGAGAGTGCCGGGTGGCAGCAGGTGAAGATGAGACTGAGGCGGTCGTCTTGCACGGGTCTCGTCTCCTCCGGTTGGCTGAGGTCGTCGCTTTCGGGCGTCAGCACGGCCACCTCGATGACGAGTTCCTGTCCGCGAGCCTCGCGGCGGAGGCGGTCGATCGCTCGATTGCGAGCGGTGGTCGTGATCCAGCCGCCCGGGTTTGGCGGCAGGCCGTCACGCGCCCAGGTGCGCAGGGCGACCGCGAACGCTTCTTGGACGGCGTCCTCGGCGAGGTCGATGTCGCCGAAGGCGCGGATCAGGGCGGCGATCGATCGGCCGGACTCCTCGCGGAAGATCCGGCCGACCGCCGCTTCGTCGAGCCGGGAGCTGGCGTCGATGTCCTCCAGTTTCTCAGGCCTCGGATACGTGTCTGAACGGGCGCACCTCGATCGGCTTCGCGACTGCGGCGCTCGTCTTCGCCGCCCAGGCGAGGGCGGCGTCGAGGTCGTCGGCCTCGATGACGTAGAAGCCGCCCAAGTGTTCCTTCGCTTCCACAAAGGGGCCGTCGGTCGTCAGTACGTCGCCGTTGGACACGCGCACGACCGTTGCGGTCTCGGCCTCGTGCAGGGCGCCGCCAAAGAGCCAGGCGCCCTCCGCCTTCATCTCCTCCTCCAGAACGCCGACCCGGCCCATCAACTGCTGCATCTCCTGCTCGCTCATCGGGTCACCGGCCTCGCCCTCGACGCTGTGGACGGACAACAGGTACTTCGCCATGGTGGTCTCCCTCTTGACGGGCGGGCAGGTCCCGCCTCTCACCCTCACTACGAACGGGCCTCGGCCAGACTGACAGGCCGCCTCACTTCGCGCATGCCGGTCGGGACTGCGTCGAGGAACTCGAGCGTCAGCTTTGCGAGCGCATCCGGCGCTGCGTAGTTGAGCGCATGCGGCGCACCGGGATCTCGGTCAGTCGGCCGCGCGGAAGCATCGCGGCAACCTCCTGCGCCCAGGCACTCGGGACGACCGCGTCGCACGTGCCGTGCTCGGCGGAGCTGTCTACGTCAGCCTCGCCGGCTTGTTCGGATTCGGGCTTGGAGCGATCTTCCGTAATGCCGCCGCCGGCATCTCGTCGTTCGCGGCACTCCTGTTCGTGCTCCCGCCGCTCGTCAGCGTCCTCCCGTCGAGCTGGGATCACGCCATCGCCCCGTATCTCCCGAGCAATGCCGGTACGGCAATCATGCAGACAGGCTCACCTGCCCACACGCTCGCGCCCTGGACGGGTCTTGGCGTATTCGCCGCATACACGGCGACCGTGATCGCGATCGCCGCAATTCAGCTGCGCCGCCGCGACGTCTGATCCAAACGCCAACTGCGGGTCCGGCATCACTCATTGACGATGCCGGACTCGCAGGGAAGCGGTGGCCTTGCCGCAGGCCGACACGCGGTCGCCCGGCGTACTCCTCCAGCACTAGGGCCGTCGGCGAAGTGCATCCGCGGGGCCGATGTCGGCACGGAGAGCGGGCCGTAGCGTCGCTCGCATGACAACCATCACTCGCATAGCGCTGGCCCACCGGCGCCTCGTTGCACTTGCCTGGATCGCACTCGCCGTGGTGGGAGGAGTCACGGCGTCGTCGACCACGAGTCGGCTTACCCACACGTTCGCAACGCCTGGTAGCCCCGGCTACGAGACGAACCAACGGATCATCAAGAGCTTCGGCATCGACGGCAACGAACAGCCGACGATCGCCGTGCTGCATCTTCCGGCCGGACAGAGCATGCATACGGCGGCCGGCCAGGCTGCAGCTGCACGCACCTTTGCAGCTGCGCACACGGCAGGTCACCTCGCTGTGGCCGACTACGCCAACACCCACAACCCCGTGCTCGTCTCGGCTGATGGCCGGACGACGTGGGCACTGATCAACATGCCAAACCCCGACGTCCCCCTTGGGTCCGGCGTCATGCAGCGCATCCCGCACGCACTCAACGCGGCCGCGCCTCCTGGATCGACGGTCGCTGTGACCGGCTTCGAGCAGATCCAGGGCGCCGGCGGCGGAACGGGGCCGAGCACGCTCGTCGAGACGCTGATCGGCATGGTCGGCGGGCTGATCATTCTCGCGCTCGTCTTCGGATCGGCGCTCGCAATCGTGCCGCTGCTGATGGCGGTCCCGTCGATTCTGATCAGCATGCTGCTCGTCGGCGGCGTTACCCATCTGACGAACGTCAGCTTCATCGTGGAGTTCCTTGTCGCCTTGATCGGCCTCGGGGTCGCGATCGACTACTCGCTGCTCGTCGTCACGCGCTGGCGTGAAGAGCGAGAGCAGGGTCATACGAATGAAGAGGCGATTGCGATCGCCGGACAGACCGCCGGTCACGCCGTCGTGCTCAGCGGGCTCACGGTCACAATCGGACTGCTCTCGCTTGTCGTCCTTCCCGTGCCGTTCCTGCGCAGCATCGGCTACGCGGGGATCATGATCCCGCTCGTCGCGATCGCCGCTGCAATCACCTTGCTCCCGGTGACGCTCGCGGCATGGGGACCTGCGCTCGATCGCATTCGCTTCCGTCGCGCCTCCTCGACGACGTTCAGCCGCGGCTGGGCGCGGTGGGGACAGTTCGTTGTCCGCCGGCGCTGGATCGCCGGCGCGGCCGGACTCGCCATCGTCCTCGGGCTCGCCTTCCCGGCGCTCTCGATGAACACCGGTCAGCCGAGCAGCAATGCCTTCTCGCCCACGACACCGGCTGGCAAGACGCTTCACAGCCTCGAGCGGTCGGGCGTCCCGAGTGCTGTCGTCTTCCCGGTTCAGCTCCTTGTCCATGGCGGGGCGGCACCGGCTGCGCGCGCTGCCGAGATCGCCCGGCAAACGTCCGGCGTCTACACGGTCCTGGCGCCCAAGACGTCGTCGTACACCAATGGGCAGGACTCGCTGATCAGCGTGATCCCGCGGCACGAGGGCAGCACGTCGACGGGAAGAGCACTGGTCGACCGTCTGAGAAGCCGGCTCGCTCCGGTGGGCGGTGTCGAAGTCGGCGGTAACACGGCGCAGAACAAGGACTTCGTGCACGCGGTCTACGGCAATTTCCCACTCATGCTCGGCCTGATCGCACTCGTCACGTTCCTGCTCCTGGCGCGCGCGTTCCGCTCGATCGTGCTGGCGGCGAAGGCAGTCGTCCTGAACGTGATCTCGCTGGGTGCGTCGTACGGGTTCCTGGTGCTGTTCTGGCAGCAGGGCCATGGGTCGCACCTCGTATACGGCGTCCCTGCCACGGGGTCGATCCGAGACTTCATCCCGATCATCGTCTTCGCGTTCCTGTTCGGGCTCTCGATGGACTATGAAGTCTTCGTACTCGCCCGCATGCGCGAGGAGTACGACGCCACCCGGTCGACGCCCAAGGCGATCGTCAACGCGCTCTCGCGCACGGGCCGGCTCGTGACGTCGGCAGCGATGATCCTCGCGGTCTCGTTCCTGTCACTCAGCACCAACCCCGACCTGCCGGTGCGTACGATCGCGACCGGTCTCGCGTTCGGGATCTTGCTCGACTCGATCGTCATCCGCACGCTCCTCGTCCCGGCGCTTGTCGCGCTGATGGGTCGCTGGAACTGGTGGATGCCGGAGCCGCTCGGCCGTCTGCTTCGCGTCGAGGCACCGCCGATGCCGGTGACCGAATGACTCGAGGCTCGACACCCTCTTCGCCCCCGGCATCAACCCTCTCTGGTGCCGAGCGGATGAGGCCCGCCCGCGCCCGCGTCCTCTTCAGGACGCGGGCGCACAGGGGCGGCGAGGGCGCCGCTCGCGTCGAGGCAAACGCGCGCCTGACGGCGATGACCGCAGTCGTCCTTCTCTTGCTCGTGCTCGCTGAGCTTGCGACAGTCGTTCTGGGCGCGCGCGGCCATCTGAGCCTTCACGTGATCGTAGGGCTGATTCTCGTGCCGCCGGTCCTCCTGAAGATCGGCACGACCACGTGGCGGATGGTCTCGTATTACCGCGGCGATGCTGCGTACCTCGAGCAGGGGCCGCCGCCGCTTCCGCTTCGAATCCTCGGCCCGTTTCTCGTCGTCCTGACGTTCCTCGTTCTCGGCAGCGGCATCGGTCTCGTCGTTGTTCCTCATTCCGCGCACAGCAGTCTGCTGATCGTGCACAAGGCAAGCTTCTACCTCTGGCTCGCGACATTCCTGATCCACGCCGTCGCGCACTTCAAGCAGATGATTCGCCTCGCAGGCAGGGACGTTCTTGCTCGCACGCGCGTCCTCTCGGCAGGCGTGCGATCCCGCCGGCTGGTGCTCGGCGGAAGCGTGTTACTCGGCATCGCCCTCGCGCTTCTGCTCGCCCACCGCGCGGAGGTCTACCTCCGCATCTACCCCCATAAGTGACGGCACGAGCGTGAGTGCGTGACCTCGACCTACAACAAAGGAACGACATGTCCTCTTCTAGGAATGAACAGCCCGGCCCCGACCCGTTGCCGCCCCTCCTCGGCGAACGCCGGGCACGGGCTCACACCCATCGCGTCCAGGCTGAGGTCGGCGTTCTCTTGCGCGAGCTCCGCGATCATGTCGATTCGCTCGCAAGGCTCGAGCGAAGCGGCCGCGATGGCGATGAGCTCAACCGGGAGCAGACTGAGATCAGGCGTCTTCGCGCCCGGATTGCCGCGCTTGTGCGGACTGGTCGAGGTAACCGGGATGCCGCGGCATAGAAGAACGCCTTCAGGTCTCGCGCGGTGAGGCTGCCGTGTGACCGGGCGAGACGAGGCCGGACTCATAGGCCATGACCACGAGCTGCGTGCGATCACGCGCGTTGACCTTCGCGAGGATCCGCGAGATGTGCGACTTCGTCGTGAGCGGGCTGATCACCAAACGCGCGGCAATCTCTCCGTTGGTGAGGCCCGTGGCGACCAGGGTCATGATCTCGAGCTCACGTACGGTCAGAGAATCGGAAAGGGCAGGAAGCGCAGACGCTTCCTCCGAGCCACCCTCGACATACGCCTCGATCAGCCTTCGTGTCGCGCTCGGCTCGAGCAGGGCTTCGCCCGCGGCGACTGTTCGAACTGCGTCGATCAACGCGGTTGGCTCGACGCCTTTGACCAAGAAGCCGCTGGCGCCGGCTCGGAGAGCTCCGAAGACGTACTCATCGAGATCGAAGGTGGTGAGGACAATCACCTTCGTGTGGGAGAGGCGGAGGTTCGAGGTGATCTGCCGTGTCGCTTCGATGCCGTCGAGCCCCGGCATGCGGATGTCCATGAGCACCACGTCGGGTGTCTCTTCGACTGCCAGCGTCACTGCTTCACGGCCGTCAACGGCCTCGCCGACCACTTCCATGTCCTCTTCGCCGGCCAGCAGGGAGCGGAACCCGGCGCGTACGAGAGCGTGGTCGTCAGCGACGAGCACGCGAGTGCGAGACGCAGCGCTCATGACGTCCCGACCTTCAATGGAAGCAGCGCGTGGACGCGCCAGCCGCCGTCTTCAGCTATGCCGGCTTCGCACGATCCTCCGAGAGCGTCTGCGCGCTCCGTCATTCCCTGCAGCCCGTGGCCTGACGCCGCGGGGCTCGAGACGACGGCTCGTCCGTTGTCGCTGATCTCCAGCTCCAAGAGCGTTTGTGCTTGTTTGACGCGGACGGTCGCCTGGGTGGCGTCCGAATGGCGTAGCACGTTTGTCAGCGCTTCCTGAACGATCCGGTATGCCGCGTGGCCGACCGGCCGCGGGACAATCTCGGGATCCCCATCGAATACGAGGTCGACCGTCAACCCTGCCCCGCCGACGCGAGCTAGGAGATCCTCCAGGTCGGTCAGCGATTGAGCCGGGCGCATCGGAGCGCCGCTTGCCGAGGGGCGAAGCATCCGCAGCGTCGAGCGCAGCTCTGCGAGAGCCTCGGCCGAGTTTGCCTTGATCTCCTCGAGCGCAGCCAATCCGTCGGTCGGATTGGATGCCAGAGAGTGGGCTGCCGCACCTGCGCGAACGTTGATGCCCACGAGAGTGTGGGCAAGAGTGTCGTGCAGCTCGTGTGCCAGCTCGAGCCGCTGCTCGTCGAGGCGGTGCTGGGCGGAGGCCTCGATCTCTTCGGCTTCGGCACGGCGCAGTTCGCGCCGCCCGCGGACCGCATCACCAACAGCGAGGGCCCCGAGCACCAGAGCGAGATACAACGCCGCGTTCTGAATCTCGAAGCCATGGTGGCCGGCGATCGAGATCGCCAGCACCGTGATCGGCGCCATTGCCGCGCCGACAAGTATCGACCGCCGTCGTCGTCCTTGAAGACTGACCGTGTACATCGCAAGGATCACCACCGCGACGGCGGTCCGGCTGGGGTGGAAAACCGCAAGGCACGCGAGCAAGCCGAAAGAGGTCGCAAAGAGGACCGCCACCGGATACCGACGACGCACCACCAACGGCGCGGAGCTGACGAGCGCCAGAGCAATCGAAGGTAGAAGCGGGCCACGTCCGACTGCCAGTTCGATCATCAGGCCGACGAACGCCACCAGCGCCAGCGCGGCATCGAGGCGCGACGCCGTCCGGAACGCGTCTCTCACCCCGATGAGAGCTCGCAGACGGGCAAGCCTCTTCGCCGAAGGCGTCTCACGACTTTCGCCGGACCCCAAGCCGGAGCCCGGCTCCGCGGCGGAGTCGGTCGAGTCGACGGCTGCGGTGAGAAAGGTGACGAGGTTCATGAACCAGAGCAACGTTCCGGTGCCGGCGAGTCGAGTTTAGGTCGCGGAATCCGGTCCGACATCGGCCGCGAGGACGCACTTCGATACATCGCCAGGAGGCAGCCGTCGTCGTGCTGGGGTCCCGCGGGCTCCCCGGGCTGCGCGTGCGCCTCCCGGGCCGGATCGAGTTCCGCAGAAGAGCGCATCCGATTCGCGGGTCCACCGATGCCACCCGCAACCCGCGCCAGCCACCATGACGACATGGCACTGACGCTCAATCCGGTCCTGTCTCACGATTGATGACCTGGAGGTCGACCCGATGAAAAAGCACCAGAACGACACCCTCGTCGAGCTCGTCGCGGCGGCGCACAGGTTGCACCGGCGAACTCGCCGCGCCGGGCGCGTCGTGTCTTTCTCGATGAGCATGATCGGCCCCGCGCTCAGGACAGCGGCCGTGATCTCGCTCGCCCGAAGGCTTGGCCCGCGGCGCACCGGCCGTCTGCTTGCCGCCGTCGCCGGCAACAAGCTCGCGCGTTCGCGCCGGCGTTGACCCCGGTGACGAAGCCCGTGCAGCTGGATGTGCAGGAGCGGTGGAAGGACGATGCGGATGAACACGACTATCCGGCCGCGCGCGACTATCTGAGTCTGTTGTTCTCGGATTCGGAGGCGGAGGGGCTCGTCGAACGATTGCGAGCGGGCTCGTTGATCTCACGCAAGGCGAAGGACGTGCTGCGCGCAAGTCGCCTCGAGCTTCTGCCGGTAACCGATCCAGGTGTCGTCAAGGACCTGACGAAGATTGCGCAAGCTCGAAAGCTGTCGCCGGTGTTGCTCGTGCGCGTCGGCCGTGGAGCCCCGATGATCGTCGCCGACGGCTATCACCGCATCTGCGCGAGCTATCACCTCGACGAGAACGCCGTGATCCCGTGCCGGGTCGCCGACACGAACTGATCATCGCTCCGATTCATGTCGCCCCGATGAGTCCGTTCGCCAGCGCAAACAACACGAGCTCGGCGCGCGTCTTGAGCCGCAGCTTGCGCATGATGTGAGCGCGGTGCGTATCGACGGTCCGCACGGAGATGAAGAGCTTCTTGCCGATCTCCTGGTTCGTGTGTCCGAGTGCGAGCAGGTGGAGGACGTCGCGCTCCCGTTCGGATAGTGGCCCGAGCGCCGGCATGTCGTCGGCGACGACGAGTTGCGCGCCGAGATCGGGGTCGACGTAGCGTTCCCCGGTCGCGACGCGGCGGATCGCTTCGATCAACTCAGTGTCGGACGCTCGCTTCGGGACGTAGCCATGCGCGCCGGCAGAGATCGCCTGCCGCACCGATGACGGCCCCGTCTGAGACGAAACGACGAGAATGCGACTCTCCGGCGAAGCCTTCAAGATCTCCGGGATCGCCTGGTAGCCGCTCTTGTACGGCAGGAGCAGGTCGAGCAAGACGACATCAGGCTTGGAAACGCGTGCCCGATTGATTGCCTGCTCGGCGGTTCCGGCCTCACCGACAGGCACGATGCCGTCTTCTTGCTCGAGTCGCACGCGCAGCGAGGAGCGGAAGACTGCGTGGTCGTCGACGAGAAGGACGCGGATCATGTTCCGGCCCCCGCTGCAACGATCACGGCGCGTGTCCCGCGTCCGGGTCGTGGCCTGAGCTCGAGCTTGCAACCGCAGCGTTCGACGAGACGGCCGCAGAGGCGGAGCCCGAGCTGCGCGCCCGTGGCGTAGCTATCTGCCGAGGCGAGCCCGACACCGTCGTCGTCGACGACGAGCATGCGGCGACCTCCCTCTGCGAGTGCTGAGACGTGGATACGCTCGGCGCCGGCCGCGACCGCGTTTCCAAGCAGGTTCCGGAGGACGAGCCGGAGAGCGTCCGGGGGAATCGGGAACTCGCCTGTGGCGCTGGCGACGATCTCGACACGACCGTCTCCGAGGTCGGCGATCGCGCGCGGCACACAGTCTGCGAGTTGCGCTACGTGGGTGGCGGCCGGATCCACGCGCACCGTCTCGAGGATCGAGTCGACGAGCTCGAGCGCACGCGTCAATCCGGCGCGTGGGTCATCGTCGCGGAGAGCAGTTACGAGCGACGATTTCAGGTCATGCGCGACGAGGGCCGCGAAATCGTCGAGTGCCTCTGTCTTTCGAGCAAGTCGTACGACGTGCTCGACAAGCTCGTCCTCTGTCGACGTTGCGGTCGCCTGCATCTGCGCTAGCCCCGAGTGCCGGCGCGAGCGAGGAGCTTTCGGATCGCATCGCCGGAGAGGTCGGTTTTCGAGACGAAGCCGAGTGCGCCGCTCGCTTCCACAAGCTCCGCCAGCTCGCTTCCCGTCTCCGCGGAGATGAGGACGACCGGCGGCCCGCCGTTCGGAAGTCCAGCGAAGCGTTCCATAACGTCCCGACCGCTCTCACTACCGAGGTTGACGTCGACCAGCGCGACATCGGGTCGGCCGGCCAACGCCTCCTTGACGGCCTGTTCCGACGTCGCGGCGATGCCGACGACCACGATCGAGTCGTCGGCGAGGAGCTGCCTCGCTGCTTCGAAGAACTCCGGACTGTCGTCGACGATCAGGCAGGTGAGTGGGATGTTCATAGCCGCTAGGGAGGATCGCTGTCGTCGTGGCTCCGGCGCCAGACGGACAACGGCCCACTTGCGGCTCGATATCCGGTACCGGCGAGTACCGGTTAGCCGGTAGACAAAGGCTCCTCGACCGCGTAGACACGGTGTATGTCCGAAGGGGAACGCGCACTCCGGGTCGTCGTCGCAGACGACGACGTGCTGCTTCGGCAAGGTCTCGCGGCTCTGTTGCGCGAGGGCGGTTACGACGTCGTCGGCGAGGCGATCGACGCGGAGAGTCTGATCGAGCTTGCGCGGAAGGAGGTGCCGGACATCGCCATCGTCGACATCCGCATGCCACCGACCCACACGACCGAGGGGCTCGAGGCGGCGCGGACGATTCGCGAAGAGCTACCCGAGGTCGCGATCCTCGTCCTGTCCGCCCATATCGAGGTCGAGCACGCGATGGACCTGCTCGGTGCGGGCCGTGGCATCGGCTACGTGCTGAAGACGCGGGTCGGAGACGTCGACGAATTGACGGACACGCTCGAGCGGATCCGCTCGGGCGGATCCGTCGTCGACCCTGCGCTCGTCGAGGAGCTCGTGCGCGCGCGGCGGGCGCGCGATCCGCTGGAAGAGCTGACGGCGCGCGAGCGAGACGTGCTGGCGTTGATGGGCGAAGGCCGATCGAACACCGGCATCGCGCGAAGCCTCTGGATCGCCGAGGGCACTGTCGAGAAGCACGTGAGGAGCATCTTCCAGAAGCTGCAGCTTCCCGACGCGTCGGACGATCACCGGCGTGTTCTGGCCGTGATCGCGTTTCTCGGTTCGAAGTAGAAGTTAGAGGCTACGTCGCGCTGGGCAGGTGGACGGTGAGTGTGGTGCCGCCGTGTGGTCGGCTTGCGATCGAGATCGTGCCGCCGAGCGCTTCGACTCGGTCGGTGAGGCCGAGGATGCCGGAGCCGCGGGTGGGATCGACGCCGCCGATGCCGTCGTCGCGAACCTCGAGTGTCAAAACTCCACTGCCGTGCGCGGCGATCAGCCGGACGACGTTCGCGTGCGCGTGCTTCGCAACGTTCGTGAGCGCCTCGGACGCGATGTAGTAGGCGGCTGCTTCGACAGGCGGCGGCAGTCGTTCGTCGAGTTGTATGTCGACGTCGATCGGAACGTCCGAACGACGTGCAAGTGCTCTCAGCGCGGGCCCGAGGCCGGCCTCGGTGAGGATCGTGGGGTGGATGCCGCGTGAGACGTCGCGCAGCTCGTCCGAGACGTTCTTCAGACCTTCCGACAGCTCTGCCGCGATGCCCGGGAGCTCGTCCGATGGTCTCCGCATCATCGCGCGTGCGCGGAAGGTCAGCGCGATCAGCCGCTGTTGGATCCCGTCGTGCAGATCGCGCTCGATCCGGCGGCGCGCCTCGTCGCCGGCGGCCACGATCCTTCGCCGTGACGCGGCGAGCTCGCCCGAGGTCTCCGCGTTCGCGATCGCCGTCGCGACGAGTTCCGTGAACGACGCGAGTCGCGCCTCGGTCCTGGGGGGCATCGCCCCTTCGTTCGAGGTGGCTGTCATGACGCCCCAGAGATGGCCTTCGACGACGATCGGGGTGCCAACCGCCGACTTCATGCCCGCCTCCCTTGCGGCGACGCCGATCGGATCGGTGGCAGCTGAGAAGTCGTCGATACGAGCGGGCCGACCCGTCTGGAGCACCATCCACGCGACGTTCGTGCCCTCGGTCGGCCACCGCCTGCCGGTAGGAAACGCAGCCTCCGTCGTGCTCCACGAGGCCATCGTGGTGACGCTGCCGTCGGGTTCGAAGCGCCCCATCGTGGCGCTTCCGACGGGCAACACGCGGCCGACCTCCTCGGCGACCGCCTCGAACAGATCGTGAGGCGAGGCCGCTTCCGCGACGAGCGTCGCCACGCGCCGCAGCGCGGCCTGCTCAGCGGCAAGTCGCTCGAGCTCTCCCCGCGCCTCGGCATTGGCGATCGCGGTCCCGACGAGGTCGGTGAACGCGGACAGCCGCTCCTCGGCGCCGACGGGAAACAGTTCCGGCCGTTGCGTTGCGACCAGCGTGACACCCCAGACCCGATCGTCGACGCTGATCGGGGCAGCGATCGACGAGCGCCAGCCGTGGCGGCGCGCGATCTCCGCTGCCTCGCCCGAGGCGCCGTCGTACCCGTCGACGCGCGCCGGCGCCCCCGTCTCCGCGACGAGCGTCAAGACGTTGCGGCCGCCGAGGGCCGAACGAGTTCCCACGGGCACGCCCCCCGGCGATGAGCTCCAGCTTCCGGTCGCCGTTGCCGCTCCGTCACCGTCGTACCTGCCGACGACCGTGACGTCGGCGTCGAGCAGTTTGCCGACCTCCATCGCAACGGCATTGAAGACCTCTCCGGGTGGGGCGTCGCGAGCGACGAGCGTCGCGACACGTCGCAGCGCAGTCTGTTCTTCCGCCAGCAGGCGGAGGCGGTCACGGGCTTGGCCGTTTGCAATTGCGGTTCCGACGAGCTCCACGAATCCGGCGATACGGTCTGCGGTATCGGCCGGCAAGAGCTCGGTCGCCGCCGCACCGACGCAGAGGAGCCCCCAGAGATCGCCCTCGACGAAGATGGGAACACCGATCGCCGATCGTGACGCACGCTCTCGCATCCGTACCGCGGCCGAGCTCTCCACGTCGGAGTAGTCGTCGATCCGCGCCATTCGCCGGGTTGCGTGAACGCGCACTGCGAGGCTGTCGCCGTCGAACGGCCAGCGGCTCCCCACGGGGAAGCCGCTGTCGAGCGGGTCCGCCAACACCACGACGGCGTCATCTTCGTAGCGGTTGAGCGTCACCGCCGCGAAATCGAACTGCTGCCCTACCTCCCACGCGACCGCATTGAACAGGTCGCCGGGTGCGGCACCTTCGGCGACCAGCGTCGCGACACGTCGCAGCGCAGCCTGTTCGTCGGCGAGCCGTGAGAGAGCGTCGCTCGACTCGGCATTGGCGATCGCGGTCGCGACGAGCTCGGTGAAGTCGAGCAACCTCTGCTCCGTCCCGGCCGGCAGCGGCTCCGAGTCCTTCGCGGCGACGGAGATGTGGCCCCAGACCTTGCCGTCGACCACGATCGGCGAGCCCGCCGCCGCACGGATCGATGAGCTGTGCATCGCCGCCGCGACGGCGCCGCCGAGCGTGGAGTAGTCGTCGATGCGCGCGACGCGACCGGTCTCGTGGATCGTCGCGGCGAGGCTCGGCCCGTCCAACGGCCAGCGGCTGCCGACCGGAAAGCCGGGATTGTTCGTGGCTGCGACGACGGTGAACGAGCCGTCCGCGTGATGGTGGCTCAACGTCACCGTCGGAGGACCGACGACCCGCGCGACCTCGTCTATGACGGCGCGGCACACCGCGTCGGAGGGCGCGCCCTCGGCAACCAGCGTCGCGACGCGCCGCAGCGCGGCCTGCTCGTCGGCGAGCCGCAGGATCTCGCCTCGGGCCTCCGCGTTCGCGACGGCGGTCGCGACGAGGTCGGCGAACTGGGTGAGACGCATCTCCGTCTCGGGCGGGAACGGCTCAGCTCCGGTTGTCCCCACGACGATCGCGCCCCAGATCGCCCCGCGCACCACGATCGGACAGCCGACCGACGACTCGATCCCGCGGTCGCGCGCACTTCGGGCGATCGGATCGGCGACGACCGAGTAGTCGTCGATCCGGTGCGGATGTCCCGTGCGGAGCACGGTCGCCGCGACGCCGTCGCCGTCGGGGAGAAAGCTCGTTCCGAGGGGAAAGACCGCAAGAATCTTTTCGCCCCAGGTCCCCACGTTGGTTGCGGCTCCATCGCCTTCGTTGCGCAAGAGCGTGCACTCGACGCCTCCGAACAAACGGCCGGTTTCTTCGGCGACCTTGGCGAACATCTTTTCCGGGAGGTCTTCCTTGGCAACGAGGGTCGCCACGCGCCTCAGGGCGGCCTGCTCGTCGGCCAGCCGTGCCAGCGCCCCGCGGGACTCCGCGTTCGCGATCGCCGTCGCGACGAGCTCCGTGAACCGTTCGAGCCGCTCGCCTGTGTCCGGCGGGAAGTCGTTCCTCGCATAGACCGACATCACTCCCCAGAGGTGGCCGTCGACGACGATCGGACTGGCGACTTGCGACCGGTATGCGTGCTGTCGGAGGAACTCGGCGACTTCGCTATCGGCCGACTCGACGTCGTCCGCGCGAATGCGGACCGAGCGTCCGGTACGAAGAACGTGCGTCGATGCGAAGAGCTCATGGGGCGGCCAATGTGATCCGAGCGGGAAAACGTCGACGCTCTTCGAGATGCCGACGATCACGAGCTCCCGGCCGCGGTGGAACCGGCCGACCGCGGCAAAGTCGAACGTCATGGGGTCCAGTCCGAAAACGCGATCGACTTCCGCGGTGACCGTTGCAAAGATCTCTGCCGGCGCAGCGCCCTGCGCGACGAGTGTCCCGACGCGGCGCAGCGCCGCCTGTTCGTCGGCGAGTTGCGCGAGCGCTTCGCGCGCCTCCGTGTTCGCGATCGCCGCTGCGAGCAGCTCCGTGAACGCGGCCAGCCGGCCTTCGGTGTCCTGGGGAAGCTGTTCGGTGTTCGACGTGACGATCGCCCCCCAGACACGTCCGGCGACCACGATGGGGACGCCGACGCTGGAGCGCAGGCCGTTGCGACGGATCGCGTCGGCGATCTCGCCTTCGAGTCCTGTGTAATCGTCGATGCGTGCCGGTTCGCCGCTCGCGCGGACCAGACTCAGTACGTTGGCGCCGTCGAGCGAGATGCGCGTGCCCGTGCGGAACAGTGCTCCTTCCGGAGGGAACGTTCCGCATGCGGTCGCCGTGCCGTCGGGCTCGTAGCGGGTTACGCCGACCGAGGGCGCGTCGACGACGCGGGCCACGGCTTCGGCGACGACGGCAAAGAGCTCGTGAGGCTCAACCCCCTCGCCAACCACCGTCGCGATGCGGCGCAGAGCAGCCTCCTCGCGCCCGGTTTCGCGGTGCTCTGCACCTTCGCGGTTGGAGTCAGCGATCACATTCACGCTATGGAGACCCCGATTCCGAGCCTTGCGAGCGGCTCCTTGCCAGCCTACCCGCGGCGGAAGCTCGCGGCGCGGCGCGCGGTTTCCCGCAGCGGTTCGGTGGCGGCTCCGATGCTCGGTCGCGCCCGCAGCGCCACGATGCCGCTGCCATGAGCTCGAACATCCTGCTCTTTCTTGCCACCTTTCTCGCCAGCGCGGTCGAGGCGGTCGAGGCGCTGACGATCGTGCTGGCTGTCGGCGTCGTCCGCGGCTGGCGCTCGACGCTCTTCGGGGTGGGCGCGGCCGCGGTTGTGCTCGCGGCGATCGTGGCGGCGCTGGGACCGGCCCTTCGTCTGATTCCGATCTCGACGCTCCGGCTTGTCGTCGGAGCGCTGCTTCTGACCTTTGGCCTGCAGTGGCTGCGCAAGGCGATTCTCCGCGCCGGCGGTTACAGGTCGCTGCACGACGAGGCGGCCGCGTTCGCGAGCGGCCGCGCTGAAGCGGACTCGGCCGCGGCGCCGGCCGGGCAGATGGATTGGTATTCGTTCACCGTCGCGTTGAAGGGTGTCCTGCTCGAAGGGCTGGAGGTGGCGTTCATCGTCGTCGGCTTCGGGAGCACGCAGGGCAAGCTCGGGCTCGCCGCCGGCGCGGCTGCGGCGGCCGTCGTCCTCGTTGTCGCGGTCGGAATCGCCGTGCGCGGGCCGCTCGAGCGTGTGCCGGAGAACACGCTCAAGTTCGTCGTCGGCGTGCTGCTGTCGAGCTTCGGCATCTTCTGGGGCGGCGAGGGCGCCGGCGTCGAGTGGCCCGGCTCCGACTTCGCGATCCTCGCCCTTGCCGGCGTTGTCGGCCTTGTCTCGGTCCTGCTCACGCAGGGGCTGCGCCGCAGGCGCCAGCCCCTCAGGCCTGCGGAGGCGCAGACATGAGCTACGTCGTCGCCTTCGGCCGCTTCTGGTGGAACTTCGTCGTCGGCGACGACTGGCGCGTCGCCGCCGGGTTGGCACTCGCATTCGCAGGGACGTGGGAACTGACCCACCACGGGATCACTGCCTGGTGGCTGCTCCCGCTGGCCGTTGTCCTCCTGCTCGTGGGCTCGGTCGTTCGTGGGGCGCGCAGCTGAACTGGAGGTCACGACGTGACTGAGACTCGCCGAATCACGATCGAACATCTCGACGCGGAACACCGCAACACCGTCGAGCAGATCTTCGCGCGGCCCTCCAGCGGTAACGTCGAGTGGCGGCGTGCGCGGTCGTTGCTGGCCTCGGTCGCGACGGTGACCGAGCAGCACAACGGCAAGCTGCGGGTGACGCTCGGCGGCGAGACAGAAGTGCTGGACCCGCCGCGCGGTAAGGACGTCGACACGCAGATGCTCGTCGATCTGCGACGGATGTTGACGCACGCAGGCATCACGCCATTACGCCGCACCTGAGTGCCCCCGCACCGTTCGGGGTGCAGGGGTGCTGTGATCCGTCTGCAATTGCTTCCTGCGCAGGGATCTTGCCGCACGCGAACGCGGCATAGGGGTCGCCTGGCTCGTGGACGTTGCCTGCGATTGCCCACCACGAACAGGGTTCGTCTTCCGCGATGAACTCGCCAGCGGCGGCCGTCGTAAGCTCATCAGATGCTGCAGGCCCCGCCTCTAACGCGTCATGCAGCCGTGAGCTGCGCCGACAGGAACTGTCCGGCTCTGTCCAGTGCCGCGGCCCCTTCGTCGAGGATCGCGTGATAGGCCTGGAAGACGTGGGGCACGCCGGGGGTGATGTCGAGCGTGACCTGGACGTCGGCGCTCACGGCTTGTTGCGCGAGGCGGACAGCGTCGTCCAGGAGAACCTCGTGAGTTCCCGCCTGGACGATCAGTGGCGGCAGCCCGGACAGGTCGGCGAAGACGGGGCTGATCAGGCCGAGCGCGGCGTCGTGTCCCGACGTGTAGTCGGGGACGCGGGCCTGGAGGGCTTCCCGGCTGAGTAGCGGGTCGACCTCACGCCTCGTTTCCATGGTCGTCCCGGCCAGGGTGAGATCGGCATACGGCGACATGACGAAGGCCGCGGCCGGCAGTGGCAGCCCACGGTCGCGCGCCTTGACCAGGGTGGCAATGGCGAGGCCGCCGCCGGCGGACTCTCCCGCGAAGGCGACGTCCGACGGAGCGGTGCCGTTCTGCAGGAGGGCTTCATAGGCCGCAAGCGCGTCCTCGACCGCGGCGGGATACGGGTGCTCGGGGGCGAGCCGGTAGTCGACGGAGATGGCCTTGGCGTCCGTCCGCCGGCCGACCTGCGAGGCCAGGTCTGCAGCGAGGAACGCGTCCCCCATCACGTACACGCCGCCGTGGAAGTAGAGAACGACGTGGCGAGGTTCGATTCCCTCGACCGTGATCTCGGCGGTCGGGACGCCGCCGAGTGCGGCCGCGGTCACGGTCACGTCGGTGGGAAGCGGCTGCGCCGACAGCAGCTCCCGCAGCAGTCGCCGTTGCTCGTCGACGTCGCTGTCAACGGGGAAAGCCGACTGTCGCAGGATCGCATCGAGGGTCTCTCGCTGCTCGGTGCTCACGGAGGATCTCCCTTCGGGGCCTTTCAGAGTTGGATGAGGTTGACGCCGGCGAGCGGGTGGTGGATCTGCTGCATCGCGCCACCTGTTGCCAAGTCGCCGAGGTCGATCGCGCCGAAGCCCGCGTCTCGGAACAGTGCGACGACGTCCGCTTTCGCCTCGGCGTCGTCGCCGGAGATGAAGATCACGCGCCGGCCGCCGGCTTCCTGTGGATCGGCCGCGAGCACTTCGGCGCTGAGCGTGTTCGCGGCTTTGACGAGCCGCGCTCCGGCGACGAGGTCGGCGACCAGCTCGCTCGATGTTCTCCCGAGGAGATCGTCGTCGTCCCAGTCGTTGGTCGCGTCGATGACGACCTGACCGTTCCAGTCGAGACCATGCACGGCCTCCGGCACGCGGTCCCACGGGACGGCGATGACGACGATGCTCGCCGAAGCGGCGTCGCCCGCCGTGCCCGCCGCGACACCATCGCCGAACGTCGAGACCACCGACGCGAGCGACTCTGCGCCGCGGCTGTTCGCGATCACGACCGATCGGGCGGCGCGCGTCGCAACGCGCGCCATCGCCTGCCCGAGCCGGCCGGCGCCGATGATTCCGACGTCCGTCACCGCCGTGCTTCCGCGACCGTCGCCGCGGTCATGCTCTCAGCAGTCGTTCCGTGAGCACGATCTCGATCACGTCGGCGACCGTCTCCTCGCGAGCCCAGTCGCGCTGGAGCTCGACGGCGAGCGCGACCCACGTGACTGGCTGCGCTCCCGCCTGAACGACGCGCTCGAGACCAGTGCGGTGCGCCTCTCCGGATGTGCCGCCGATCGCATCCACGACGGGATAGACGTCGTAGCCCTCCCGCAAGGCGTCGAGGGCGGGGAACGCCATGCAGATCTCCGTCCAGAGGGCGCAGAGGAGCAGCTTGCGCCGACCCGTGGCGCGTACCGCGGCGAGGAACTCGGCGTCCTCCCATGCGTTCGTGCTCGTCCGGTCGATCGGCGGGTCGTCCTCGAGGAGTGTCGCGAGCGCGGGCACGGTCGACTCGCTGCGCCCGGTCGAGACGTTGATCGTCGAATGGACGATCGGCATGGCGAACGCCTTTGCTGTCTTGACCGTCGAGACGATGTTCTCGAGCAGGAGGTCCGGGTCGATCGAGCGGACGGCCGAGAATTGCGGCGGCTGGTAGTCGATCAGCACGAGGGCCGCGTTCTTCGGCGTCAACAGGTGATCGCCGACCGGGTCCCGGACCGGGAGGCTCGCCATCAGGGATGCACTTGCGAGCCGTAGCCGAGGTCGAGCCGGATCGACTCCATCACCCAGAACGTCGTGCTCTCGGTATAGACGTCTGCTGCCGCGAGCACGCCCGTGTACTTCTCGATCACCGGCGCGGCTGCGACTCGCGTGACCTCGTCGAGGTAGCCCTTCAACGCGGCCCAGGTGTTCTCTCCGTATTTCATGAAGTACGGCGTCGGGTCGACCGTGTCGACGGCGCTCCTCGAGCTCTCGGAGATGTCTGCCATGTACTGCTGGTGCAGCGTCACGTCGTCACGCGTGCCGAGGCGACCGAGGTGGCCGCCGATGAAGTGCTTCCACGAGTACGCGAGTGCGTTGGCCGGCGCCTCGATGTAGCCGGGGATGTCCTCGGTCAGGTTGGCGACGTAGACCGGCGCCCAGCCGGGATTGACGATGTCGATCAGCATCAGCGTGTCGTGGTCCGGGAGGTGGATGATGATGTTGTCGGGCGAGTGGTTGGCGCCGTGCCAGGCCAGGTCGATCCGCTCGCCGCCGATCTCGAGCCTGCGGTTGTCCTGGAACGTCTCTTCGTTGGGCGGCCTCGCCGGATCGTCGTCGCGCAGCAGGAGCCGCCGGGTCTCCTCGTGACCGATGCGAGTGACGTTCTTGTCGAACAGCGAGGACGCGCCGGCGTGATCGGCGTGGTGGTGCGAGTAGATGAGGTGCGTGACCTTGTTGCTGACGCCGTTCGCCGACGCGATCTCGTCGACCGCGCGCTGGATGTTGTTGCCGATCGTCGGCGGCGCGTCGAGCACGACGACGCCGTCTGAGGTCGTCAGGAACGCCGACTGGTACGTGCCGTCGGTGATCCAGTAGAGGTTCCGCTCGACGCGGCCGACGTAGTAGCCCTGCTCGTTGAGCGCGGGGCCGAGCGCCGAGCGCGGGACCGGCGCGTAATCCGGAAGGGTGTCTGTGACTGTTTCGCTCATGCCCGGAATGGTGACTGGGCCCGCGCAGTGATCGAATCCCGGGAATCCGTAGTCCGTGACGTGAAGTCCGCAGTCTGTGACCGTGCAGGCATGCTTGCGGGATGGTCGTCACCGCGCAGTCAAGTCGGTTGCTCGGCAGGCAGCGCGAGCGTGCAGTGCTCGAGCGGGTGCTGGACACCGCGCGCGATGGTCACAGCGCTGTTCTCGTGATGCACGGAGAGCCCGGTGTCGGCAAGACCGCGCTGCTCGAGTACGCGGTCGAGACGGGCGAGGATTTTCGCGTCGTTCGCGCTGCAGGCGCCGAGGGGGAGATGGAGCTCGACTACGCGGCCTTGCAACAGCTCTGTTCTCCGATCCTGGAGTTCGGTGAGCGTCTCCCCGAACCCCAGCGCGATGCGCTCGCGGTCGCCTTCGGGCTGAGCGGCGGGCAGCCGCCGAATCCGCTTCTTGTCGGGCTCGCGGTTCTCGGCCTCCTCTCAGAGGCTGCCGAGCAGCAACCGCTGCTGTGTGTGGTCGACGACGCGCAGTGGCTCGACGGCGCATCCGCGCGGGCGCTCGCGTTGGTCGCGCGCCGTCTGATGGCCGAGAGGGTCGCGCTCGCGTTCGCGACGCGAGACGTAGGCAGTGCATTGGCCCGCTTTCCGGAGCTCCGCGTCGAGCCGTTGGGCCACCGCGATGCACGGGCACTCCTGGAATCCGTCCTCGCGGCGCGGCTGGACGAGTCCGTGCTCGAGCGGATCGTCGCCGAGACGCGCGGGAATCCGCTCGCGCTCCTGGAGCTCCCGCGCGGGCTGACGCCCGCCCAGCTCGCCGGCGGCTTCGGGCTGCCTGCGGCGCTGCCTTCATCGACTGGGATCGAGCAGAGCTATACCCGGCGGCTGGCCGGGCTTCCGCGCGACACGCGGCGCTTGCTCCTCCTCGCGGCGGCGGAACCCGTCGGCGATCCTGCGCTTCTGTGGCGCGCAGCGCAGCAGCTCGGGATCCCGGAGACGGCCGCGCATGCAGCGGAGTCGGAAGGCCTACTGAGGCTCGACGGTGCAGTGGTGTTCCGGCATCCGCTCGTGCGCTCGGCGGTGTACGCAGGGGCCGAACCGAGCGAGCGGCGCGACGCTCACCGCGCGTTGGCGGAGGCAACCGATCCGCGGATCGACCCGGATCGCCGCGCGTGGCACCGTGCGCAGGCGGCTTCGGTACCCGACGAAGAGCTTGCCCGGGAGCTCGAGCGCTCCGCGGCGCGGGCGCAGGCGCGGGGCGGCTTCGCCGCTGCCGCCGCCTTCCTCGAACGCGCGGCTGCCCTGACACCCGACGCAATGCGCCGTGCGCAGCGCAAACTGATCGCGGCCCAGACGAAGCTGCACGCAGGCGCACCCGACGACGCGCTTGCTCTGCTCTCGTCAACGGAGGTCGACGCGCTCGAGGAGTTCGATCGCGCCCGAGTCGAGTTGCTGCGCGCGCAGATCGCTTTCGTCTCGACACACACCAGCGATGCCGCCGCGATGCTGCTACAGGCCGCCCACCGGCTCACGCCGCTCTCTCCGACGCTCGCGTCCGACACGTATCTCGAGGCGCTGTCGGCCGCGATTCTCGCGGGCGGCCTCGTGCGCGGTGCAAGCGCGCTCGACGTGGCGCTGGCCGCGAAGGCCGCACCGAGGCCGCCGGTCCTCCGCGGTACCGACTTGTTGCTCGACGGGCTCGCGACCCTTTTCGGCGAGAGCTACGAAGCCGCCGTCCCGATCCTGCGCCGGGCGCAGAAGGCGTTCGACCTCAGCGACTTGCCCGTGAACGAGCAATTGCGGTGGAAACGGCTCGTGACCATCGCGTCTGTCCACCTTTGGGATGACGCGCGTTGGGAGGCGATCTCGGAACGCCACGTGCAGATCGCGAGGGAGACCGGTGCACTCGGCGAGCTTCCGCTCGCGCTGAGCCAACGTGTCTACGCGCATCTTTTCGCGGGCGAGCTGACAACGGCGGCGTCGCTCGTCGATGAGATCCGGGCCGCGACCGAAGCAACAGGGAGCAGCCCCATTCCGTACGGCGCGATCGGGCTCGCCGCGCTACGCGGCCGCGAGCCGGAGGCGAGCTCTCTGATCGCCGGAATCCGGAGCGACGTGACGCGGCGCGGTGACGGAAGAAGGCTCTCGGCGCTCGACTGGGCTCAGGCGGTGCTCTACAACGGCCTCGGCCGCTACGACGAGGCGCGCGCGGCGGCGCTTCGCGTCGTCGAGCATCCGCACGATCTCAGCACCTCGAACTGGGGGATGGTCGAGTTGATCGAGGCTGCGGTCCGCTCCGGAACACCCGAGCTGGCTGATGATGCTCGCGCACGTCTCGCGGAGATGGCCAGGGTGAGCGGGACGGACTGGGCCGTCGGGATTGCGGCGCGTTCGGAGGCGTTGATGGTGGAAGATCAGCGAGCCGAGGAGCTTTATGCGTACGCGATCGAGCGGCTCGGTAGAACGCGAATCAGGGCGGATCTGGCGCGCGCTCACCTCCTCTACGGCGAATGGCTGAGACGTCGAACGCGACGCCGTGACGCACGCAGACAATTGCGGACGGCGCACGACCTCTTCTCCGAGTTCGGCATGGAGGCGTTCGCCGAGCGCGCACGCGTCGAATTGGAAGCGACGGGTGAGCATGCCCGCAAACGCACGGTCGAGACGAGGGGCGACCTCACCCCGCAAGAGGCGCAGATCGCGCGCCTCGCGCGCGACGGACTCTCGAACGCGGAGATCGGCGCGCGGCTCTTCATCAGCAAGCACACCGTCGAGTACCACCTTCGCAAGGTCTTCGCCAAGCTCGGCATCAACTCGCGCACCAAGCTCGCCCACGCTCTGCCACCCGGGCCGTAGCACGCTCCGCCCGCAGACTACGGGGCTCGGGGATGCGAACGCGTTGCGGCCGCGGCGACCATCGGTGCAATGACCGAGACCCGTTTGACACAGAGCGCGGCCGCAAGTACCGACCGGACTCGCTGGTTCGCCCTGGCGCTGATCATCGCCGCGCAGTTCATGGTGGTGCTCGACGTCGCGATCGTGAACGTGGCGCTCCCATCGATCAAGGACGACCTGCACTTCTCGCAGGAGAGCCTGCAGTGGGTGATCACCGCCTACGCGATCATGTTCGGCGGGTTCCTGCTGCTCGGCGGCCGACTGGCCGACCTACTCGGGCGGCGCAGGCTGTTCATCGCGGGTCTGGCCCTCTTCACGATCATGTCGTTGCTCGACGGCCTGGCCTGGTCGGAGGCGTCGCTGATCGTGTTCCGGGCGCTCCAGGGTCTCGGCGCGGCGCTGCTCTCGCCGGCCGGCCTGTCGATCCTCACGACGACGTTCACGGAGGGCAAGGAGCGCAACAAGGCGCTGGGAATCTGGGGTGCAGCGTCCGGAAGCGGCGGAGCCGCGGGCGTGCTCCTCGGCGGCGCGCTGACGAGCGGCCTCAACTGGTCGTGGATCTTCTTCATCAACGTGCCGGTGGGGATCCTCGTCATAGCCCTCGCGCCGGTGCTGCTGCGAGAGAGCCGGGCGGAGCTCGAGGACCGTCACTTCGATTTCTCCGGCGCCGCCTCGATCACCGGCGGACTAATGCTGCTCGTCTACGGCATGACGCGAGCGGCTCAGCACGGCTGGGCAACCGGCCCGACGGTCGCACTGCTCGGGGGAGCAGCCGCGCTGATCGTCGCGTTCTTCGTGATCGAGTGGCGGTCGCGCGCACCGCTTCTGCCGCTCACAATCTTCCGCCTCCGCACGCTCACGGCTTCGAACGTTGCCGGCCTGCTGATGGGCGGGGCGCTCTTCTCGCAGTTCTTCCTCCTGACGCTGTACATGCAGGAGGTGCTCCACTACTCGGCGCTCAAGACCGGCGTCGCCTACATCGCGCTCACCCTGACGACGATCGCGTTCGCCACGGTGGCCCAGGCGCTCGTGACCCGGGTCGGCGTCCGGCCGATCATGCCGCTCGGACTCGCGTTGTCGACCGTCGCGCTCTTGCTGTTCGCGCGGCTGCCGGTGGACGGGCACTACTTCACCGATCTGTTCCCGGGGTTCCTGCTCAGCGGGCTCGGGCTCGCGCTCGCGTTCATCCCGATGTCGATCGGCGCCCTGACAGGCGTTCGGCCTGCCGAGGCGGGGGTCGCCTCCGGGCTGATCAACACGTCGCAGCAGATCGGCGGCGCCGTCGGCGTCGCGATCGCCACGACGATCGCAACCTCGTTCACGAGCCACTACGTCCACGCGCACGCCGGGTCGAACGCGTTCGGCGGGCCTGCCCTGACGCACGGCTTCCAGATCGCGTTCTATGTCCTCGCCGCGCTGGCGGCTGCCGGTGCGCTGATCTCTGTGCTCCTGCTCGAATCCCGCCCGGCGCAGCCGAAGCTGCAGCTCACGACCGAGGCGTTGCACCTCGCTGATGAGACAATGGCGTAGGTGAAGCCGGGGAACGCAACGATGAAGGGTGAAACGTTGTGGTCGCGGCTCGCGGGGTTGGCGCTCATCGTCGAGGGGCCACGGGCTTTCGCTGGGCGGCGTAGCTGCGCGCGCCGTGCGCGACGCGCAGATTTACGGAAAAAGCGGTCTGAAGGGACGAGCTGGAGTGAGGCCCGCTGGGCGGACCTCACTCCATTGATCGTCAAGGCGTGTCGGCTGGTTGTCAGGCCGCCGGGTCGATCAGCCGTGCGAGCGCCGAGAAGGCGGCGTAGCTCGGCTTGTGGCTGCCGTTCGTCTTCTCGAGACCGCTCTTCCACGCGTTGCCCGCCGAGTCGCGGAACGTGAACCAGATGAACATCTGGACGTTCCGGTCTGCCCGCGCGATCCGGAGTGCCTGCTTCACGTAGGCCGCCTGCTGCGCATAGGTGACACCGGGCGGCTGCTCGGGCTTGGTCTGATGGCCGTATTCGGTGATCCAGATCGGCACCTGGCGGTGGAAGAGCTTCCTGAGGTTGAGCTCGAACTTCGGCAGCAGCGCGAGCGTCACGTTCGGGTAGCGCACCATCTGCAGCGGCTTCATATTCGGCCTCGTCGGATACGGGTGCGTCGCCCACGCGGTGAACCTCAGCCCCTTCTGCTGCGCGAGCAGCCCTGCGAACGTCCCGGGAGCCACCGACTGCCCCTGGCCGCCGATGGCGATCGGCTTGTCGCGGCCGAGGTTCGACGTTTCGCCGATCGCGACCTGCGCCACCTTGTTGCCGGCCTTGATCCCGGCGTAGGCGGCCTTGTAGAGCTTCGCGTAGTTCGCCGGGCTGACGATCTTGTTGCCCGAGAACTGCGGCGTCAGGAAGAGCTGGAGATTCGGCTCGTTCCAGACCGACCAGAGCCTGACGTTCCCATGGCCGTGGAGGCCGTCGTAGCGGTCGGCGAGCATCCTGGAGAACGTCGTCAGGTCGGACAGGCGCTTCGGCATGTGGTTGGGCGTCTTCCCGCCGTTCGCCCATCTCGGCGTGCCGTTGATGTTGATCATCACGCGCATACCGTTTTGCGAGGCGTTCGCGACGAGCTCGTCGAGGTCGGCGAGGCGATACTGCGGGTCGTTGCCGTTCGACGCGCTGGCCGGCCGATTCGGCGCGATTTGCGACCAGTTCGCGGTCGTGTGGATGACGGATGCGCCGGCGGCCGCGGCGCCCTCGATGTTCTTCGCGCGCTCTGCCGACCAGCGGAAGCTCGCGTCGTCAAAGAAGCCGATCGGCATGTGCGTAGCCGCACGAACGGCGGTGGCCGGCAATGCGAGCAGCGCCACGAGCGAGATGACTAAGAGACGAACGGGTTTCGGCATGAGTGTTACCCCTTTCGTTTTTCGGGCGACCCTCGACCGTAGCGCCGATACCATCAAGAACGTGTAAGCAGCGGGAGGAGGTCGCGACGTATGCGACTCCGCGTTCGCGTTCGCGAATGCGAACGCGAACGCGAACGGCCGCAACTACCTCAACCTGACACCTCGTCTCCTGGTCCGAGCTTCGGCTCGCTATTTCGGGCTGAGGAAGCCTTCGAACTGCGACTTCACGCTGCCGTTGGGCAGCATGACGCCGGCTCTGCGTCCGCCTCCGGAAAGCCCGGCATAGTCGCCCGTGCCACGGATGACCTTCCACGTGCCGGTGAAGACCGCCCATCCGTCGGGGATGTCGACAAATCCAATCCGATTGCGGACCACGAGTGTCCCGCGCTTCAACGTGAGCGTCATCTGAGGGTCGTTGATGTCGACGTCTTGTCCGTCGCGCACGATGTGGCGCTGGGTCCAGCAACAAAAGCTGGCGCTGCCGGTGTCGCGCTTGATCGCTCCTGCCGTCAGTGGCGCGAGGACGAACGACGCTTGCCCCTTCTCCTGGATCTCGACTCGCTGCTTCGCAGCGACCGGTCCGGCCGCCGCGACAGCCGCCAACGTGACCGCCATAGCCGCGAGAGCGACGATTGCTGTCAGCTTTCTGCCCATTGTGCTTCTCCTTGTCTCGGACGACACGATCCGAAGCAAGCCTGTTCCGGGCGGCTGAGGCACGCCTGAGGTTCCGCTGAGGGCCGACCATCTCTAGCCGGGGGGACAGGTGTAGCCGCCGTCGGGCGACGGGGCAGCCGTCAGCCAGAGGCTTCTCGCGCCGATCGCGATCGACGTGAGGCACGGCCCGTTGGCATCCGGCTGAGTCTCCGTGACATGGATGGTGCGAATGTCGCCGCCGAAGACCTCCTGACGGAACACGCTGCCGGTCTGCCACGTGTACCACCAGAGTGCGCCCAGGTCCCCTCTGTCCTCGCCCGACTCGGGCGAGCAGCAGGGATCGCGCCCGACGACCGTCAAGGTGGACGGGTCGATACGCATGTTCGTTCCAGGACTGCCGGCCAGCCTGACCCAGATGTCGTGGCCGCGAGGCATGATCTCGGGCCTCGACGCGCGCGAGGTGCCGAGGACGACCTGCCCATCCCGCCTGGCCGTTCGTGCATCGATGCGGTAGAGCGTCGCGTCGGCCGAACCAACGACCCACGCGTCGCCGTAGCCCACGCCGATGGAGTCGATCGGCTTGGATGCGGGAAACCGCGTCCGTGCCTCGATGCGTCCCGTGGCGCCTTCGATGCGCAGCACCTGGTAGTCGTCTGCGCCTCTACCGACGACCCAGACAGCACCTCCGCCGACCGCGACTCCGATCGGCGTGACGTCCAGGCGGTACTCGCGCTTCCCGCTTCCTTCCGACGGCAACATCGTGAGAGAGGGAGGGGCAGCCGCGAATCCGAGGACACCACCCACGAACCAGGCACCCGCCGCGCCTGCTGCGAGCACCGGCCCGGCAAAGCGGCTGACGTTGACGGGCGCGTGCGGAACCGCCGTCGTCTTCACGACAAGGTTCGTCGTCGCGTCGATCTCGGAGATGGTCCAGTCGTCATGGTTGAAGACCCAGACGCTGTGCCCACCTGCCGCGGCCACGGTCGGCGCCGCGCCGACGTCCACGACCGCGCTGACGCTGTTCGTCGCAGGATCGATACGGGCGACCGTGTTGTACCGCGCGAAGAGCGGGACGGCCGCCTTGGTGCGACCGCCCATGGTGAGCACCGCGGCGAGCGCGGCGGCGGCAGTGGCGGCTACGAGAAGTGCGGCGACGATGAGCAACGCCTTGCGTCGACGCAGCGGCGGTACGCGGCGGAACCCGAACGCCTCCTCGGCTGCGCCGATCAGTGCGGCACACGTCGCGTAGCGGTCCTCGGGCTCTTTGGCCATCGCCTTGCGGATCACCGCGTCGATCGCTTCGGGTAGTTCGGGCCGGCGGTCGTGTGCGCTTGGTGGCTGCTCCTCCAGGTGCGCCCAGGCCACGGCCAGCCGCGAGCCGCCGGCGAACGGCGTTTCGCCCGTCAGGCACTCGTAGAGAAGACAGCCGAGCGAGTAGAGATCTGCACGGCCGTCGGTCGACCCACCTTCGATCTGCTCGGGGGCGAGGTAGGCGGGCGTGCCGACGGAGCGGTGCTCGCCTGCTGGGCCGCCCTGCTCGTCGAGCCTTCGGGTCAGTCCGAAGTCGGCGAGATAGACGTGCTCGTTCGCATCGAGCAGCACGTTGGAGGGCTTGACGTCTCGATGCACGAGACCGTTCGCGTGTGCCGCATCCAGGGCGTTTGCGACCTGGCTGCAGATGTCAAGCGCGCGGGCCGGGTCAAGCGCCCCGTCCCGGCGCAGGAGCGCCCGCAGGTCTGTTCCCTCGACGTGGCGCATCGCGAGGTAGAGGCGCCCGTCGATGTCGCCCGCGTCGTGGATGGGCACCACGTTCGGGTGCTCGAGCGACATGGCGAGTTCCGCCTCGCGCGAGAAGCGTTCGCGGAAGCGCTGATCGAGCGCGAGCTCCGGCGCCATCAGCTTCAGCGCAACGCTCCGTTTCAGCCGCAGGTCGTAGGCGCGGTAGACCACGCCCATCCCACCGCGCCCGATCAGCTCGTCGATCCGGTAGCCGACGAACTCGGAGCCGATCCGGATCTCTGTCTCACCGCTCACCGCATCAGCCGTCCTTTTCGTCCAAGCCTACGTCGTTGCCGGCCGTCGCCAACAACGGTCGGCGTCGGTGCTGAGGTCTCGCTGAGCTTCGGCTGAGCCGACAGGGTGTTAGCGTCGTCCGACGTGGAATTCCGCATCCTGGGACCGCTCGAGGTCGTCGAACGGGGCCGCGTACTTCCGCTTGGCGGCGCCAGGCAGCGCACGCTTCTCGCACTCCTGCTTACGCGGGCCAACGAGGTCGTCTCGGTAGACCGGCTGATCGACGAGCTCTGGGGCGCGCAGCCGCCCAGGACAGCAGCCAATGCGCTGCAGTACCACGTCTCACAGCTCCGTAAGGCGCTCGCTCCGCACGAGCCGATCGTGAGGCTTGAGCCGGGATACGTCATCCGCGTCGCTCCGGACGAGCTCGACTTGCTGCGCTTCGAGACGCTCGTCGAGGAGGCGCAGAAGGCGACGCCCGAGCTGGCCGCGCGACGGCTTCGCGAAGCTCTCGACCTCTGGCGTGGGCCTGCGCTCGCCGACCTCGCCCACGAGTCCTTTGCGCAAACCGAGGTTCTCCGACTCGAAGAGCTACGCATTGGCGCGCTCGAGCGGCGCTTCGAGGCCGACATCGCGCTCGGCCACGGCGGCGAACTCGTCGGCGAGGTCCAGGCGCTCGTCCGCGAGCATCCGCTTCGCGAGCGGCTGCGGGCCGTGCTCATGCAGGCGCTCTACGGGTCGGGTCGCCAGGCGGAAGCGCTCGAGATCTATCGCGAGACGCGGCGGCTGCTCGTCGACGAGCTCGGCATCGAGCCGAGCCCCGCGCTGCAGGACCTCGAGCAGGCGATCCTTCGCCACGACGTGGCCCTGACCGCGCACGTGGTGCCCGCCGGCCCGCGACAGCGGGCAATCATGATCGTCGCAACCGACCCTGAGCGGCTCGACGACCTCCTCCGGATCGCGGAGCCGCTCGCGCTACGGTCGGCACGGGAGCTCATCCTCACCCGGCTCTTGCGTGATGACGGTGATCTTGCAGCCACGAGCGCCGCGCTCTCCGAACGCCGGGACGCACTTGCGGAGCACGGCGTCGCATCCCGCATAGCCGCCTACACCACGGGCGAGCCGGGAGCGGACGTCGTGCGACTCGCCACAGAGCACGACGTCGACCTCATCCTGCTCGACGCCGCATCGGCGCTTCTCGAGAGCGGTCTGCCCGACCGAGATCTCGCGGCCGTACTCGAAAACGCACCGTGCGATGTAGGTGTGCTCTCAGGCGCCGGAGAGATGGCCGCGGGACCGGTCGTGACGCCGTTCGGAGGCGTCGAGCACGACTGGACCGCGATCGAAGTGGCGGCCTGGCTCGCCCAATCGCTCGACACAACGCTCCGGCTCCTCGGAACCGAGGCGAATCCCGCTCTCGGGCGCCGCGACGCAAGCCGCCTTCTTGCCCGCGCCTCACTCCTCGTGCAGCAGGTTGTTGGAATCGCCACCGAGCCCGTTCTCGTCCCCACCGGCGAAGCAGGTGTCCTCGAAGCGTCCCGCGACGCCCGGCTGCTCGTCGTTGGCCTCTCCGATCGCTGGCGAACCGAAGGCATCGGCCACACGCGAATGGCCGTCGCCCTGGGTGCCGAGGCGCCGACGCTCTTCGTGCGAGGTGGCCTCCGCCCCGGTGGCGTCGCTCCGAGCGAGACGCTGACGCGCTTCACCTGGACGCTCGGCTCCGACCGGATCCTTCGAGCGCCGGCTCGCGCTGCGACCCGAGACGATCAAACGTCCGGACAACTCGGCTAGTCAGCCCACCAGTCGCGCTGGCCATCGACGTCTTCGCGCGGGTCCTCGCCGAGGTTGGGCGCACCGATGACGAGGATCTCGAGACCCTCTGGCCCGGCCTCGTAGCCCCGCCACGTGCCGGGCGGGACGCGCCCCGCGTCCCATTCCTTGAGCTCGAGGATCTCGTCGTCAGCCTTCATCCGCCCGCTCCCGCGCAGCACCACGTAGACCTCCTCTTGCTTCATGTGCGTGTGGCCGTACGGAAAGCGATAGCCGGGCGGGACCCGCTGGTAGCTCAGGGCGGATTTCTCGAGCTCGAGCGCCTTGGTCGCCGCGCGGAACTCCAGGTCCGGTGCGCCGTCGAACCGGGAGCCGATGTCCTCCAGATCATCCTTGATGTTGCGAAGCGTGAACGGCACGGCGCAATCCTATGGGCGCCATACCGGAACGAATTGATCTCCGGCGTCACCCGGCGCAGCGGATTCCCGAACCGCCGGCGATGTGCTCCCCGTAGACGTCTTCACGGTAGTACCCGATCCTCATCAGATGCGTTGACTGGTCCCTGCTGAACCGGAAGAATCAACGCCACTCGAGACAAATGGGAGGGCACATGTCCTGGAAGATCTCTGGCTCGTACTTCGAGACGTGCTCGTGCGATCTCGTGTGCCCGTGCACGGCATCGCTGTCGCTCGGCGCAACGAACGACTACTGCCGTGTCGTACTCGTTTTCCACGTCAAGCAAGGCGACGTTGAAGGTGTCGACGTCAGCGGCTTGACGGTCGCCGCGGTCGCCGATACGCCGAAGGTCATGAGCGAGGGCAACTGGCGGCTCGGCGTGTTCATCGACGCCGCCGCCTCGGACGAGCAGGCTGAGAAGCTCGGCGGCGTGTTCTCGGGAGCGCTCGGCGGGCCGATGGAGGCGCTCGGGCCGCTGGTCGGCGAGAGCTTGGGCGTCGAGCGGGCGCCGATCGAAGTCCGCGATGACGGGCTGAAGCACTCGGTGAGGATCGGCGACGCCGTCGACTTCGAGATCGAAGACATCATTTCATTCGGTGTCGACAGCGGCGAACCGGCGCGCCTCGTCGGGATCTTCCACCCGGCCGGGCCAGATCTGACGCTCGCGCACGCCACGCGCTCACGGATCGATGCTTTCGGCATCTCCTACGAGGGGAAGTCCGCCTTCTCGCGCTCCGAGTTCGCCTGGGCAGCGTGAACTCGCCGGAGCTGCGGGTCCTCGCGGCGGCGCGCGCGCGGATCGGTCTAGTTGCGTTCCTGGTCGCCGTCGCCGCGCTCGCGTGGTGGTCGACCCTACGCTCGATGGGCCAAATGGGGGCGAGCCCCGCCATCGACCTCGGCGCGCTCGGCTGGTTCATCGGCGTCTGGATCGTGATGATGGCCGCGATGATGCTTCCGGCCGTCTCGCCGACCGTCGCGCTGTACGCACGTATGGCGGGGGAGCGGAGCCTCGCGCGTCCCGTCGCGTTCACGAGCGGCTATCTCGTTATCTGGAGCTCGGCTGGTGTCGTCGCGTATGGGCTGTACGAGCTTGGCCGCCACGCGCTCGGAACTCAACTCGCCTGGGGTGCGGGCGGCCGCTGGCTCGCCGGCGGCGTGCTCGCGGTCGCGGGCGTCTATGAGCTGACGCCGTTGAAGGACGTCTGCCTCGGCAAGTGCCGGAGCCCTTTGGGATTCCTGATGGGGACGTGGCGGGGTGGCGTCCGTGGCGCGTTCGCGATGGGCTCGAAGCACGCCGCCTGGTGCGTCGGCTGCTGCTGGGCCTTGATGGCCGCACTGTTTGCGCTCGGCGTGATGAACATCCTCTGGATGGCCGTCGTCGCCGGACTGATTACCCTCGAGAAGGTCCTGCCGTGGCGGCGCGTGGCCGTGTGGTCGACGACCCTGCTACTGCTTGCCCTCGCCGTCGGCGTTCTAGCCGCGCCTGGCTCCGTCCCCGGCTTCGTCGTCCCAAGCGGCGGCATGGCCGGGATGTAGCGCTTCGCGTGATGTCCGGGTCGACCACGACGCGGGCTTGGGGTCAGCGGCGTCGCGGGTGGGTCCGGATGCAGAGCGCTCCGAGATCAATGCCTGCCGACGAGTAGAGCTGGCATCCGATGCGCGCCGAGAAGAAGTCGTGCGTGCTGTCGAGGCCCGACCACCGAGACCGCCTGATCACGACGTGAACGGAAGCGCGGGCGGTTTGAGTTGAAGTGCAAGTGACACGGGTTCATAGTGGCGCTTAGGCGCGAGGGGATCGACCTGCGCGCATTTTCAAAAAGAAGGGGAGAGATGTTTCCAAGGAAGCTCGGCCTGCTCACGCTGCTTGTGGGCCTCTGCGGGGTCGTTTTCGGCTCGGCGGCACCAGCGCTCGCCGTGCCGTCGGTGACCGTCACACCGGTCCTCGGAGGCCTCGCGGCACCACGCGGGATCGCGTTCGACGGCCAGGGCAGCATGTACGTCTCCGAGTCCGGCGTGGTTGGCGAGGGCGAAGCCGGACTGACCCACTCAGGGCTCGTCAGCAAGTACTTGTGGGGCCAGACGGCGCCGGCGTGGAGCGTCGGCTTCAGCTCGTTCTATGCGACGGAGGACCCTAACGGCCCACCTGACGTACTCGGCCCGGAAGGCATCAGCGCGCTCGGAAACGGCTGCATGAAGCAGAGCCAGGGCGAGCGCAACGGCTGCCAGGTGCAGATGATCATGGCCGAATCGACGCCCGGGATCCTCGCCGCCACAGGCGTCTACGACCGGGAGGCTGGTCACCTCTTCAGGCTCGACGGCGCCTCGGGCGCAGTGACCGACCTGGCCGACGTGGGAACCCAGCAGTACGCCTTCACGGATGCGAATAAGGGTTTGTTCCCGGATGATTTCCCCGACTCGAATCCCTATGGCGTGCTCGTGACGCGTGGCGGGACATATGTCGCCGACGCCGGTGCGAACACGATCAGCGAGGTGATGCGCGACGGTACGACTCGGATCATCGCCTACATCCCCAATGAAACAGCGGGGCCGCTCCGGGACGCGACGCCGACGTGCATCGCCCAGGGCCCGGACGGGTTCCTGTATGTCGGGACGCTGCATTTCGTTTCGAACCTGTTCGTCGGCAACGACGGCGACCAGTCCGACATCTGGCGGATAAACCCCAAGGCCAATTACCCGGACGCTCCACAGCTCTGGGCCTCGGGCCTCACCACGCTCACCGCCTGCACCTTTGACCGCGCGGGCAACTTCTGGGGAACCGAGATGTTCCAGGGCGGTGTGGACGCTAACCCGCCGGGTGACGTCGTCGAGATTCCGTTCGCCAATCCGGCCCAACACACGCGTCTCGGGTTCGGTCAGCTGCCCGTTCCCGGCGGCATCGCGCAAGGGCCAGACGGCGCGATGTACGTGACCGTTGGCTCGGCGGCACCCGGACGATCGGGCGCCGTGGTGCGCCTGTCCGTCAACTGAGATATCCCATTCACGCGCCGGGAGCGGTGAGCGACCGCTCCCGGCGCGCTGGAATCACCATCTGCCTCTGACTGTGTCTTCCGCGACTGCGGCAGTTCCCTATGAGTCGGCCGCCTCGGTTGCCAGTTCTTCGAGGAGCTTCGCCATCTGATCGAGCGTTGCCTCGTGGGCTCGAACGTCATACGTGCTGGACAACTCGCGGGGATCGCGGTAGCCGATGCATACCTCCGCGCCCTGCTGCCACACAAGGATCCGGAGCGGTAATTCGATTCCGATCCGACGGTCGTCCTGCATGAGCGGCGTGCCGGTTCGCGGATTGCCAAAGAAGATGACCTGCTCGTTTTCGAGCTCCAGCCCCGCCTCGCGGGCGCCCCCGCCATGGTCGACGAGTGCGAAGACGGTCAGTCCGCGGCGCTCGATCCCCGCTACCAGCGCGGTCATCGTCGCAGCAAATCCGGATGTGCCTCTGTGAGTGATCACTGATCGTTCCCGCTTGTCAGGTGTGCGAGTACTTCGAAGAGCGCCGCAATATCGCGGTGCTCGTAGCCGAGTGCCCGCGCCAGCGTGAGCAGCTGATCGGCCGTCGCGGCGGACGGCAGCGGGACGTGCAGCTCCCGTCCTGTGTCGAGCGCGAGCGCAACGTCTTTCTGCATCAGGCTGATGTCGAACCAGGCCTCTTCCGGGAGGTCGAGGACAAGCTCGGCTCGTGCCTTCAGCATCGGCGAGCCGATCGGGCTCGCGGTCATTACGTCGACAGCGAGCTTGCGATCGATGCCGGCGCGTTCGGCCAGGACGACGCCTTCGGCGAAGGCGAGCATCTGCACCGCGAGGCTGATGTTGATCGCGAGCTTGAGCACGAGTCCCTGCCCGTTATCGCCGATGTGCGTCGGCGTGCCGAGTTCGCGCAGGATCGGCTCGACACGCGCGTAGGCCTGCTCGTCGCCGCCGACCATGATCGTGAGCGTTCCTGCTTGTACTTGGGGAACGCTTCCCGAGACCGGCGCGTCGAGCATCGCCGCCCCGAGCGCGCGCACGCGCTCCGCGAGCTCACGGCTCGCGCGCGGGCTGACCGTGCTCATGTCGATCCAGATCTTCGGTTCCGTGATGCCCGCGAGGACCCCGTCGGGTCCCGCCGCGACGCTTTCGAGGACATCGTCATCGGGAACCGACGTGATCAGGACGTCGGCGGCTCGGGCGACCTCGCGCGGCGTCCCAAGCCACTGCAGCCCCTCGTGCACGAGATCGTCCGCGTCTCCGCGGTCGCGCGACTCGCCACAGACGGTGTATCCGGCGGCCAGAAAGCGGGCGGCCATGTTTCCGCCCATGTGGCCCAAGCCGACAAAACCGATCTTCGCTTTCTTGGTGGCCATCTGGTGGCCTCCCTTCGATCGACACGCTGTCATCATCGCCCAGTTCGGGCTTGGCGGCGCCCGCGCGGCATCAGTTGACGCGCCGGAGCTCGCCAATGGGGTCACCGCGACGACGAGATGCTTCGTAAGCGGCTGCTCCGCTCTGCGTGCTGACGTCAGGCGCGCGACTCTGCGATAGAGGAACGGGTTCCTACGAGTTTGGTCGACTGAGCGTCAGCCGCGCAGCAACAGCCTCGCGCGCGCGGTCGATTGGCTGGTTGCTGCCGTAGAGCAGGAACGCCATGTTCGCCATGATGAGGTAGCCGTTCAGTTCGAAGACGAGCTGGTCCGGGTCCTCGGTACGAAGCTGCCCGGCCGCCTGAGCATCGCGGACGAGCTGTACGAGCAGGTCGGTCCAGCCGCGCTGGAACTCTGCAATCCGCTCCCTCACAGCCCCAGGGTGGGTGTCGAACTCCGCTGCGGCAGACGCGAAGAAGCAGCCGCCGGGAAACACACGCCGTTCAACGTGCGAGAGAAATTGTTCGCAGAGCATCTCGATCTTTTCGAGCGGCGTCGTTTTCTGATCGGCGGGGGCGATGACCTCTGCGTCGAAGATCGCGCTGGCGGTCTCGATCGCGGCAAGTTGAAGATCTTCTTTCGAGCCGAAGTGGGCGTAGAGGCCGCTCTTGCTCATTCCGATGTGGTCGGCGAGACGGCCGATCGAGAGTCCTTCGAGACCGTCGACGGTTGCCAGTTTTGCGGCCGCGTCCAGGATCGTGCGCCGGCTCCGCTCGCCGTCTGATCGTGGCTTTCGTCGAAGGCGCTGAGCAGATGTGTCCTCCATCACTTGACAAGTTAGCACGATCGTTCGTATAGTGTCGATTAAGAACGACCGATCGTGCTAACTATGGGAGGAAGAATGAGTGTGACCGAAACGTCCGCGCTATTCGCGCTCGTCGCAGCGCTCGTTGCCCTCCTGGCAGCCGACGCCCGTTCGGTAACGAAGGCATGACCGCGGCGACGCCCGGAAAGCGCGGGTACAGAACGGTCAGCGCCGTCCTCTTTCTCTGCCTCTTCGCAGGACAGGCCGGCGCGATCGCGCTCTCGCCCGTCCTCGCCCAAGTCGCTCGCGATCTCGATGTCTCGACCGCGGAGGCCGGCCAACTGCGGACCGTTGCGGGTCTCGTCGCGGGGCTGACCGCGCTCGGGATCGGCCGTTTCGGCGCGCGAGTGACGCTCAAGCGGCAGCTGGTCGGCGGCTCGCTCCTGCTCGCGCTCGGCTCGCTCGCAAGCGCCGCGGCGCCCGGCATCGGTTGGCTCGCCGTGGCCCAGGTCCCCGTCGGTGCCGGAATCGCGATCCTCACGACTGCGGGCACGCTCGCCGCCGCCGAGTGGGTACCGCCCGCGCGGCGGGCGGCCACGCTCTCGTGGGTGCTTCTCGGCCAGCCGGCGGCCTGGATCGTCGGCATGCCGCTGCTCGGCGCCGCCGGCGGACACAGCTGGCGCTACGCCTGGCTCACTCTGCCGCTCATGGCGGCGCTGCTCGCCGGCGCGGCGGTCGCAGGTCGCGGCCAAACGACACGGGCGTCGACTGCAGCCATCAGCATGCGCGCAACACTCGAGGCGCCCGGCCTCCGCCGCTGGTTGGTGGCGGAGCTGCTGACGAACAGCGCCTGGGCGGGGATGCTCGTCTACGCGGGCGCTCTTCTCGTCGAGTCGTACCAGGCCTCGACCGCTCTCTCGGGCGTCGTGCTCGCCATCGGAGCCGGCGCGTACGTGTCCGGCAACCTTGTCTTCCGGCGACTCGCCGACGGGGCGTCGCGGGGACTGCTGATCCGGTTGTCCGTGGTGCTCGCCGTCGCCACTGACCTCTTCGGCGCGTTCCGCCCGTCCCTCTTGATGAGCACGGCACTCTTTGCCGCGGCCGCCTTTGCGGCCGGGGGTCGCACCCTTCTCTCGAGCGCGTACGGACTGGCCGCAGCGTCCGAGCTCCGCCGAAGCGCCATGGCGATGCGTGCAGCCTCGATGCAGTTCGGCTACTTCGCGGGCTCGGTCGCCGCCGGTACCGCGCTCGCGGCGGGCGGTTACGCGGCCTTCGGCGCGACGATCGGCGTGCTCTTCCTCTCCGCGGCATTGGTGCTCGGCGGATCGCCGTCAACGCGCCCGCGTCGACTGCGGATCGAACTGAGCTGGGCGCGAGAGTGAGCTCGGCCGCGCCGCCCTGTCCCGTCAATCAAAGAGAAAGGTGATCACCATGAACCAGAACAAGGCACTGTGGGAGAAGGGCGACTTCACTCGCATCGCGGCGAGCATGCGCGAGAGCGGCGACGCGCTTGTGCAGTCCCTGGACGTGAGGCCGGGGCTCGAGGTGCTCGACGTCGGCAGCGGCGACGGCACCACCGCCTTCCCGGCCGCACGACTCGGCGCGAGGGTCACGGGTGTCGACATCGCATCCAACCTCGTGGCAGCCGGCAACGAACGGGTGAGAACCGGGGGCCAGTCGAACATCACCTTCCGCGAGGGCGATGCCTCGGACCTGCACGAACTCGCCGACGACAGCTTCGACCTCGTCATCAGCATCTTCGGCGCGATGTTCGCCCCGAGGCCCACGGACGTTGCCCGCGAGCTCGTCCGGGTGACCCGCCCAGGTGGGCGGATCGTGATGGGCAACTGGATTCCCGGCGATCCGACCCTGGTCGCCCAGATCCTGCGCATCAGCTCCGCCTACTCTCCACCGCCCCCCCAAGGCTTCATCAGCCCGATGACCTGGGGCCTCGAGCACCACGTGAACGAGCGCTTCGGCGCCGCGGGCGTCCATCACGAGCAGATCGCGTTCGTGCGCGGCATCTCCACGTTCCGCTTCCCAGGCACGCCGTCGGAGCTGCTCGACGAGTTCAGGAACTACTACGGACCGACCATGAACGCCTACGAAGCCGCAGCGACTGCAGGCCGCGACGCCGAATTGCACGCCGAACTCGACCACCTCTT
>JBJMKB010000079.1:0-36803 GCA_045806045.1 Gaiellaceae bacterium | reverse complement strand
CCTCCGGCTGACGAACGGCGACAAGGCGCTCGCCGAGGATCTGACGCAGGAAGTCTTCCTGCGCGTGTTCCAGGGCCTGCCGCGCTTCTCCCTCCGGTGCAAGTTCACGACCTGGCTCTTCCAGGTGACGAAGAACCGCGTGCTCGACGAGCTGCGTGCAAAGGAGCGCCGCCCGCTGAATCCGATCAACCTCGACGATGCGCCGCAGCTCGAGGTGCTCGACCAGCCGGTAGAGCGCGCCGAGGCGATCGACGCGTTGTGGCACGCGATCGAGGGCCTGCCGGTCGACCTGAAGATGGCGCTCCTCCTGCGCGACGTCGTCGGGCTCTCGTACAACGAGATCGCCGACTCGCTCGAGGTCACGCTCGCGACCGTCAAATGGCGGATCTTCAAGGCGCGCGAGGACGTGCAGGTTGCCCTTGCGCGCGAGGGCATCACGTTCGGCGCGGAACCGGTCGCCGAGGCCGAAGCGCTCTAGCGCGAATACCGTCGCAGCCAGGCCTCGAGGTTGCGCGCCTGCTGCGCCGGTGTCGTCGCATGGGGCACCGGATCGACGCGCGGCGCATGATCCGCGCTGCCGGTGAAGGCGAAGGCGACCGCGACTGAGACGGCGAGGGCCGCGCCGCAGGCCAGCACCGCGATGCGGCCGAGACGTACGGGAGCGCGATAGCTCGCCTTCGGCTGCAGCACGGCCGTGCCGTCCAGCTGCGCCGCCACCTCCGCCGCCGTCGGGCGCCGCTGGGGCTCGGCCGACCGCATCCGCTCGATCAGCGCGCGGTCCTCGCGCGTCGGTTCGACGAGCAGCTCGTCGAGCACGACGCCGAGGGAGTAGACGTCCGCCGCCGGGCCGACGACGCGCCCCTCGGCCTGCTCCGGTGCGAGATAGCGCAGCGTGCCGAGCACGGTGCCGATCTGCGTGACCATCGTCTCCTCGACGGCACGGGCGATCCCGAAGTCGGCGATCTTCACCTCGCCGTTCCCCGCCCGAAGCAGGTTCGCGGGCTTCAGGTCGCGGTGGACGACACCGCGCTCGTGCGCATGCGCGAGTCCGGAAGCGACCTGCGCGGCCTCCTCGCGGGTGAGGCTGCCGTCCTCGAGCGTTCCGCCGGCGAGCAGCTCCATCACGATCGACGGCCGCCCTTCCACCTGCGACACGTCATAGGTGCGGACGAGGTTGGGGTGATGGAGGCCGGCGGCGATTCGGGCCTCGCGGAGGAAGCGCGTGCGGAACTCCGGGTCGTCGGCGAGGTGTGAGGCGAGCACCTTCAGCGCGACGGGCCGGTCCAGCTGCTCGTGCCAGCCGGCGTAGACGACGGCCATCCCGCCGCGGCCGAGCTCGTCGTCGACCCGATAGGTGCTAATCGCCCTCGCCTCCGTGCTTGCCATGCCCACGTCCGTGCTTCCCGTCGTGCCCATGCGGCCGCGTCGGCGTGACGACGGCGGGCGGCGCTGTCGGGGCCGTTGGCCGCACGGGCGGCAGGCACACGGGTGTCTGCTCGCCGAGCGCATTGACGCCGGAGACGAACGGGTCGGCGAGCGACGACGGAACGCGATGCGCGTTCACGAGCGCGAGCGCCTTCCGTCTCAAGCGGGCGATGTCGCGCGCCTGTGCGCACGCGCCTTCGCGCGAAATCCGGTGCGAGAGGACGATCAGCGGCGCGACGTCGGTGCGTGTCAGGTGCGCTCCGCCGCCGTCACCGCACCCGGCCAGGAGCGCGGCGACGGCGGGGAGCAGCGCGAGCTCAGGACGACGTCTCGTTCGGATCCTCCTCGGACGCGAGCTCGAGCGACGCCTTGCGCACCGTCTCGAGATGGCGCTTCTGAATCGGCAGCGCCCAGTCGACGAGGCTCGACACCTCGCTCTTCCGCGCCCGCTCGTTCAGCGTGCCGAGGATCTCCCAGTGCCCGACCTCGCCTGCCTCGGCCATCGTCAGGAACTCGAAGCCGTCGAGAGCGTCCGACGCTTCGTCGAGGTACGTCTTCATCATCTGCTGCGCCTTCTGCTTGACCTCGCGCGCCTCCTCGAGGATGGCCGTCTTCTTGCCGTCGAACGAGGCGGCCACGTCGGTGCCGCGCTCCTCGGTCTGCTTCGCCTCCTCACGCATCCGCTCGAGCTCGCCGACGAGCTCCTCGTTGCCGTCGTCCTGCGCGAGCCGTGCCACCTTCTGGCCTGCCTCCTGAGCCGCCATCGCGAGGCCCACGACCTCGCCCAGCTTCGACTCCAGGTTCGTCAACTCTGCCATTTGCGAATCAACCCTCCTTTGTCAGACGCCGTGGGCGAGCCGGGCGGCGAGCGTGTCGGGCAGCCCGTTTGCCCGGATCTCGCTCTGCGTCTCTTCGATGGGATACGGAACTCGGCGGAAAGCTGCCCGCCCCGCGTCGATGTCAATCAGGAGCCAGGCCGCGCGCGGATCGCCGTCGCGCGGCTGGCCGACCGAGCCCGGGTTGAGCAGCCACCTACCGGCCGCAAGGTCGACCTCGGTGCCGTCGGGGGCCAGTCCCCCGGTGAGCGACGTCCCGTCCCACGAGAGCCCGAGCGCGACGTGGCTGTGGCCGACGAGCACGATCGGGGCCTCGGTCTCGAGCAGGCTGATGAGGGCGATCTGCTCCGTGAGCACGTAGTCCCAGACGGCGTCGCGCGGGCTGCCGTGGTAGAGCTCTGCCCCGGGCCGCACGGCCTGCGGGCTGAGCGTCGCAAGCCAGGCTGCGTTGTCCTTGCCGAGGACGCCGCGCGTCCAGTGAGCGGCCGCGGCCGCGTCGCCCGAGAAGTCGGCGATGTCGATCGTCCCGACGACGGCGAGATCGTGGTTGCCGCTGAGGCTCAGATGTGCGCGCTCCCGCGTCAGGTCGACGCACTCGTTCGGGCGCGGCCCGTACCCCACGACGTCGCCGAGGGACCAGATTTCGTCCGGCGCCTCGCCCTCGATGTCCGCCAGGACGGCGCGGAGTGCGTGAAGATTGGAATGAATGTCGGAGATGACCGCGACGCGCATAGCCAGGCTCGCCACGCTAGCCGTCGGCGCCATCCTCTGGTGCGCCTGTGCCTGGCTGCTCGCGCGCACCAGCGTGCCGTCGCTCGACCTCGGTGGCCTCGACCCGAATCGGTACTTCAGGCCGCGTTCGCTCGCTCGAGCGGCGAGCTACACGCGCGGCGTCGAGGTGCTGTGGCTGCTCAACACGATGGTGACACTGGCAACGCTTGCCATCCTGGCGCGGCGGCTTCCCCCGACGGTTCGGACGATCGGTCTCGGCCGGATCGGGAGCGCCGTGATCGCAGGGATGGTGCTGATCGTCGCGCTCTGGTTCGTCGAGCTGCCGCTCAGCTTCGCCTCGCTGTGGTGGCAGCATCATTGGGGGCTGGGACCGCTCGACTTCCTGGCCTGGCTGAGCGCGCAGTGGGCGACGCTGCTCCCGGCGGCCGGGTCCGCACTCGCCACGATCGTGCTCGTCGTCGGTCTCGCCGGCCGCTTCCGTCGCTGGTGGCTCGTCGCGACGCCGGTCGTCGTGGTGGTGGCAGCGTTCTTCGCGTTCGTGTCGGGCTGGCTGGTCACGACCGGCACGCACACGCTGCGCAATCCGTTGCTCGCGGCGGATGCACGTCGCCTCGAGCGGGTCGAGCACGTGAGCGGAACGCCGGTGAGCGTCCAGGACGTCTCGCAATGGACCGACCAGCCGAATGCGTTCTCGGCCGGATTCGGACCGTCACGTCACGTCGTCCTCTGGGACACGCTCCTGGACGGGCGGTTCACGCGCGGGGAGGAGGACGCAGTGATCGCGCACGAACTCGGGCACGTGCGCAGCGGGCACATCCCAAAGGAGATCGGGTGGGTGGCCCTCATCGTGCTCCCGACGTTGTGGCTCGTCGCAATCGCGACTCGGCGTCGAGGCGGCGTCGGCGATCCCGCGAACCTGCCGTTCGTGATCCTCGTGCTGACGGTGCTGGGGCTGCTGACGGCGCCGTTCCAGAACGCGGTCTCACGCCGGTACGAACGAGAGGCCGACTGGCGCTCGCTGAACGCGACGCAGGATCCCGCGTCCACGCAAAGGCTCTTCGAGAGCTTCGAGCGCACAAGCCTCGAGGATCCGAGCCCGCCGCTCTGGGACTACCTCTGGCTGCAGGACCACCCGACGCTCATGCAGCGGCTCGCGATGGTGCGGCAATGGACGGAGCGCCGTCGTTAGGAAGCTAGTGATCGTCCGTCTCGGGGAGCGACTGGATCCCGGTCACGGTCTGGTACTTCGAATACGCATCCGTCAGCGCGTCGAGCAGCTCCTTCGTGAACTGCTGTGACATGTTGATCCGCGCGACGACGACGCCCGGGACCTCGCCCTCTTCGACCTCGTGGTCGATCCGCGCGAACGTGATCGTGAATTCGTAGGGCGAGAAGGTGATGTTCGCGAAGTTCGCGTAGACGCCGCCGAGATGCTGAGGATCCAGGTGGATGTTGAGCTGGCGCTCGGAAGGGGCGTCGTCCATCGCTCTTCACGATACTAGCGCCGTGAACGGGGACGGATTCACGCGTCGCGAGATCGGTTTTCTGATCGGAGCGATCGCCGTGCTGTTCACCGCCGGGACGCTCGGATTCATGCGCCTGCTGCACGAATCCTGGCACGCCGCGCTCTACCGCACGATCGTCACCGCTTCGCTGACGGGGCTCGACACGACGCCCCGCGGCTTCGGCGCCGAGATGCTCACGATCGGAGTCGTGCTCTCCGGCGTGGCTATCTTTGGCTACTTCGCCGCGCAGCTCTTCGACGCGGTCGCCCACAGCGTCTTCGGCGGTGCCTGGAAGGACAAGAAGCGACGAAAGATGATCGACCAGCTCCGCGACCACATCATCCTTTGCGGGTACGGCCGTGTCGGCCGTCGCGCCGGCGAGGAGCTCCGGGCCGCCGGCGTTCCGTACGTCGTCCTCGACTTCAGCCAGGAGGCGCTCGCTCGCGCGCGCGAATCGGACGACCTGTACGTCGAGGGGAGCGGCGCGGAGGACGAGGACCTCGACAAGGCGGGCATCGACCGTGCGCGAGGGATCATCGTCGCCTCAGACGACGACGGCGACAATCTCTACATCACGCTCTCCGCGAAATCGCGCCGGCCCGACATGACGGTGATCGCGCGCGCCTCGAGCGAGGAGGCAGAGCGGAAGCTGAAGCTCGCCGGCGCCGATCGCGTCGTGACGCCATACACGACCGCGGGCCGCGTGATGGCGCAGCTGATGGTCAAGCCGCAGGTCGCGTCGTTCCTCAGCGCCATGTCGTCGTCGGAGGGACCGAGCTTCGAGGAGATCGAGGTGACGTCCAGCTGCGGCGCCGCGGGGCAGACGATCGGCGAGCTCGACGTCTCGCAGCGCACCGGCGCGAACATCGTCGCGGTCCGCAGGCACGGCGGCGGCCTCGAGATGCGGCCGACGAAGGACACGGTGCTCGAAGAGTCGGACGTGATCGTCGGCGTCGGCTCGCCCGCCGAGATCCGCGAGCTGGAGCGCATGTTCGAGCCGCGGGACGTCGTTGCCCCCTAGAGGCTCTAGCGCAGTCGAGCGCCTCGCGGCGCGCGTGGGCGAGGTCGCGGGCACCGAGGTCGAGCTCGAGCGGCCGAATGACGTGGCGCACGGCGACTTCGCGACGAACGTGGCGCTGCGGACCGCGAAGCAGGCCGGCCGGCCGCCGCGCGAGCTCGCCCAGGAGCTCGCGGACAAGCTCGTCGAGCTCGACGAGGTCGAGTCGGCGGAGGTCGCCGGTCCCGGCTTCCTCAACCTGCGTGTCGCCGATCCCTTCTTCCTCGAGGCGCTCGCGGAGATCGACGCCGGCTACGGCGGCGGCTGGGCGAGCTCGCCGGAGCGCGTGCAGGTCGAGATGGTATCGGCGAACCCGACCGGCCCGATCGTCGTCTCAGCCGCGCGCAACGGCGCGTACGGCGACAGCGTCGCGCGCCTGCTCGAGTTCGGCGGCCACGACGTGACGCGCGAGTACTACTACAACGACGCAGGTCGCCAGATCGACCTCTTCCGCGCGTCGGTCGACGCGCTTCGCCGGGGCGAGCCGCTGCCCGACGAGGGATACAAGGGCGAGTACGTCGCCGAGCTTGCGCAGCAGGACGGCGATCCGGTCGCGCGCATGCTCTCGTCGATCGAGCGGACGATGGAGCGATTCCGGATCGACTTCGACAGCTGGGCGCTCCAGAGCGAGCTCGAACGGCGGCTGCCGGAGTTCATGCCGCGGCTCGACACCTACGTGAAGGACGGCGCCGTGTGGGCGCGCTCGTCCGCGTACGGCGACGAGCAGGACTGGGTGATCATCCGCTCGGCCGAGAAGGGCGGGACGCCAACGTATCGCGCCGCCGACATCGTGTATCTCGTCGACAAACTCGAGCGTGGGATCGACCGTGCGATCTACGTGCTCGGCGCCGACCACCATGCCACGGCGCGGTGGTATCGCGCGATCGCGCGGATGCTCGGCTACGACGAGGAGCGCGTCGAGGTGCTGCTGTACCAGTTCGTCCATCTCGTGCGCGGCGGGGAGAGCACCAAAGCGTCGAAGCGCGCCGGCAACGTCGTCACGCTCGACGAGCTGCTCGACGAGGTCGGCGTCGACGCAGCGCGCTGGTACCTCGTCAACCGCGGCCCCGACCAGACGATGGAGATCGACCTCGACCTCGCGTCGGAGAAGTCGCAGAAGAACCCGGTCTACTACGTGCAGTACGCGCACGCGCGCATCGCGGCGATCCTGCGTAACGCCGGCGACGCGGCGGTCGGCGGCCCGCCTCCGGGGCCGCTCGAGCCGGCGGAGAAGGAGCTGATCAAACGGCTCACCGACTTCCCGGAGACGGTGCGCGAGGCAGCCGAGCGGCGGGGTCCGCAGCTGCTGCCGGCGTACGCGATTCGCCTCGCCGACGACTTCCACCGCTTCTACCAGCAGTGCCGCGTGCTCGACGACCCCGCGCAGTCCTTCCGGCTCGGGCTCATCAAGACCACGCAGGGCGTGATCGCCCGCTCGCTCGACCTGATCGGAGTCGAGGCGCCCGAACGGATGTGACGGTCGATCCGCTGCAACCTGATTCGCGAAGCGAACCAGGTTGCTGAGTTTCTGTCGCGACGACACACGGGAATCTGGTTCGGCTTCGCCGAATCAGGTTCCAGCCAGATAGATCCGCCGGACGATCTCCTCGATGTCGGGCTCGGCGATCTGCAGGTCGACGAGACGCGCGCTCGACGCGACGCGCGCAGTCAGCTCGGCGGCCGGTCCGCGGAAGCGCAGCCATTGCCGCGGCCCGTCGACCTTCTCGACGACGGCGCCGTCGATGTGCAGCGGCGGCGCGGGCTCCTCGAGGTCGACGATCAGCGTCCGCTCGCCGCCGTAGCGCTCGCGCAGCTCGGCGATGCCGCCGTCCCAGATCAGGGATCCGCGATCGATCACGAGCAGGCGCTTGCAGAGCCGCTCGATGTCGCCGAGGTCGTGCGTCGTCAGGAGAACGGTCACGCCGCGCTCGCGGTTGATCTCGACGAGGAAGTCCCTGACACGCTGCTTCGCGACCACGTCCAGGCCGATCGTCGGTTCGTCGAGGAAGAGCAGCTCGGGCTCGTGGAGCATCGACGCGGTCAGCTCGCCCCGGATGCGCTGGCCCAGCGAGAGCTGGCGCACGGGCGTGTGCAGGAAGGAGTCGAGGTCGAGCACGTCGCGGAAGCGGGCGAGCGAGGTGCGGTACCGCTCGGCCGGAACTTTGTAGATGTACCGCAGGAGCTCGAACGAATCGATGAGCGGCAGATCCCACCAGAGCTGCACGCGCTGGCCGAACATCGCGCCGACCCGCTTCGCGAGCTCGATGCGCCGCCGCGACGGGTCGAGACCGGCGACGCTGATGTGACCCGAGGACGGCACGAGGATCCCGGTGAGCATCTTGATCGTCGTCGACTTGCCCGCTCCGTTCGGGCCGAGGTAGCCGAGGAGCTCGCCGCGATCGACGCGGAACGAGATGTCCTTGACGGCGTCGACGACGATTCGCTCGCGGCGGAATCGCCCGCGGCGGACGACGAAGCGCTTGCTGAGGTTCTCGACCTCGATCACCCGCCGGCGCTCCGGTAGTGGCGCACCGCGAAGCGCCAGGTGGCGCCCGCGACGACCGCGCCGGCGGCGGCGACGAGCGGTGACGTGAACTGCAACAACCGTGGCAGCCCGAGCGGGTCGGGCTTGTCGAGGATGTAGAGCGCGGGGAAGTAGCAGACGAAGGCGAGCGGCACGAGGTAGCAGAGGAACCGGCGTAGCCAGCTCGAGAAGATGTCGACCGGGTACTGCGCGAGGAAGTTACCGCCGTACGTGAACGCGTTCGTGAACTCGCCGCCGTCCGTCGTCCAGAACGCGAGACAGCCGCCGACGACCCACACCGACGAGAAGATCACGATCGCCGACGGGACCATGACGACGAGCATCGCGACGCGGCCGGGATCCCACGCGACGTGGACCGTTTCGAGGGCGAAGACGAGGATGATCGCGCCCTGAATCGCCTTCCCGAGCCGGCGCATCTGGAAGTCCGATGCGATCACCTGAAACAGCGTGCCGCGTGGCCGGACGAGCAGGATGTCGAAGTTGCCGTCGCGGAGCTTCTGCGGGAACTGGTCGAAGTGGCCGATGAGCAGATCGGTGAGCGCGAACGAGATCGACGACATCGCGTAGAGGAACGCGACCTCGTGCACGGTCCAGACGCCGAGCCGGTGCACGTTGTGAAAGATCACGAGCACTGCCAGGAAGTCGATGAACGAGATCAGGAAGTTGCCCACGAGGTCGAGCGCGAACGACAACCGGTACTGGTACTGAGACCGGATCTGCGCGCCCACGAGCCTGCGCCAGACGAGGACCGGCTCAACCACCCTGGATCACCAGCTTCCTCGAGCCTGCGCGCAGCGCGAGGCGGCCGAGCCCGAGGAACACGAGCGCCCACACGAGTTGGAGCGCGAGCGTGCCGGCGAGCGCGCCGCCGTGGTGCTTCCCGAGCCACACGTCGATCGGCGTCTGCATGACGGCTGCGAACGGCAGCACGTGCGCGACGTCGCGCAGCCAGCCGGGGAAGAACGCGAGCGGCAAGGCCATGCCGGAGAGGAAGATCGACAGCGTGAGCGCGACGATCATCACACCGCGGATGTCGACCATCCAGAACGCGGCGGAGTTGTAGAGGAAGCGGTAGCCGAGGCTCACGACAACTGCCAGCGCGACGCTGACCACGAACGCCGCCGCGTTCTGCGGCGACGGATAGTGAAGGTGGAACACGAGAGCGCCGACCGCGAACGGGAGGACGCCGCGGAAGATGAAATGGTACGGCGCCCGCCCGAGGTCGTAGGCGAGCCAGTAGCGCTGCGGATCGAGCGGCCGGGCGAGATCGGTCGCGATCGAGCCGTCGCGGATCCGCAGGGCGAGCTCGTTCCAGCCGAAGATGTAGACGGTCATGATCAGCGCCTGCGCCAGCCAGACGTAGGTGAGCGTGTCGCTCGCGTCGTAGCCGCCCACGTCGGTGCGGTGGCGGTACACGGCGAGCAGGATGTATGCCTGGATGAAGCCGAAGACCGTGTTCGTGAAGACGCCGGCCACCGTCGCCCACGGGTAGGCGGCGTAGCGGCGCCAGCCGCGCTTCGCGATCTCCCAGTCGAGGCGCATCGTCGAACTCTAGGATCAGCCCCGGTGAGCACCCCCGCCACGCCCGACAGGAACCTCGCCCTCGAGCTCGTCCGCGTCACCGAAGCCGCCGCCATGGGGGCCGGGCGCTGGATCGGGCGCGGGGACAAGAACGCAGCCGACCAGGCGGCGGTCGACGCGATGCGGGCGATGCTCGACACGGTCGTGATGCAGGGTGTGGTCGTGATCGGAGAGGGCGAGAAGGACGAGGCGCCGATGCTCTACAACGGCGAGCCCGTGGGGCACGGCGACGGTCCCGAGGTGGACGTGGCGGTGGACCCGCTTGAGGGAACGCGGCTGACGGCCCTCGGGCAACCGAACGCGATCGCCGTGATCGCGGCCGCCGATCGCGGGTCGATGTTCTTCCCCGGCGCCGCGGTGTACATGGAGAAGATCGCCGCGGGCGCCGACGCGATCGACGCGATCGACATCGATGCCACACCGACGGAGAACGTGAACGCCGTGGCGAAAGCCAAGGGACGGCGTCCGTCCGACATTCGCGTTGTCGTACTCGAGCGCGACCGGCACGAAAACCTGATCGGCGAGCTGCGCCAGGCCGGCGCGCGTGTCACGCTGATCCGTGACGGGGACGTCGCGCCGGCGATCGCCGCAGCACGGCCCGAGACCGGCGTCGACCTGCTCTACGGGATCGGCGGAACGCCCGAGGGCGTGATCTCCGCGGCGGCCCTCAAATGCGTCGGCGGCGGGATCCGGGGCAAGCTCTGGCCGCGCAACGACGAGGAGCGCCAGGCGCTCGTCGCGCAGGGCTACGACCTCGAGCGCGTGCTGACGACCGACGACCTCGTGCAGAGCGACAACGTCTTCGTCTCCGCAACAGGGGTGACTACCGGCGCGCTCCTCCGCGGTATCCGATATGTCAATGACGGAGCGATCACCGACTCCATCGTCATGCGCTCGCGGTCCGGCACCGTACGCCGGATCGAGGCGCGCCACAAGTTGAGCAAGCTGAAGCACTTCACCGGAAGGGAGTACTGATGAGCAACATCGGGCTGGACGAGCTTGGGTACGAGGGGCGGCTGTACGTCCTCGCGTTCGACCACCGCGGGTCGTTCGAGAAGATGGTCGGCGACCCCGCGCGCGTGCCCGGCGCGAAGGAGCTGATCTGGGAGGGATTCCAGCGTGCGATCGAGGAGGGTGCGCCGAAGGAGTTCGCCGGCGTCCTTGTCGACGCGCAGTACGGCGCGAACGTCGTGCGCGAGGCGAAGGCGGGCGGGTACAAGCTCGCGATGCCCGTCGAGAAGTCCGGCCAGAACGAGTTCGACTTCGAGTACGGCGAGCAGTTCGGCGAGAAGATCGAGGAGTTCGATCCGGACTTCTCGAAGGTACTCGTGCGGTACAACCCCGAGGGCGACGCCGAGCTGAACGAACGGCAGGCGGCGAAGCTCCGCCGCCTCTCCGAGTGGTTGCACGAGCGCCATCGCAAGTTCCTCTTCGAGCTGCTCGTGCCGGCCGAGCCGGCGCAGCTCGAGTCGGTCGGCGGCAGCGAAGAACGCTACGACGTCGAGCTGCGTCCGCAGCTGATGATGGAGGCGATGCTGCAGCTGCAGAACAACGGCGTGGAGCCGGACATCTGGAAGATCGAGGGCATGTCGGACCGCGAGGCGTGCAACGAGATCGCGCACCTCGCGAGGCGCGAGGGCCGCGACCGCGTCTCGTGCATCGTGCTCGGCCGCGGCGCCTCGGACGAGAAGGTCGACGAGTGGCTGCGCGCCGCCGCGGGACTCCCGGGTTACGAGGGCTTTGCGATCGGCCGGTCGATCTTCGCCGAGTCGGTGAAGGCGTACGCCGCCGACCCGGCCGGCTTCGACCGCGAGGCGGCGGTCGAGCAGATCGCGCAGAAGTACCTGCGCTTCATCGAGGTCTACGAGACCGCGTCGGCGTCGGTTCCTGCGTAGAGCTTGGTGACCAACGAGGGAGGGGCGGGGGCTGCGGCTCCCTCCGCCCCTCCCTCGAAGGCCCGATTTCTCGTAGCGCCCACCGGTAGTGCGCACTGCTCGTCTTCGTCCAGTTGAGATGCCGCCGGACGGCGAATCTTGCGCTGGCTAGAATCCGGCCTGAACGCGGGTGTAGCTCAGTTGGTAGAGCATCAGCTTCCCAAGCTGAGGGTCGTGGGTTCGAGTCCCATCGCCCGCTTCGGTTCGTCTCGAGCGGTTGCCGGTCCGATTAGACGCTGCGGCGCCGGTCGCCAGCATCGCGTGGCGCCGGGGTGGCGGCCGAGCTCCGGTCGCGGTCGGCGCGAATGCGGAGCAGGCGCGACTGGACGACGGTGCCGCACGTCGTGCACCGTTCGAGGCCGATCGTCGAGTGGAGCGGCTCTGTAGGCGCGCCGCAGCGGCACCCTTCGCCGGTCGCCGGCAGGATCACGTCGTTTGCCTTTCCGCAGATGCTGAACCGCCGCGCGAGGACTTGGAGCGGCCTCCCGTTCCATCGGCCCGAAAGGAGGACGCGGCCAGCCTCAAACGGGGGAAGGTGAAGAACCCAGATCAGGGAGTTACGCGCGCCTGATCGTCAGCGCCTCGTTCGAGGTCGCGGCGCGACCTTGCGCGTCGACGGCGCGAACGACGAGGCCCACGCGCCCCGGCTGCTTGGGTCTGCCGAGGATGCGGCCGTCCGGGCGGAGCGTCAGCCTCTTCGGGAGCCGGCCGGCGACGATGCGCCACGTATACGGGCCTGTGCCGCCGTGCGCGACGAGCCGCGTCGAGTACACGCGTCCGACGCGGGCGGGCGGGAGCGGCTTCGAGTCGACGACGACCGGCGGCGCCGGTGGGGGAGGGGGCGGCGCGAGCGCCTGGCGAATCGCCTCGTTCAGGAACCCGGCCATCGCCATCGCCCCGTCGTAGAGGAGGTGGATTCCGTCGCCCTGGAACCACGACCACCGGTTCGTCGAGTAGGTGTTCCAGTCGATGATCGTCAGCTCCGGATGGCGTTTCGCAGCCGCGTCGAGAACGGCATTCATGTCGATCCACTGCTGTGCGAAGCCTCGGAGGTTCACCCAGAGGACGCGCTTGACGCCTGCCTGGAGGAGCGCGTCGATCGATTGCTCGACGGCGTCGGCGAAGGTCGCCGCCGGATCGTTGTAACCGACCTCGACGAGGACCGTCGTGCCGAGCGCCGCGCCGTATTGGTGAACGACGTCGAGGAGCGTCGGGACGTTTCCCCCTTCGTAGGGGCAGCTCACCTCGGTCAGACGGCGGCAGACGCCGACGTCGAGCCGCACGTCGATGCCGGCGGTCAGAGCAGCGAGGGGGGCGGGGTTCCACTCGACGGCGGTCAATACGGAGTCGCCGATCACCGTCGCCTGCGGCGGGTTTGCGCGCGCGGAAGCCTGGGCGGTTGCGGCAAACCAGCCCGTGATCGCAAGCGCGACGAATGCGGCGACCCCCCGGCGCACGAGCTGAGCCTAGCCGGTCGGACCACGATCCAACCTCCCCGATCCGGGGGAGGTTCACGAAATCGGGCTGCGGGATCAGCCGAAGTGAGGCCTGAGGCGCTCGGCAGTCCGGACGAGCGCCTCCGGCAGCACCTTCACGTCCCCGAGGACGGGCATGAAGCTCGTGTCGCCGTTCCAGCGCGGGACGACGTGCAGATGGACGTGGTCCTCGATTCCCGCGCCCGCGACCCGGCCGAGGTTCCAGCCGAGATTGTGGCCGTGCGGCGCGTACTCGGCACGAAGCGCCTCGACACCCAGCGCGCCGAGCCGGTGCACCTCGAGCGCCTCCTCGTCCGACAGGAGACCGAAGTCGCCGAGATGCCGGTGTGGCGCGACGAGCAGGTGGCCCGACGAGTAGGGAAATTTGTTCATGACGACGAGCGCGTGCTCGCCTGCGTGCACGAGGAGCTCCGATTCGGGCTCGCAGAAGATGCAGCGGTCGAGCTCGTCGGCGTGCTCGATGTACTCGAGGCGCCAGGGAGCCCACAACGGCTTCGGCATGGGCGAGAGCTTAGAGCCAGCGCTTGAGCTTGAAGAACGCGAGCAGGCTGCCGAGCACGACGACCATCCCGACGAAGATCGTCCAGAACGCCCAGACGGTGTCGAAACCCGGGAAGCGGACGTTCATCCCGAAGAAGCCGGTGATCAGCGTCAGCGGCAGCAGCACGACCGAGAACACGGTCAGGATCCGCAGGACGTCGTTCTGGCGGTGCTGGATCACGGATTCGTTCGTGTCCTCGAGCGCCTCGACGACTTCCTTGTAGTTGTCGAGGATGTCCCAGATGCGCTCGGCCGCGTCGACGATGTCGTCGAAGTAGAGCTCGAGCTCCTCCGGCAGGAACCGCTCGACGTGACGCTCGAGAACGCGCAGGGTCGAGCGCTCCGGCTTGATGATCTTCCGGTAGCTGATGATCTCCTGCTTGACGTTCGAGATGTCGCGGACGACCTCTTCGGAGCGTCCCTCGAACACGTCGTCCTCGAGCGAGTCGAGCTTGTGCCCGATCTTGTCGAGGATTGGGAAGCAGTAGTCGAAGAGATCGTCGAGCACCTCGTACAGAAGGCGGCCCGATCCCTTCGAGAAGAGCTGCTCGCGGAACGCCTCGTCCTCCTCGCAGCGGCGGAAGAGGCGCGTGATCGGCAGCAGCTCCACCGTCGGCAGAGTCACGAGGTAGTCGGGGCCGACGAAGACGTCGAGCTCGGCCGCGTTCAGCCGCTGGATCGCGCGGTCGTACACCGGGAAATGCAGGACGCCGAAGAGGTAGCCCTCGTCGGCGTAATCGTCCACCTTCGGCCGCTGGCGCTTCGAGAGGACGTCTTCGACGTCGAGCGGGTGCCAGCCGAAGTGCTCGGCGAGCTCTTGCGCATGACCGAGCGACGGTGCGTCGAGGTGGATCCAGGTGAGGCCTGCCGCGCTGAGCTCAGCGGGCGGTGACTGCGGCGCCGCGGTCGTGACCACGGTGTCGCGCGCACGGGTGCGCCGGATGCGAGGCAGGCTCGGCATCGGTACTGAGCGGATCCTCGATCACAGGGATCACCGGCATGTTCGCCATTCTACCGGGGTTTCCCGCCTCATCCGGCGGTGGCGACGTCGAGGACGGGCGGCGCCGGCTCGGTCTTCGGGATCCGCCGGTAGCGCTCGGGCACACGTGCCTCGGTCCGCAGCGAGATGATCGCGGCGACGAGGCACACCGCCGCCGCAGCGGGCCACAGCGCGAACGGCGCCGCCGCGAGCACGAAGCCGCCAACCGCAGGGCCGACGGTGCCCGCGAGCCCCCACGAGAGCGAGTGCGTCGCGAAATAGCGGCCGCGCAGCCGGTCGGGCGCGATCTCCGCGACGAGCGCCTGGTGCGCCGGCCCGTGGAAGCATTCGCCGACACCGAAGATCGCGAGCGCGATCGTGAACACCACGAACGCGGACGTGGCCTCGAACCAGTAGCCGCCTGCGTCGACGAGCAGCCACGCGACGACCCACAGCAGCGGCATGAGCGCGAGCGCGCGCAACCGTCGGCGTCCCTCGATCGCACGCGAGATCGGAAGCTGGAGCAGCACGATCATCGCCGTGTTGACGAAGAAGATGGCCCCGATCTCGCGCTCGCTGACGCGCGCGTGATCGCGTGCGAACGCCGGCACGAGGTTGAACAGCGAGTAGCCCGCGCTGACGAACAGGAAGTTGAGGATCCACAGACGGACGAACAGCCGGTCGCGCAGCACGGCGCGGTACGAGGCAGGCTCGTCGGCCTGCTCTTCCGGCGCGACTCCGGGATCGTGCACGAGCGCGAGCACTCCGACGTACGCGAGGAACGTCACGGCGTCGACGACGAAGAGGATCGTGAACGACGTCGGATGCGCAACGCTCGCGATCAGTCCGCCCGCGAGGCCGCCGAGACCGATGCCGAGGTTCATCGTCACTCGCTGTTGCGCATACGCTGCGTGCCGCCGCTCCGGCGGCGTGAGACGTGCGATCAGCGTCGACTGGCTCGGCCAGAAGCCCGCGCTGCCGGCGCCCTCGATCGCGATCAACGCGAATGCCTCCCACGGATGGCGCACGAGCGCGAAGAGGCCGAAGCCGATCGCCTGCGTGATCAGGCCGGCGGCCAGCACCCGGCGCGCGCCGAGCTTGTCGACGAGCGGCCCTGCGACGAGTCCTGCCGACAGCTGCGCGGCTGCCGACACCGACACGACGAGGCCGGAAACTGCGAGCGAGAAGTGGCGGACGTCGTGCAGATAGATGACGAGGAACGGCAGGACGACCCCGTTGCCGAACGAGTTCATGACGCCGCCGAGCTGTAGCAGCCAGACCTCGCGCGGCAGCTGCGGGTCGAGCGCGCGCAGATACGAGCGGACCGATGTCACGCGGCGAGGCTACCCTCGCCTGCATGGAGCCACGGTGGTGGGCGATGCGACCGGCGCAGAGCCTCAAGCCTGCGAGCTACGTCTGCCCGCTCTGCGACGGGATGCTGCACGCGACGAGCGAGCACGCACTGATCGCGCCGGAGGGCGATGTCTCGAAGCGTCGCCACGCGCACATGGAGTGCGTCGTCGCGGCACGCAAGCGCGGCCGGCTTCCGACGGAGGACGAGTGGCGCAAGGCGTCGCCGAAGCGATAGTGCGCAGCCGCTCTCAAGGCGACGGCGTCGAAGGAGCGGTCGTCCGGCCTGAGTACGCATAGAGCGCCCGTGGTTCTTCGAGCCCCTTGAGCCGATGGGTCCCGCGCTCCGCGAACTCGAGCCCGGCGCCCTGCGTGAGGACCTTCGTCGTCTCCGAGACGAGGATCTCGCCGGGGTCCGCCAAGGCCGTGATCCGCGCCACCTCGTGGACCGCGACTCCGCGCGCGCCCTTCTCCGTCAGCTCGACCTCTCCGACGTGGACGCCGAACCGCACCTGGATCGACTGCCGCTTCGCGATCTCGCGCGCAGCGGCAGCGCACTCGAGCGCGCGCGCGGCGCCGTCGAAGAGCGCGAACATGCCGTCGCCCGCGGTGTCGATCTCCCTTCCGGCAAACCGGTCGAGTTGCGCGCGCAGCGACTCGTAGTGATCGGCCAGGCGCTGACGCCACGCCGCGTCGCCGACGCGCACCGCCTCGGTCGTCGAGCCGACGATGTCCGTCATCAGGAGGCTTGCCAGAACGCGATCGTGAAGGTGGAGTCGGAAGCCGGTCCATACCTCGAGCCCCGACCAGTCGATCTCGACCAACGGCTCGTCCCCGACGACGTAGGCGTCGTGGCCCGGCGGGATGTCGAACACCTCGTTCGGGCCGATGTCGATCAAGGTTCCGTCCTTCAGCTCCACGCGCATCCGCCCCGACACGACGACGCCGACGTGACGCGCGGCGCACCACTCTCCGCCGACGACCGGCTTCATGTGCGTCGACCAGCGCCAGCCGGGCGGGTGGACGACTCGTCCGACGGTGAAATCGCCGATCGCGACGATGTCCTCGGTGATCCCGGCGATCTCGACCCGCTGGTCCGGCTCGTCGAGGCTCTTCCTGTACGGCGCGCTCACCCGCCGACAATACTCAGGTCGAAGGGGAGGAACGTCAGTGCGCCTGGCAGGAATCGAACCTGCGACCTTTCGCTCCGGAGGCGAACGCTCTATCCCCTGAGCTACAGGCGCGGGGTTCCGTAGTCTAGCCGTCGTGAAATTGACCGCTCGGAAGGCGACGCTGCGGCTGGCGGAGACGTTCACGATCTCGCGCGATTCGCAGGACGAGGCGGAGGTCGTGCAGGTCGAGATCGCCATGAATGGCACCTCCGGTTTCGGCGAGGCGGCGCCGATCGAGCACTACGACGAGTCCGCCGACTCCGCGCTTGCGTGGCTCGAGCACGTCGAGCTCGGTGACGACCCCTTCGCGCTCGACGACATCTTCGACCGCCTCCCGCCGGGTGAGCACGCGGCACGCGCGGCCGTCGATGCCGCGCTGTACGACCTGCAGGGAAAGCTGACCGGGCAGCCGGTGCACAAGCTCCTCGGCCTGCGCCGGCATGGACCCCCGACGTCGTGGTCGATCTGGCTCGGCGATCCGGACGACATGGCGCGACGCGCGGAGAAGGTCAAGGATCGCGGGTTTCGCCGGCTCAAGCTGAAGCTCGGCGGGCGGGACGAGCTCGACGTAGCTCGTGTCGATGCGGTGCGCGGGGTGACCGACCTCCCGTTGATGGCCGACGTCAACGAGGCGTGGAGCCTCGAGGAGGCGCTCGACTACCTCCCGCAGCTGAAGATCGAGTACTGCGAGCAGCCGCTTCCCGCGGGCGATCCCGGTGGGGCGGAGCTGAAGGCGCGGTCGCGGATCCCCATCTACGTCGACGAGGACTGCCACACGCTCGCCGACGTCGCGTCATGTGCGGAGCGCGCGCACGGGATCAACATCAAGCTTGCGAAGTCGGGCGGGATCCGCGAAGCGGTGCGCATGGTGCACGCTGCACGCGCGCTCGGCCTTGGCGTAATGCTCGGCTGCATGATCGAGTCGGGTCTCGGCATCGCGGCGGGCGCGCACATCGCGAGCCTCATGGATCACGTCGACCTCGACGGCAATCTCCTCCTCGCCGACGACCCGTGGCCGGGCGTCGAGTTCGTCGACGGCGTGCAGGTGCCCTCCGACCGGCCCGGACTTGGCGTCGCGTAGCCGCGAGCGCAGGCTGCTGATCCTCGCCGAGGGTCGTTCCGACGATCCGCATTTTGGCAAGACCGCACACGGCGTCATCCGCTACAGGCCCGAGCACGTTGTTGCGTTGCTCGACAGCGAGCGCGAAGAGGGCGATACGCAGGACGGCTTTCCCGTTGTCCGGACCGTCGCGGAGGCGCTGCAGCACGGGCCCACGACCGCACTCGTCGGCGTCGCGACACAAGGCGGGCGCTTCCCGCCGGCGTGGCGGGACCTGCTCGAGGAGGCGATCCGTGCCGGCCTCGACGTCGAGAACGGCCTGCACGAGTTCATCTCGGACGATCCGCAGCTGGCAGCGCTCGCGGCGGCGCACGGCGTCGAGCTGCGCGACCTCCGCAAGCCCCCGCCGAATCTGAACGTCCCGACGGGCGCCAACCTGACGCACGATGCGAAGGTCGTGCTCACCGTCGGCTCCGACTGCGCGATCGGGAAGATGACGGTGTCGCTCGAGCTCGACCGGGAAGCGCGCCGGCGCGGGATCAAGAGCGAGTTCGTGCCGACGGGCCAGACCGGGATCGCGATCGCTGGCTGGGGGATCTCCGTGGACGCCGTCGTCGCCGACTTCATCGCCGGCGCGGCGGAGCGCCTCGTCCTCGAGGGCGTCGAGCGAGGAGGCGAGCTCCTGATCGTCGAAGGGCAGGGCTCGCTGCTCCACCCGTTCTACTCCGGCGTGACGCTCGGCCTCGTCCACGGTTCGGCGCCGCATGCGTACGTTCTCTGCCACAAGGCGGGGGAGACGATCGTGGACGGAGACGAGCGCTTCCCGATCCCGCCACTCTCGGAGCTCGTCGACCTCCACCGGCGGACGTCCCTCCTCGCGCGGCCGGCCCAGGTCGTCGCGATCGCGCTCAACACGAGGGATCTCGACGAGGCCGCCGCGCGCCGCGCCGTCGAGGAAGCCGAGGCTGAAACCGGCCTTCCGGCCGACGATCCCGTCCGTTTCGGGGCAGGGAAGCTGGTCGACGCCCTCGAACCCCTACAGAACTCGGCTAGGCCGCCGCGCCCGAAGAGATAGGACGAGCGACCCATACGACCGGGGCCGCGGGCAGGCACCTTGTTCCGACCCAGGTCGACCTTCGAAGAGAGGGCAACGTTGAGATCACTGCTTGCGGCACTGCTCGCGCTGGCGGCGCTGACCGCCGTCGGCTCTGCGAGCGCCGACCCGATGCGCTACGGCGTGGCGGACGACTGGCCGAAGTTCCATCCGTGCGGCGACGTCTGGTGGACGTCCGCCAAGGACATCGGCTACCAGGACTTGCGCGTGACCGTCCAGTGGAACGAGGCGACGCCCACGGAGATCCCGTTCCAGTCGAACCTGCAGCTGACCGTCGATTGCGCGAAGCTCAACGACCTGCGGCCGATCTTCGCGGTCTACCCGGCGCATGCGAATGCGATCGGGTCGAATCCGGATGCACAGGCGCAGTTCGCGGCCTTCGTATCGCTCGTCGGCCAGGCGTTCCCCGACGTGAAGGACTTCATCGTCGGAAACGAGCCGAACGTGAACCGCTTCTGGCAGCCGCAATACGTGGGCGGCTACGACGCAGCCGCGACCGACTACGAGCACACGCTCGCGCAGTCGTACGACGCGCTGAAGACGGTGCGGCCGGATTCGATCGTGTGGGGGCCGGCGATCTCGTCCCGCGGGAACGACAACGCGGGCGCCGCCTCGAACCCGAGCCACTCGCCGGTGTGGTTCATCAAGTACATGGGCGACGCCTACAGGGCGTCGGGACGCACGGCGCCGATCTTCGACGAGTTCAACATCCATCCCTATCCGCTGACCCAGGACACGGATCCGTTCTCGAAGCCGTTCCAGTGGCCGCAGGCCGGTGCCGCGAACCTCGACCGCATCAAGCAAGCGCTCTGGGATGCGTTCAACGGGACCGGCCAGCCGGTCGTTGCGGAGCAGTCTCGCGGGAAGGCCGTCGCACTTGCGCCGCCGCAGTCCTTGCCGATCGACCTCGACGAGGCGGGCGAGCAGACGGTCGTGACCGGGCACGAGCCCGCGTATGACGGGACGCCGGAGAACGTTGCCGCGATCAGCGAGACGCAGCAGTCGGCCGCCCACGTCGAGCTCGCCGAGATCGCCGCGTGCGATCCGGCAGTGAAGACGGTGCTCTACTTCCCGCTGATCGACGATCCCAGCATCGCCGGCGGGTTCCAGTCCGGAAACCTGTTCGCCGACTTCGCGAAGAAACAGTCCTACGACGGCATGAAGGCGAAGATCGCTTCGGCGCAAGGCCTCTGCCAGGGCGGAGTGGTCGGGATCTCACAGGCCTGGGCGCACACGACGCAGGTGGTGGGTGCCCAGGCGATCTTCGGCGGGCCGGGCGCGGCACTGGGCTCGCAGCCGATCGACAAGCGGGCCGGGGCGACGGGCGCCTGGACGAGCGTGACGGCAACCGAGGACGCGACGTACACGGCCACGCTGTCGCACGTCGCGGGGCCGAAGGGCGGCGGCGCGAAGAAAGTCGCCAGGCTGATCGGCACCGCGCAGGCGAACTACAGGCCGGGCTTGCACTTCGTCCTTCGCAAGCCCCTGCGCGTCGCGTACTACCAGTTCACGGTCGTTCTGAAGGCGGTCACGAACCCGAGCCGGACGACGACCCTCACCTCGAAGACGTTCAGGGTCGGGAAGCCGACGAGCGCAGCGAAGAAGCGCAAGGCGAAGCCGAGGCGGTAGCCGCGGGACGGGTGGGCGCGGAGGGCGCGAAGCCTTGACAAGACGAACAGGTGTTCGGTAGCATGACGAACACATGTTCGTCAGGATCTTTCTCATCGTGGGAATCGCCGTGGTGGCCTGGAGCGTCATGGCCCGCTCCTCGAACGCGCACGGCGCGAAGCAGGTGGTGACGGTCGAGGCGTACGACACGCTCTGGTCGATCGCGCAGTCGCATTACGGTGGCGACGTCCGCGACGCGATCTGGCGGATCGAGCGCGCGAACCATCTGCAGAGCGCGGACGTGCACGTCGGTCAGCACCTCGTCCTCCCCTGAGGCCCGTCGCCGATCCGCTGCGACACTAGCGGCGGCATGGACCTCGGCCTCGTCTTCCTGGGGACGTCCGCGAGCGCGCCGACCGCGCAGCGCGCGCCGACGGCGATTCTCGTGCGCCGCGGCGGTGAGCGGCTGCTCTTCGACTGCGCCGAGGGAACGCAGCGCCAGTTGATGCGCTCGACGATCGGGTTGCCCGACCTGGAGGAGATCTTCCTCACGCACTTCCACGCCGACCACTACCTCGGCCTGCCCGGACTCCTGAAGACGTTCTCGCTCCGCCAGCGCGAGCTGCCGCTCACCGTCTACGGGCCGCCCGGACTGCGCGAGCTCTTCTCGAGCCTGCGGAGGATCGTCGGAAAGGTGAGCTACCCGGTCGAGCTCGAGGAGCTGCGCCCGGGGGAGGCGCTCGAACGCGACGGCTATCGCATCCTCCCCTTCCCCGTGCACCACGGGGTCGCGTCGGTCGGCTATGCGCTGGTCGAAGACGAGCGCCCCGGCGAGTTCGACTCCGCCGCTGCCGACGCGCTGGGGGTTCCCTTCGGGCCGGAGCGCGGCGAGCTGCAACGCGGCGAGTCGATCACGCTCGAGGAAGGACGCGTTGTGACACCGGACATGGTGGTCGGCGCGCCGCGGCCCGCTCGGCGCGTCGTCATTCCGGGTGACACCGCGCCCGTCGAGACCGTCCGCGTCCTCGCCGAGGGCGCCGACGTGCTCGTGCACGAGGCGACGTTCCTCGAGGACGAACGCGATCGAGCGACCGACACGCTGCACTCGACGGCGCGCCAGGCTGCCGAGGTCGCGCGTGACGCCGACGTGCGCCTCCTCGCGCTGACGCATATCTCACCGCGCTACTTCGGACCTGAGGTCGCGCGGGAGGCGAAGGAGGTCTTCGAGCGCGTGGTCGTCCCGCGCGACTTCGACGTGATCGAGATTCCGTTCCCCGAGCGCGGAGAGCCGGCGCTCGTCAGGCGCGGCGCGCGTCCCGTGCGCGACGCTGCGCCGTCACAGCTGCCAGGCGCCTCCGCGTAGCACCGCGACCTCCGTCCCGTCCGCCTTGACGCCGAAGACGGTGACGTCGTTGCTCCCGATCATGAAGTCGACGTGGATCGCGCTCGAGTTGATGCGACCGACGTCGGCGTCGCCGACGTGCGTTGCATACGCGTTCCCGAGCGCGAGATGGCTGGCGGCGTTCTCGTCCAGCAGCGTGTTGAAGAAGACCGTGCCCGTCTTGTCGATGCGGCCTTCGCGATCGACGAGCGCGAGCTCGCCCAGGCGCGACCCTCCCTCGTCCTTCGCGACCCGGCCGCGCAGCGCGTCGGCGTTCTCGGCTTCGATCTCGACCGCGCGCCCTCCTTCGAAGCGAATGCGAAGATCGCGCACGACGGTGCCTGCGACGTCGAGCGGCTTCGTGGCGGTGACGAAGCCATCGGCGCGCGTCGGGTCGGGCGTCGCCGTCACCTCCTCCGTCGGCAGGTTCGGCGCGTGGATGACGCCGTCGACGGTCTGCATGCCGGGCGTCTCGGAGCCGAACCGGGAGGTGGGGAGGAGGCCGACGGTCAGGTCGGTGCCCGGCCCTTCGAAGCGAATCGCGTCGAAGTGCTGGTCGTTGAGACGCGTCCCGGCATCGTGCAGCTGGCCGAGGCGAGTACGCCACGCGGCCGCGGCGTCCGCTTCGTCGAGCCGCAGCACGTAGACGAGCTGATCCCACAGCTTCGCCATCGCGGCATCGTCGTCGAGGCTGGGGTGCACCAGCCGCGCCCACTCCGGCACGGCCCACGGCACCACCGTCCAGTTGGTCGTGCGCGCGTTGATGACGCCGAAGTTCTCCTTCAACGCCGGCAGCGCGTCCAGGCCGGCGCGCGCCGGATCGATGCCGTCGAGCAGGCCCGGCGGGACGTGGGGCGAGATCGAGATGCGCACGCCGTGGCTCTCGCCGATCCCGAGCAGCGCGCCGGCCATCCACGGCGGCACGTAATCCAGCGTCTCCTCCGAGGCGCGCTCGAGACGGATGCGCTTCACGAACGGGTCGACGTAGTACGGGTCGACGAACTTCGCGCCGCGCTCGTACGCTGCGGCGGCGACCCGCCGGACGAGCGGCGCGGCCCGTGTCTCCGCGTTGATCCAGACGATCTGCCCCGGCTGGACGTTCGCACCGACCTCGACGATCAGCTGCGCGTAGCGGTCAAGGAGCTCCTCGTCCACGGCCCGGGAGACTACTCCGTCCGGCCCGATCGTCTATCGTGCGTGCCGTACCGCCCCTTTAACCCGGTCCAGAGAGGCCGAAAAGGAGTCCGATGTCGCACCCTGCCGCCACGCAACGGCGCCTACTGCTGGACGAGGAATCGATCCGGCGGACGCTCTCCCGCATCGCGCACGAGATCATCGAGCGCAACGAGGAGCTCGACACGGTCGCCCTCGTCGGCATCCACACGCGCGGCGTTCCGATCGCGCAGCGCCTGCGCCGGCTCGTCGAGGAGCGCTCCGGCGAGGAGCTGGCAATCGGTCAGCTCGACATCACCTTCCACCGTGACGACGTGCACGTGCGCGCCGGTCACCCGCCGCGGCACCCGCAGCCACTCGCGCGCGAGACCAAGCTCGATTTCGATCTCGAGGGGCGCACGGTCATCCTCGTCGACGACGTCCTCTACACGGGCCGGACGATTCGAGCGGCGATCGACGCGCTGCTGGAGTACGGCCGGCCGGAGCGTGTGCAACTCGCGGTGCTGGCCGATCGCGGACACCGCGAGCTGCCGATCCGTCCGGACTACGTGGGAAAGAACCTGCCCACGTCCCGCGGCGAGCGGGTGCAGGTCGAGCTGATGGAGATCGACGAGCTCGACCGTGTCGTGCTGATCCCGGAGCCCGAGGAGGCCCGCGATGACTGATCTGCGCGTCGTCGGGAGCGACCTGCTCCCGCCGGTGGACGAGCGCCGCCATCTTCTCTCGATCGCCGATCTCGGGCGCGACGACGTCGAACGGCTGCTCGCGACCGCGCGCTCGTTCGCGCAGTCGCAGGAGCGCGACAACAAGAAGCTGCCGACGCTGCGCGGTCGACTCGTCCTGAACGTCTTCTACGAGTCGTCGACGCGCACCTCATCGTCGTTCGAGCTCGCTGCGAAGCGGCTCTCGGCCGACACGATGACGCTGAAGGCCGCCGGCTCGTCGGTCGACAAGGGCGAGTCGCTCAAGGACACCGCGCTGACGCTGTCGGCCTACGACCCGGACGTGATCGTCCTGCGCCATCCCGAGGTCGGCGCCGCGGCGTATGTCGCGCGGTTGACCGAAGCGCGAGTCGTGAATGCAGGCGACGGCAAGCACCAGCATCCGACGCAGGCGCTGCTCGACCTCTACACCATGCATCGGGCCTTCGGACGCCTGGACGGGCTCCACGTTGCAATCGTCGGCGACGCCGTCCATTCGCGTGTCGCGCGCTCGCTCGTGCAGGCGTTGCGGCTCGTCGGCGCCGACGCGATCCTCGTCGGGCCGCCCGCCCTTCTTCCCGAGGGGCTCGCCGAGACGACGCACGACATCGCCGCGATCGCGGACGCGGACGTCGTGTACGTCCTGCGCATGCAGCGCGAGCGAATGGTCGAGGGCGCGAACTTCGTGCCGTCGCTGTCCGAGTACGCCGCACGCTGGGGTATCACCCCGGAGCGCGTGCGGGACGGCCAGCGCGTCATGCATCCAGGCCCGATGAACCGCGGCGTGGAGATCGACGCGCGCGTCGCAGACTCCGACGCCGCGCTGATCGCCGACCAGGTGCGCGCGGGGCTGATCGTGCGCATGGCGGTGCTGTACGACCTGCTGACGACCGGGCCCGTGGCTGTCGAGACGACGGTGGAGGTCGCGTGACGCTCGCCGGGAGCACCGGAGCCGACAATGTGGTCATCCGCGGCGCGCGCGTGCTCGATCCCGTAGAGGCGATCGACGCGACGCTCGACGTGCGGATCGACAACGGCGTCGTGGCGCAGATCGGCGAGCGCCTCGAAGCGAACGGACACCGCGTGGTCGAGGCCGCCGGGCTCACGCTCGCGCCGGCCTTCATCGATCCGCACGTGCACCTGCGCACGCCGGGACGGGAGGACGAGGAGACGATCGCGAGCGGGACCGCTGCGGCGGCCGCGGGAGGCTACTGCGCGATCCTCGCCGTCCCGAACACCGACCCGGTCGTCGACGACGCCGACGTCCTGCGCGGCCTGCGAGCGCGCGCCGCGGACGAGGCGCGTGTTCCGGTCGGGTTCCTCGCGGCGATCACGAAGGGCCAGGACGGATCGGAGCTGACCGAGATGGGCGCGCTCGCCGATGCGGGCGCGGCGGGGTTCACCGACGACGGCCGGCCGGTCGCCTCGGCCGGGGTGATGCGTCGCGCGTTGCAGTACAACGCGATTACCGGCCGCACGATCGCTGTGCATTGCGAAGAGTCGTCGCTGACACGTGGCGGGCACGCGCACGCCGGGGCGGTCGCGGCCGAGCTCGGGCTCGGAGGGTGGCCGTCACTCGGCGAGAGCCTGATGGTCGCGCGCGACGTCGATCTGGCGCGCGAGACGGGGCAGCCGGTGCACCTGATGCACCTTTCGGCGCGCGAGTCCGTCGAGCACCTGCGGCGCGCTCATGCCTTGGGGGTGCGCGCGACCGCGGAGGCGACGCCGCATCACCTCTGCCTGACGGACGAGGCGATCCGTACGCTCGACCCGAACATGAAGATGAACCCGCCGCTGCGCGGAGCGGACGATCGCGCCGCGCTGATCGAAGCGCTGCGCGACGGCGCGATCGCGGCGATCGCCACCGATCATGCGCCGCACTCGCCCGAAGAGAAAGACGTGCCGTTCGAGTCGGCGCCGTTCGGCGTCACCGGGCTCGAGACTGCGTTCGCGTCGCTCTACACGTACGTGATCGAGCCGGGGCTGCTCAGCCTCGAGACAATGCTCGAGCGCATGTCCGCCGGCCCGGCCGCCATCTTCGGCCTCGACCGACCGCGCATCGCGCTCGGCGCGCCCGCGAACCTGACGCTGATCGACACGGCGGCGACGTGGCGCGTGAAGGCGGACGCGTTCCGCTCGCGCTCCGCCAACTCATGGCTCCTCGGCAAGCGGCTGCGCGGACGGGTCAAGCTGACGATCGCGGCCGGACGGGTCGTGCACGAGCTGTGAGCACCGGCGCGCTTGTGCTCGAGGACGGGACGGTGTTCGACGGGACGTCCGTCGGTGCGGACGGCTACGCCTTCGGCGAGGCCGTCTTCACGACGTCGATGAGCGGTTACCAGGAGGTCGCCACCGACCCGAGCTTCGAGGGCCAGATCGTCACGTTCAGCGCACCGATGGTCGGCAACTACGGCGTCGACGCGTCGCGCAGCGAGTCCAAGCGCGTGCATGCGAAGGCGGTGGTGATGCGGGAGGCCCGTGGACCGCAGTGGACCGACTGGCTTCACGACCGCGGCATCGTCGCACTCAGCGACGTCGACACGCGGTCCGTCGTCCTGCACCTGCGTGAAGCGGGCGCCATGCGCGCGGCGGCGGTCACGGGGGAAGCTGCAGTGGACGAGGTTCTCGCAGCCGTGCGCGCGCAGCCGGAGATGACCGGCGCCGCGCTCGTCGCCGGCGTCTCGGCGAAAGAGCGGTACACGTTCAGCGATGACGGCAGCGTGCGCGTTGCGGTCGTCGACTACGGATGCAAACGCTCGATCCTGCGCCGTCTCGCATCGAGCGGCGCCGCGGTTGAGGTCTTCCCACACGACGTCGACGCCGACAGCGTCGCCGGCTACGACGGCGTATTGCTCTCGCCCGGGCCCGGCGACCCCGCGCCGCTCACGGGCGAGACGAAGATGCTCGCAGAGCTGCTCGGCCGCACGCCGGTGCTCGGGGTGTGTCTCGGCCATCAGCTGCTCGCCCTCGCAACCGGCAAGGGAACGTTCAAGCTGCCGTTCGGTCACCGCGGCGCGAACCACCCGGTGATCGACCACCGCACACGTCGCGTGATCGTGACGTCCCAGAATCACGGCTTCGCCGTCGCTGCGGGCGACGAGAGCGGTGTCACGCATAGCTCGCTCTACGACGGAACCGTCGAAGGCCTCGCGTACCCCGAGCTGCGCGCGCGCTCGGCACAGTTCCACCCCGAGGCCTCGCCGGGTCCGCACGACGCCGCGTCGATCATCTCCGGCTGGCTCGAGGAGCTGAAGCAGGCTGCCTAGGCGCACAGACATCGAGTCGATCTGCCTGATCGGCTCCGGACCGATCGTGATCGGCCAGGCGGCCGAGTTCGACTACGCGGGGTGCCAGGCGCTGAAGGTGCTGCGCGAGGACGGCTTCCGGACGATCGTCATCAACTCGAACCCGGCGACGATCATGACCGACCCGGGCTTCGCCGACCGCACCTACCTCGAGCCGCTCGACGTCGAGGGCGTCACGGCCGTCCTGGAACGCGAGCGGCCCGATGCCGTGCTGCCGACGATGGGCGGCGGCACGGCGCTCGACCTCGCGCGCCGGCTTCACGAGGGTGGTGTCTTCCGCGAGCTCGGGATCGAGCTGATCGGTGCGGACATCGAAGCGATCCAGCGTGCCGAGGACCGCGAACTCTTCAAGCAGACAGTCGAGTCGGTCGGGCTGAAGGTGCCGACCTCGCGGATCGTCACCTCTCCGGACGATCTCATGGGCGTGTCGCTTCCCGCGGTGGTCCGGCCGGCGTTCACGCTCGGCGGACACGGCGGCGGCTTTGCGGACGACGTCGCACAGCTGCGAGCACAGGTCGAGCGGGGGATCGCCGAATCGCCGATCGGGCAGGTGCTCGTCGAGGAATCGGTGCGCGGCTGGGACGAGTTCGAGCTCGAAGTCGTGCGCGACCGTGCAGACAACGTCGTGATCGTCTGCTCGATCGAGAACCTCGACCCGATGGGCGTCCACACCGGCGACTCGGTGACGGTCGCGCCGCAGATGACGTTGAGCGACGAGGCCTACCAGGAGCTGCGCGACAGTGCGATCGCCGTGATCCGGGCTGTGGGCGTCGACACCGGCGGATCGAACATCCAGTTCGCGCGCGACCGCGACTCCGGCGAGATGCGCGTGATCGAGATGAACCCGCGCGTGTCGCGCTCGTCCGCGCTCGCGTCGAAGGCGACGGGCTACCCGATCGCGAAGGTGGCGGCGAAGCTGGCGGTCGGCTACACGCTCGACGAGATCCCGAACGACCTCACCGGGACGACGCCCGCGAGCTTCGAGCCCGCACTCGACTACGTGGTGGTGAAGATCCCGCGCTTCGCGTTCGAGAAGTTCCCCGGCGCCGACCGGACGCTCGGCACGCAGATGAAGTCGGTCGGCGAGACGATGGGCATCGGCCGCTCGTTCATCCAGGCGTTCGTGAAAGCGAAGCGCGGGCTCGAGGGCGACTTCGAATGGGAGCCCGAGAACATGCATCCGTTCTTCGTGCGCGAGCTCGAGCAGCTGGAGGCCGAGGAGGAGCGCCAGCGCACGGAGCGTCCCGTGTACCGGCGGATCGACTCCGTCGCCGGTGAGGTCGACGCAGCATCGAATTACTTCTACGCGACCTGGAACGAGCGCGACGAGCGTCCCCCCGACGGCGACCGCAAGCGCGTCGTCATCCTCGGCTCCGGACCGAACCGGATCGGCCAGGGGGTCGAGTTCGACTACTGCTGCGTGCACGCGGTCCAGACCTACCGCGCGCTCGGCTACGAGGCGGTGATGGTGAACTGCAACCCGGAGACAGTCTCGACGGATTACGACACGAGCGACCGGCTCTACTTCGAGCCGCTCGACGAGGCGTCGGTGCTCGCGGTGCTCGAGCGCGAGCAGCCGGAAGGCGTCGTGATCCAGTTCGGCGGCCAGACGCCGCTCAAGCTCGCGCGCGCGATCGAAGGCGCCGGCTACCGCATCCTCGGCACGCCGTTCGACGCGGTCGATCTTGCGGAGGACCGCGAGCGTTTCGGGACGCTCCTCGCCGACCTCGGCATCCGCTGCCCGGACTGGGGAATCGCACGGTCGGGTGCCGAGGCCGAGGCGATCGCGGAGCGCATCGGCTACCCCGTCCTCGTGCGGCCCTCGTACGTGCTCGGCGGCCGCGCGATGCGCGTGTGCCACGACGAGGCGCAGGTCCACGCCGCCTTTGACGGCGCTCACGGGCCGATCCTCGTCGACCGCTTTCTCGAGAGCGCGATCGAGATCGACGTCGACGCACTCTGCGACGGCGACGAGACATACGTCGGAGCGGTCATGCAACACGTCGAGGAAGCGGGCATCCACTCCGGCGACTCTGCCTGCGTGCTGCCGGCTCAGTCGCTGACCGCGTCGGCCACCGGCGAGATTCGCTCGATCGTGAAGCGGCTCGGGCCCGCGCTCGGCGTGATCGGCCTGCTCAACGTGCAGCTCGCCGTGTGGGAGGATCGCGTCTGGGTCCTCGAGGTCAACCCCCGCGCATCCCGCACCGTCCCGTTCGCGTCGAAGGCGACCGGGGTTAACCTCGTGGAGGCGGCATGCCGGATCGCCGCGGGAAGCACGCTCGCGAAGCTCGGCCTCGACCGGGAGCCGACGCTGAAGCAGGTGAGCGTGAAAGCGGCCGTGCTGCCGTTCGCCCGTTTCCCGGGAGCCGATCCGGTGCTCGGACCCGAGATGCGCGCGACCGGCGAGGTGATGACGAGCGCCTCCGATCTCCCGACCGCGCTCGCGAAGGCAGAGCGCGCCGCCGGCCGCCGGCTGCCGAAGGAGGGCTCGGTCTTCCTCTCCGTTCGCGACGCGGACAAAGCCGCATCCGTTCCGGCCGCCGCGGCGTTCGTCGGGCTCGGCTTCCAGCTGTACGCGACCGGCGGGACCGCCCGCACGTTGCGCGCGGCCGGACTCGAGGTGCAGGACGTGCGCAAGGTGAGCGAGAACACCGGCGCGCCCAGCGTCGTCGATCTGATCCGCCGTGGGCGCTGCAACCTCGTGGTCAACACGCCGGGTGGAGGCCCTGAGCCGCGCTCGGACGGCTATCTCATTCGCGAGGCGGCGCTGACGGCTCGGATCCCGTGCATCACGACGATCGCCGCTGCGAACGCCGCCGTCCATGCGATCGCCAACGCACGTGCGGAGACCGCACTATCGCTGCAGGAACGGATCGATGTCGAAGCCGCGGCGCGAGCGTCGTAGCGTCCTCGCCGTCGAGGCGGTCGGTCCCTACGCGCTCGTGCGTGTCGACCGTGGCGGCCTCGAGCCGGGGCTACCCGGTCAGTTCTTCATGCTCGAGGCGCCGGGACGTGTGCTGCCGCGCCCGATGTCGCTCTGTCTCGCACCGCGCGGCGAGCTCGGCTTTCTGCTCGACCCGATCGGGCCGGGAACGAGCGCGCTCGCGGAGCTCGAGCCGGGGGACGCAATCGCGATTCTCGGCCCGCTCGGCAACGGCTTCCGGCTCGACGTTGCGCGACCGCTTCTCGTCGGCGGCGGGATCGGGATCGCGCCGCTTCCGTATCTCGCGGAGGCGCTCGAACACCCACCTGCGGTCTTGGGGTTCCGCTCGCAACATCACGCAGAAGCGGCGATGCTGCTGCCGAACGCGGAGGTCGTGATCGACCCGGTATTCGTGACGGAGGTGATGCCCACCGATCGCGACGTGCTCGCATGCGGACCGGAGCCGATGCTCGAAGCGGTCCGCGCCGTCTGTCCGGACGCGCAGCTCGCGTGGGAGGCGCCCATGGCCTGCGGGTACGGCGCGTGTTACGGCTGCGTGGTCGAGATCGACGGCGATCTGAAGAGGTTGTGCGTGGAAGGGCCGGTTCTGTGCTCGTCCTGAACGCGAGTGGGTGCCTCGACGCCGCCACGGCGCCCGACGTCGCGTCGTCGCTCGACGTGTTCGTGACGAAGACGATCACGCCGGAGCCACGACAGGGAAATGCTCCCGTTCGAATTGCCGAGACGGAGCACGGCATGCTGAACTCGATCGGGCTCGCGAACCCCGGACGCGAAGTGTTTCTCCGCGAAACACTGCCGCGGTTGGCGCGCACGATCGACGTGCCGGTATGGGTTTCCGTCGGTGGCTTCTCCGTGCACGACTACGTCGAGACGTGCGAACAACTGACACGTGACGACGTCGCGTGCATCGAGCTCAACCTCAGCTGCCCGAACGTGGACGAGGCGCCGGAGTCGGCCGCGGAGATCGTCGCCGCGTGCCGCGAGGTGACCGCAAAGCCGCTCTACGCCAAGGTTTCTCCCCATTCCTGGCACATGGGCGAGACGGTCCGCGCCGTCGAGGCGGCGGGCGCCGACGGCATCTCGATGGTCAACACGTTGCGCGGCGTCGCGCTCGACGCGCAGTTGTGCACGACGCTCGCGCGCGGTTCGGGAGGCTACTCCGGTCCCGCACTGAAACCGGTGGCACTCGCTGCCGTGATGGCCGCGCGTCGCGCGACCGATTTGCCGATCGTCGGCATGGGTGGCGTGCAGTCGGGACGTGATGCACTCGAGCTGATCGCGTGCGGCGCCACACACGTCGCACTCGGCACCGTCCTGTTCGGCGATCCCGACGCGCCTCCGCGCGTTCGCACGGAGCTCGAAGCGGAAGCGACGCGTGCCGGCTTCGAACGTCCGGACGATGCCTTCTGCGCCGCGCTCGCCGGCGTTGTCAGAGTGGCAAACTAGCTCGAAACACTGACAGTTGCACGCGGCGCGGAGGTTGGTAGGATGCTGCGCTCATGGTGCCCCCCCAGACACAGGTCCAAGCTCCGGTCCGCTCGCTGGACCAGAGGATGGAGGCGCTGAAGCGGGCCAACGACATCCGCGTCAAGCGTGCTCAGCTGAAGAAGGACCTCAAGTCGGGATCCGTGTCGATCGAGCAGATCCTCGGCGAGCCGCCGGAGTACGTGTCGACCGCAAAGGTGTTCGACATGCTGATGGCAGTTCCGAAGTTCGGACGCGTCAAGGCCGCTCGCCTGCTGAACCAGTGCCGCATCAGTCAGTCGAAGACGGTCGGCGGCCTCTCCGACCGTCAGCGGCACGAGCTGATTGGTCTCTTCAACCACCGAAGCTGAGAAGACGGTCAGGCCCGTCTTCGTGGTGACGGGCCCGTCCGGCGCGGGCAAGGGCACGCTGATCCAGCTCGTTCTGCCGCGCTTTTCCGAGCTCGAGGTGACGGTGTCGGCGACGACACGCGCACAACGGCCCGGCGAGGTGGACGGCGCGCAGTACCACTTCGTCAGCCGCGCCGAGTTCGACGCGAAGATCGAGGCGGGAGAGTTCCTCGAGTACGTGGACTACGTCGGCAACCGCTACGGAACGCTGCGGTCGGAGATCGACCGCCTGCGGGCGGAGGGAAAGGCGCCGCTCCTCGAGCTCGAGACGGAGGGGGCGCTCCGGGTGAAACGTCGCGTTCCGGGCGCGGTGACCGTCTTCGTGACCGCGCCGGTGGCCGAGCTGGAGCGCCGGTTGCGGGAGCGCGCCACCGAGAGCTCGGGCGCGATCGACGACCGGATCGCGAAGGCGCGAGAGCAGTTGGAGGAGCGCGACGCGTTCGATTACGTGGTCGAGAACGACGACCGCGAACGGGCTGCGGACGAGCTTTCGGCGATCGTGGAGCGAGAGCTCGCCGCGACCGCTACCATGCCGCGACCATGATTCATCCTCGCATCGACGAATTGATGGCGCAGGTCGACTCGCGCTACGCCCTCGTGATCGTCGCGGCCAAGCGTGCGCGCCAGATCAACAACTACCACCACCAGCTCGGTGAGGGGACGTTCGACGAGTTCGCACCGCCGCTGATCGAGTCGCGCTCGAAGAACTACCTGACGATGGCCCTCGAGGAGACCGCCGAGGGCAAGATCGTCTACGAGTACGCGAAGCGCTAGGCACACTTCCGGGATGACCCGGATCCTGCTCGGCGTGACCGGCGGCATCGCCGCCTACAAGGCCTGCGAGCTCACGCGCCTGCTCGTGAAGGCGGGCCACGACGTCGTCCCTCTCGTCACGCCGGGCGCCCAGCGGTTCGTGACGGAGGAAACCTTCCTCGCGCTCGCCCGCCGCTCCAGGACGGAGGACGTCTACCCGCACCTGACGCGGGCCGACCTGCTGGTCGTCGCGCCGTGCACGGCGAACACCCTCGCCAAGCTCGCACACGGGATCGCCGACAATGTCCTCACCGAGGCCGCCCTCGCGCACCGCGGTCCGATCCTCGTCGCGCCGGCGATGAACCCCCGCATGTGGGCGCACCCTGCAACGCGGGCAAACGTCGAGACCCTCCGCACGCGTGGCGTTGAGCTCGTCGGTCCCGACGAAGGCGAGATGGCCGAGGGCGAGTGGGGCGTGGGGCGCCTGTCGGAGCCTGAGGAGATCGCCGCCCGCGTCGCACAGCTGCTCGCTCCGGGCTCGCTTGCAGGCAGGCGCGTGCTGGTCACCGCGGGCGGGACGCGCGAGCCGGTCGACAGCGTCCGCTTCGTCGGCAACCGCTCGTCTGGCCGCATGGGCGTCGCGCTCGCCGAGGAAGCACGTCGGCGCGGCGCAGATGTGGTTCTCCTCGCCGCGAATCTCGGCGTCGACGCGCCGCACGGCGTCGAGACGATTCCGACGCCGACAGCCGAGCTGATGCTGAACGCCGCCCTCGCGTTGCCAGACGTCGACGTCGCGATCCTCGCTGCGGCCGTGGGCGACTACCGGCCGGCGGAGACGCTGAGCGGCAAGCGGGCGAAGGACGACCGCGGCTGGACGCTCGAGCTGCAGCCGACCGAGGACATTGCCAAGACGCTCGGCGAGCGCAAGCGCGACGGGCAGGTGATCGTCGCCTTCGGCGCCGAGCACGGTGAGGAAGGCCTGGCGCGCAAGCGCACGATGCTCGAGACGAAGAGCGCGGACGTCGTCGTGTTCAACGACGTCGGCCGGGACGACATCGGGTTCGACTCGCGCGACAACGAGGTCGTGCTCGTCACGCACGAGGGCGAGCGCACGGTGCCGAAGGGATCCAAGCAGGCGATCGCAGCCGCGATCCTCGACGAAGTGGAGAGGCACCTCACATAGACGCCGTCGTGATGGCCGCCGGCGAGGGCTCGCGTCTCCGGCCGATCACTGAGCACTGGCCGAAGCCGGTGCTGCCGATCGACGGCAAGCCGGTCGTCGTCACGCTCGTGCACGATCTCGCGGCCGCCGGATGCCGCCGGATCGTGGTCGTGACCGGTCACCTCGCGGAGCAGGTCGAGGAGCTGCTCGCGCCGTTGCCGTACGAGATCGAGTTCGTGCGACAGCCTCCGGGCCAGGGCTCGGCCGACGCCGTGCTGCGCGCGCACGCCCGGCCTCCGTACCTCGTGGTCGCAGCCGACAACGTCTTCGCCGAAGGCGATCTCGCACGCTTTGCACGCGAGGCTGCGGCGGCGGACGGCGCCGTCGCGGAGCACGGTGACGAACGGGCGCCGCTCTGGCTCGTCGGCGAACGTGTGCACCGGTTTCTCGACCCGTTACCCGGGAAGCCGCCTTACGAGTTGCAGGAGGTCTTCGCGAAGGCGGTCGACGACGGTGCGCAGGTGTCTGCTATCCAGATAGGGCGAACCCGCGACCTCACAACATCCGTTGACCTCGTGCGACAGAACGTGCCGTACCTCCCCGAGCCGTAGGACGCAGCCAGGACGCAGCCGTGAGCGACGCCTATCAACTGTTCCGCGAAGGCCAGAAGCGCCTCCGCACGGGGATGGCCGCCCAGGCGACCGTGCCGCTGGAGAAGGCGAAGAAGCTCGAGCCCGGTAAGGCCTCGATTCGGGAGGCACTCGGGATCGCGTACTTCAGGCTCGGGCGCTGGAAGGAGGCGGAGGAGGAGTTCCGCACGATCGTCGAAGTCGACCCGACGGACGACTACGCCCACTACGCACTTGGCCGGGCGCTCGAGCAGCAGGGCCGCGCGACGGAGGCGAACGGGCACTACAAGCTCGCAAGCTCGATGAAGCCCGGATCAGAGCAGTACTCCTCCCGGATCCTCGACCTCGACGAGAAGACCGGCTAGAGGTTTTTGCCTGCATTGAGGGCGGTCGTGCAGCGCGTGACGCGCGCCTCGTCGACGCCGGGCGGCGCGATCGGCCCTGGGCTCTGCATCCTCCTCGGGGTGGCGGAAGCCGACGAGCCGCACGACGCGGAGCGGCTTGCCGGGAAGATCGCGCGCCTGCGCATCTTCGAGAACGACGAGGGGAAGTTCGATCGCTCCCTGCTCGACACCGGCGGCGCAGCCCTCGTCGTCAGCCAGTTCACGCTCATCGCCGCCACCGAGAAGGGCAACCGGCCGAGCTTCTCCGGCGCCGCCCGGCCGGAGCTGGCCGAGCCGCTCTACGAGACCTTCTGCGGCACGCTCCGCGAGCTTGGAGTCGAGGTGGCGACGGGCCTCTTCGGGGAGCGGATGCAGATCGAGCTCGTGAATGACGGGCCCGTGACCATCGTCCTCGAGGTTCCGGGCCGGGGCGGCGGGGGCCGGTGAACCGTGTAGCCGAGGTGCTCCGAAGGCGGATTGGGTGCGCGGGGAACCGGGGCTCGCTCCTTCTGGCGCCGATCCTTCTCGTGCGCGTTGCGTGGGTTCTCCACTCGCGGCGTAGACCCCGTAAATACCGCGATCCCTGCTACCCTGCGGCCAACATTTCGAGCACGTTCGAGATGGGCGCGCGGCGCCCATTTTGCGTCAATGGGGGCTTTTCGGAATGGCCACGGCACAGCACCAGAAGGAGAGACAACTGCAGCGCGACGTCGCACGCATGGTCGAAGGGGCCCTTCCGGGGGTCGAAGTCCTCGCCCTCGAGCTCACCGGCAAGGACCGCTTCTGCGTGTTCGTCGACCATCCTCAGGGCGTCGACCACGCCCTGTGCGAGCGCGTCACCGACGCGCTGCGGCCGTATCTCGACGAGTACACGGTCGAGGTCTCGTCGCCGGGGTTCGATCGGCCGCTGCGGACGAAGGAGCACTTCTCGCGCGCGCTCGGCCAGAGCGTGCGCATCAAGACCGAGACCGGCCGCGCGCGCGGTGAGATCGTTTCCGCCGGCGAGACGTCTGTGCAGGTCCAGAACGGCGCGGGGTCACAACACCCGCCGATGGACATCCCGTACGAGGCAATCGTGCGGGCCAATCTGATCGATGAAGGGACGAAGGGATGAGCCAGGAGATCGTTGACGCCGTTCGCGAGATCGAGCGCGAGAAGGGAATCGAGAGTGGAACGCTCGTCGCCGCGCTCGAGGACGCGCTGCTCGCGGCGTACAAGAAGACACCGGGCGCGTCGCGGCACGCGACCGTCGAGCTCGACGACCGCGGCGACTTCCGTGTCTTCGCGATCGAGATCCCCGAGGATCTCGAGGTGCGCCTGCTCGACGAGGCGCGCGAGCACGCGCTCGACGACCTCGAGCGGATCGAGGAGGAGACCGGCGAGAAGAACCACACGCTGCTCTCCGACGACGATCTCGAGATCGACTGGTCGCAGGTGCCCGAGAACCTCGTCCAGCGCGAAGACGTGACGCCCGACAACTTCGGCCGCATCGCCGCGCAGACGGCGAAGCAGGTGATCCTGCAGCGGATCCGCGAGGCGGAGCGCGAGATGATGTACGACGAGT
>JBJMKB010000078.1:0-13188 GCA_045806045.1 Gaiellaceae bacterium | reverse complement strand
GTCGAGATGGACGGCTTCGAGATGAAGGACAACATCATCCTGATCGCCGCGACCAACCGGCCCGACATCCTCGACCCGGCACTGCTCCGACCGGGCCGCTTCGACAGACAGATCGTCGTCGACCGGCCCGATCGCAACGGACGCCGCAAGATCCTCGAGGTGCACTCGAAGGGCAAGCCGCTCGCGCCGTCGATCGACCTCGACTCGCTCGCCGCCGGCACGCCGGGCTTCACCGGCGCAGACCTGCGCAACCTCGTCAACGAGGCCGCGCTGCTGGCAGCGCGCCGAGGCAAGAAGGTGATCGAGCAGGAGGAGCTGGAGGAAGGGATCATGCGGGTGATCGCCGGGCCCGAGAAGAAGGCGCGCCTGCTCTCCGAGAAGGAGCAGCGGATCACGGCCTACCACGAGATGGGCCACGCGCTCGTCGGTCACTTCCTGGAGCACACGGACCCGGTGCACAAGATCACGATCGTCTCGCGCGGCCAGGCGCTCGGCCTGACGATCTCGCTGCCGACCGAGGACCGCTACCTGACGACACGCAAGGCGCTGCTCGAGCAGATCGCGATGACGATGGGCGGCCGCGCGGCGGAGGAGATCGTCTTCAATGAGATCACCACCGGCGCCGCGAACGACATCGAAAAGGTGACGTCGACGGCGAAGCAGATGGTCATGCGCTTCGGCATGTCGGAGAAGCTCGGCCCGCGCGTGCTCGGCCGCAACCACGATCTGCCGTTCCTCGGCCGCGAGATGGGCAACGAGCCCGACTACTCGGAAGAGGTCGCGCGCGAGATCGACGACGAGATCCGTCGCATCATCGAGGACGGCCACGACCTCGCGACCCGCGTGCTCCGCGAGCACATCGACGACCTGCACCGAATCTCGCAGATCCTCATCGAGCGCGAGACGATCGACAAGGACCAGTTCGTGCGCCTGCTCGCCGGCGAGACGGACGAGGCAGTCTTCCCGCCGCCCGAGCCGGAGCCGTCGACCTCGCCGGAGCCGGAGCGCCGCCCGCAGCCCAAGCCGCGCCCGTTCCCGCTCCCGGGCGGCGCCGCGATGCAGCCGCCCGAACCCGAAGCCTCCTAGCTTCGCGACTCACGAATCTGGGCACGCGCCTTCGCGGAACCTGATTCGGTGTCAGCCGAACCAGGTTCCTGAGTTTCGTCCTTCCGGATGCAAACTCGAGAACCTGGTTCAGACAGCGAACCAGGTTCAAGCGAGCGAACCAGGGTTCGGATTCAGTGATCGAGGCCGACGCGCCATTCGCTTCGCGGGAGGACGGCGAAGACTTCGCCGTTTGCTACGTCGCGTTGGAGGACGTCTCGCACAGCCTGCGCACGTGATTTGCGGGCGGGTAGTCCCGGCCGTCGGTTCGCCTCCCCGAGCACGCGCCATTCGTCGGCGGCGATCTGCTGCAGCACCACGTATCCGCCATGCACCGCACCCATGCCCGCGATCTTAGTGCGCGACGCGATCGTTGCACTTGCGCGAGACGCGTCGTAGCATCGAGCTGGCCTGCGGATGAGGAGGCGGTCGATGTTCCGCTCGCGTCGGCGAGCCGTGGTGTTCCCGCAGGCCGATCATGCGCGGCTTGCCGGTGCGATCGCGCTCGCGTGGCGCGATCGTCCGCCGCTCCCATTCGACTCGTTCGTTCGCGGCGTGGCGGATCACGACCGCGGTTACGGGGAGCACGACGCCGACGACATCGGCGGTGTCACCAGCGAGCGGTGGTCGGAGATCCAGCGCCGCGGGTTCACGCCGCGCGGAGAGGATCCCGTCGTCGACCTCGTCACCGCACTGCACGTCCGACGTCTGCTCTCCTCGAGCGAGGGCGAGTTGGAGCGTCGTGCATACGACGAGGTGGACGAGCTCGTGCCGTCGCTTCTCGCGCGCGCCGGCGTGACCGCCGCGGAGGCGGACGCCGCGGACGCGATCACGAACGTCTGCGATCGGGTCGCGTTCGCGTTCTGCTTCGAGGAGCCGGACCGCGGCGAGGTACGGGGTGTCGCGTACGAGCTCGACGGCGAGGGCGCGATCGTGCTCGACCCGTGGCCCCTCGCCGTCCCGCGGCTCCTGGGGCTCGTAACCGGCTTCGAGGCGGACGGCTATCCCGGGCGCCTCGTTCCCGTCGTCACGCCGTTCGACGTGAAGAAAGCTGAACGGACCCTTCGCTGAAAGCTTGCCCGCGCGGCCGTACGTTGAGGGCCTATGAACGAGCTCATCGAGTTCGAGATCTCGTCCGCGCCGGCCGGCGCCTCGTCCTACGAGGTGCGGATCGCCGGAGAGCTGGACCTGTACACCGCGCCCGACGTGCGCCAGCAGTTCGCGGGCATGCCTCCGGAGACCGACCGCGTCGTCGTCGACCTGCGGGAGCTGTCGTTCGTCGACTCGGCGGGGATCGCTTCGCTGCTTGCCGTTGCGCGCGACCTGGCCTCGCGCGGCGGCGCAATGACGCTGCTCGTCCGCGACGCGGGCATCCTGCGCGTGCTCGAGGTGACGGGGCTCGACCGCTACTTCGAGATCCGCGTCGACCTGTAGGCAGGGCTAGGCCACGAGCCCGGCCTGCCAAGACGCCCACAGCCGCGCGTAGTCCTCGCCGCGAGCGACCAGCTCGTCGTGCGAGGCGACCTCGACCAGGCGACCGTGCTCCATCACCGCCACACGGTGGGCGCGCTCCGCCGTGGAGAGGCGATGAGCGACCGTGATCATCGTCCGTCCCTGGGCGAGCGCCGCCAGCGCATGCTCGACCGCTGCTTCGGCTTGGGGGTCGAGCGACGAGGTCGCCTCGTCGAGCACGATCACCGCCGGGTCGACGAGGGCGACGCGCGCGATCGAGACGAGTTGCCGCTCGCCCGACGAGAGCCGCACCCCGCGGGAGCGGACGTCGGTCTCGAGACCGCGGGGCAGCGACTCGAACCGCTCCAGCGCGCCGATCGCCTGCAGCGCATGCCGCGCCTCTTCCTCGGTCGCCTCGGGACGCGCGAGCCGGACGTTGTCGAGGATGGTCCCCGAGAAGAGGTGGCCTTCCTGCGGCACGAAGACGATCCTCCGGCGCAGCTCGTCGAGCGCCGCTGCGCGGAGCGGCACTCCGCCGAACGCCACCGTCCCCTCGTCCGGGTCGTACGCGCGAACCAGCAGCTTCGCGAGCGTCGATTTGCCGGCCCCGGTCGCACCCACCAGTGCCAGGTGCTCGCCGGGCGCGATCTCCAGCGTCACCCCCGAGACAGCAGGCGTTCCGTCGCCGTAGCGGTAGGTCACGTCACGTGCTGCGAGCGCGCCTTCGCGCGGGAGTGCGCTGCGGCCGCCGACGACCGTCACCGGTATCTCGAGCAGCGTGACGATCTTCGCGAGCGCTGCGCGCCCCGACTGGAACTCGCTGAACCAGTCGCCGAGCCGCGCGACGGGGTCGAACAGCGAGATGAGGTAGAGCGCGAACGCCACGATCGTCCCGACGGAGACGCGGCCCTGCCGCTCGAGGTAGCCGCCGACCACCAGGACGGCGGCGAGGGCGAGCGACTGCGCGAACGCGATCACCGGGAAGAAGCCGATGTTGACGAGCGAGATCCGCTGCCAGGCGCTCACCTGTGCCCACGACCGGCGGCAGTACGACGCATAGCGGTCGCTCTCGCGGCTGAACGACTGCACGACGCGCACACCAGCCAGGCCCTCCTGCAGTGACGACATCGTCTCCGCCACGCTGTCGCGCAACGCGAGGTACGCAGGCCGCGACCGTCGTCCGTAACGCAGCGAGGACACGACGAGGATCGGCACCGACACGAGCATCACGAGCGAGAGGAGTGGCGAGAGCCCGATCAGGATCAGCAGCGTGACGACGAAGATCAGCACCGAGCCGACGACCTCGATCAGCACGAGTCGCGTGAACGTCGTCAGCGTCTGCACGTCGTTCGACAGCCGCGAGACGAGCACTCCGGCGCGTGTCTGCTCGAAGAACGGCAGCGAGAGCTCCTGCAGCTTGTCGTAGGCGGCAACGCGCAGGTCGCCGAGAAAGCGCTCTCCCGCCCGGGCGCTGCAGAGGACGATCACGCGCTCGAAGACCGGACGGAGCAGCACGAGCACGAGGTACACGACGACGATCACGTCGATCACGTGCGTGTCGTGGCGGCGGATGCCCCGGTCGATCGCCACCTTCGCAAGGAGCGGCGCGGCGAGCTGGACGAGCGTCGCGCCGATCATCGCGAGCGCGGCGTACGCGATCAGCCGCCGCTGCGGCCGCAGGATCGGCCAGATGCGCCCGATCACGCGGCCTCCGCGAGTGCAAGCAGCGCGCGGTAGCCGGGTGAGCGTGCGAGCAGCTCGGCGTGCGTCCCCTGCTCGACGACGCACCCTTCTTCGACGACGGCGACGCGGTCGGCGAGCGCGATCGTCGCCGGGCGGTGCGCGATCACGAGCGTCGTCCGCCCGTGCATCACCTCGGCGAGGGCCGCGCGGATCTCCTGCTCCTTCGTGGCGTCGACGGCAGACGTCGCGTCGTCGAGGATCAGCACCTTCGGGTCGGCGAGGATCGCACGCGCGATCGCGATGCGCTGGCGCTGCCCGCCGGACAGGGAGAACCCGCGCTCGCCGAGCATCGTCTCGTAACCCTCCGGGAGCCGCTCGACGAACTCGTTTGCGCCCACGAGCCGCGCCGCCTCCTCGACCTCGCCCTCCGCAGCGTCCGGCGCGGCGAGGCCCATGTTGCCGCGCACCGTGTCGCCGAACAGGAACGTGTCCTCGAAGACGATGCCGACGCCCTGGCGCAGGTCCGAGAGCTTCAGCTCGCGGACGTCGACCCCCCCGATCTCCACGCGACCCGCATCGGGATCGTAGAAGCGGGCCGCGTGGAGATCGGGGGGGTCGACTTCCCCGAGCCGGTCGCCCCGACGAGCGCAAGCGACGTCCCCGCGGGGATCTCGAGGTCGAACCCGTTCAGCACCGGCCGGGCGCCGTCCTCGTAGGCGAACCGCACGTCGCGGAACGCGATGTCTGCGCGCCCCGGGAAGGGACGAGGATGCGCAGACTCGACGACGACCGGCTCCGCGCGCAGCACCTCGACGACGCGGCGCGCGGCCGCCGCCGCGCGCTGGAACGTCGACACCCGCTGACCGATCGTGCGCAGCGGGTTCACGAGGAGCGCGAGGTAGAAGCTGAACACCGCGAACGTGCCGATCGTGATCGCGCCGCTGAGCACGCGGTGGCTGCCGTACCAGAGGACGACGAGCACGCCGACGAGCGGCAGCGCCTCGAGCGCGGGCAGGAAGATGCCGTCGACCCTCGCGACGTCGAGCGCCGTCCGCACGACGTCGTCGGACTTCCGCCGGTAACGCTCCGAGAGCGCCCGGCCCGCGTTCAACCCCTTCACGACGCGGATGCCCGCGATCGTCTCCTCGGCGAGCGTCGTCGCCTCCGCGAGCTCCTCCTGGTTGATCTTCGTCCGCGCGGCGTACTGCCGCGAATAGCGGCCGAAGCCGAGGGTGACGAGCGGTAGCGGCGCCAGCACGGCGAGCGCCAGTCGCCAGTCGACGACGAGCAGGATCGCCGAGGCGCCGAGGAGCGTCAGCACATAGCCCATCGTGTGGCCGATCGAGTCGAAGGCGCGCGCGACGAGCTCGGAGTCGTTCGACGCGCGGGAGATCAGCTCACCGGCGCCGACCCGGTCGTGGTAATGCGCGTCGAGCTCGAGCGCGCGGCGGAAGATCGCGTCGCGCGTCTCGGCGTCGGCGCGCGCCCGGTTGCGAATCGCGAAGACGTGCCGCGAGGCCCCCGCAGCCGACTCGATCGCCCCGAGCCCGATCAGGCCGGCGCACGCCCACCACAATGTCCGCTGGTGGCCGTGGACGATGCCTCCGTCGATCGCGCGCTTGACCAGGAGAGGCGCCGAGATCGCGGCCGCCTGCCAGGCCATTCCGGCGACGATCGCGCCGGTGGTGAACCACCGGAGCCGCCGGGTAAGGAGCAAGAGGTAGCGCCAGCCGCCGTCCATCGCCAAAGTATTCGCACGTGTCAAACCGCGTCCCGATCGCCGAACGTTTTCCCGCACCCTCGGTGATGGGCGTGATCAACGTCACGCCGGACTCGTTCTCCGACGGCGGCGTCCACCTTCGTGTCGAGCCGGCGGTCACGTCGGCGTGGGGAATGCTCGATTGCGGCGCGGCGATCGTCGACGTCGGCGGGGAGTCGACGCGTCCCGGGTCGGGCGGGATCGACCTCGCCGAGGAGCTGCGCCGGATCGAGCCTGTGGTCGCCGACCTGAACGGCGCGCCCGTCTCGATCGACACCTCGAAGGCCGCGGTCGCCCAGCGCGCGATCGAGCTCGGTGCGGAGCTCGTGAACGACATCACGGCGCTGCGCAGCGACCCCGAGATGGCGCGGGTCGTCGCCGACGCCGGCTGTTACCTCTGTCTGATGCACATGCAGGGCGAGCCGCGCACGATGCAGGAGAACCCGGAGTACGACGACGTCGTCTCCGACGTGAAGCGCTTCCTGGAGGAGCGGCTCGCGTTCGCCGTGGATGCCGGTGTGCGCGAGGACCTCGTGTGCCTCGACCCGGGGATCGGCTTCGGCAAGACCGTCGAGCAGAACTTCGAGCTGGTGCGCCGCCTCGACGAGCTCGTCGCGATCGGGCGGCCGATCCTGATCGGCTTCTCGCGCAAGAGCTCGCTGGCGCGGATCCTCGGCGATCCCAACTCGAAGGTCGGGACCATGGCTGCGTCGGTCGGGGCGGCCGTCGCGTCGTACGAGCGCGGCGCGACGATCCTCCGCGCGCACGACGTGCGCGAGCACGTGGAGGCGCTTGCGGCGGCGAAGGCGGTGCGGGGCGTGTGATGACGCGGTGATCGTCGAGCTGAAGGGGCTGGAGGTCTTCGGCCGCCACGGCGCCTACGAGGAGGAGCAGCGTGACGGGCAGCTCTTCCTCTTCGACGTGCAGCTGGACGTGGGCGAGCGCGGCGCCGACGACGATCTCGCGAAGGCGGTCGACTACACCCAGGTGGCGGCGCGCATTCGGGGGCTGAGCGACGAGCGGCGGTTCAACCTGATCGAGGCCCTCGCGACCCATGTCGCCGACGTGCTCTTCGAGGAGTTCGCACCGAAGCGCTTGAAGCTGCGCGTCCGCAAGCAGCCGGCCGGACTCGGCGTCGAGCACTCTGCGGCAATCGTGACCCGGCCGTGACGTTCGCCTACGTCGGTCTCGGCTCCAACCTCGGCGACCGGGAGCGGCTGATCCGCGAGGCTGCCGGATTGATCGGGGCGACGCGTCTCTCGTCGCTGATCGAGACGGAGCCGTGGGGGTACGGAAACCAGCCCCGGTTCTTGAACGCCGCCGCGGAGGTCGAGACGGCGCTGACGGCGCGGCAGCTCCTCGACCACCTGCTCGACGTCGAGCGGCGGCTCGGCCGCGAGCGGATCGGCCACCGCTGGGGGCCGCGGACGATCGACCTCGACCTGCTCCTCTTCGGCGACGAGGTGATCGACGAGCCCGGGCTCGTCGTGCCGCACGCGCGCCTGCTGGAGCGCGAATTCGCGCTCCAGCCGCTGGCCGAGTTGGTTCCGGCACAGAGAATCCCCGGAAAGGGCACGGTCCAGCAAGCTCTCGCAGGGCTACAATCCGACGCGTGAGCCACCTCGACGACCTCGACGAGTTCGAGGCAGAGGCCGAGCTGCGCCTGAAGAAGGAATACAGCGCAGTCTTCACCCTCTTCCGGTACTGCGTTCTGACCCAGGACGCCACGTACCTGTGCAACAAGCTCGAGTTCAAGTACGTCCCGCAGCCGCAGTACCCGTTCTTCCACCTCAAGATGGAGGACGTGTGGGTGTGGGACAAGAACCGGCCGACGCGGATGATCCCGCGGGCCGAGGTCTACACCTCGAGTGACGTGACGATCGAGGAGCTCCGCGGCGAAGGCGACGAGCCGGTCCTCACCGCCGAAGCGCTCGCCAAGCGCATCGGCGAGGGCCGGTCCGAGATCGAAGACCTGTAGCGGAACCGCCGAGAGCCGGCGGAGACGCGAAACTCGAGAATCAGGTTCAATCGCGGCGTGCTCCTGGCGATCGACGTCGGCAACACGCAGACCGTCTTCGGACTGTTCGACGACGGCGCGCTCGTCGAGCAGTTCCGCGTCGCGACGAACCGCTCCCACACGGGCGACGAGCTGGCCGTGATGCTGCGCGCCTTCGTCGAGCTCGACTCGCTCGACGGGATCGTGCTCTCCTCGTCGGTGCCGCCTCTCGTGCGGGAGTACGAGGCGTTCGCCGAGCGCTGGGCCGGCGCCGACCTGCTCGTGCTCGGGCCCGGCGTCTCGACGGGCGTGCCTATCCGCTACGACGACCCGCGCGAGGTCGGGCCGGACCGGATTGCGAACGCCGTCGCCGTACGCGAGCGGCACGGCGCGCCGGCAGTCGTCGTCGACTTCGGAACCTCGACGAACTTCGACATCGTGAACGCCGCAGGCGAGTTCGCGGGCGGCGTGCTCGCGCCCGGCGTGGAAGTCTCGATGGACGCGCTGTTCGCGCGCGCCGCGCGCCTGCCCCGAGTCCCGTTCGTCGCGCCCGAGCGCGTGATCAGCCAGACGACGGTGGCCGCGCTGCAGTCGGGCCTCGTCTACGGCTTCGCCGGCCAGGTCGACGCGATCGTGACGCGGATCAAGGACGAGCTGGGCGTCGACGGCGTCCCGGTCGTCGCGACCGGCGGCCTCTCCGACCTGATCGCGCCTCACTCCCAGACGATCACCGCCGTCGACCAGGAGCTGACCCTGCAAGGACTCCGCCTGGTCTGGGAGCGCAACCGGGCCTAGCCTCCGCCGTAGAGCGAGATCGGGAGGCTGTCGAGCAGCACCTCGTCCTCCGCATCGGGGACCTCGTCGAGGAGCCGCTCGAGGATGAAGCGCGAGCCGGGGGCGGCCGCGAGCAGCCGGCCCTCGACCTCGGCGAGTGTCGGCAGCATCACGAGCTCCTGCTTGAACGGACGCGGGAAACGGCCGCGGCCGAGGTACCAGCCGTAGAACTTCTTCAAGAAGCCGAACGCCCGTTGCTCGCCGAGCTCGCGCACCGTTTCGCGGATGAAGAGCAGGAGCTCCGCGACGACCTCCTCGCGCGAGGGCTCGGTGTCGTCCCCCATGATCTCGCGGAGCACCCACGGGTTGCCCTGCGCCGCGCGACCGACCATCACCGCGGCGGCGCCCGTCGTCGCGAGCACCGACTGCGCGCGCGCCCGCGACGTCACGTCGCCGGAGGCGATCACGGGCACCTCGACGAGCGATACGAGCTCGGCGGTCAGCGAGTGGTCGGCGGTGCCCGTGTACATCTGCTTGGCAGAGCGCGGATGCAGCGTCAGCGAGGCTGCGCCCGCCGTGACCAGCCGGGGGCCGACCTCGACGCAGGTGCGCGAGCCGATCTCGACACCGCGCCGCATCTTCACGCTCACCGGGAGCGGCGTCGCCGTCGCGACCGCCTCGACGAGGCGGCACGCCTGGTCGGGGTCGGCGAGGAGCGATGCGCCGGCTCCCGTCTTCGTCACCTTCTTGACGGGGCAGCCGAAGTTCATGTCCACGATGTCGGCGCCGGCCGCTTCGACCATCCGCGCCGCCTCGGCCATCGCGACCGGGTCGGAGCCGAAGATCTGGATTGCGAGCGGGTGCTCGTCCGAGGCGACCCGCAGGTAGCCGAGCGTCCGCTCGTTCTTGTGCCGGATCCCAGCAACCGAGACCATCTCCGAGCAGACGAGGCCGGCCCCGTAGCGGCGCCCCTGGCGCCGGAAGGCCTGGACGCTGACGCCCGCCATCGGGGCCAGCACGAGGCGGCCCGGGATCTCGACGTGGCCGAGGAGCCACCCCTCGTGGAGGTCGATCTTCACGGAAAGAAAATGGTACCCGGCTAGGGTTGCGGGTCGGTTGACGGCCCCGCTACCATTCCCGCCCGTTTTCGAGGTCAGGGAGGCCTTGTTGAAGGAAGTGATTCTGACCGCAGAGGGGTTCAAGAAGCTCCAGAAGGAGATCGATCACCTGCGGACCGACAAGCGGCGCGAAGTCGCCGAGCGGATCCGCGTTGCCCGCGAGTTCGGCGACATCGCCGAGAACGCCGAGTACGACGACGCCAAGAACGAGCAGGCGATGCTCGAGCACAAGATCGCGCAGCTCGAGGAGCGGCTTCTCTCCGCCCGTGTGATCACGAAGAAGGAGATCTCGAAGGACGCCGTCTCCGTCGGCTCGCACGTCCGTCTGCGCGACATGCAGGCGAACAAGACGTTCGAGTACCACATCGTGGGCTCGGCCGAGGCGAACCCCGCCGAGAACAAGCTCTCCAACGAGTCGCCGGTCGGCAAGGCGATCATGGGGAAGAAGAAGGGCGAGGTCGTCGAGGTGACCGCGCCGCGCGGCGCCCTGAAGTTCAAGATCATGGAGATCAAGGCCGCCTGACGCGTTCCTGAGCGGCGGCGGCTCCCGCCGGGCGGAGCCCGGCTCGCACCTTTACGCTCGGGGCCGTGGAGATCGTGCGCCTGGACCCCGAGCGCCTCGCCGAGGCGAGCACGGTGCTCGCGCGCGCGTTCCAGGACGACCCGGCCTGGGTCTGGCTGATCCGCGACGCGGAGCGGCGACGCCGTCTCCTGCCGTGGCTCTTTCGCGTCGGGTTCGACGTGACGGCGGCCGACGTGTGGGCGAACGCGGGCGCGATCCTCGGCGCGGCCCGGTGGTTGCCGCCCGGCCGGCCGCCGATGCGCGTCGGGCCGACGCTGAAGGCGCTCGTGACGACGCCCTTCCGCCTCGGGCCGGCGATCGCGCCCTTTCTCGCCTACGGTCGGTCGGTCGAGGCTCTGCGCGCGGAGGCGGTGCCACGGCCGCACTGGTACCTCGCCGGCATCGGCGTCGATCCGTCCGCCCAGCGGCGGGGGATCGGCGGCGCGCTGCTCGAGCCCGGCCTCACCGCGGCCGCGCGGGCGGGACTTCCCGCAGCGCTTCTCACGAACAGCGAGGCGAACCTGCCCTTCTACGAGCGTCATGGGTTCCGCGTCGTGAGGGAGGGAGACACGCCGAGGGGCGGGCCGCATGCCTGGGCTATGGTCAAAGGCCCGTGAGCGAGCTACCCAAGAGGTTCCCCGACCGGGACGAGGTCGCGAGCGTGCGCGACGAGGCGGAGCAGCTCGAGGCCGGGGTGGAGGGCCCGGAGGAGCGGCGCCTCGCCGGCCGCGTGATGGCGCGCCGGGACATGGGGAAGCTCGTCTTCCTCGACCTCGTCGACCGCAGCGGGCGGATCCAGCTGCTCGCGCCCGAGGCTCGCACGGGCGAGATCGACGTGCATCTTGGAGACGTGATCGGCGCGATCGGCAAGCCGACGAAGAGCCGCCGCGGCGAGCCGTCGCTCATCCTCGACGAGCTGGTGCTGCTCTCGCGGAACCGCTCGCCTCTCCCCGACACGTTCCACGGCCTCACCGACGTGGAGCAGCGCTACCGGAAGCGCTATCTCGACCTCCTCATGAACGAGGACGTGCGCGAGGACTTCCTCCTGCGCTCGCGCATGGTCGCGTCGATCCGCCGCCGGCTCGATGCGGACGGGTTCGTCGAGGTCGAGGTGCCGATCCTCCAGCCACGGTACGGCGGTGCGTTCGCCGAGCCGTTCGTCACGCACCACCACGCGCTCGACCAGGACATCTACCTGCGCATCGCGACCGAGCTCTACCTCAAGCGGCTGATCGTCGGCGGCTTCGAGAAGGTCTACGAGATCGGGCGCGTCTTCCGGAACGAAGGAGTGTCGTACAAGCACAACCCCGAGTTCACGATGCTCGAGTGGTACGAGGCATACGCGGACTACAACGACACGATGGCTCGCTTCGAGCGGCTCGTCGAGGCGGTCGCGCTCGACGTGCTCGGCACGACGAAGGTGACCTACCGCGGCCACGAGATCGACCTGAAGGCGCCGTGGAGGCGCGTCAAGCTCGTCGACCAGCTCGCGGAGTTCGATCTCTGGACGAAGGACTTCGACGATCTGAAGCAGCGCCTCGAGTCACGCGGCGTCGACGTGTCGCAGGACAAGACGTGGTCGCAGCTCGTCGATAAGGCGATCACCGCCTACGTCGAGCCGCGCTTGATCGAACCGACGTTCATGCACGACTACCCGATCGAGCTGTCTCCCTTCGCGCGCCTCGTCGACGGCAGCGACGACATCGTCGAGCGGTTCGAGGGGTTCATCGGCGGGACCGAGGTCTGCAACGCGTTCAGCGAGCTCAACGACGCCGACGAGCAGGCGCGGCGCTTCGCGATGCAGGCCGCTGAGGGGGCGGGTGGCAACGTCGAGGCGGAGCCCGGCGACCCGGACTACGTCGAGGCGCTCAGCTATGGCATGCCCCCCACCGGCGGGCTCGGCTTCGGGATCGACCGTCTCGCAATGGTGTTCCTCGGCAAGGACTCCGTGCGCGATGTGATCCTCTTTCCGGCCCAGCGGTCGAAGAACGACTGATCCGCGGCATGCGCCCCAACGGTTCGTGACCATCTGCACGTAACGCTCTCGGGCCTGCGGCCGTTGATCCTCCGTGAGACGGTCGACGGCGCTCTTCCTGATGGTGCTGGGGCAGGCCGCGCTGGCGCTCTTCGCGCCGGGCATCGCCGCCGGGCCTGCGTTCGCGAGCTTCCTGGCCGCGGGCCTCGTGCTCGCCCGGTAGGACCCGCCCGGAAGGGGGGAGGCGCCACACCCGGCAGGGGGAGTACCATGGCCCATTCCCAGAGAAGCAACCGTTTGCACCGCCGGGTCTGGCGGAAGAGAGGTCACTGAGTGTTCGAGAGATTTACGGAACGGGCTCGCCAGGTCGTCGTTCTCGCGCAAGACGAGGCGCGCGCGCTCAAGCACAACTACATCGGAACCGAGCACATCCTGCTCGGGCTGCTGCGCGAGGAAGAGGGTCTCGCCGCGCGTGTGCTCGAGTCGCTGGACATCACCGTCGAGGAGGTGCGCGCCCAGGTCGCGCGCATCGTCGGCCAGGGCGACGAGGTCACGACGGGGCAGATCCCGTTCACTCCCCGTGCGAAGAAGGTCCTGGAGCTGGCGCTCCGCGAGGCCCTCTCGCTCGGCCACAACTACATCGGCACCGAGCACATCCTGCTCGGGCTCGTGCGCGAGAACGAAGGCGTTGCCGCGCGCATCCTGCTCGACTTCGACGCCGACGCCGAGAAGATCCGCAACGAGATCATCCGCATGCTCTCGGGG
>JBJMKB010000077.1:0-63636 GCA_045806045.1 Gaiellaceae bacterium | reverse complement strand
TGTCGCTGATCTTCGCGCTCCCCGCGCTGACGGCCGACTGCATCTTCCTCGAGCTGCAGCGGAAGCTCGGCTTCCACTTCTTCGACGTCGCGGGCGGCGGAAGCCCGCTGCTCTGGCAGCACCTGTTCTGGATCTTCGGTCACCCGGAGGTCTACATCATCGTCCTGCCCGCGTTCGGAATCGCCACGTCCATCATCCCCACCTTCGCGCGGCGGCGGATGATCGCGTTCCCGCTCGTCGCGATGGCGGAGCTGCTCGTCGCCTTCATCGGCTTCGGCGTGTGGGCGCACCACATGTTCGCCTCGGGCCTCTCGACGACGACGCTCGTCTTCTTCGCCGCCGCGTCGATGATGGTCGTGATCCCGTCGACGATCCAGATCTTCGCGTGGCTCTTCACGGTCAACCTCGGCACGCCGACGTTCCGCGCACCGCTCCTCTTCATCGGCGGCTTCATCCTCTTCTTCGTGCTCGGCGGCCTGTCGGGGATCATGTTCGCCGCGATTCCGTTCGATCAGGCGGCGACCGACACGTACTTCGTCGTCGCGCACTTCCACTTCATCATCTTCGGAGCCGCGGTGTTCCCGCTGTTCGGCGGCATCTACTACTGGTTCCCGAAGGTCACGGGCCGCATGTACCACGAGCGGCTCGCGCAGGCGAGCTTCTTCGCCGTTTTTGTCGGGACCGCCCTCACGTTCTTTCCGATGCACATCGTCGGCCTCGTCGGGATGACGCGGCGCATCTACACGTACGACCACGGCCTCGGGTGGGACGCGTACAACACGATCGAGACGGTTGGCGGCTACGTCCTCGCGATCGGGATCGCGATGATCGCGTTCAATCTCGTCTGGAGCTACCGCCGGAACATCGTCGCCGGTCGCGATCCCTTCAACGGCGGGACGCTGGAGTGGACCGTCCCCTCGCCACCGCCGCACTACAACTTCGTCGTCATCCCGACGGTGACGAGCCCATATCCGAATTGGGATCTCGTCGACCGCGAAGAGGACCTGCGCAACCTCGAACGCGACGAGCTCGTGCTGGAAGGCGGCCATGAGACGCCGGTCTCGACGGTCAACGACGCTGTTCTCGACGAGATCGTGGACATGCCGCCGGAGTCCCCGTGGCCGGTCGTGATCGGCCTGCTCGCGACGCTCGGGTTCTTCCTGCTCCTGTTGGGCCACTACTCGATCGCCGCGGGGCTCTTTGCGCTTGCCGCCCTGGCGCTCGTCGGGTGGCATACGGAGGGTGCACGTCACATCGACTCCGGGCTGCGGCTCTCGCATCCGAACGGCTGGTGGGGAATGGTCGTGTTCGTCGCAAGCGAGGCGACGCTCTTCGGGACGCTGATCGGCACGTTCGTGTACCTGCGCCTGCACAACACGCACTGGCCCCCGCTCGGCATCGACAAGCCGCCCGTCCTCGTGCCGGCGATCGCCACGGCCATGCTGCTCGCCACCAGTGCGCCGATGCAGGCAGCGTGGAGCGCGGCGCGGCGGGGTCTCGAGCGGCGCGCGTGGCGTCTCCTTGCCCTCGCGTTCGTCGTCCAGACTGCGTATCTCGCCTGGCAGCTGCACGACTACGTCGACGAGATCCACCGGTTCCCGCCGTCGCACCATGCGTACTCGTCGATCCGGGCGACGATGATCGGCGCCGACCACCTGCACGTCCTCGCCGGCCTGCTCCTCGACGCGTGGCTGTTGCTGCAGCTCGTGCGCGGCGTGACGTCGTACCGCCTCGTCGGCCTGCAGGCGACGACGTTCTACTGGCACGCGGTGAACACGATCACGCTCTTCGTCCTCCTCACCCAGCTGTCGGTCTACCTATGACGCGGACGCGACTCGAGCTGCTCCAGTGGTACGCGCTGTTCGGTGGCGCTCTCGCCTGGACGGCGGAGCACGTGATCGGCTACTTCGTGAGCGTCGCGTCGTGCAGCACGTCGGTCGCGTACTGGCACGTGAGCCTCGTGCTCTGGGAGTCGCTCCTGACGGCAGTGACGCTCGCCGGAGTGCTCGCAGCCGAGTCCGCCGCGCTCGTGGTCTACCGCGCCACCGCGGCCGTCGACGACGACGCGCCCGGACCCGCCGGCCGCATGCACTTCTTCGCGCAGGCGGCGTTGCTCGGCAACGTCCTCTTCTTCATGCTCGTCGTACTCGACTGCGCGAGCGTCCTCTACCACTCGAACTGCAGGCTCGCATGAGGATGCTCGCGGCAGTCGTGCTCGGTCTCGCGCTCGCGCAACCCGCCTTCGGCGGACCGAGCGTGACGCTCGCGCCGACGGCGGCCGGGCTCTACGCGGCGAACTGCGCGCGCTGCCACGGCCCGCAAGGCGAAGGCCTCGAGCGCCAGGGACCGTCTCTGAAGGGCGTCGGCGCGCTCGCACCGGACTTCTACCTTCGCACCGGCGCCATGCCGCTGGACGATCCGCACGCGCAGCCCACGCGCTCACGCGTGCTGTTCAGCGAGCGGCAGATCGGCGAGCTGGTCGCATACGTGGCGTCGTTCGGGAAGGGGCCGCCGATTCCGAATCCGCAGCCGCAACTCGGCCACGTGTCCGCGGGGATGCAGCTCTTCACCGACCATTGCGCCGGCTGCCACCAGGAGGTCGCCCGCGGCGGGTACGTGACCGGCGCGCGCGTGCCGCCGCTGATGGACGCGACGGTCCGGCAGATCGCAGAGGCCGTGCGCATCGGGCCGTACCTCATGCCGAGATTCTCGAAGCGCGCGATCACCGACACGCAGCTGAACGACATCATCGCCTACGTCGAGTACGCGAAGCACCCCGACAATCGCGGCGGCTGGTCGATCGGCGACGTCGGCCCGTGGCCCGAAGGCATGGTCACGTGGCTGATCGCCGCGGCTGCGATCGTCTTCGTCTGCACGTTGGTCGGAAGGAGGCTCAGAGCGTGACGAAGCTCAAGGACCTGCTCGTCGCCGGTGCCGTCCTCGCGCTCGGACGCCGGCGGTCGCCGCGGCGCCCTCGCGGCGCGGCGCGGATCGTTGCGCCCGGCGCGCCGGATCGCCGTGCGGAGAACGCCGTGCTCATCCTGTTCTTCCTCGCGACCCTCGCGGCGGCCGCCTTCATCGTCGCCTACGCCCTCGACCGGCTCGGCCGGCAGACGCAATGGCTGGGCCTGTCGATCGGGCTCGCGTTCTGCCTGCTCGCGGTGGCGTGCATTGTGATCGCACACCGGCTCGTCGTCACCGAAGAGCTGGTGCACGAGTACCCCGAGCCGGAGCATCCAGAGGAGCAGTCCAAGATCGAGCAGATCGTCGACGAGAGCGGGTCGCGGTTCACGCGCAAACGCCTCGTGACGCTCGCCGGAGCGGGCGCGCTGGGCACGCTCGGCCTCGCCGCGCTTACGCCCGCCGCGTCGCTCGGCCCGGTGCTGGACACGAGCGCGCTCTACCGCACGCCGTGGCGGCGCGGCCGCCGGCTCGTCGACGAGGCGGGGAAGCCGCTCTCTGCGGCGGACGTCGAGGAGGAAGCGTTCTACACCGCCTTCCCCGAAGGCGCCGACCGCGAGCTGATGGGCTCGCCCGTCGTCGTCGTGCGCCTCGCGTCGCGCGAGATCGTCGCGTACTCGAAGATTTGCACGCATGCGGGCTGCGCGATCGCGCTCTACCGCAAGCCGACGTTCGCGCCGACGCAGCCGAAGCCGGCGCTCGTCTGCCCGTGCCACTACTCGACGTTCGATCCCGCCGACCGCGGCAAGGTGCTGTTCGGGCCGGCGGGGCGCGCGCTGCCGCAGCTGCCGCTCCTCGTCGACGGCGCCGGCAACCTGCGCGCCGCGGGCAACTTCTCCGGTCCGGTGGGTCCCTCGTGGTCGGGCGTACGACAGGGGCCGGCGCGCTCGTGATCCGCCGCCTCGTGAGGTTCGTCGACCAGCGCTCCGGCGCGGCGCCGTTCATCCGCAAGGCGCTGCGCTACGTCTTCCCCGATCACTGGTCGTTCCTGCTCGGGGAGGCGGCGCTCTACTGCTTCATCCTGCTCGTCGCAACGGGCGTCTACCTCACGTTCTTCTTCGACGATTCGCGCTCCGCGACCGTCTACCACGGCAGCTACAAGCCGCTCGACGGTCAGTCGATGAGCCGCGCGTACGAGTCTGTCGTGCATCTCTCATGGGACGTGAAGGCGGGCCTACTCATGCGTCAGACGCATCACTGGGCGGCGAACGTCTTCGTCGCGATGATCGTGCTGCACGTGCTGCGCGTCTTCTTCACGGGCGCGTTCCGAAAGCCGCGCGACCTCACGTACCTGCTCGGGGTCGGCATGCTCTCGCTCGCGTTGATCGAGGGCTACGCCGGGTACTCGCTCGCCGACGACCTCCTGTCGGGGATGGGCCTCGCGATCGGCTACAGCGTCGCCGTCTCGCTGCCCGTCGTGGGCGTCTACCTCGGGCAGCTGATCTGGGGCGGCCCGTTTCCGGGCTCGCCCTCGTTCTGGCCGCGCCTGTACATCGCACACGTTCTGATCATCCCGATCCTGATCGGGCTGCTCCTGACAGTCCACCTCGTGCTCGTCGCGTCGCGTCACCACACGCAGTTCAAGCAGTCGGAGAAGGAGACGGAGCGGAACGTCGTAGGCGTTCCGACGTTCCCGGGGCAGACGCCGCGATCGCTCGGGCTGATGCTCGCGGTGTTCGGCGTGCTGTTCCTGCTCGGCGGGCTCGTGCAGATCAACCCCATCTGGCTGTGGGGGCCGTACCACGTCGCCGAGGGAACGAACGGCGCGCAGCCGGATTGGTATCTCGGGTGGCTGATCGGAGCGCTGCGGCTCGTCCCGTCGTTCGACCTCACGATCGGTCACTACACGCTCGTGCCGAACCCCTTCTGGGGCGGCGCCCTGTTCCCACTCGTCGTCCTCGGCACCCTTGCGCTCTGGCCGTGGGCGGAGCGCAAGGTGACGGGCGACCACGGCTACCACAACCTGCTCGAGCGGCCGCGCGACAATCCGTGGCGCACGGCGCTCGGCCTGGCGATCGTCACATGGGTGTTTCTCGTCTTCATGTCGGGGTCCGCCGACCGCGTGACGGTCCTGTTCGGGGTCGACTACGCGCAGCAGATCTGGGCCTACCGCGTGATCGTGTGGGTCGTCCCGGTGCTCGTGTTCTTCGTCGCCCGGCGCGTGTGCCGCGAGCTGCTCGCGGGCGAGCTCGTCGAGCAGCTGCGGCACGAGGCAGAGGCAGAGGCGGAGCCGGAGGCGCCGGCGGCGATCGTCGACTAGTATGCCTAGGCCATGCCTAGGAACTTCACGGCGCGCGAGGCGGCCCAGCGGCTCGGGATCAGCCTCGACACGCTTCGGCGCTGGGACCGCAGCGGCCGGATCCGGACCCAGCGCGACGAGCGAAACCGCCGCATCGTCCCGGCCTCCGAGGTCGAGCGGCTCCGCGCCGAGTCGCGTCCGGGCGCGCTGAGCGCGCGCAACCGGCTCGTCGGAACCGTCTCGAGCGTCGAGATCGACGGGCTGATGGCGCAGGTCGAGATCGTCGTCACCGAGCCGGCGCGCGTCGTCGCGCTGGTCACCCGCGACGCGGTCGAGGATCTCGGGCTGAAGCCGGGAATGGCCGCGACGGCGCTCGTCAAGTCCACCTCGGTGATGGTCGAGCGGTGAAGCTGCTCGCGATCTTCGCGGCCGCGTCGCTCACGGGAGTGTTCCCCCAGATCGACCGCGCGCCGAAGTACCAGTTCGCCGGCTCCGATCAACTCGCGTTCCAGATCGCGCAGGGTGCGCCTGCCGATGTGTTCGCGGCCGCATCGCCGAAGTATCCGGACCAGCTCTACGCGCAACGCCTCTGCTCGAAGCCCGCCGTCTTCGCAACGAACACCGTCGTGCTGATCGTCCCGCGGTCGAATCCCGCCGGCATCCACTCGGTCTACGACCTGCGGCGGGACGGCATCGCGCTCGTGATCGGCGCGAAGGGCGTGCCGATCGGCGACTACACACGCAAGATGCTCTCGAACCTGGGGTTGAGCGACGTCCTGAAGAACGTCGTCAGCGAGGAGGACGACGTCAAGCTCGTCGCCGCGAAGGTCGCATTCGGCGAGGCGGACGCGGGATTCGTCTACCGGACGGACGTCAGGCCGGTGACCAGCAAGGTGATTCGCATCGCCGTGCCGGCGGCGGGACGGCCGACGGTGAAGTACGAGCTGTGCATTCCGACGTCGACGACGCACCGCGCGCTCGCGACGGCGTTCGTGCGCGAAGTGCTGTCGAAACGCGGGCGTGCGACCCTGCGTGCAGCGGGATTCGGCCTCCCGTGAGGGTCGTGTTCGGCGTTGCCGCGGCGGCCGCGCTCACGTTCCTCGTCCTGCCCGTCCTGGCGATCTTCCTGCAGGTCTCGCCCGCGACACTCGTGCGCGAGCTCGGCGATCCGGTCGCGCGCGACGCCGTCGTCGTCTCGGTACGAACGAGCATCGTCGCGCAGGCGCTGATCCTCCTGCTCGGAACGCCGACGGCATACCTGCTCGCGACGCAACGCTTTCGCGGCCGCAGCGTGCTCCTGACGTTCGTCGAGCTCCCGCTCGTGCTGCCACCGGCCGTCGCGGGCGTCGGCCTGCTGGCGGCCTTCGGGCGCATGGGCCTCCTCCCCGCCGGCGTCGCGTTCACGCAGGGTGCCGTCGTGCTCGCCGTCGCGTTCGTCGCTGCACCGTTCTACGTGCGGACCGCGGTGGCCGCCTTCGAGGGCCTCGACCCGCAGCTCGTCGCCGCAGCGCGCACGCTGGGTGCCGGCCCGTGGCGTCTGTTCGGGCGTGTCGCGCTACCGCTCGCCGCGGGCGGGCTCGGTGCGGGCCTCGCACTCTCCTTCGCGCGCGGCCTCGGCGAGTTCGGCGCGACGATCATGTTCGCCGGCTCGCTGCAACGCGTGACGCAGACGCTCCCACTCGCAATCTACGCCGAGTTCGCTCAGTCCTTCGACGTCGCGCTTGCGATCGGCGGCCTGCTGGTCGCGTTCTCCTTCATCCTCCTCCTGGTGGTCAAGTGGCTGCGCTTCGGTTGGACGTCTCCGTCCCGCTTCGCACCTTCGATCTCCGCGTAGCTCTCGATGTCCGCGACGAGACGGTCGCCGTCGTCGGCCCGTCGGGCGCGGGCAAATCGACGCTGCTGCGCGCGGTGGCCGGCCTGGTGCCGGCCCAGGGCATGGTCGAAGTCGATGGGCGCGAGTGGTCGCCGTTGCCGGCCGAGCAGCGGTCGGTGGGGTTCGTGTTCCAGGATTACGCGCTCTTCCCCCATCTCAGCGTGCGCGGGAACGTCGCCTTCGCAGGCTCCGTCGACGGTTTGCTGGAACGGTTCGGGATCGCTCATCTCGCCGACGCACGCCCCCGCGAGCTCTCCGGGGGCGAACGGCAGCGCGTCGCGCTCGCCCGCGCGATCGCGCGTCGTCCCGCGGTGCTCCTGCTCGACGAGCCGCTCGCTGCGCTCGATCCGCACACGCGCGACACGGTTCGCGGGGAGCTGCGCGCGACGTTGCGCGACCTCGGCCTACCCGCGATCGTCGTCACGCACGACTTCGTCGACGCCGCGGCCCTGGCCGACCGCGTCGGCGTGCTCGTGGACGGCGCGCTCGTTCAGGTCGGGACCGCGGAGGAGTTGATCGCCGCGCCGGTCTCGCCGTTCGTGGCGCGGTTCGCCGGCGGCAACGTGCTGCCGGGGCGCGCACATCGGGAGGGCGGACTGACCGCCGTCGAGCTCGCCGACCGAACCGTGCTCCTCTCGGCCGACGACGCGACGGGCGAGGTCGCCGCGATCGTCTTTCCGTGGGACGTCACGCTCGCACGCGCGCTCCCGAGCGACTCGACACAGAACCACCTGCAGGCGGAGGTGCAGAGCGTCGTCCCGGTCGGCAATCGGATGCGCGTGACCGTCGGCGCGGTGACCGCAGAGGTGACGGCCGAGTCCGCACGGCGCTTGTCCATTCGGGAGGGTGACGTTCTCGTCGCAAGCTGGAAGGCGACGGCGACGCGACTCGTGTCCCGTTAGGAGAGCGGCGCGCGGTAGTCTGCGCGCGCCGGGGTGCCCCGTCCGGGGCTGAGATCACACCCGTCGAACCTGATCCGGATCATGCCGGCGAAGGGAGTGACGTGACGGATTCCGACACGCCAAGTTGGGGCATCGACCCCGTGCCGGAGCGCCTGCGGGTGCTCGGGACGATCGACGGCTTCCTGCTCTGGGCCAACCTGTCCGTGTCGCTGCTCGTGATCGTCGCGGGCGCATTCCTCGTCCTGCCGGCCGACGAGTACGGCCTCGGGCTCTCGCTCCCTGTGGCCGCCGGGGCGATCGTCGCCGCCGCTCTCGTCGGGAATCTGCTGCTCGCGCTCGGCGGACTGATCGGGGCCGACGCGCGGGTCCCGACGATGGTCCTACTGCGCGCCCCGCTCGGGCAGCGGGGCTCATACCTCCCGACGGCGCTCAACGTCGTGCAATGCCTCGGCTGGGCGGTGTTCGAGCTGATCGTCATCGCCACGGGCGCGAGCGCGCTCTCGCAGCAGGTGCTCGGCTTCGGCGGAGTCCCGCTCTGGAAGATCCTCTTCGGCGTCGTCGCGACGGCGCTCGCATTCCTCGGGCCCGTCGGATTCGTCCGCAGGTACGTGCGCAAGTTCGCGGTCTGGGTCGTGATCGCGTCGCTGATCTACCTCTCGTGGTGGTCGCTCCACGGCCGGCATCCGGTCTCGCTCTGGCACCGCGACGGCTCCCATGCGTTCTGGCCCGGCTTCGACCTCGTGCTCGCGTCGATCGTCAGCTGGACGCCGCTCGTCGCCGACTACACGCGCTTCGCGCGCTCCCGCGCGGCGGGCTTCTGGGGAGCCGGCCTCGGCTACTTCGTGCCGACGATCCCGCTCTTCGCACTGGGCGCCGTGATCGCGATGTCCCGCCACATCAGCGATGCGCCGGGCCTCCTCACGGCTATCGCGGCGGGCGGCGCGGCGAGCATCCTCGCGCTCCTCGCGCTCACCGTCGACGAGAGCGACGAAGCGTTCGCCAACGTCTACTCCGGCGCCGTAAGCCTGCAGAACCTCCTCCCGCGGGTCCCGCAGCGATTGCTCGTCGGCGTCTTCGCGTTGACCGCCACGGCCGGCGCCCTCGTCATCGACCTGCGCAACTACCAGCCCTTCCTCTACCTGCTCGGCTCGTTCTTCGTGCCTCTGTTCGCCGTGCTCCTCGCCGATTGGCTCCTCGCCGGGCGCCACTACGGCCGCGACGACGTCTTCGGCTCGCCCGAGTTGCGGCTCGAGATGGTGCTCGCCTGGCTCGCAGGCTTCTGCCTCTACCAGTGGCTCTATCCGCAAGGCCCGAGCTGGTGGACGGACGTCGTGGCGCGCACGCATCCGCACGCGCTGCCGTGGGGCGGCGCGTCGCTGCCCAGCTTCGCAGCCGCGTTCGCGCTTGCGACGTTGGCGCGGCTGCTCTCGAGGAGGCCCATACTGGCGAGCGCGTGATCGCGCTCATCGGCAACCTGTCGCGCGACCTTCTGCCGGGGCAGGCGCCGCGCGCCGGGGGAGGGCCGTACCACGGCGCGCGCGCATTGCAGCGCCTTCGGGTGCCGGCGCGGATCTTCGCGCGCGCGGCAGAGGCGGACCGCGACGCGCTCCTTCCACCGGTCGTCCGTCTCGGAACGCCGACGCGGTTCATCCCCGGCAACTCGACGGCGACCTTCTCCTTCTCGTACGACGGCGACGTTCGCACGATGGAGGTCGAATCGCTCGGCGACAGCTGGTCCCCGGCGGATCTCCCTGTGCTGCCCTCCGGCAGGTGGGTGCACGTCGCGCCGCTCTCGCGGCACGAGTTCCCGACCGAGACGATCGCAGCCCTCGCGAGGAAGCGGCGTGTGCTGCTCGACGGGCAAGGGCTCGTCCGCGTTCCCGAGCTCGGGCCACTGCAGCTTGATCGCGACTTCGATCCCGAGATCCTCCGCCATGTCTGGGTGCTGAAGCTCGCGGAGGAGGAGGCAGAGGTGGTCGGCGACGTGGCGGCGCTCGACGTCCGCGAGGTGCTCGTCACCCACGGCTCGCGCGGCTCGACCGTCTACTACGGCGGCCGCTCCGAGTTCGTGCCCGCACACCGGATACACGTCGACCCAACCGGTGCCGGCGATGCCTATTCGATCGCGTACCTCGTCGCGCGGAACGCCGGCTTCGGGCCGGCGGGTGCCGCGCGGCGAGCGACTGCGGTCGTCGCGTCGCTCTTCTCGCGATGAACGCTCGCGTCGAGACGACGGCGGGAGTCTTCGAGGTCGACCTCGAGACGGAAGAGGTCACGCCGTGCGGCGAGGCCCTCGCGCCACAGGACGAGCCGGTGCTGAACTTGCCACGGGTCGTGGCCGCCGCAGCGCTCGGCGCGACGGTGTTCGCCGTCGTGGACACGCGCCCGCCACTCGTCGTCTCACGCGACAGCGGCATGACGTGGCGCGAGTCCGGCCGGGGCCTTCCGCCGGGTCGCGCGATCGCGATCGCCGACGAGGAGCCGGACACAGCGGTCTTCGCCGGGCGCAACCGGCTCTTCGTCACGCGCGACGGCGGCGTCTTCTGGACCGCGCTCGCCGTCGAGCTGCCTGAGATCGTGTCCGTTCGGCTTACAGGCTGAACTCGCCGCGCGCGACCGTCACGGCCGAGCCTCCGACGACCACGCGCGAGATCTCGTCGCCGCGGCCGTGCACCTCGGCGTACAACGTCGACGGCCTTCTGAGCTCGGCGCCCTGCGAGATCTCGATCTGCTCGCCGAACTCGATCTGGCCGTGACGTGCGAGGTGGACGGCCAGCGGCCCCGCGGCCGACCCCGTGGCGGGATCCTCGTCGACACCGTGATTCGGCGCGAACATCCGCGTCTTCCACCGTGAACCGTCGCGCGCGAACGCATTCACCCCGTCCTGCGTCGCGCGCGCGAGGGCCGGAATGTCGGGCTGCAGCGCAGCGACTTCCTCGGGCGTCTCGAGCGCGACGTAGACGTGCCCCGGGCCGAGGTCGTAGCGCTCGACCGGGAGCGCAGAGCCTGCAACCCCGAGCGCCGCGAAGAGCGGCCCCGGATCCGCCACCCGTTCCCATACGGGGACCGGCTGCTCCATCCGGCCGAAGACGATTCGCGGCCCCTCGCGCTCGAGCTCGACCGGTACCACCCCGGCCCCCGTTTCGAGCCGGATCACGATCTTCGACAGCGGCCCGCCGAGGACGAACGCGGCTCCGAGTACCGGATGCCCGGCAAACGGCAGCTCGAGCCCCGGCGTGAAGATGCGGATGCGGACGTCAGCATCGGGGCTCGACGGCGGCAGGACGAACACCGTCTCCGACAGGTTCGTCTCTCGCGCGAGCTGCTGCATCTCCTCGCTCGTCAGGTCGCGCGCATCCGTGAAGACCGCGAGCTGGTTCCCGGCGAGCGGGACGTCCGTGAAGACGTCGCAGAGCACGTAGCGGAACCGGCGCATGAGCAAAAACTACCGTCAGCCCCTTGTGCGCCGACCGTGCGGTATCGGAGAATCGCGCTGGCGCTGTCCGCACAAACCCCTTAGGAGGTCAGGTGGAAGGCAGTCACGCGCATGACAAGGACACACGGATGCTGCACGCCCTGGGCTACGCCCAGGAGCTGAGCAGGAGCATGGGCGGGTTCTCGAACTTCGCGATCTCGTTCACGATCATCTCGATCCTCTCCGGAACGCTGACGCTGTACTACCTGGGCCTCGGCTACGGCGGCCCGGTGATGGAGGCGTACGGCTGGCCGATCGTGTCGGTGTTCGTGTTGATCGTCGGCCTCGGCATGGCCGAGATCGCGTCGAAGTACCCGACCGCCGGCGGGCTCTATTACTGGTCCTCGAAGATGGGCGGTCCCGGCTGGGGCTGGTTCACGGGCTGGTTCAACCTGATCGGCCAGATCGCGATCACCGCCGGCATCGACTACGGCGCAGCGACGTTCACCGACGCGCTGCTGCAATTGCTGTGGCCGGGCACGTTCAAGGGCACGGCGCACGAGGTGATCTACGTCTACGCGGTCATCCTCACGCTGCACGTGCTGCTGAACGTGCTCAGCGTGAAGCTCGTCGCGTTCCTCAACGACGTCTCGGTCTGGTGGCACATCGGCGGCGTGCTGATCATCGTCGGCGTGCTGATCTTCGCCCCGGACCACCACCAATCGGTCTCGACGGTGTTCACGAAGACGATCAACAACAGCGGCTTCGGGCACAGCTGGTTGTGGTTCGTCCTGCTGCTCGGGCTCTTGCAGGCGCAGTACACGTACACGGGGTACGACGCGTCGGCGCACATGAGCGAGGAGACACAGGACCCGTCACGTGCCGCGGCGCGCGGCGTGATCATGTCGATCGTCGTCTCCGCCGTCTTCGGGTACATCCTCGCCCTCGCCGTGACGTTCGCGATCCAGAGCTACACCGCAACGCTCGGTGCCGGCACCTTCGCCGTCAAGCAGGTGTTCCTCGACTCGCTCGGGAACACGACGGCGAAGATCCTGCTCTTCATCACCGTCGTGGCGCAGTTCTACTGCGGCATGTCGTCGATCACGTCGGCGTCGCGGATGATGTTCGCGTTCTCGCGCGACCGCGCCGTTCCGGGTTGGCGGATCTGGCGGCGCCTGAATCGCGAGCGGGTGCCGTACATGGCGGCGATCGCGATCGCGGTGCTGGCGTTCCTCTGCGCCTTCCCGGCGTACTTCGGGACGAACGGCTTCGTCGCCTACGCGGCAGTGACATCCGTCGCGACGATCGGCCTCTACATCGCGTACGCCATCCCGATCTTCCTGCGACTCCGGGCGGGCGACGCGTGGGAACCGGGCGAATGGAACCTCGGGAAGCACTACAAGTGGATCGGCTGGGTGGCATGCATCTGGGTCCTGTTCATCAGCGTGCTGTTCATCCTTCCGACGAACCCCGGCGGAGTGCCGTGGCACACGGACAAGTTCGACTGGAAGCTGTTCAACTACGCCCCGATCGCGATCGGCGGGATGGTCGTGCTCGTCGGAACGTGGTGGATGCTCTCGGCGCGGCACTGGTTCGAGGGTCCCGTCGCGATGGGCACACCGGAGGAGCTTGCACGCATCGAAGCCAAGTACGGCGAACCCTCGCCTGCGGGGACGGCGCCCTCCGGCGCGTAGGATCGACTCGGATACCGGATCGGAGGGAGCCGGCACGTGCCGGCTCCCTCCACGAAGGAGGGCAATGTGCTGACGCTCGACGAGCTGCGCGACGACCCATCGGTCGACACGGTGATCATGGCGTTCACCGACATGCAGGGCCGCCTGCTCGGCAAGCGCCTTCATCGCGATTTCTTCCTGGAGCAGGTCGAGCACGGCCACGGCACCGAGGGGTGCAACTACCTGCTTGCGCTCGACATGGAGATGGATCCGGTTCCCGGGTACGAGATCGCATCGTGGGAGCGCGGGTACGGGGACTTCGAGCTCGCGCCGGACCTCGCGACGATGCGGCGCATCCCGTGGCTGGAGGCGACGGCACTCGTCCTCTGCGACGTCGCCTGGGGGGACGGCTCTCCGGTTCGCCCGTCTCCTCGCCAGGTCCTCCGCGCGCAGCTGGCGCGCGCGCGTTCGCACGGTTACGACGCGATGTTCGCGTCGGAGCTCGAGTTCTACTTGCTGCGCGAGACGTACGAGGAGGCGCACCGGAAGGGCTACGTCGACCTCACGCCGTCGGTGCCGTACATCCTCGACTACCACATCCTCGCCACGAGCTACGACGAGCCGCTGATGCGGCAGATCCGGAACGGCATGCACGGCGCCGGCATTGCAGTGGAGACGTCGAAGGGCGAAGCATGGCCCGGCCAGCAGGAGATCAACTTCCGCTACGCCGACGCGCTGACGATGGCCGACAACCATGCGATCTACAAGAACGGCGCGAAGGAGATCGCGTTCCAGAACGGTTGCTCGATCACTTTTATGGCGAAGCCCGACCACACCTGGATCGGCTCGTCGTGCCACATCCACTCATCGCTCTGGCGCGACGGTGAGGCGGCCTTCGCCGGTGAGAGCGAGGTCTTCCGGTCGTACCTCGCGGGGCAGATCGCCTGCGCGCGCGAGCTCGCGATCTTCTTCGCGCCGAACATCAACTCGTACAAGCGCTACGCGGCGGGCTCGTGGGCCCCGACGACGCTGGCGTGGGGGCGCGACAACCGCACGTGCGGGTTCCGCGTCGTCGGCTCCGGTCCGGCGCTGCGGGCAGAGACGCGCATCCCGGGCGGGGACGTCAACCCGTATCTCGCGTTCGCAGCGCTGCTCGCGGCCGGCCTGCACGGGATCGAGAACTCGCTCGAGCTCGGCCCGGCGCTCGAGGGGAACGCGTACGTCTCGGACGCCGATCGTTTCCCGTCGACGCTCCGCGAGGCGATCGGCGCCTTGGAAAGCGGGACGATGGCGCGCGGCGCACTGGGCGACGACGTGGTCGACCACTATCTGAACTACGCGTGCACCGAGCAGGAGCTGTTCGACAAGGTGGTCACGTCGTACGAGCGGGAGCGTCTGTTCGAGCGTGGGTAAGCCGGTCGTCGGGATCACGACATATCTGACACCTGCGGCGTGGGGCGCGTGGAACCTCGAGGCGGCGCTGGTGCCCGCGTCGTACGTGCGCGCGGTCGAGCGAGCGGCCGGCGTGCCGCTGCTCGTCCCGCCGGGCGCTGCGTATGAGGAGACGCTCGATCGGCTCGACGGCTTGATCTTCTCCGGCGGCTCCGACGTCGATCCCGAGCTGTACGGCGCGGCACCGCACGACGAGACGGTCGGCATCTTTCGCGAGCGCGACGAGTTCGAGCTGGGCCTGATGCGCGCCGCGCTCGATCGCGACCTGCCGCTGCTCGCGATCTGTCGCGGCTCGCAGGTGCTGAACGTCGCGCTCGGCGGCGATCTCGAGCAGCACGTACCGGACCGCGTCCACACCGACGTACACAAGGAGAAGCCGGGCGTCTTCGCCGAGCACGACGTCGACGTGCTCCCCGACACGCGACTCGGCTCGATCCTCGGCGCGCGCGCGGACGTAAAGTCGCACCACCACCAGGGCTACGGAGCGCTCGGCACCGGCCTGCGCGAAGCGGCGCGTGCACCCGACGGAACGGTGGAGGCGCTGGAGGACCCCGCGCGCCGCTTCACGGTCGGCATCCTGTGGCATCCGGAGGAAGGCGAGGACGGCGCACTGTTCGAAGCCCTCGTCCGCGAAGCCGCCACCTATCGCGCGACCCGTCCGTAGAGGACAGGACCTTTGCTCCGAGCAAGGTAATAAGAGTGTGACTTCGGCCGGCGCACACGCGCGACGCCGGTACCGTCGACGCTATGCGTCGGCAGCCACCGATCGACCCGTACGGCTACTACCACGTGTCGTCGCGCGGGGCCTACGGACAAGCGATGTTTCGCGAGCCGAGCGAGCACGAACTGTTTCTTGAGCTCTACGCGCGGACCGCCAAGAAGCGCGGATGGCGGACGTTGGCCTGGGCGCTGATCTGGAACCACCACCACTTCTTGGTCGCGCTGACGGACGGAGGATTGTCCGATGGGATGCGTGTTGTTCACAGCGGATTCTCTCGGCGAATGCACGCGAAATACGATCGAACCGGAACCGGCCACTTCGTCCGGCACTGCTTCTATGCCGGCCAACTCAAGACCGACGCGAGCGTGCTCGAGGTGGCTCGGTACATCGATCTGAACGCCGTGCGGGCGGGGTTGTGTCGGTCTCCGGAAGACTGGAACTGGTCCTCTTATCGCGCAAACGTTGGACTCGCTCATCCGCGAACGTTCCATCAGCCTCACGAGCTGCTCGAGTTCGTGGCGGATCGCCCACGGGTGGCCCAGCGCGAGTACCGCCGGTACGTCGCCGAGGGCCTTGCCCTCGACGGCCAGGTCCTGAGCTCGGAGCAAGGTTGCGAAGCTGCAACCGGCCCGCTCATGCTTGAATCGGTTGGATGAGCGTCACCGTCATCAACCCGGCGACCGAGGAGACGATTGCGACGCTCGAGTCGGCCGGGGTCGAGGAGACCGACGCTGCCGTGGCACGGGCGAAGGCGGCCTTCCCCGCGTGGCGCGACGTGTCGCCGCGCGATCGCGGCCGGTTGCTTCGGCGGCTCGCGACGCTCATTGAGGAGCACGGCGAGGAGCTCGCGCAGATCGAGTCGCGGAACGTCGGAAAGCCGATCGCGGGCGCGCGCGGCGAGATCGGCATGGTCGCCGACGTCTTCCACTTCTACGCCGGCGCCGTGGACAAGCGCCACGGCGAGACGATCCCGGTTGCAGGCGGCATCGACATGACCTTCCGCGAGCCGCTCGGTGTCGTCGGGCTGATCGTCCCCTGGAACTTCCCGCTCAACATCTCGTCCTGGAAGCTCGGGCCTGCGCTCGCGTGCGGCAACACGGTCGTCCTCAAGCCCGCCGAGCTGACACCCCTCTCCGCGCTCCGGCTGGCCGAGCTCGCGCTCGACGCCGGCATCCCCGAGGGAGTGATCAACGTCCTCGTCGGCAAGGGCTCCGTCGCCGGGCAACGACTCGTCGAACACCCCGACGTGGCGAAGATCGGCTTCACCGGCTCGACCGACGTCGGGCGGGGCGTGATGCGAAGCGCTGCGGCCACCATCAAGCGCGTCACCCTCGAGCTCGGCGGCAAGTCGGCGAACCTCGTCTTCGCCGACGCCGATCTGGAGAAGGCGGCCGCCGCGGCCCCGTACGCCGTCTTCGACAACGCGGGCCAGGACTGCTGCGCGCGCTCGCGCATCCTCGTCGAAAAGAGCGCGTACGACCAGTTCGCCCAGCTTCTGGTCGACGCGACGCGCAAGGTGAAGGTCGGAGACCCGTCGCTCGACGACACGGAGATGGGACCGCTCATCTCGCAGCAACACCGCGCGACCGTCGAGAGCTTCGTCGAAGGAACGCCGCTCTACCAGGGGGACGCGCCGAACAGCAGGGGCTTCTGGTTTCCGTGCACGATCGTCGAAGCGTCGAATGACGACCGCGTCGCGCGCGAGGAGGTCTTCGGCCCCGTCGCCGCGCTGATCCCCTTCGAGGACGAAGCGGACGCGATCCGGATCGCGAACGACACGCCGTACGGCCTCAGCGGATCGATCTGGACCGAGAACGGCGCCAAGGCGCTGCGCACGGCGCGCGCGCTCGAGAGCGGAGTGCTCAGCGTCAACTCGAACAGCTCCGTCCGCGTCTCCACGCCATTCGGCGGCTTCAAGCAATCCGGGTTCGGTCGCGAGCTCGGCATGCACGCGCTGGACGGCTACTCGGAAGTGAAGAACGTCTTCTACTCGACGGAGGGCTGAGTGCCAGGTCGTCTCCAAGACAAGGTCTGCGTGATCACGGGCGCCGGCGGCGGCATGGGCCGCGAAGCGGCGGTTCTCTTCAGCGAAGAGGGCGCGAGCGTCTGCGCGGCCGACGTCAACCTCGAAGCAGCGCAGCAAACCGCGAGCGAAGCGAGGGACGCGTTCGCGTTCGAGGTCGACGTCTCGAACGAGACAAGCGTGAAGGCGATGATGGATGCGACCGCCGACCGCTACGGCGGCATCGACGTCCTCTACAACAACGCCGGCATCTCGGCGAACGACGATGCGAGCGTGCTCGATACGACAACCGACGCGTGGGACCGCGTGCAGAACGTGAATACGAAGGGCGTCTTCCTCTGCTGCAAGCACGGCATCCCACACCTGCAGCGCCGCGGCGGCGGCAGCGTGATCAACGTCGCGAGCTTCGTCGCGATCCTCGGCGCGGCGACCAGCCAGATCTCGTACACCGCGTCGAAGGGCGCCGTGCTCTCAATGTCGCGGGAGCTCGCCGTGCAGTTCGCGCGCGAGAACGTGCGCGTCAACGCACTGTGCCCCGGCCCGGTGGAGACGCCCCTGCTGCTCTCGATCTACGGCGACGACCCTGACGCGCTCGAGCGTCGCCGCGTGCACTGGCCGACGGGGCGACTCGGCAAGCCGAGGGAGATCGTGAACGGCGCGCTCTTCCTCGCCTCGGACGAGTCGTCGTACGTCACCGGGGCAACGTTCCTCGTCGACGGCGGACTGACGGCGGCTTACGTGACACCACAGTGATACGCATCTCGCTGATGCTCGAGGGTCAGGAGGGGATCACCTGGGAGCAGTGGCTCGCGCTCGCGCAGGCGGCCGAGGACGCGAACCTCGAAGGCCTCTTCCGCTCCGACCACTACCGCTCGATCATGAACGACGACCCCGCCGGCTCGCTCGATGCCTGGACGACGCTGGCCGGCCTCGCCGCTCGCACCGAGCGCATCCGCCTCGGGACGATGGTCTCGCCAGTCACCTTCCGGCCCGCGTCGGTGCTCGCGAAGAGCGTGACGACCGTCGACCACATCTCGAACGGCCGCGCCGAGCTCGGGATCGGCGCGGGCTGGTACGAACCCGAGCACACGACCTACGGATTCGATTTCAGGACCGTGGCCGAGCGTCTCGACGAGCTCGACCGGCAGCTCGCGGAGATCGTGCGTCAATGGACGACCGCCGACGACGTCTGGCCCAAGCCCGTGCAAAGGCCGCACCCGCCGATCATCGTCGGCGGAGGCGCGAAGCCCCGCACCGTCCGCGCGGCCGTGCGCTGGGCGGACGAGTACAACACCGTCTTCCCGACCGTCCAGGAAGCGCGCGAGCGCAAGGAGATCCTCGACGACGCCGCGCGCGCCGCCGGCCGCGATCCGCTGCGCTTCTCGATCATGATCGGCTGCGTCGTGGGCCGGAACGACACCGACCTCCAGCGGCGGCTCGAGCGCTACCCGGATCCGCCGCCGATCGTCGGCACCGTCGACCAGGTGGTCGAGCAACTGCGAGCCTACGAGCACGCCGGTGTCGATCGAGCCATGCTTCAGCACCTCTCTCACGACGACGTCGAGATGGTCGCCGTCCTGGGGGAGGTCGCGGCCAGACTAGGCTAGGGCCCGTGCGCGTCTTCCTCGTGCGCCACGCCGAGGCTGCGCCCGGCGAGCCGGATGAGCTGCGCCCGCTGACGGACGCGGGCGGCGCGGCCGCGCGCGCACTCGGCGAGCAGCTCGCCGCCGAGCGCCCGACGGCCGTGTTCTCGAGCCCGCTCCTGCGCGCACGTGAGACAGCCGACGCGATAGCGCATGCCGCCGGCCTGACCGCGCAGCCCGACGAGCGGCTTGGGCCCGGCGCGACCGCAGAGGACGTACGCTCGGTCGCACTCGGCGAAACGGTCGTCGTCGTCGGCCACCAGCCGGACTGCAGCGAGATCGTGCTCGCGCTCACGGGCCGCGAGGTGCGTTTCGCGCCCGGCGCGGTGCACGAGGTCGAGCTGCCGTGACGGCTGTTGTGGTGCGCGGGCTGCGCAAGAGCTACGGCGACCATGAAGCCCTTCGCGGACTCGACTTTACGATCGAAGCCGGTGAGGTGTTCGGCCTGCTCGGCCCGAACGGTGCGGGGAAGACGACGACGGTGGAGATCCTCGAGGGCTACCGCGCGCGGGACGCCGGCGACGTGGAGGTGCTCGGTGTCGATCCTCAGAAGGCGAAGTCTCCCTGGCGCGAGCGCATCGGAGTCATGCTGCAGAGCTCGTCGCTCTACCCGAACCTGACCGTGCTCGAGAGCCTGCGCACCTTCGCGGGCTATTACACGCAGCCGCGCGACCCGGGCGAGGTCGCCAAGCTCGTCGGCCTCACCGAGAAGCGCGGTGCACGCGTGCGAACGCTCTCCGGCGGCCAGCAGCGTCGTCTCGATCTCGGCCTCGCGCTGATCGGCGACCCGGAGCTGATCTTCCTCGACGAGCCGACCACGGGCTTCGATCCCGGCGCGCGCCGCGCCGCGTGGGACACCGTCCGCAACCTTCGAGCGTTGGGAAAGACGATCCTGCTCACGACCCACTATCTCGACGAGGCGGAGCAACTCGCCGACCGCGTCGCCGTCCTCCGCGACGGCGTGATCGTGCGCGAGGGACGGCCGTCCGACCTGACCGGCGGCGCCGTGGAGACCGAGATCCGCTTTCGGCGCGACGGCCAAGAGGTCGTCGAGCGAACGGGCGACCCGACGCGGCGCCTCAACGAGCTGACCGCGGAAGCGCTCGCGCGCGGCGAAGAGCTCGACGAGCTCGAGGTGCGCCGCCCCACGCTCGAGGACGTGTACCTGGAGCTGACCGCCGAGTGAGGCGCTTCGTCCACGAAGTCCGCACCGAACAATTGTTGTTCTGGCGCAATCGGGAAGCGGCGTTCTTCACGTTCTTCCTGCCCGTGATCTTCTTCCTCGTCTTCGGCTCGATCTACGGCGACAGCACGATCTCCGGGATTCGCGGCGCGTCGTTCCTGGAAGCGGGGATGATCGGCTACGGCGTGGCGTCAACGGCGTTCGCCGGCCTCGCGATCACGATGACGATTCGTCGCGAGAGCGGCGTGCTGAAGCGCATTCGCGCAACGCCGCTCCCGCCGTCGACGTACCTCCTCGCCGTGCTCGCCTCGACGTTCCTGACGTTTCTCGTGGAAGCGGTGCTGCTGATCGGGCTCGGTCGCATCCTGTTCGGCGTGGGCCTCCCCGACCGCGCGCTCTCGCTCCTCGCCGTGCTCGTGATCGGCTCGGTCGCGTTCGCGGCGATGGGTCTCGGCCTGACCGGCTTCGTGCGTTCGGCCGAAGGCTCGTCCGCCGTCGTCAACTTCGTGTACCTGCCGATGGCCATCATCTCGGGCACGTTCTTCTCGCCCAACAAGTATCCGGGCTTCCTGAAGGCGATTGCCGATGTCCTGCCACTGACGTACTTCACGAAGCTGACGCGGGACGTGATGGTGCGCCACCACCACGTGTGGGCCGAGAAGGCGTCCATCGGGGTCGTGCTCATCTGGGGCGCGATCGGCTTGATTGCAGCGATTCGGGGGTTCCGCTGGCAACCTCGTGAGGCCTGATACGTAACGCAGGCGCGGGGTCGGTCGTTGGAACCACGATGGAACCGACGATGGCATTCACCGTGCACCGCCACGATCCGCCCGCGATCGAGGTGCGCGTCAACTTCGGCGTCTTTGCCGGGCGCGAAGCGACACCCGCGGAGATCGACCGTCTCGCGGACTGGCTTCTCGACGAGGTCGGAGAGGTGTCGATCATCTCCGAGGAACGCCATGAGATCGACGCGAACGTGGAAGCCTCAGTGCACCAGGTGCGGATCGAGGTCGCGTCCGATCGCGTGCCCGCCGGGGACGTGGAGCGCCAGGCGATCGAGGAGCGCATCCTCGAACGCGCAGAGCACTGGGCGCACGTGTGCGTCGCCGAGCGCCACGCCGAGATCGCCGACGGCGTCTAGAGCTCGCGCTCGACCGCGTCGAGCGTCCGCTCGGCCTGCCGCTTCGCCACCGCCTCGAGGCTGTGACCGGCGAATCGCTCGAGCAGGCCGCTGAGGTGGAGCTCCGTCCGCCAGCGCATCAGCGTCGCGTCGCCGTCGCGCGACAGGTCGAACGTCGAGCGGACATCGGCGCCGCCACCATGGGCGTGCAGTGCGGCGTGCTCGGGCGGCCGGCGGTCGAGCACCTCAAATCTGATCGTCACCGCCGGCGCGAGCGGCAGCGGCGGCTTCACCTTCGCCTGCCAGTGCTCCGGGTCGGTCACCGTGTGCCCGCGTACGGCCGGAATCGCCGAGGCGATCACGTCAGGGTCCACGAGCAGCGCGAACACGCGCTCCGGAGGAGCCGCGAACCGCCGCTCTCCCTCGACGACCGCCACGAAGGCGCGAAGGCTAACGCGTCAGCGTGACCTTCGAGAGACCGAGCGGTGCGTCGAGATCGACGCCACGGAGCTGCGCCAATCGCATCGCGGCCAGCTGTCCGGGAACGACCGCGAGGAGCGGGCTCAGCCACTCGGGGACGCCGGGCACGAGCGTCAACCCGATCTCTCCGCGCTCGCGCGTCCCCTCGTCGTCGGAGATGACGACGGTGCGCGCGCCGCGCTCGGCGACCTTCTCGACCGCCTCGGTCATCGCGCCCAGCGCCGGCCCCTTCGGCGCGACGGCGATCACCGGCCAGCCGGGACCGATCGCCGCGACGGGGCCGTGCATCAGGTCGGCGGCCGAGTACGACTCGAAGAGCAGTCCGGAGAGCTCGCGGATCTTGAGCGCGATCTCGAACGACGTGCAGTAGTTGATCCCGCGGGCGACAACGGTTCCCCCGTCGACCGCGCCGAGAGGGTCGATCGCATCGGCCTCTGCCCATGAGCGGTCGAGCTGGCGTGAAAGCTGATCGGGGACGCGCTGCAGCTCCCCGAGAGCCTGCGTGTCGCCCGTCGTCGTGGCGAAGAGGAGCGCGACCGCGCCGAGCGAGTTGACGTAGGTCTTCGTGGCGGCAACCGCCTGCTCATTGCCGGCCTCCAGCTTCAGGACCCCGTCGGCGGCCAGCCCGAGCGGCGACGACGGTGAGTTCGTGAGCGCGATCGTCGGCCGTCCCTGCCTTCGCGCCTCGGTCACCACCTCCACGACGTCGGGCGACTTGCCCGACTGCGAGATGCCGATCACGAGTGCGCCGTCGAGGCGCGGCGGCTGCTCGTACAGCGTGAACAGCGACGGCGTGGCAAACGCCACCGGCACCCGATGCGCGCGGCCGAGCAGGTACTGCGCGTAGCGCGCGGCATTGGACGAGCTCCCACGCGACGCGATCAAGATGTACTGCACGTCGCTGCGCTCGAAGAGCTCGCGCGTGCCTTCGGCGTACGCGCGCTGCATCTCGATGAGGCGCGCGAGCGCCTGCGGTTGCTCTCGCAGCTCCTGCTCGAGGTGCGTCACGCGAGCCTCTCGCGCGCGGCGTCGAGGGACGCGCGCCCGCCGCCGTAGGTCGCAACGTACCCGCGCGCGCGACTCGGCCGCCAAACCGGCAGCCCCGTCTCGACCACGACGGCGCCGTCGACGTCGACCGCCTCGCGCATCCAGGCATGCCGGTGCGCGTCGCGCACGACATAGACGTCGGCGGCAGGAACCGGCTCTCCTTCACGAACGATCTCCCCGAGCGCGTGCTCGAACTCACCCGCCGCGATGTTGGCAACCGGGCGCAGCTCGACGATGCGCTGCGAGCCGTTGAGCGAGACGTCGCCGTCGACGCGCAGCGCACGCCGCGCCGCCGCGGCACCGGCACCTCTGTCGACGGCACCCACCTCGGGCCTCGCCCACGCCATGAGCCGTGCCACCCGGCCTGCCGCCTCGCGCAGACGCTCTTCGGGGACGCGCGCGGCGAGCGCCGTGCGAACCTCCGCAACCGCCTCCTCATGCAGGTCGTGGCCGACGATCAAGGCGTCGCAGCCGGCGAGGACGGCGCGCACGGCGCCCTCGCCCGGGGCGTACATCGCGCTCAGCCCCTTCATCTCCAACGCGTCCGCGATCACGACGCCGTCGTACCCCAGCTCGCCGCGCAGCAACTCGCCGACGATCGCGCGGTCGACGGTTGCGGGAAGCGCAGCGACGCGGATGTGCGCCGTCATGATCGATTGCACGCCGGCGTCGATCGCCGCGCGAAACGGCGGGAGCCCGGAGGCGAGCTCGCCGACGAGAGCCGGCAGCTCGAGGTGCGAGTCCTGATGCGTCGACCCGTGGCCGGGAAAGTGCTTTGCGCAGGCGGCGACACCGCGGCTCTGCGTCCCGCGGACCGAGGCGGCGACGTGGCGCGCGACGAGCTCGGCGTCGTCGCCAAAGGCGCGCGCGCCGATCACCGGATTCGCAGGCACGTTGACGTCGGCGACCGGCGCGAAGTTCCAGTTCACCCCGACCGAGGCGAGCTCACCCGCGATCGACGCCGCGACCGCCTCCGTCACCACGACGTCGTCGATCGCGCCGAGACCGGCGGCGCTCGGATACGAGCTGCCGGTGTCCCATTCGAGGCGGGTGACGTCGCCGCCCTCCTCGTCGACCGCGAGCAGCACGTCGTCGCGCTCTGCCCGGAGGCGGGAGCACAGGCCGGCGAGCTCCTCGCGCGACGAGACGTTGTAGGCGAAGAGCACGATTCCGCCCCCGCCCTCTGCCAGGAACCGGCTTGCCCAGTCGGGTACCGCCGTCCCCGGAAAGCTCGGGAAGACGCAGGCCGCGGCCAGGCGCTCGAGCTCGTTCATCCGCGCACCGCGCCGGCGGTCAGCCCGAAGGCGATCCGACGGTGCACGAGCAGGAAGAAGACGACGACGGGGATCGCGGTCAGCGTCGAGGCCGCCATGAGCGCGCCCCAGTCGGTGTGGCGGCTGCTGCTGTAGAACGCGGACAGCCACACCGTGACCGTTTGCTTCCCCTGGTCGTTGAGCAGCACGCGCGCGAAGATGTACTCGTTCCAGGTCGTGATGAACGCGAAGACCGAGGTCGCGACGAGGCCCGGACCCATCAGCGGCAGCAGGATCTTGATGAACACTCCGAGGCGCGTCGACCCGTCGACCATCGCGGCCTCCTCGAGGTCCTTCGGGATCCCGAGTAGAAAGCCACGAAGCGTCCACACGCAGAACGGGAGCACGAACGTCATGTAGGTGACGATCAGGCCGGTCAGCGCGTTCGTCTGGTGGTAGCGCGCGAGCACGACGTAGAGCGGGATGATCAAGCCGGCTTGCGGGAGCATCTGGATCCCGATCACGAGCACGATGAACAGCTTGCGGCCCGCGAACCGGTAGCGGGCGAGCGCAACGGCCGCAAGGAAGGCGAGGAGGATCGAGATCGCCACGGTCGCCGTGACGACGATCAGGCTGTTCTTCACATCGGCCCAGAAATACGGCTTGTCGATTGCGGCGCGGAAGTGCGACAGGGTCGGATGCACCGGGAACCACGTGGGGTCGAGCGAGACGATCTGCTCGTTCGACTTGAACGCCGTCGAGATCATCCAGAAGACGGGGAACACCATCACGACGAACACGGCGATCCCGACCACGTTCCACACCGTCTGCTTCGCGCGCTTGTTCACTCCGCATCACCGATCCGCACCATGCGTCGCACGTAGACGACGCTGAGGGCGGCCACGATCAGCAGCATCAACATCGATATCGCCGCGCCGCGGCCGAAGTCGCTCTTGAAGTAGCCCTCTTCGAACAGATAGATGCTCATCAGGTAGTTGCCGGCGTGGATCTTCGACTGGCCGATGAGGAGATAGGCCTGCGTGAACACGCCGAAGTCCCAGATGATCGACAGGCTCGTGAGGATGAGCAAGATGGGCCGCAGGATGGGCAGCGTGATGTCGCGGAAGATGCGCCACGGGCGCGCGCCGTCCACCTCGGCTGCCTCGACGAGGTCGTGCGGGACCTGCGCCAGCCCCGCGTAGAGCGTGATCACGACGAAAGGAAGCGCGCCCCAGACGATCAGCAGCGTCACGAGGCTCAACTGTGAGAACGTCGTCGCGTACCAGTCGTGCTGGAAGAAGTCACCCAGGTGCAACTGCGTCAGCACGTAGTTGACGACGCCGTTCTGGTAGTTCGTCATCCAGTACCAGATCTGCACCGCGACGACGACCGGCATCGACCAGACGAGCACGAGGCCCGAGCTGAGCAGCACCCGGACGATCGGGCTCACGCGGACGAGCAGGAGCGCGAGCAGCATGCCGAGCACGATCGTCAGGCCCACGTTCACGGCCGTGAAGACGACCGTTCGAAGGAGCGTGTGCCAGAAGATCTGGTCGTGCAGGACCGAGCTGTAGTTGTCGAGCCCGATCGACACGCCCTGGTGGCGGATCAGCTCGAAGAGGCCGTACCGCTGCGTCGAAAGCTTGACGAGCCAGTAGAGCGGATACCCGAGGATGAGGCCGATTACGACCAGGACCGGCAGGAGGAGCGTGTACGGGACAGACGCTTCGAGCGTCCGCCCCCAGGACCGGCGCCGCCGCCGGGACGTCCCCAAGAGCGTCCCGGCGGCGGCGTTACTACTGGTCTCGTGCACCGGTTACGACTGGTTCAGCACCGATGCGATGTTGTCGCTGGCAGACGATGCAGCCTGCTTGATCGACAGCTTGCCCGTGAGGATCTGCGACAGCATGTTGCGCAGGATGTTGCCGTTCTCGACGTCCACCCAGTGCTTCGCGGTCGGGACGAACCAGCTGCGCGCGGCGGCTCGCTCGTTGACGCTGGTCCCGAGCAGGCTGGTCGAGTTCGGGATGTTGCCCTTCGCCTGGAGCGCCTTCTCGTTCGCGTTGCTCGTGAAGGCCTTGATCCAGTCAGACGCGAGCGACTTGTTCGAGCTCGTCGCCGGGACGGCGAGGTCGGAGCCGCCGAGGAAGCCGGGAATCGACTGACCCTTGACGTGGCCCGGCATCACGAACTGGGCCGTCGCGTCCTTGTACGTCTTCCCGACGCAGCAGCTGAACCAGCTCGGGCCGATCATCGAGCCGGCCGCGCCCTGCGCGTACACGTCGTACGGGTTCGGGTGCACCTCGTCGGTCGTCTTGCTCGCCCGCGAGGCCGCGGCAAAGAAGTTCTTGTACGCGGTCAGGCCGGCAATCGACTTCGGCGAGGCGAGCAAGCCCTTCCACTTCCCGCTGACCTGGCCGGCGATCGCTCCGCCGTAGTCGAACACGAAGCTCATCGCGACATACCAGTCGGTACCGGCGATATAGACGGGCGAGAAGCCCTTCTTCGGGTTCGCACGCAGGAGCTTCTTCGCGTCGGCGGCGTACTCGGCGGTGGTCGCCGGCAGCTTCTTGATGCCCGCCTTCTTGAAGAGGTCGGTGCGGTAGGTCACGACGCGCGAGCCCGCGTAGTACGGGACGCCGTACGTCTTGCCTCCGAACGCACCCGAGGCCGCAAGCCCCTTCAACCACGTCGAGGAGTTCTCGAACGACGACCTGTCGAGGGCCGCGAAGGCGCCGGCCGCCATGTACTTCGTCATCTCCGTGTTCCCCATCTCGATCACGTCGGGCCCGCCGCCGCCGGCGAGGGTCGCGTCGAACTTCTGGAGATGGTCGGGCCAGCCCTGGTACTGGACGGTCACTGTCGCGCCCGGATGCTCGGACTGGAACTGCTTCGTCGCGGCCGCCACGACATCCGGCCAGCCGGACTGCGCGTCGACCTGCAACCACACGGTGATGCTGTTCGCCGCTGTCTTCCTCGTCGCGCCGGACGTCGCAGCCGTGAGCGCGGCGGCGAGCACGACGACGAGCGAGAGCGCGACGATGCTGCGTCTCTTCATCTGGATGCCCCCAGAGTCAGGCGGCTCAGTCGCCGCGATTGGTACAGACCACTGTTCACTGCGACGGATGCTCTCACAGAGTTCGCCAGCTTGTCAATACCAATCTGGGGCACTGGTCCTTACCGCAGCGCTGCGGCTGCGGCGATCGCGACCGGCGATGCGCCGCCGACGCTGATCTCGGTCACGATGCGGTACCGGTCGCCGCGGTAGGTCGAGTTCGTGAACTCGACGACGTCTCCGGTCGAGGCCCGCGTGACCCGCTCGAACAGGAGCGCTGGCGAGTGGAGCGGGACGCCGAGCACCGCGGACTCCTCCTCGTTCGTCACCGTGGGCTCCACCGTCTGCGTCCCGCCGACGATCGAGATGCCGTAGCGGTCGTCGAGCAGGTCGTAGAAGGAGTTCTGCTCGAGGTCGGCGGCGCTGAGGCCGGGGACGAGCGACGAGCGCGTGTGCAGGAGCTCGATCGCCATCGGCTCGCCGTCGGCGAGACGCAGGCGCTTGACGGAGATGATCTCCTCCGACGGCGAGACGTGAAGGATGCGCCCAAGGCGCGCCCCTGCCATCGCGACGCGCAGGTCGAGCGTGCGACTCTCCGGCGTCAGTCCGCGCGCACGCATGTCGTCGCTGAACGACGTGATGTCGATGCCCTTCGCCACCTTCGGCTCGGCGACGAAGGTGCCGGCGCCGCGACGGCGCACGAGGTATCCCTCGCGCACGAGCTCGTCGAGCGCGGCACGCACCGTGAGCCGTGAGACCGATAGGTCGAGGCCCAGTTGCCGCTCTGAGGGGATCGCGTCGCCGACGCTCAGCGGCTCGATCAGCTCGAGAACGCGTTCGCGCGTCTCACGCTGCTTCGTCATACCGCCCCAGCGAGCTCGGGGGTGCCGGCCGGGCTAAGCCGGTCGCCCGTCGCCGGGTCGAAGAAGTGGAAGCGGGCGGGGTCGACGGCGAGCTCCAGCGTGCCGCCGACACGAGCCTCCGTGCGAGCGTCGACGCGCGCGGTGAAGAGCGCGCGGTTGTCGAGCAAACCCTGCTCCGATGCGGATTCCAGGACCTCGGCGGTCATCGGCGGCGCGTCGACGTGGAAGAAGACGTGAGCGTCGGAGCCGAGCTCCTCGAGCACCGCGACCTCGACCGGGATCGACGGCAGCCCGGGAGCGAACGCTGCGTCCTCGAAGCTCTCCGGGCGGATCCCGAGCACGACGTGCTCGCGCGCCGGCGGCCGAGCGAGCGGAACACGGAACTGCCCGAACTGGACGGCGCCGTCCTCGTACCTTGCCTCGACGAGGTTCATGGCGGGCGAGCCGATGAACGCCGCGATGAACAGATTGTTCGGATGGGAGTACAGCGCCTGCGGCCGGTCGCATTGGAGGACGCGACCGTCGCGCATCACGGCCACGCGCTGCCCGAGCGTCATCGCCTCCGTCTGGTCGTGCGTGACGTAGACCGTCGTCGCGCGGAGCCGCTGGTGCAGCTGCGCGAGAGACGCGCGCATGCCGACGCGCAACTTCGCGTCGAGATTCGACAGCGGCTCGTCGAGCAGGAACGCCTGCGGCTGGCGCACGATCGCGCGACCCATCGCAACGCGCTGCCGCTGGCCGCCGGAGAGCTGCGCCGGCTTGCGGTCCAGCAGGTCGGCGAGCCCGAGCAGCTCCGCGACCTCGTCGACGCGACGCGCGATCTCGGTCTTCGGCGTCCGGCGGGCCTTCAGTCCGTAGCCCATGTTCTGACGAACCGTCATGTGCGGGTAGAGCGCGTACGTCTGGAACACCATTGCGATGTCCCGGCTCCGCGGAGGCAGGTCGGTCACGTCGCGCTCGCCGATGGAGATCTCGCCGTCGGTCACCTCTTCGAGCCCGGCGATCATCCGGAGCAGCGTCGACTTGCCGCAGCCCGAAGGCCCCACGAGGACGAGGAACTCGCCGTTCTCGATCTCGAGCGTGACCCCGTCGACCGCGGTGACGGCGCCGAACGCCTTCGTCACGCCGGTCAGGCGAATGCCAGCCATCGCGCCGATGGTATAGACCAACTGCGGCCGACACAAGCCCTTTTCCGCAAAGTTCGGGCGACTGGTATTGACCAACACCCAGGACCACTTCTAGACTGACCCGATGAGGCTCGGAGTCGAGGCTGCGCTCGTCGACGGACTGCTCGTGCGCGGCGACGTCGAGATCGACGACGGGCGCATCGTCTCGGTCGGCCTGTCCTCCCCGGGCCGTGGAATCGCCGTCCCGGGGTTCATCGACCTTCAGGTCAACGGGTTCGGCGGCGTCGACTTCCTCGACGCGGACAGCGACGGCTACCGGCGCGCCGGCGAGGCGCTGCTCGAGACGGGCGTCACGGCGTACCTCCCCACGCTGATCACGACGCCTGAGCATCAGCTCGTCGCCGCGATGGCCGAGGTCCCTGCGGGCCAGTCACGCCCGCGCGTCCTCGGCATGCATCTCGAAGGGCCGTTTCTCTCCCCGAACCGGCTCGGCGCCCACGAAGCGTCGTCGCGCCGCGATCCGGACCCGGCCCTGCTCGACCGGCTGCTCGACGCCGGCCCGGTGCGACTGATGACGCTCGCGCCCGAGCTCCCTGGGGCCGACGTCCTCATCGACCGCCTGCTCGAGCGCGGCGTCGCCGTCTCGCTCGGGCACACCGACGCGACGGCCGCGCAGGCGAACGCCGCCTTCGACCGCGGCGCGCGCAGCGTCACGCATCTCTTCAATGCAATGCGCCCGTTCCTGCATCGCGATCCCGGCATCGTCGGCGCCGCCCTCGCGCGTGACGACGTCGTCGTCTCGATCATCCTCGACGGGATCCACCTCGCTCCCGAGACGGCCTTGACGGCGTGGCACGCGGCCCGCGGCCGCACGGCGCTCGTCACGGACGCGATCACGGGCGCGGGTGTCGCGGACGGCTCGTACAGCCTCGGCAACCTCGACGTGCACGTGCACGAAGGCACCGTGCGGGGGCCCGACGGCGTGCTCGCCGGATCGGTGCTGACGATGATCGAAGCGGTGCAGAACCTGCATGCGCTCGGCGTCGCGATCGAAGACGCGGTCGGCGCGGCGACGTCCACACCCGCGCGCGTGCTCGGCGAGCTCGAGCTCGGGCGACTCGACGTCGGCCTTCCGGCCGACATCGTCGTGCTGGACGATCGTGTCGAGATCGAGCGCGTGCTCGTGGCGGGCGAAGTCCGCGTCGCGGTTTAGCAACGCGGACTAGTGACCGCGACCTAGCAGGCGTTTGTCTTTCTTTGCCACGGGAGAAAACGCCCGCTGGTGAGATCAGCCGCCGTCCTCGCTGCCGCCCTCGTTCTCACCGGCTGCAACGGCGGTACGGTCGATCGCCACGCGCTCACGAACGACGCCGGAACGATCGACTCGATCAATTGCGAGTCGTGGCTGCTCGCCCGCGCCGACGCGCGTGACCGCGTCACGAAGTTCTACGCGCGGGAACAGGCCGAGGAGCTCCAGATCCAGGCGGCGAACCTCGCCGACGCGCTCGCCCGCCGGCCGACGGCAACCGGGCTCGAGCGCCGCGTCCGCGCGAAGGGACACGACGCGGCGACGTTGTCGGCCCGGCTCAGGCGGCTGCATGCGCATCCGACTGACCGCGCGCTCGCGGCACAGCTCGCAACGCAGTTCAAGGCGGCGGGACACTGCTCGTGAGCAGGATGCTCAACCTCGCACTGGGAATCCTCGCCGCGATCGGCGGGTTCGTCGACATCGGCGACCTCGTGTTCAACGTCGCCGCCGGCGCGACCTTCGGCTACCAGCTGATGTGGGTGATCCCGATCGGGGTCGTCGGGATCATCGTCTACTCCGAGATGTGCGGACGTGTGGCCGCGGTCTCGGACAAGGCGGTGTTCGACGCGGTCCGCGAACGCGTGGGCTTCAAGGCGGGCCTGTTCGCGCTCATCTCATCCGAGATCGTGAACCTGCTCACGCTCGCGGCGGAGATCGGCGGCGTCGCGATCGTGCTGCAACTCCTGTCCGGGCTTGATTACCGGATCCTGCTCCCCGTCGCGGTGATCGGCCTCGCGGCCGTGATCTGGCTGGTCCAGCTCGACTGGATCGAGCGGATCTTCGGCTACGGCGGCCTCTGCCTGCTCGTGTTCGCGGTCGCCGCGGTCAAGCTCGGACCGGACTGGGTGAAGGTGGGAAGCGGCTTCATCCCGCACATCGCACAGAACAACCCGTGGCTCTATCTCTACTTCGTGATCGGGCTGCTCGGCGCCGCGATGACGCCGTACGAGGTCTACTTCTACTCGTCGGGCGGGGTGGAAGACCGCTGGACGGCCGCGGACATCGGCCTCAACCGCGCGAACGCGATCGTCGGGTACGGCCTCGGTGGCTTCCTCTCGCTCGCGTTGATGATCACGGGCGGCGCCGTGTTCCTCCGCCACGGCATCGAGCCGGAGCACCTCGGGACGATCGCGCTCGGCGCCGAGGAGCCGCTCGGGAAGATCGGGCTCCTGCTCGCACTCGTCGGCATCCTGTTCGCGGTCGGCGGCGCATCGATCGACACGGTGTTCTCCGGGGCGTACAACGTCGCGCAGTACTTCGGCTGGGAATGGGGGCGCTACCGGCACCCGGCCGGGGCGCCGCGCTTCGCGCTGACCTGGATCGTGCTACTCGTGCTCGCGTTCGCGATCGTGGTCACGGGCGTCGACCCCGTGATGCTGACGGAGTACGCGGTCATCTTCTCGGCGGTGGCGCTGCCGTTGACCTACATCCCGATCCTCCTCGTCGCGAACGACCGCGAGTACATGGGCGCGAACCGCAACGGGCGCCTCGCGAACATGCTCGGGATCACGTACCTCGTGGTGATCCTCGTGATCGCGGTCGCGGCGATACCCTTGATGGTGATCACGAACGTCGGGCAGAACTGATGACGAAGATCCACATCGGGAAGAGCGTGCTCGACCATCAGCTGCTCGACAAGGACGGGCGGCGGTGCGGCAACGTCGACGACCTCGCGATCGAGGAGAACGAGGTGGTTGCGATCTATTCCGGCCCGGGAGCCTGGCCGCAGCGCGCGGGGCTGGTCGGGCGAGTCGCGGGATGGATCGGCGGGTCGCGCCGCGTCCGGATCTCCTGGAACGAGGTCGAGAAGGTGGACTCCGCTGTACACCTGAAGCGCGCAGCGCCCGACTACGGGCTCGGGCGCGGCGACGATCGGCTGCGTCCGTACCTGGAGCGGATCCCGGGAGCCGACCGGTGAGGACCTTCTCGTCCCTCGTCGGCCGCAAGGTCGAGACGGAGTCCGGGCTCCGGCTCGGCCGCTGTCACGACCTGCGCGGCGAGCTCGACGGCTCACGCCTCGAGGTGGTCGGGCTCTGCGTGGGGCGATCGGGCTGGTTCGATCGGCTCGGGATCCAATCACGCCACCACGACGAAGTCGCGTGGTCGTCGATCGTCCGGATGGAGAGCGACCGGATCGTCGTGCGTGACCCGTAGCGCGAGCGCCTCGGTCGTCGTGAGCGCTAGATCGGCCGGCGAGACACGGCAGCCGGTGCCGGAGGCGGCGGGAGTGCCCCGTTCTCCCACGACGGCTTCAGCGTCGGCGCCGGCCGCGCTCGCCCCTCCGGACGAGCTCCGACGAGCCTGAAGCCGGCGAACATGATCGCGATCCCGAGCAGCTCGCCTGCGTAGACGAACGAGTAGTCGCCGAGCCTCGACAAGCCGGTGGCCGCCGCGACGACGATCGCGCCGGAGGCGATCCACGCGTTCGTGCGCACGCGCTGCCGGCGGACGATCGACCAGAGCGAGCCGCCGATCAGGAAGACGCTGCCGAACGTGTTCAGCAGGGCCGCCCAGAGGAACGCGTGGCCGCCGAGAGCGCCGTTCGCGGGCGGGCGGCCGCTGGCCGCCGAGGCGAGCGCGGACAGGTCAACGGGCGCGAGCCAGACCGTGACGGCGGCGGCGGCCGACGCGACCGCCAGGGCGCCGAGCAGCACGTCGCGTGCGCGCCGCGGCAACAGGAGCCATGCCGAGCCCGCCCCGAGGAAGCCGACGGTGAGCACGCCTCCCGCGAGGTAGTACGTCCGGAAGAGCGCCGGGGTCCACCCGCTGCGCTGCGCGACGGCCTCGGCGGCGGTCGCGATCGCAAAGAGCAGGAACCCGACGGCCCACAGGCCCTTCTGGCCGGCGGGTCGCCGGCGGAACGACTGCGCGAGCAGAAGCGAGAAGAGGAGCGCGAGCAGCGCGGCTGCCACCGGCAGCAGCGAGTGGATCACCGCCGGCGCGGTCGCGTCCGGCTTCGACGAGATCGGCGTCACAGCCGCGCCCGCCGGCACGACGCGCAGGTAGCTGTAGTCGCGGCCGCCGAACATCCCTTCGTGCGTGGCCGTGAAGACGTAACGCCCGGGTGCCAGCGGCCGGGCCGGGTCGAGCCGCAGCGCCCGCCCGCCCCGCGCGACGACGCGCAGCGGAACAGCCCCGCCGTGGTCGAGGTCGAACACGCGGTAGGCAGAGCTCGCGTCGACGGCGGCGGCTCGCACGAGCAGCGCCCCGACGCCGTGGACGCGGATGGCGTCGGACGGGAAGGTGTCCTGCAGCTCCTGCCACGCGAACAGCTTCACCGGTCCGCGCGGCGTCACGAGGAACTGTCCCGTGACCTCGTTCGTCAGCCGCGGCTCGTACGAGTAGCGCACGGTGCTCGAGCCGATTCCCGCGACGGCGGGAACGAACGGCAGCGAAACGAGCACGAGCAGGATCGCGCCAGCGGCGACTGCAACGCGAGTGCGATAGGCGCCCGGATGACGGCGCTTGACGCGCGGCGGCTCGAGCAGCCGCCGACGTCGCGCGTGCGCGCGGTAGAGCGCGGCGGTCGAGATCAGCGTGCTCACCGGCAGCCAGACGAGCTCCGCCTTCCAGCCCACCGTGTGCAGCGGCCCGGTGTAGTACGGCGTGAAAGCCATCGGGATGACCGCCCACGTCAACGCGGGGCCGCCCATCAGGAGCAGGGAGCCGGTGACGGGGAAGCCTGCGAACAGCCATCCGACGCCGGGAAAGCCGAGGATGCCCATCGGAAGCTCGTACACCGCGACTGCCGCCGGCCGGCGGCGGCGCACGCGCATGGGGATCCGGCCGGTGAACGCGCCGGGCATCGCAGCCAGCGCGAGGCGCCCTGCGGCGCGGAAGCTCGCGCTCATCGTCCACGCTTCGTGCGCGTACGCGGCGAACCCGACGCCTGCGACCAGCGCGGCCGGCACCAGCACGAGCGCGGACCAGGGCTCGAGATCGCGCACCGCCGCCGCAAACGTCCAGCCGTGCGTGACGCGGTGCGCTTCGACGATCGCAAACGCGAGTCCGCCGGCGTAGTAGACGCCGATACCCGCGGGAACCGCGCGCGAGGCGAGCCGTGCAGCGCGCGGCCGAGCCGTCCCGCCGAGCGCGAGCAGCACGCCCAGCGACGCGCCCATGAGCATCGCCATCAAGCCGCCGAGCATGTTCAGCTGCGCGTGCAGGTTGACGATCACGTCACCCGCATCGCCGCCGCGATCGAGCAGCTCGTTCACGGCCGGGATCGCCTGCACGGGACCCTGCAGCGTGCCGACGGCGAGCGCCGCACAGCCGGCGAGAACGAACGGCCGCGCGACCCCGGGAGCGTGCCTGAACGTACGGGCGATCAAGACGAGCAGGAACCAGAAGGACGCGAACATCCCGATGCCCGCGACCATGATCAGGTACGGGTGGAGCGGCGTCACCGCCTCCGCTTCTTCCGGCGTCAGGCCGACGTTCGCGACCAGGCGCCCCTCGTGGAAGCCGAGGTAGAGCGCAACGGCATAGAACGTCAGCGACCAGCCGAGCAAGGCGTAGAAGCATGTGTCGACGAGCCGCGGGGCGGGTGCGATCGCGCCGAAGCGCGGCGCGAGCGCGAACAACGAACCTGCAACGAGCATCGTCAGCCCGGTGACGAGGTTGATGTGCGCGTGGCTGATCGGGTCGATCCACTCGCCGGCGTGGCCGGCGCGGTAGAGCCAGTCGGCGTGCGCGGGCTGAACCTGGATGACGCCCTGAACCGTGCCGACGGTCAGCGCCGCAGCGCCGGTCGCGAAGAACTTCCAGAGGTGGCGCTGCGGCGTTCCATGTACGAGTCGCGACTGGAACACGGTTAGCCCCACGTTGGCGGCGAAGCACCAGTAGCCGAGGCCCATCACGCCGGCGCCGACGCCGGTCGGAACCTTGTACCACTTCCCGAGATGCGCCTTCGCGTCGGGGTACGCCCAGCCGTGCTCGACGAGACGCGACATCGCGATGCCGTTGCCGACGAGCGAGACATAGAAGACGACGAGCCCGACGACGGTGAACCAGAACGCGCATTGCGCGAGCCCGTCGCTCGTCAGCGGCCGGCCGGTGACGCGCGGCAACGCGTACCAGGTGAGCCCTGTCGCGAGCAGCGTGCCGCCGCCGACGATCATCAGATGCGTGTTCGAGAGGTCGCGCACGAGGTGCCCCGCGTACCCGCCGCGCGCGAGCCACTGCGCGGTCCACGGCAGGTTCTTCAGCACCATGTGCAGCGACCCGAGCACGAGGAACGCCCCGCCCGCGACGAAGTACTTGGTCACGGTGCCGTCGCGGCGTCCGAGCTCTTCCTCGTCGTAGGGCCGCTCCCGCGGCGGCGGCGAAGCACTCGGCAGCAGCCGCATCAACGCGGCGATGAAGACGGCGAAGAACGCGCAGTAGCTCAGGAACTGAAGTGAGGAGAGGTGCCTGACGTACACGAGCGGCGTCTAGCGAAGGCCGGGCTCGAAGAAGTAGATGATCAGCGTCCAGACGAAGTAGAGCGCGATGAGGATCGCGAGAATGACCCAGGCCCGCGTGACGGCGCTCTTCGAGTGCCGCGCGTCGGGGCCGACGTCGCGATAGCCGAACAGCGGCCGTGCCGGTCTCGAGCGCGGCCGCATCAGAAGATCTTCTCCATTACGAGCGAGTCGCTCGGGGGGCCGCTCTCGACGTCCTGCAGGAACCGCTCGAACGTGTAGCCGCGCTCCAGGTAGGCCCCAAGTTGTTCGGGCGTATCCCATGACGTATAGGCGTGCACGACGACCTGCGACTCCTCGACACGCGCGAAGAGCTCGAACCTGATGCAGCCCGGGTACTCCTGCACGTGCGCCTTCAGCGCCTGCAGGGAGGCGAAGACGTCGTTCCAGTGGTCCGCGCGGACACGCGCGATCGTGCACGACGAGTACTCGACGTATGGCGGCGCGGCGGCCATCAGAACTTCTGTCCCCAGATCAGATGTCCGGCGATGAGTACGACGGCGAACGCCGTCACGACGACCGACAGGATGATGAAGAACGTCGTCGCCGGGCCAGCGAGCTCGGTGGCATAGCCGCTCCAGGTGTCGACCTCGTACACCTCACGCTGCCGCGTGGTGCGGTACTGGCGGATCCACAGCAACGTGAGCAGCGCGAGCACGATCAGGAATCCCCAGAGCCACGCGAGCGACATCCAGTCGACGCCCCACGTCCTCACCGGGTGGTCGGCCTGGTGATGCGCCTGCAGGTAGTGGTAGTACGCGTCCGGCTGCTTCGGCATGCCGCTCATCGCCACTCCTCCTCGTCGAGCGCCCAGTCCGGCGTGTAGTAGTCCTCCTCGTGGACGTAGAGCGGGATCGTCGCGGCCTGGTCGAGATCGCGGAAGTGACCGAGCTTCCACGCGGTGAGGAAGACGACGAGCGCGAGCCCGGAGAAGATGAAGAACGCGTCCATCATCCAGTCGGCCATCACCCAGCGCGACTGGTTGCTCTCGGGCTGGTCGTGCGCCCACGCCGCGGCGGGCGCCGCGAGCGCGAGGAACGCGGCCAGTGCAAGAGCACGTCTCACTGCTGCCCCGGCACCGTCGGCGGAATCGCCTTCTGCGACTCGGACGGCAGCGTCTCGTTACGCGCCTTCGCGTCGGTCCAGCCGTTGTCGAGCAGCTGCTGGTAGATCGTCCGGATGCCGTCGGCGGCGTCGTGCAGGGAGAGACGCGTCTTCCCGTCGTTGATCAGGAACGAGTCGGACGGCGCGAGGCCCGGGAAGATGCGCATCGCCTCCTGCATGTACGGGTCGGTGACGGCCTTCTTGTCGAACGACGCGTTCTGCGTCAGCTTCTGCCGCGAGTTGAGCCAGTTGACGAGATCCTTGGTCGGCTGCCACACGATGTAGTCCTTCGGCTCCGGCACGCGATTCTTGGCGAGCGTGTGGTTCGGGATCGTCTTGATGAACATCGTGACGCGCCAGATGTCGTCGACCGAGAGACGGTCGCCGAAGTTCTCCATCGCGGTACCCGGCCATCCGTGCAGGATCCGGAAGTAGAAGTCGCCGGGGCCGGTGTCGCCGCCGCAACAGGCGTCGTCGGCGCTCGTGAAGTCGGCGGGCGGCGGCGAGAGGAACTTCGCACCGGGCCCTTTGCCGTCCCCCGCGATCCCGTGGCAGCCCACGCAGCGGTCGAGGAAGACCTCCTTGCCACGGTTGAGGTTCGCCTCGGTGATCGCCAGCGGATTCGCGGACAGCCAGTAGCTGCGATCGATCTGCGCGAGGTTCCCGACCTCGGGGATCTGGCCTTTCGGCGTGACGACCTTCTTGTCGTTCGACTCCACGATCTTCGCCTTCGCGCCGTTGAAGCCGACCGGAGCCGGAGGGAATGCCTGGTTCGTGAGCGCGATGTGCTTCGCGTAGAGCTGACCCGCGTACCGAAGGAGGCCGGACTTGCCGCTGCGCTGTTCCACGAATGCGACGAGATCCTCGACCTGCTGGTTCGAGAACAGCGACTTCATCGACGGCATGAGCGACAGCGGGTCCATGTAGCGCGGGTCGTAGAAGTGCGCACGCTGCCAGTCGTCGGGATGCCAGCCGGACTCCTGCGAGAGATCCGGCCCCGTGCGCTCGGTGCCGAGCAGGTTCGGCGACTGGTCGCTGCCATAGAAGTCGCCCGGCTGGGAGACCTTCGGGTACAGGAAGTAGGTCTGATAGCGGACGTCCTGCGGGCGCGAGTATCCGGAGTGGCAGACGTAGCAGCCGTTCTGTGCGAACAGGTTGCGGCCTGCGAGTGCCTGCTTCGAAAGCGGGGCCCAGTCGGCGGACGGCTTGACGTCGAACGTGTGGATGGGCAGCCACACGACAATCGCGACCACGGTGAAGAAGACGAGCATCCCGCCGAGACCGGCGAGCAGCGGCGTGATCAGCATCCGCTCGGGGGGATGCCTGACCCAGCCGCGCGGGACGGGCCTCTCGTCGCTCATGTCACCGGCGGCGCGACTGCTTCGGCGACCCGAAGCGTCTCTTGGCGCCTGCGCTCGGCGGTGTTCGTGCGGACCGTCATGCCGATGTTGACCATCTGCACGATCCCGGAGACGACGATCATCGCGCCGAAGATCCCGCGGGCGATGTAGTACGCGTGCAACTGCGGCAGCACGTTCACCTCGGGGATGCCCTGCTCCCAGCTGAAGCCCTGCTGGAAGCCGGCGAGCGTGAGCACGCTGAAGAATCCGGTGAAGCCGACGGTGACGAGCCAGTACTGCCACTCGGTCAGGTTGCGGCTCCACAGCGGCTTCGCGTAGATCTGGGCGACCATATAGTCGATCACGCCCATGCCGAGGATCGTGAACGCGCCAAGGAGCGCCAGGTGCGCGTGCGCGACGACGAAGTTGGTGAAGTGCGTCAGCTTGTTGAACGGCTGGATCGCTTCGAACGCGCCCTGAATGTTGACGAGGAAGTAGAAGAAGAACGCGGTGAGGGTGAATCGCAGGGGAAGGTTCGTGAAGAACTTCTCCCAGTTGCCCTTCATCGTCCCGAGGATGTTGATCGTGAACGCGAAGACGGGCACCAGCAGCATCCACGACGACACCTCGGCGATCGTCTTCAGCCACGCGGGCGTCGGCGACTGCAGGATGTGGTGGTCGCCGACGCCCGTGTAGAAGAACGCCATTCCCCAGAAGCTGATCAGCGAAAGGGTGTAGCTGTAGAGCGGCGTGTTGGTGACGCGCGGCACGATGTAGTAGGTGAGCGCGAGCAGCATCGGCGTCAGCCAGAGCCCGAAGAGGTTGTGCGCGTACCACCAGTTGAGGATCGCGTCGGAGAGGCTGCCGGCGAGCGCGCCTGACGGCGCGCCCCAGATGTGCCCCGGCCGCCAGATGACGTTTCCGATCGCGTAGTCGGCGGCGAGCCACAACGGGCTCGCGACGAAGAACCAGACGGCGACGTAGATCGGCTTGATCGTCCTGATCGAGACCGTCGCCAGGATGTTGACGATGTTCGCGCACCAGATGACGAGCAGCAAGATGTCGATCGGCCAGATGAACTCGCCGTACTCCCGGCCCTGGCTGTGACCGGTCAGGAGGCCGATCACGCCGAGCAGGAACATGAGGTTCCAGGCCCAGCAGCAGATGACGCCGAGCCGCTCGCTCCACATCGACCGCGTGCCCACGAGCCTCGGCAGCATGTAGAAGAGCGCGCCGAAGTACATCATCGTCAGCCATGCGAGGATCACGCCGTTGACGTGCGAGGGGCGCACGCGGCTGAACGTGAGCCACGAGAAGCTGCTGAAGGCCTCGGGCGTGACGAACTCCGTCGCGAGGACGAGCCCGAACAGGTCGACGACCGTCAGCCAGACGATCGACGACAGGATCCAGTGGCGAGCCGCGCGGTCGGGAAAGCGATCCGGCTTCGGCCGGGTCGCGCCGATCTCGGGCGCAGCGAGTACGGCAGCCGCAGGATCCCGCGTGCTCTCCGCCACGGGGCGGAACCGTACGGTGTCTCGCGCGCGGCGGACTGCCGGATGACGAAGTTGTCATCCCGATGTCATCTTCGCGTCAGCCGTTATATCGTCCGCCCGGAGATGAGGATCCTCGTAGTGGAGGATGAGTCGCGGATCCTGGCGTTCGTTGCCCGGGGTCTGGAATCCGAAGGGTTCACCGTCGACCGCGCAGCCGACGGCGTCGAGGCGTTGCGGGCAACGCGTCACGAGCGGTACGACGCCGTCGTGCTCGACCTCCTCCTCCCGCGGATCGACGGGCTCGCCGTCCTGCGCGACCTGCGACAGCATCAGCCCGATCTGCCCGTTCTGATCCTCTCGGCGCGCTCGGATCTCGCGACCAAGCTCCGGGGGTTCGCGCTCGGCGCGCAGGACTACCTCGCGAAGCCGTTCGCGCTCGACGAGCTGATCGCGCGCATCCGCGTGCAGCTCCGACATGCGGCGGGGCAGCTCGACGAGCACGTCCTCGCGGTCGGGGCGCTCCAGCTCGACCTCGCGCGACGGCAAGCGCGAGTCGGCGACCTCGTCGCCGACCTGTCAGACCGGGAGTTTCGACTGCTCCACGAGCTCGCGGCGCACGCCGGCGAGGTGATTAGCCGTGAGCGCCTGCTCTCGGAGGTCTGGGGCTATCAGTTCGACCCGCGCTCGAACGTCGTCGAGGTGTGCATGCGCCGCCTGCGCAAGAAGCTCGGCGAAGGAGCGCCGATCGAGACGGTCCGCCATGCGGGTTATCGACTCGCGTCCACGGCCTGAAGGGATCGACTTCGCGTGGGGAGGATTCGCGGCTGCGAATCTCGCTGCGATGGTCGCATGGCCCTCATGGGAGACGATTCCGTTCCATTTCATCTGGGTCTCGCTCACCCTGCTCTACGGCTTCCGCGTCTGGCCGCTGAAGCCCACGTCGCTCGTGCTCGGGCTCGTGATCGCGAGCACGGGCGTGCTGATAATGATCGACGCGGAAGGCGGGTCGCAGAACTGGGGCGAGCTGTTCGAAGTGCCGCTGATGTCGATGATGTTCCTCGCGATGGTCTACCACGGCCGGCGACGCCAACGTGCCATGGACGACGTCGCGGCAGCCGCTGAACGTCAGGAACGCTTCCTGCACGACGCGTCGCACGAGTTGCGCACTCCGATCACGATCGCCCGCGGGCACCTCGAGCTGCTGCGCGGCCACAACGGAAACGCGCAGGAGCTCGCCGTGTCGCTCGACGAGCTGCGGCGGATGGAATCGATCGTCGACCGGCTGCTGCTGCTCGCGAAGGCGGACCAGCCCGACTTCGTGCTCGCGGAGACGGTCGACCTCGAGCAGTTCCTCGAGGACGTCTTCCTCCGCTGGTCCGAGATCGCACCGCGCGCGTGGCGTCTTGGACCCGTCGCGCACATCACGTTCGCCGCCGACACTGACGCGATTCGGCTGGTGCTCGATGCACTGCTCGAGAACGCGGTTGCGCACACGACGCCCGACGGCTCGATCGAGCTGCGGGCCTCCGCCGATGCGGATGAGGTGGTGATCGAGGTCGCGGACGACGGCCGGGGCATTCCCGCAGAGGCGCTGACGCGCATCTTCGATCGCTTCGCGCGAGCCGACCCCGCCCGCACGCGCACGGACGGTGGAGTCGGGCTCGGGCTTGCGATCGTCGATGCAATCGCAAAGGCACACGACGGGCGGTGCGAGGTGCGGTCATCAGCCGCCGGGACGATCTTCGCGATTCACCTACCGCGCGTGCGCTCCTGGACCTCCTCCTCGGCGACCGAACGCGTGCGAGTAAGCCGCTGAAGCAGCCCACGGCGCTCCCAGCTGACGCTTTCGATCGCTTCGTGCAGTTGCGCACCGTCGGCGGAAAGCACCGCGTCGTGTGTCTGGTCGAGTTCCTTCGTCATTGCCGGCCTCCTTCGTCGTTTCACCCATGAGACGGGCGCGCCCTCGGTCCACCCTCGGAAGCACCTGAGAGCTTCCTAAGACCTGCGAAGCTCGTCCGCATGGAGAGCGCCCGCAGACACCGCCTCGTGCGAAGCGTCACGCACTACGGCGGCGCGTTCCACCGGTTCCTCTATCGCGTGAGCGGCGGCCGCATCGGCGGCCGCGTCTGGGGACTGCGCGTCGTGCTGCTGACGACGACCGGCCGCCGCAGCGGCAAGCGCCGCACCGTTCCCTTGTGCGCGCTGCGCGAAGGGGAAGACGTCGTCGTGATCGCGTCGTACGGCGGCCTCGACCGGGCGCCCGCGTGGTCGCTCAACCTCGACGCGAACCCTGAAGCGGAGCTGCAGGACGGCCGCGTGCGGCGGCCGGTCGTCGCCCGCACCGCTTCGGGCGAGGAGCGCACGCGCCTCTGGACTGCAGTGACGACGACCGCGCCGGGCTACCTCGAGTACGAACGGCGGACGGCGCGCGAGATCGCGGTCGTGATCCTCGAACCGCGGCGGTAACTAGCTACGACCCGGTCGCGTACGCCTGATCGTGCTCGACCGGGTGCACGGCATCGTCAAGGATGCGCGCCTTCGCAAGCGCGAACTCGCGGTCGTCGACGTCACCCCGGCGCCGAAGCATCGCGAGGCGCTCGAGCTGGTCGACGACACCCGGATGCTGGTGCTCGAGCTTGGCGTCGGCGACGAGGCGACGGAGCTCCGCGAGGGCGACGTGATGGGCCGCCGCGTGCCGGCGCCGAGTGGGGACGCAGTTCGGCCGGCTGAACACGTCGAAGCTCGTTCCGTTCGAGCCGATGCGCTTGCGTTCCCTGCCCTGGAAGCTCGGCGATTGAATCTCGATCCAGCCCGACAGAAGACGCTGGCCGACCTGGATCCCGGTCACGTCCTCGTAATAGATGGTCGCCGAGATCGCTCCGAACAGCGACCCGGCATAGAAGCCGCTCTTCAGGATCAGGATGCGGTCGTCGAGACAGACGAGTGCATGACCGCGCATCCCGCGGACACAGAAACGCGCTCGCTCGCCCGCACGGGTGTTGAGGTCGAACTCACGGCGTAGGCGGCGACCGAGGATGTCGACGTCGCCGAGTACTGGTCGGCGGAAGAGGCCCTGCCGGACGACGTGAATGACCGGCGCGTCAGGGGTGTGCTTGTCCACCGCCGCGGCCCGGCGGGCCGTTGTGATCGTGGTTCGGGTCTCCGTGCCCCCAGCCGGGCCGACTCGACAGGGACGCCTCGGACGGCGTCGTCGGTGGAGGCGTCGCCGGCTGCGGTGTCGGCGCCGGCGTCAGCACGGCCGGCTGAGGTGTGGGCGCCGGTGGGGTCGCCGCTGCGGGTGCCGCAGCCGGGGTCGGGGTGGCGGGCGTCGGCGCCGGCGTCGGAGCCGGAGCCGGAGCCGGAGCCGGAGCCGGAGTTGGCGTCGGAGCCGGAGCCGGCGTGGGCTTCGGGACAGGCTTCGGTACAGGCTTCGGCGCCGGCTTCGGGATTGGCTTTGGCTTGGGCGCCGTGCGGGTCGGTCTCACCGTCGGCGGCTTGACCGCTGCTCGCGTCGGCGCGGCGACCGGCGGCCTCACCGTCACGCTCGGCGGAACGGAGCTCGAGACGAGCACGTTCGTCGGGGCGACGCGGAGGCGGCGCTGCGGCCGGTGAACGGCCTGCGTGGACGGCGAGACGGCCGGCCGCGCGGCGTGGGGCGCTGCTCGAACCTCGATCCGTCGTACCGAGCGGCCCGCCTGCTTCAGCCCGGCGATCGCAACGCCGACGCTTGCGTCGCTACCGACTCGCGCAGCACGTTCAAATGTCTGGACACGGCTGTCGAGCGACCGCAGCCACAACTGGCCAAGCGCGATCACGAGACCGGTCGCGGCCGCGACGACGGCCGCCAGACGAAGGGGATGCACACGCGGATGCTGGCAGCCGCGCCGGACGCTCCTGCTCAGGCCGGCCGAACGCCTCCGGACTCGATGGAGGCGACGACTCTGTTCTTACCGGCGTGCTTGGCGTCGTAGAGGCGCCGGTCGGCCTCGGTCAGCAGGTCTTCGGCCGCAGCGGCTGCCGGGAACGACGACACCCCGAAGCTCGCCGTCAGGCGCGTCTCCTCCGGTCCGATCGCCGCTGACTCGAGCGCGCTCCGGAGCCGCTCGGCGAGCTGCGCTGCACCGGCGAGATCGGTGTCGGGCAGAAGCACCGCAAACTCCTCGCCGCCGAGCCGAACCGGAAGATCGACGTCGCGCGCAATCGTCGTCAGGATCTCGGCGAAGCTGCACAGCGCTTCGTCACCAGCCTCGTGCCCGTAGGTGTCGTTGATCCGCTTGAAGTCGTCGAGATCCGCGACGATGATCCCGAGTGGCGACCCGCTGCGCCGGGAGCGCGCGATCTCGGTCTCGAGTTGCGAGAGGAACCTGCGCCGGTTCGCGAGGCCCGTCAGCTCGTCGGTCACGGCCTGTCGTTGCACGAGGCCGTGCAGGCGTGCGTTCTCGAGGGCGATCAGCGCCTGCTCCGCGATCCAAGCGACGGCGTCTCTCGCGTCCGCACCGAAACCGGCGTCGGAGGAGAAGAGTGTCATGACCGCGGTCACGCCCTCGGACACCTCGAGCTCGACCTGCAGCGTGTCGACGGGCTCCTGCGGAATCGTTCCGCGCGTCGCGAGCGAGAACTCGCCGGCGTCGATCGTGCCGCCTCCGGCTCCGGTCGCCTCGACGGCGGCGCGCAGGATCACGGGCAACAGCGCCTGCGTGTTGTGCGTGGCGGCAAGCGTCTCGCCGACCAGGGCGACCGCGTCCCGAACCGAGTTGGGAGGCGGCTTCGACCGCTGCCTCAACTCGCGCCTCTCGAACATCCGGAAAGAGAACACGGCGGCCGCGAGCGCGACTCCGAACGGCCAGACCTTCTGCAAGGGAACGTGGGGGCGCGCTCGATACGCCGCCAGCTTCACGACAGCACGGTCCAGGGAGTTGAGCGCGAACTGGTCGCTCAGGTTGTCTTGCAGGAGCCGAGCCGCCGTTTCTCCGGCGACCGGCGGTGACGACGCGGTGACGCGGCCGTCGACCAGGTACAGGAGGTGGGTCGGGCGCGAGCGGGCGCGCGCCAGCTCGAGCAGGTTCGCCGTGGGAGGCACGGCGACGAGCACGCGGCCCGCCAGGCTGCCGCGGCTGTAGACCGCCACTGCCGCACCCGGCCCCGCAAGCGCGGGACCACCGACGATCCGTCCGTTCCAGAGGGAGAAGCCGACGGAGGGATGGGTTCTCGCGAACGCCACAAGCGGTGCGGCGTCGTGCCCGACGAACGCGGCCTGCACGTCCTTTCTCCCGGCGAGCTGCGACGCCCCGGCCGAGGCAGCGCGCTCCTTGTCAGCGACGAGGTTGCGCGCCGTGAGCAGGGTGTTGCGCACGTCCTCCATCCGGACCGTGCGCATGCGGCTCACGGCCGCCGACTCGGCCGCCCAGCAGGCGGCCCCGAGGGAGAGCCCGATCAGGAGCGACGCGGCGATTACCGAAGCACCGGCAGAGGGGAGCACGGGAAGTCCGACCCCCGTCTCGCGTCGGGTCCGCAGCATTCTCACCGCCCTTCGAGCCCCCGTTGCCGCAATCAGACGAATGTAGCGTCGTTCCGCGAAGGAACAATGACCCATCCCCCGAAAGGGGGATGCGTGGCAACGACGGAACGCGCGGTGGGGTCCTCGGTCGAGGAGCTCCCGATCGACGAGAGCAGGCGCCTGGTCGCGATGCGGACCGGCGTGATCGGCTATCCGGACGCCCACGCGATCGGTGTCGCGCAATGCTCGCTACAGATCGCCGCTCAGCTGGCTCTCGCCGACGACGTCCGGCGCGCGGTCGTGCACGGAGCGCTCCTCCACGACGTCGGCAAGCTCCATATCAGCGAGCAGATCCTCTCGAAGCCCGGGCCGCTGACGCTCGAGGAGCAGCTGCGGATCAGGGAGCATCCGCTGGAGGGGAGACGGATCGTAGGGAAAGAGGTGGGACAGCCCGTCGCCGAGGTCGTGACCGCACACCATGAGCGCTGGGACGGCGGCGGCTATCCCGAGGGCCTCGCCGGCGACGAGATCCCGCTGGCCGCACGAGTCGTCGCGGTCGCGGACGCGTACCTCGCGATGTGCGAAGACCGGCCCTACCGCGGCCGGCTGACCCAGGACGAGGCGATCCGCGAACTGCAGGCTTGCGCCGGAACGCAGTTCGATCCAGCGTGCGTCGACGCGCTCGTCGCGATCGTCGACGCTCCCGCCTGAGCTTCCGCCTTCCTCGCCGGGCCTTCTAAGCTGAGAGGCGCTACGCCCCCGTAGCTCAGTGGATAGAGCAGCGGTTTCCTAAACCGCGTGCACAAGTTCGATTCTTGTCGGGGGCATGCTGAAAAGACCGACAAACACAACACTTTCTCGCATCTCTATCCGCGCGCCGTATCCTGCGCGGCTTGAGAGTTAGTCACTTGAGCCAGCGATCGTTTCGGCTGTAACAGAGAGGTCTCCCGATTGCAAGCCGTTTCTAACACCGCTAGCACCCGAGTTGCGAGCAGTATGAGTTGAGGGGTTCGCCTGAAAACTCGTGTCGCCATCGCTCTCGACAGCGTGCGGCGAAGCGAGCAAGATCAGTGCGTGTCGGCACCTGCGGCGACGACCGGCGATTGGGTGGTCCTCGACTTCGAAACTGCGTCGACGCGCGGAACGCCGTGCCAAGTCGCAGCGATCCGGATGCGCGGAAGCGAAGAGGTCGAGGTCCTCACGACACTGATTTTCCAACCGCCGGACGCTTTCGACGCGTTCAACATCGCCCTCCACGGAATCGATCCGCGCGATGTCCGCGGCGCTCCCCACTGGCCGGAGGTGAAGGACGAGCTGTGTCGTTTTATTGGCGAGAACCCGTGCATCGCGCACTACGCCCCGTTCGACATGGGCGTCATTCGGGACGCCTGCGACGCGTCAAGCTGCCCTTGGCCATCGATCAACTACGGCTGCAGCGTTTCGATCGCACGGCAGGTGTGGCCGGGCTTCCCGAGCTACAGCCTTTTCCTTCTGTGCGAGGAACTTGGAATCAGGACTGACGGAGGCCGCCATCACGAGGCGCTCTTCGACGTGCGGCTCGCGGCGGAGATCGTGCGCCGAGCCCTCGGAGAGCGGAGCGCAGATTCGCTGGCGACTCTCCTTGCCGGCCTCTACATGGTCTTTGGCGAGATCCGCCCGGATGCATGGCGCCCGGCTCTTCTCAAGCTTCGGGCGGCGGACCTTCATCCAAATGCCGAGGCAGATGCCGACTCACCGTTCTTCGAGAAGACAGTGGCCTTCACGGGCGAGCTAGCGATGGTCCGACGTCAGGCGTGGCAGCTGATCGCCGCGGCCGGCGGACAGCCCGCAGACGGCGTGACCAAGAAGACCGACTTTCTCGTCTGCGGTTACCAGGATCTCTACAAGCTCAGCGCTGGCGAGACGAAAAGCAGCAAGCTCCGTTACGCAGAACAGCTGCGAACTGAAGAGCAGAAGATCGAAATCATCGGGGAGCGCGACTTCTTCCGAATGCTGAACGCGACCGTGCTCCACTGACGCGCATGGCGCATCAGCTTATGAGCGCGAGGATCTCCGGCTCGTCCTTGCCGTCGTCGGCCGATCCCCCGAGCGCAGCGACCGGCTGCAGGGCGCCACCCGCGATGCCTTGCAGGCCGCCGTACAGGCCGGCAAGGCTCCGAATCTGGCGTCGATCTGCTTTTCGCGCTTCTTGAAGCCGCGCTCGGCACAAGTTCGATTGTCGGGGCACTGGATTCCGACGTTGCTGGAAAGCGCCGGTTGCGCGCACGGCCAAAATAGACAGTGGTCGAACCGCGCGACATCCGGAAAGATGAACTCTTGCCTCGGATCAGCGCCTTCTACGGGATCGTTATCGCCATGTACTACCGCGATCACGAGCCGCCGCATTTCCACGCCGTCTACGGCGAGTTTCAAGCGCAGATTGTGATCGCAACGCTGGAACCGCTGGTCGGAGACTTTCCACCACGGGCGCTCAGGCTCGTCCAAGAGTGGGCAGAACTCCATCGCGCCGAGCTCGTTGCGAACTGGGCCAAGGCCCGCGCACGGATGCCGCTCGATAGGATTGCGCCGTTGCCATGACCACGCAGACGGCCCGCATCCGCTCAGTCGAACCAATCGACGGCTTCGTCGTGCGGCTCGTGTTCGACGACGGCACCGAGCGGGAGATCGATCTAGAGAGCGAACTGTGGGGCACGATGTTCGAGCCGCTTCGCGAGGACCGCGAGCTCTTTCGGCAGGTGCGGGTCGACGAGGAGCTGGGCACGATCGTGTGGCCGAACGGCGCCGATATGGACCCGGACGTCCTCCACGGCGACTTCGAGCCGGTCGAGGCTGCCTCACCCTCAACCGACACCCTCCCGACCTCGCCTACCGAGCGCTGAGCCCCAGTCGCTTCCCGGCCACCGTCGCGGTAGTTCGGATTGTGTCCGGGTGGGGGCATCCGACCGTTACGCACTCTCAGCGACGAGCGACTCGACGCTGATGGCGTACACCTTGACCGGGTCGCGCTTCCCTCTCAGCGGTAGCTCTCCCTGCGCTTCGACGGCGATGCCGTCGTCGAGGCCGCCGCGTGTGTTCTCGTCGATCAGGATCGGCCGGCCGAGCTCCTTCGTCTGCGCCTCGAGCCGCGCTGCCACGTTGACGGTGTCCCCGACGCACGTGTAGGTCGCGCGATGCAGCGTCCCGGTGTAGCCCGCGACAACCGGGCCCGACGCGATGCCGATGCCGATCTGGATCTCCACCTTGCCCCGCGCCGCCTGCTCCACGTTGAAGAGCCTGATCAACTCGACCATCTGGCAGGCGGCTAGGACAGCGCGCAACCGGTGGTCCACGCGCGGCGCCGGCGCGCCGAACATCGCCATCAGGCCGTCGCCGACCATCTGGTTGACGATGCCGCCTTCGGCGCCGATCGCGTCCATCATCAGCGTGTAGTAGTCGTTCAGCAGCTCGATCGTCTCGTCCGGCTCGCAGGCCTCCGCAATCGACGTGAACGACCGGATGTCGCAGAACATCGCCGTCGCGTCCACGTGCTTGCCGCCGAGCGCGAAGCCCGAGGTGAGCAAGTCTTCGGCCACCTCCTTCGTGGCGAACTTGCTGATGAGCTCGCGCTGCTGGTCGCGCAACCGCTTCTTCTCGACGCTCGCGTTGACCCGCGCATTGAGCAGGACCGGGTTGATCGGCTTCGTCAGGTAATCCTCGGCCCCCATCTCGATGCACTTCACGACACTGTCGAGCTCGTCGAGCGCGGAGGTCATGACCACCGGAATGTCGCGGAGGTGCACGTCGCTCTTCAACTCCTCGAGCACGCGGTACCCGTCGAGCTCGGGCATCAGCACGTCGAGCAGCAGCACGTCGAAGCGCCGCTCCCGGAGCAGGTCGAGCGCCTCGCGCCCATGCTCGGCGAAGACGACGGTGTGGCCCTGCTGCTCGAGGCTGCGGCCGAGCAGGAGCCTGTTCATCCGGTTGTCGTCGGCGACGAGGATCGTGCCCGGCGCGACCGGATCGCTCACGTGGTGGTCACGCGCAGCGCCTCGAGCGCCCGCTCGAGCGAGCGGTGCTCTTCCTCGATCTGCGCGACGAGACCCGGCGCGTCCTCGAGACGGCCGTCCTTCGCCTGCTGCTCGAGCACGCGAGAGAGCTCGGCGAACTCCGTCGCCCCGAGCGTGGCGCCGTTCGACTTCAGCGTGTGCGCCGCCCGCCGAGCCTCGGCGGCGTCGCCCTCGTCGAGAGCCCGATGAAGCGTCGCGAGGAGTAGCGGAACATCGGCGAGAAACGTGTCGATCACTTCGGCGAGGAAGTCGTCGCCCCCGAGCTCCCGCAGGCTCTCGAGCGCGGCCGCGTCGACGCGCCCTTGGGCGCCGTCTGCCGGCGGCACGGCGTCCGGTCCTAACGGCCGCACGCGCTTCAGCGCCTCGGCCAGCACGTCCGGACGGATCGGCTTCGCCACGTAGTCGTCCATGCCCGCCGCGAAGCAGGCTTCGCGGTCCTCGGGCAGCGCGTTCGCGGTCATCGCAATGATGCGTGGCCGGGTATCCGGCCACCGGTCGCAAATCCGGCGCGAAGCCTCGAGGCCGTCGAGTTCCGGCATCTGCACGTCCATCAGCACGACGTCGTACGGGCGACGCTCGAGCGCTTCGATCGCTTCCAACCCGTTCGAGGCGACGTCGGCGCTGAAACCGAGCCGGTCGAGCAGACGAAGCGCGACCTTCTGGTTCACGGCGTTGTCCTCGGCAAGCAGGATCCGCAGAGACGAAGCGGCCGTCCCGGGCCGTGCCGGCTCGACCGCCACCTCGGAGCCCTCGTCCTCCGTGAGCAGTCGGACGAGCGCGTTGTAGAGCTGCGACGCGCGAAGCGGCTTTGCGAGCTGCGCGTCGAACTCGTTGCCGGCGGCGGTCTGCGGTAGGCGTCCGAGCGAGGTCAGGAGCAGGAGCGGCAGCTCGCGCCGCGACCGGCGGCGTCGGATCTCGCGCGCCAGCTCGATCCCGTCCATGCGCGGCATCATCATGTCGAGCACCGCCACGTCGAACTGCTCGCCCGCGTCGATCAGCGCGAGCGCCTCGTCGCCGCCGCCGACCGCGACGGGCTCCATCTGCCACGCACGCGCGTGCCGCGTGATGATCTCGCGGTTCGTCGCGTTGTCGTCGACGACGAGGACACGCTTCCCGAGGAGTTGCGGCAGCCCATCGCCGGCCATCGGCCGCGTCGGCAGCTCCGCCGGCTCGGCCGGGAGCGAAATGCGGAACGTTGACCCGTGGCCCTCTTCGCTCTCCGCGCGGATGGTCCCGCCCATCAACTCGACGAGCCGCTTCGAGATCGCCAGTCCGAGCCCTGTTCCCCCGTAGCGGCGCGTCGTCGATGCGTCGACCTGGCTGAACGACGTGAACAGGCGGTCCATCCGGTCCTGCGGGATCCCGATCCCCGTGTCCCGCACCGCGAACTCGAGCCGGACGGACCCTCCGGCACGTGCCTCGGCCTCCACGAGCACGACCACCTCGCCCTGCTCGGTGAACTTGACCGCGTTCGACAGGAGGTTGAGGAGCACCTGTCGCACGCGAGCCGCGTCTCCGACGATCCCCGCGGGCGCGTCCTCGTCGATCAGGCACCCGAGCTCGATCCCCCTCTCCCAGGCGCGCGGGGCGACGATCTCGAGCGCACGCTCGACGCATTCCCGCAGGTCGAACGGCTCGTGCTCGAGCTCGAGCTTCCCGGCCTCGATCTTCGAGTAGTCGAGGATGTCGTCGATCACGTGCAGCAGGGCGTCTCCGCTCGAGTGCACGACCTCGGCGAACTCGCGCTGCTCGCCCGTCAGCTCGGTGCCCAGCAGGAGATCGGTCATGCCGATCACGGCGTTCATCGGCGTCCTGATCTCGTGGCTCATCGTCGCCAGGAAGGCGCTCTTTGCCTGCGTCGCCGCCTCGGCCTCCTGGCGGGCGCGCTGGAGCTCGGTCACGTCGTGGTAGATCCCGAGGAAGCCGACGTGAGAGCCGTCGGCCATGAGCGGGACGAGTTTCAGCTCGACGTCGACCGCCGTTCCGTCTTTGCGCCTCCGCCTCGCGATTCGTTGCGCGCGACCGACTCTCATGGCCTCCTGCATGATCTCGCGCCCCTCGCCACGATCGGCGTCGCCGAAGACGAGCTCGTCGATGGAGCGGCCGAGCGCCTCTTCGGCCGAGTAGCCGAAGAGCTCCGCCGCCGCCGGGTTCCAGTCGGTCACCAACTCGTCGGCGTCCATGACAACCACTGCTGCTGGACTGATCGCGGCGAGCGACTCCAGGTACTGGCGCTGCCGCTCGACCTCGGCGAAGAGACGTGCGTTGTGAATCCCGACGCCGACGTTCGCGGCGATCGTGGCGAGCAGGCGGACGTCTGCTTCGCCGAACCGGCCCGTCTCATCGACGCTCTGGACGCTGATCACGCCGATCGCCTTCTCGCCGACCGAGATCGGCACGCCGAGATAGGAGAGGGAAGGCGTGCCGAGCTGCGCGTGCCCCTCGTATTGCTCCTTCCGGTTGAGCAAGAGCGGCTCGCGTGAACGGAGGACCTGGGACGTGAGCCCTTCCCCATAGGGGAAAGAAGGCTCGGGCCGGCGCTCGCCCGCCTCGTAGTAGTAGGCGAAGTCGATCTGTCCGGCGGCCTCGTCGTGCAGCGCCACATAGGCAATATCGGCGTCGAATGTCTCGCGCACCTGCTCGCCCACCAGCTCGATCAGCGTGCCGAGATCGAGCTGCGAGGCGAGTGCCTGCCCGACGCTGTTGACGGTTCCAAGCTCGGCCACGCGCTGGCGCGTCTCATGCACCAGGCGAGCGTTGTCGAGCGCCACGCCGAGACTGCCGGCGAGCGTCATCAGGAGGCGCTGGTCGTCCTCGCTGAATGCGTGCGTCCGATCCACGTTCTGGAGCGAGATCACGCCGGTCGCGCGTCCGCCGACGACGAGCGGGACGAAGAGCGCCGACCGGCTCGGCTCGCCGCTCAACACGTACGGGTTGCCGTAGCGCTCGGCCGCCTCCGGCGTGGAGTCGTCGATCATCAGCGGCTCCCGCGTCTCCATCACGTGCCTGCGGAAGCCGATCAGCGGGATCGGGCTCTCGTCCAGCCGCTCGCCTCGCTCGATCACGTAGGGGAAGGTGAGCATCCCAGTTGTCTCGTCGTGGATGGAGATGCTGACGACCTGTGCGTCGAACACCTCGAGCAGCCGGTCGCCGACGAGGTCGTAGATCGACTGCGGGTCGAGCTCCCCGGCGATCGCCGCCTGGACGCTGTTGATCAGCGCCAGCTCCGCGTTCCGCTGCCGGGTCTCCTGGACGAGACGCGCGTTCTCGAGCGCGGCGCTGATGCTGCCGGCAAGCGTTACGAGCAGCCGCTGGTCGGACTCGTTGAAGGCATGCTCGCGATCGACGTTCTGCAGAGAGATGACACCGGACGCACGCCCGGCCGTGAACAGCGGGACGAAGAGCACCGACTTCGGCGCCTCACCGGCGATCGCCGTCGGATTGCCGTACCGCTCGGCGGCCGCTGCGACGTCCTCGTTCACGAGCAGCGTCTCACCCGTCTCCAGCACGTGCTTCCGGAACCCGATCACCGGCATCGGCTCGAGCTCGAAGCGCTCGCCGCGCTCGACCAGGTAGGGGAATCCGAGCAGCCCGGTCGCCTCGTCGTAGGTGGAGATGCTGACGGCCTGCGCGTCGTAGACCTCCTCGATCTTCTGGCCGACAACCTCGTAGATCGCCTGCGGGTCGAGTTCGGCGGCGACCGCCGCCTGCACACCGTTGATCAGTGACAGCTCGGCATTCCGCTGGCGCGTCTCGTGCACGAGGCGCGCGTTCTCGAGCGCGACGCTGAGGCTGCCGGCGAGCGTCGTCATGAGGCGCTGGTCGGCCGCGGTGAAGGCGCGGGGCCGGTCGACGTTCTGGAGCGAGATCACGCCAGTCACGCGCCCGCCGACCACGAGCGGGACGAACAGCGCCGAGATCACCGGCTCACCGGACAGCACGTATGGGTTCCCGTACCGCTCCGCGATCTCCGGTGTGCTGTGCTCGATCATCAACGGCTCCCGTGTCTCCGTCACGTGCTTGCGGAAGCCGATCAGCGGCATCGGCTCGTCCCGGAAGCGCACGCCGCGCTCGATCGCGTACGGGAAGTGGATGAGCTCTGACAGGGGCTCGTAGATCCCGATGTCGACGACCTGCGCATCGAAGACTTCCTGGATCTTGTCGCCGACGACGTCGTAGATCGCCTGCAGCTCGAGCTCGCCCGCAAGCGCCTCCTGGACGCTATTGATCAGCGCGAGCTCCGCGTTCCGCTGTCGCGTCTCCTCGATCGCGCGCGCCCGTGACAGCGCAGCGCCGATGTGCTGGCCGACGAACGCGAGCAGTTCCTTGTCCCCCTCGGAGTACTCGACGTCGCGCGTGTACGACTGGACCGCGACGACCCCCAGCGTGCGCCCGTCGGCCACCAGCGGGACGCCCAGCCAGGTCGACTCCTCGGTGGTGATCCCCTTGAGCTGGACCTCACCCCGCTCGATCAGCTCGAGCAGGCGGACGTGCTTCACGAGCTGCGGCTCGCCCGTCCGGAGAACGTAGGCCGTCGTGCCGGTGGCCTCACCCTCGCCGAACGCATCCCACTGGTCCGGGTCCGGGACGTCGAGGTCGACCTCGTCGACGTAGTAGGGCCAGCTGATCAGCTGCCGCTCGTCGTCGTACAGCGCAACGAAGAAGTTGCTTGCGACCATGAGCTCGCCGACGATCGCGTGCACCTCGCGGTAGAACTCCTGCATGTCCTGCGCCGAGCTCGCGAGCTCGGCGATCCGGAAGAGCGCGGCCTGAACACGTTCGGCGCGACCGTCGCCGACAGGGGTCGTCACGTCCGTGCATCCTCCGGCCGCGGCACGCAGTCAGTATGGTTCGCAATGAGGACGCAGTCCAGCGGCGCTGACGCGGCTCATGACCTGTGCGTCCTGCTTCGCCGCTGCTCCTGCGCATTTTGCGCCGGTTTCCTAGACCGCGTGCGCAAGTTCGACCCTCTCCGACGGCGTCACGACGTTGCTGTCAGCGCTGTCCTACCGTACCCAGAGCTGGTCGATGAGCATGCCCATCGACGGGCTCCATTGGTAGTTGCTGACGCGCTTCGAGAGGAAGTTCACGTCCTTGGACACAATGAGCGTTACCCAAGGTGACGCGTCCGTGACCTCGCGGTCGATCCGCTGCCAGAGTGCGCGTGATCCGATCGGGTCGCTCAACCACTGTGCCTGCGCCCTCCGCATCCGGCGGTCGATGGCCGGGTCGCAGAACTGGGTCACGTTCAGGTTCCCGGAGTTTCGGGGCAGGAACGCCGAACAGCTGAACAGCTGAACCAGGAACGCCGCCGGGGTCAAGTCGCTCCAGCCGGCGAACCCGATCTGCGCCCTCTTTCGCGAATCGGAAACTGCAGCGTAGTAGCGGTCGAAATCGGCGATCGTCTTCACGGCGACGCGGTACCCGAGCGAGTGCAGCGCCTTCATGGCCACCCCGTTGACGGGTGCCCCGGGCAACGCCCAGAAGGTGACCTTCATGCCCCGAGTCCCCGAGCGTGCCACGAGCGCTTTCGCCTTCGTCAGGTCGGGTCCCGTCCACTGGCCGCGCTTCGTCGAGCCGGCCGTGTACGGGCAGTAGGGGTGGTAGCCGGAGATGTTCGGCGGCAGGACCTGGCACGTCGTCTCGGCAAGGTTCGGCCCACCCTGGGCGTCGACGGCCGCGGCGCGGTCGACGGCGAAGTTGAACGCCCTACGGGCGTCGAGCGAGTCGAACGGTGGGACGCGAGTATTGAGGAAGAGCGCCTGGATGTTCGGACTCGGGTTGGAGTACAACTGGCTCGTGTACCGGACCTCGAGTGTCGACGCCTGTTTCCGGGTCAGCGGCCTGGCCCACCGCGCGACATCGGCCTTGCCGTCGATGACGTCGCGAATCACCTCGTCCGGGGTGCCGGCGATGCGGATCTCGATGCGGTCGGGGTACCCGGCCGGCTGCGCGGCCCGCGACCACTCGCGGAAGAACGGATTGCGGACGAACCTGAGCAGTCTCCCCGGCTTGTAGGTCGCGATCATGTAGGGGCCGGTCGCGGACAGCGGATGCGTTCCGGCCGGCCGCCGCGGCGTGGCGCCCGGCAGCACGTAGGCGAACGGACTCGCGAGCTTGGAGAGAAAGTCGGGATCCGGCCGGATCAGGTGGAAGGTCACGGTGTGGGCAACGTCGTCGGCGACGATCCCGCGCGAGAGGACGCACCGCTTCGGGTGCTTCCGGCATTGCGCGTCGCCGACGATCCCGTCGTACATCAGGGTGGATTTGAGCGCGTAGTTGCGTTCGAAGGTGGATCGGAAGTCCGTCGCCTGCACGGGCCTACCGTTCGAGTAGCGGATGCCGGAGCGCAGCCGGAAGGTGTACGTGCGGCCGCCGTCGGTCGGCTCCGGCAGAGAGGTCGCGAGGTCTGCCGCGAGCTGCGTTCCGGCCAGACCGCTGACCTGGTTGAAGGCGACGAGGCCGTCGCCGGTCATCCGCAGGAGTGGCATGGTGTCCGTCGCGGTGGCAAGGGCCGGGTCGATGGACTCGACGATGTCCCCCTCGGTGAGCCGCTGAGCCCGCAGCACGAGCGTCCCGCCGCGGTGCCCGGCGCCTGGCTGACGGACGGCGACGAGGACGGCGTCGCCCGACATCGCCATTCCCAATGGGCGGCCTCCCACGCTCACCGGCTGCGCCACGCGACTCGTGCTGGGATCGATCCGCACGACGGTGCCGTCGAACTGGTTGCTCACCCAGATACCGCGTGCGTCGACGGCCACCGAATGTGGCCCGTTCCCGGTGGTGACGAGCGCGGCGACGGAGTTCGTGTCGGGATCGATCCGGAAGACCGTGCCGTCCAGGCTGTTCGCCACCCACGCCGCGTCATGGCCAAAGGCAATCCCGGTCGGGCCGTTCCCGACGTGGATCGGGGCGAAGACCTGCTCCCCGGTCTTCGGATCGATGCGAACCACCTGGCCCGCGGCACGCTGGCTCGCCCACAACGTGCCTGCGCCGAACGCGAGCTCGGTCGCGGCGACCTGAAGCGTCTTGATCGGCCTGCCGTTCTTTGCGTCGATCCTCGTGATCGTTCCGTCGCCGGTGTTCGCGACCCAGACCGAGCCGGCCGCGTAGACGATCCCGAGCGGCCCGCCTCCGACGGGAATCTTCTGGACGACCGTGTTGGTCCCTGGATTGATGCGCGAAACGGTGCTGTCGAGGCTGTTCACCACCCAGACCGCGCCGGCGCCGGTCGCAATCCCGCTCGGGCCGTTGCCAACCGGAATCGACTCGACGACGGCGGCCTTTCCAGGGTCGATCCGCGACACCGTGTGGCCCTCGGAACTGGTGACCCAATACGCACCTTCGCCGGCCGCGACCGCCGTGGGTGTTGCGCCGACACCGATGTGCGCGACAAGGCGGCCCGAGCGCGCGTTGAAGACGCCCAGCGAGTCGCCGCCCGCCGAGACGGCCGCACGTCCGCTTCCACCGTCAGCGAACACCACGAGCGCAACCACCACAGTGGCGGCGATCACGCCGGTGAGCGCGGAGAGAAGGGCGGCGCGGCGCTTCCGCGACCGGTGCTCGACTACCTTGCCGGGTTCGACAATCGGCTCGGCGACCGGCGTCGTTCGAACCGACGCCTGCGGTGCCTCCAGGAGTGCACGGTAGATCGAGTCTGTCTCCGGCGACGGATACGCGCCGAGCTCCTCGGCGAGAAGCTGCCGGCAGTGCTCGTACACACGCAGCGCCTCGGCGCGATTTCCCGCGACGACGTGTGCCTCCATCAGACGGCGGTATGCAGCCTCGCGAAACGGCGAGAGCGCGATCAGTTCCTCGGCCCACCTTGCCGCCTCCCGCGCGGCGCCCGAACGCAGGCACGCATCGGCGAGGACACTCAACGCGCGCTCGCGGGTCTCGGCGAGGTCGCGTCGCATTTGCTCGACCCACGTTCCATCTTCACCGGGCAGGAACGACCGGCGCGCCAGTGACTCCGCCGACTCGGCCGCCGCCCGTGCCTCGTCGAGCTTGCCTGCGGCGAGCGCTTCTTCGGCGTCCCGTGCGCCGCTCGCGGCTGCGAACACGTCGACCCATGTCCCCTCCGGCAGGTCGAGCCGGTAGCAGCCGAACGCGTTTGTGAGCGTGATCCCGTCTTCTGCGACCAGGCCCCGGAGCTTGCTCGCGATTACGGTCAACGCCTTTTCCCAGCTCGCGGGCGGCGATTCCCCCCAGATCGCGTCCGCGAGCTCGTCCGTGGGGACCGGCCTGCTTGCGGCTGCGACCAGGTAGACAAAGAGAAGCCGACCTTGACGCCCCGGGAAGCGCTCCTCGCTCAGCACGTGCCCGTTTGCCTCGGCTGCGACCCGACCGGTGAGAAACACCTTCAGCCGCATTGAGTTAGCCACGGTCTAGGCCTGATCTTGACGGATTTTAGGTGCGGATTTCTAGCCTCGGTCGCGGGCGTGAACAAATCCGACAGGAAGGGGGCAAGGTCATGCGAAGGAAGCTTCTACCGCTAGCCATCGCGACGGCGCTGGCGTGCGTCATCGCGGCGACGGGTCTCGCGGCGGGATCGACGAAGGTCGAGCATTTCTCGGGCACGTTCCCCGCCAACGAGTGCGGCTTCTCGGGAACGCTTGCCGTTCACAAAACGTCGGTCTTCCGCGACACGGGCAACGGCACGTACTTCACGAACGAGACCTTCTCCGGCGTCTTCACAGCAGACAATGGAAAGTCAGCCACGGCCTCCTACGGCGGGCCGGTCAAGCAAACGTCGCCGGCCGTGATCGACGACCAGGCGGGGACGGTCACGATCACGACTACCTACGGGGGTCTGTTTCAGAAGTTGTCGATCACCGGTGGTCCGACGTTGATTCGTGATGCTGGGCCTGTCAGCTTCGTCGATGTCTACGCGTACACCGGGGATCCAAACAATCCGGTTGGTGACTCCATCTCCGAGACGTTGTCTGGGCTACATGGGCAACATCCCAATCTCCTGAGCGGCTTCACCCTCTTCTGCGACGTCCTCGTGGCGTACCTGCAAGACCCGTAGAGCAGCGAGCGGCTAGCGGGGGGCGGACCTGCGGACTGGCGGGTCCGTCCTCCGCGCTCGAGAAAACCGGTTCAGCGCGTCGTCGTCACCGTCGACGGCCGACGCTTGACCCGCCTCGCGTGCGCGACGATGATCGCTGTCAAGGGGCAGTCAGTCGAGAGGGGAGATTCCATGAAGCGCGTCGTCGTCGCGATCCTGGTCGTGGCCGCAGTTTTCACCGGTGCGGGTCGCGCGTCGGCCGGCGCCACGGCCGGGCCGATCGTCGACCTGACGACCGGGTGCTCGGGACAGAACGCCGAGGTCGAGTCGGCGACCGACCCGCTGCGCGGAATCGTCTACGACGTCTGGATGGGCTGCTCGGGAATCGGGTTCTCGCGCTCGACCGACGGCGGGCTGACATGGTCGAAGCCGATCGACGTCCCCGGCTCCGTCGGGTCGAGTTACAACTCGTGGGACCCCGCGATCACGGTCGCGCCCGACGGCACCGTCTACGCCGCGTTCATGCTCGGGCACTCGAGCCAGTGGTTCCCCGTCGTCGCCGCGTCGTTCGACCAGGGCCAGAGCTTCACGCAGGTGACGCAGCTCGTTCCGCCCGACGAGAAGAACTGGGGCGACCGCGAGTTCCTTGCCGTCGGCCCCGACGGCACCGTGTACCTGACCTACGACTACGGCCCGAACCGCACGTCGGTGACATTCCTCTGCGCACCCGACGGGAGCTGCGGTTTCGCGACCGGTGACGTAAACGTCGTGATGCAGAAATCGACCGACCACGGTAAGACGTTCGGATCGATGACGTACGTCAGCCCGGGCTTCCCCGCGAGCGGCGGCGACAGCGGACCGCTCGTCGTCGAGCCGAACGGACGCATCGACGTCCTGTTCCAGGACTACCCGATCACGGACACGACGACCTACGCGATGGCGCCGGCGATCGAGGAGTTCACCTCGTCGACCGACGGCGGCGCGACCTGGTCGACGCCGGTCAAGGTCGGCGCGAACGTCGGAACGATGTCGCCCGATGAATGGTGGATCGACGGCGACATCGCGATCGACGGCGGCGGCAACCTCTACGCGACGTGGGACACGCAGAGCTCGACGAATGACGTCGGCTGGTTGTCGTACTCGACCGATCATGGTCGCCACTGGTCGTCGCCCGTTCAGGGACCGCTCGACCAGCAGGTCGGCCCGCATGTGATGCAGGTCGTCGGCGGCGCGGCCGGGACGGCGTACGTCGGCTGGCTGACGCATGCGAACCTGCCGGGCTACGCGATGTTCCTGCGTCCCTTCACGATCAAGGGCGGCTGGGCCACGGCGCCGCAGCAGATCTCGACGGAGTACGGCGCCCCGTCGGTGTGGCCCGGCGACACGTTCGGGATCGCAGCGCTCTCGCCGACCGACCTCGTGCTGAGCTGGGGAAGCGCCACGCCCTCGGTCGGGAACAAGAAGTCCGACGTCTTCGCGACCCACGTGTCCGTGCACTAGCCACATGGATGACCGTGGCGCCGCGACCGTTACTCGACGGTGAACCCGAGCGCGCGGACGGCCGCGGCGACGCACGCCTCGTCGTCGGCGGCTGCACCGCCGCTCGCTCCGACGCCGCCGACGAGGAGCCCATCCGCGAGGAGCGGGACCCCGCCCGCGTAGACGACGATGCGCTGGTCGGTGGTGTTCCAGCCCCAGTCCGCTCCCCCGGGCTGCGTGCTCTCCGTGAAGTCGCCGCTGCGCGCGCCCCAGAGAACGGCGGTGTACGCCTTGCCGACCGCGAGCCGCATCGCCCCGAGCGCAGCGCCGTCCATCCGCTGGCTCGCGATCACGTGACCGCCTGCGTCGACGACGCACATCGCGAGCTGTAGCGACCGCGCTTCCGCCTCGGCGCGCACGCCGGCGAGAAGCTCGAGCGCCTGCGCGAGTGAGGGATGCCGCTGTTCGATCAGGCCGTTCATGCTTCAGCCAACCCTATGAGGTTAGACTCGCCCATGCCCGAAGACGACCGCGTCGCGATCGCGCTCGAAGGTGTGAGCAAGCGATTCGGCAGCCACACTGCCGTTGACGACCTGACGCTCGAGATCCGCGAGGGCGAGTTCTTCTCGATGCTCGGGCCTTCGGGCTGCGGCAAGACGACGAGCCTGCGGATGATCGCCGGGTTCGAGTCGCCGGACAGCGGCCGTGTCGTGCTGCAGGGCACAGACGTCACCGCGGTCTCTGCCAACCGGCGGGCCGTCAACATGGTGTTCCAGCAGTACGCCCTCTTTCCACATATGTCGATCTACGACAACGTCGCGTTCGGCCTGAAGATGAAGCGCGTCCCGCGTAGCGAGCACCGCGACCGGGTGCACGAACTGCTCCGTGTCGTCGACCTCGAGGGACTGGAAAACCGCCGGCCGCATCAGCTGTCCGGCGGGCAACAGCAGCGCGTCGCTCTGGCCCGTGCACTTGTCAACCGGCCCGCTGCTCTCCTGCTCGACGAGCCGCTCGGCGCGCTCGACGTGAAGCTGCGCAAGCACATGCAGCTCGAGCTGAAGCGGATCCAGCACGAGCTCGGCACCACCTTCGTCTACGTCACGCACGATCAGGAGGAAGCGCTCGCGATGAGCGACCGGATCGCCGTCATGAACCGAGGCCAGGTCGAGCAGCTCGGCACTCCACGCGAGATCTACGACCAGCCGCGCACGGCGTTCGTCGCCGACTTCATCGGCTCGCTGAACGCGATCGAGTTGACGATCGACGAGCTCGTCGGCGACTACTCGGTGACGCGGCTCGGCGACGACGAGCGGGTCGTCGCGCCCGCCGCCGGGCGCCGACCCGGCGACGCCGTGTGCGTCGCGGTGCGGCCCGAGCACGTGAAGATGGGCACCGGCGGCGCGGGGCAAGGCTCGCGCCTCACCGGCACGATCGCACAGGTCGTCTACCTCGGGATGTACACGCAGTTCCACGTCGATACTCGCGCAGGACGGATCGTCAGCCACAGGCTCGCCGACGACTCGACCGCCGGGCTCGAAGCCGGGTCTCCGGTGACCCTCACGTGGTCGCCCGAGCACGCGTCCTTTATCTAAAGGCTTGAACCGACCCGGCGTTCGGCGATCCGCCGGCCACCCTCCGCCGCGACCACGACCGTCAGCGAGACGACGAGCACGACGACGGCGACGGCGATCACCTGGGGCAGCTGGCTCGGGAAGCGCAGCGCCGAGTAGAGGTAGATCGGGAACGTGGTGCTGGGCCCGACGAGGAACGACGCAACCGCGTACTCGTCGAACGACGTTGTGAACGCGATCAGCAACGCTGAAACGACGGCCGGCAGGATCAGCGGGAGCGTGATCGAGCGGAACGTTCGCAGACGGCTCGCGCCGAGGTCATACGCCGCCTCCGCCAGCGACGCATCAATTTGCTCGAGCCGCGGCACGAGCACGAGGATCGTGTACGGCAGCGTGATCACGATATGCCCGATCACGACGGTCGGGGCGCCGTTCGGGATCCCGAGCGTGTGGAAGAGAAGCAGCAGCGCGATCCCGAAGACGAGGTACGGGATCACGAGCGGGCTGAGCAGCAACGCCGACACGAGAGCTTTGCCGCGGAAGGCGCGGCGGACCAGCGCGAGCGACGCAAGCACACCGAGGATGACAGCGGCCACGCTCGTCGCAGCAGCGATCACGGCGCTTCTCTGCAGCGCAAGCCGGAGATCGCCGTTGACGACGAACTCGTGGTACCAGTGCAGCGTGAAGCCGCTGAGCGGGAACGTCGGAACGGCCGAGTTGTTGAACGAGAAGATGATCAGGATCAGGATCGGCGCGTAGAGGAACACGATCACGAGCGCAAAGAAGCTACGCAACACGCGCGCGCCGTTTCGCGAAAGCGCGACGTCCGTCACTCCGCCACCACCTGCCGCGGCTGCAGAAATCGCGAGAACGCGACGGTCAGAACGGCAACGACCACGATCAGGAACAGCGCGAGCACCGAACCCGTCTCCCAGTCGGGGAACCCGGTTCCGAACAGGTCCACGATCTGGTTGCCGTACATGTAGCCGGTCGCACCGCCGACGAGCGACGGTGTCACGAACTCGCCCAGCGTCGGGATGAAGACGAAGAAGAACGCCGCCACGACGCCGGGCAGCGAGAGCGGCAACGTCACCGCGTAGAACGCCCGCAACCGGCTCGCGCCCAGGTCGCTCGCCGCCTCGAGCAGCCTGCGGTCGAGGCTCTCCAGCGAGACGAAGATCGGCAGCGCGACGAACGGCAGCCAGATGTAGCCGAGCACCAGCATGACCGCGAACCGGCTGTAGAGGAGCTGCGAGAGCGGATGCTCCGGCGAGCGCAGGTGCGTCCAGAAGAGGAACGAGTTCACAACACCGTGGTCGCCGAGGATCACCTTCCACGCGAGCACGCGCAGGAGGTAGCTCGTCAGGAACGGCGCGATCAGGAGCAGGAGCAGGATGTACTTCCGCTTCGTCCCCGAGAGCGCGAGGTAGTACGCGACCGGGTAGGCGAGCAGCACGATGACCACGGAGACGACCAGCGACATCTGAGTCGACTTCCAAAAGAGCCGCAGGTAGACGTCGTTGTGCGCGGTTGCGCGCCACGCGTCGAGCGTGAAGCCGTGCGCGCCCGGGAGCAGCGCATAGACGTTGAAGCTGTAGAGCGCGACGATGACGATCGGTGCGACGAAGAAGACGCCGAGCCACGCGAGCGGGAGGCTCAGGAGGCTCGGCGTCGTCAGGTCGCGGCGTCTCGTCAGGAGGCCTTCACCTCTTCCCAGGCCTTCGCATAGACGGCCCGCCGCGGGATGTCGCGGTCGAGATGCGCGTTCGGCTCCGCCACCGCTCTCGGGTTGGTCAGCTGCAGCGCGCTCAGGAGATCGCTCGACGCCGGCCGGGCCTGCAGGTTCGCGTGTCCGTAGCCGTAGTTGTCCTCGAGCCACTTCGCCGACGTCTTCGAGCTCCACGCGTCCACGTATGCGTGCGCGAGCTTAGGGCGCGGCGAGTCCTTCAGCAGCATGAACATGCCAACCCACGCGATCGGCTTCTCCTTCGGCCGCATGTAGGCGACCTTCAGCCCCTTCTTCTTCATCTGCACCCAGTCGTTCGGCCACGCGTACGCGACCCAGATGTCGCCCGAGCCGAAGGCCTCCCAGAGGTTTGTCTCCGACGACCAGATCAGACGCACGTTCTTCTTCTTGTCGATCAGCAGCTTCTGCGACTGCTTCAGCTGGCCGTCGGTCTGGTTCCACGCATTCTTGAACCCGAGGTAGAGGCCGGCGACCGTGAGCATGTTCAGATCGTCGAACCACGAGATCTTGCCCTTGTAGCGGTCGTCGAAGATCAGGCTCCACGAGCG